>NC_017586.1:3769780-4398076 GCF_000240165.1 Streptantibioticus cattleyicolor NRRL 8057 = DSM 46488
TACCTGCGCGAGGGCGAGCAGCTGCTTTTCGGGCAGAGCGGCGGCGGAGGGCTCGCGCTCTACGCCAACCACCCGGAGCTGCAGATCGGCCCGGTCAGCTTCCTGGTCGCGGGGTTGTTCGCACCCTTCCCCGCCGCGCTGGGCGAGAAACTCGCCGAGGCGTTCATGTCGGGGCTCGGGCTGTGGATGCTGGTCCTGATCGGCCGCGCCGCCGCCGACCACTACCTGGGCACCGGCACCAACCACCGGCGCCTCCAGCAGCGGGTGCTCATCGCCGGCGCCGCCTTCATCCCGATGTGGGTGGAGGTCTCGGCACGCTTCGCCCACCTCGACGACGTGATGGCGCTGTTCTTCACCACGTTCGCGGTGCGCGCGGTGGTACGCGGGCAGGCCACCGCCACCGGGGTCTTCCTCGCCCTGGCGGTGGACTCCAAGCCGTGGGCGGTGGCCTTCCTGCCGCTGCTGCTCACCCTGCCGCGCCGCACCTGGCTGCGCTCGGCGCTGTGGACGGTGGGGCTGGTGGCCATCGCCTGGCTGCCGTTCTACGTCGGCAACGGCAACACCATGGCCGCCGCCCACTTCACCATCCCCAACCAGGCAGCCTCCTCGCTGCGCTGGTTCGGGGTGACCGACCCGGCCACCCCGTGGTGGGACCGGCCCGCCCAGATGGCGCTGGGCCTGGGGCTGGGCACCCTCGCCGTGCACCGCGGGCGCTGGCCGGCGGTGATCCTGGTCGCCGCCGACGCCCGCATCCTGCTCGACCCCAGCGTCTACACGTACTACAGCGCCTCGGTGCTGCTGGGCACCCTGATCTGGGACGCCATCGGGCAGCGCAGGCTGGTGCCGTGGGTGAGCTGGATCGCGCTGATCTCGCTGTACGGCAGCGCGCTGATCGTCCCGTCGGACTCGGCGCGGGGGCTGATCCGGCTCGCCTTCGCGGTCGGCTCGGCGGCGTACGTGCTGCTGTGGCCGATGCGCGCGCCCCGCAGCGGGGGCCGGCGCCGGCACCGCTTCGTACCGCACCAGCGCCGCCGGGACCCCGACCCCGTCTACCCGCTGTACGACCTGCCCGCCCCCGGCGACGGCAAGGCCTAGGCCAGGGGCGTCACGACGCCAGCCAGTCGTCGATCCCGGCCAGCAGCCGCCGCCGCACCGGCTCCGGGGCGCGGGAACCCCGTACCGACTGGCGGGCCAGCTCGGCCAGCTCCTCGTCGCTGAAGCCGTGCGCCTGCCGGGCCAGCTCGTACTGGGCGGCCAGCCGGGAGCCGAACAGCAGCGGGTCGTCGGCGCCCAGCGCCATCGGCACCCCGGCCTCGAACAGGGTGCGCAGCGGAACGTCCTCGGGCTTCTCGTAGACGCCCAGCGCCACGTTGGACGCCGGGCAGACCTCGCAGGTGATCCGCTGCTCGGCGAGGCGGGCCAGCAGCGCCGGGTCCTCGGCGGCCCGCACCCCGTGGCCGACCCGGGCGGCGTGCAGGTCGTCCAGGCAGTCGCGGACGCTGCCGGGGCCGGCGAGTTCACCGCCGTGCGGGGCGGCCAGCAGCCCGCCGTCCCGGGCGATGGCGAAGGCCCGGTCGAAGTCGCGGGCGAGGCCGCGCCGCTCGTCGTTGGAGAGCCCGAAGCCGACCACCCCGCGGTCGGCGTACCGCACCGCGAGCCGGGCCAGGGTGCGGGCGTCCAGCGGGTGACGGGTGCGGTTGGCGGCGACCACCACCGCCATCCCGACCCCGGTCAGCCGGCTCGCCTCGTCCACCGCGTCCAGGATGATCTCCAGCGCCGGGATGAGCCCGCCCAGCCGCGGGGCGTACGAGGTCGGGTCCACCTGGATCTCCAGCCACCCCGAGCCGTCCTCGACCTCCTCCTCGGCGGCCTCGCGGACCAGCCGGCGGATGTCCTCGGGGGTACGCAGCACCGAGCGGGCGATGTCGTACAGCCGCTGGAAGCGGAACCAGCCGCGCTCGTCGGTGGCCCGCAGCTTCGGCGGCTCGCCCGAGGTGAGCGCCTCCGGCAGGTGGACGCCGTAGGTCTCGGCCAGCTCCAGCAGCGTGCTGGTGCGCATCGAACCGGTGAAGTGCAGGTGGAGGTGGGCCTTGGGAAGCAGATGTACATCGCGCGCCATCCCAAGATCCTGCTACAGCCAAGCCCCCGCCGGAACCGGTTTGCGCGACCGGGTCTTCCGAACGGGGGCTTGCCCGCAAGCGTGAGCGGACCGGCGGGTCAGTCGCGCGCCTCCGCCAGCAGCTTCTGGATCCGCGAGACGCCCTCGACCAAATCCTCGTCGCCGAGCGCGTACGACAGCCGCAGGTAACCCGGGGTGCCGAAGGCCTCACCCGGCACCACCGCGACCTCGGCCTCCTCCAGGATCAGCGCGGCCAGCTCCACGGTGTCCTTCGGGCGCTTGCCGCGGATCTCCTTGCCGAGCAGCGCCTTGACCGACGGGTAGGCGTAGAAGGCGCCCTCCGGCTCCGGGCAGAGCACGCCGTCGATCTCGTTGAGCATCCGCACCATGGTGCGCCGCCGCCGGTCGAAGGCGGCGCGCATGGTGGCCACCGCCTCCAGGCCGCCGGAGACCGCGGCCAGCGCCGCCGCCTGGGCCACGTTGGAGACGTTGGAGGTGGCGTGCGACTGGAGGTTGGTCGCCGCCTTGATCACGTCCTTGGGGCCGATCACCCAGCCGACCCGCCAGCCGGTCATGGCGTACGTCTTGGCGACGCCGTTGACCACGACGCACTTGTCCCGCAGCTCGGGGACGACCACCGGCAGCGAGGTGAACTCGGCGTCCCCGTAGACCAGGTGCTCGTAGATCTCGTCGGTGAGGACCCACAGGCCCTTCTCCGCGGCCCAGCGGCCGATCTCGGTGACCTGCTCGCGGGTGTAGACCGCGCCGGTGGGGTTGGACGGCGAGACGAAGAGCAGCACCTTGGTGTGCGGGGTCAGCGCCGCTTCCAGCTGCTCGACCGAGACCCGGTAGCCGGTGGTCTCGTCCGCCACGACCTCCACCGGCACGCCGCCCGCCAGCCGGATCGACTCGGGGTAGGTGGTCCAGTACGGGGCCGGGACGATGACCTCGTCGCCCGGGTCGAGGATGGCGGCGAACGCCTCGTAGATCGCCTGCTTGCCGCCGTTGGTCACCAGCACCTGGGAGGCTTCGACCTGGTAGCCGGAGTCACGCAGCGTCTTGGCGGCGATGGCCTCCTTCAGCTCCGGGAGGCCGCCGGCCGGGGTGTAGCGGTGGTACTTGGGGTCGCGGCAGGCCGCCACCGCCGCCTCGACGATGTAGTCGGGGGTGGGGAAGTCGGGCTCACCGGCCCCGAAGCCGATGACCGGGCGGCCGGCCGCCTTGAGCGCCTTGGCCTTCGCGTCCACCGCGAGGGTGGCGGATTCGGAGATCGAGCCGATGCGGGCCGAGACCCGCCGTTCGGTAGGGGACTGGACGGGGGGAGTAGCTGCGGTCATGACTGCCATCGTCGCAGACCCGGCGGGGCCCCGGCACGGGGGTTTGTCCAGGTGTCCCACGCCGGAGTGGCCCAGGTCGTTCGACGCCCGGCCGGGAAACCCGTACACTCATGCCTCGTTGGTCCTCGACGGCGGATCAGTGCTGCGTGCCCTGTGCGACGGTTCTGATGCGGTAGGTTGGGGTAAACCAAAGGGTCGTAGCTCAAGTGGTAGAGCACTGGTCTCCAAAACCAGCGGTTGGGGGTTCAAGTCCCTCCGGCCCTGCTACACGCATCATCACCGCGGGTGCGTGCACGCGTACGTTGTGAACTGCCGTAAGAAAGCACCACCGCCGTGCGGCTCGACCGGGCGCGGCACGGCCGAGACCCGGATTCAGGTGAGGACGAGTGACGGAAGCCTTGGGCTCCACCGCGACGCCTGAAAGTGGTCGACCCGAGAACGAGGCCGACGAGGCGCTCGACGCGAGGGCGAAGAAGAAGCGCGGCGGAAAGCGCGGCAAGAAGGGCCCCTTCGCCCGGATCGGACTCTTCTACCGGCAGATCATCGCGGAGCTGCGGAAGGTCGTCTGGCCCGCCCGCAACGACCTCATGTCGTACACCACCGTGGTGATCGTCTTCGTCGCGGTCATGATCGGTATCGTGACCGTGGTCGACTGGGGATTCTCCTCGCTGCTGAAGTACGTCTTCGGCTGAGACCCCGCCAAGGGCGCCCGCCACCGCGGTCGCCCGAGCGCATCGTTCCACCCCTTGAAGCCAGGAAGAAGCAGCCATCGTGTCTGACCCGAACCTGTACGACGCCGACGAGACCGCCGCGGCGGCCGACGAGGCTGCGGCGAGCGCAGAATCGGTCGAGGCCCAGGGCGACGACACCGAGCGCGACACCGCCGCGGCGGCCGAGGAGACCGCGGCTGCGGAGACCACCGAGGAGGCCGCGGAGGACGAGGCCGCCGAGGAGACCGGGGCCGAGGACGCCGAGGCCGGGACCGAGGGCGTCGAGACCGAGGGCGTCGAGACCGAGGGCGTCGAGACCGAGGCCGTCGAGGAGGCCGAGGAGCCGGCCGCCCCCGCCGTCGACCCGGTGACCGCGTTCCGCGAGGAGCTGCGCACCCTGCCCGGCGACTGGTACGTGATCCACACCTACGCCGGTTACGAGAACCGCGTGAAGGCCAACCTGGAGCAGCGCGCCGTCTCGCTCAACGTCGAGGACTACATCTTCCAGGCCGAGGTGCCGCAGGAGGAGGTCGTCCAGATCAAGAACGGCGACCGGCGCACCGTCAAGCAGAACAAGCTCCCCGGCTACGTGCTCGTCCGCATGGACCTGACCAACGAGTCGTGGGGCGTGGTCCGCAACACCCCGGGTGTCACCGGCTTCGTCGGCAACGCCTACGACCCGTACCCGCTCACCCTGGACGAGGTCGTCAAGATGCTCGCCCCGGAGGTCGAGGAGCAGGCCGCGGCGGGCGCCGAGGGCGGCGAGGCCGCGCCGAAGAAGAAGGTCGAGGTCCAGGTGCTGGACTTCGAGGTCGGCGACTCGGTGACGGTGACCGACGGTCCCTTCGCCACCCTCCAGGCGACCATCAACGAGATCAACCCCGACTCCAAGAAGGTCAAGGGCCTGGTGGAGATCTTCGGCCGGGAGACCCCGGTGGAGCTCTCCTTCGACCAGATCCAGAAGAACTGACCACGGTTCTTCCCACCGCTTCCGTCCAGGTCAGCCCGGCGCTCGCAGCCGGTCTGACCTGCTCGGTTTCAGGCCGCGCGGCGGTACCCGTTATCGTTGTGCGGTATGCCTGCCGGCGGGTGCGTGCCGCCTGCCCGCGGGTGTGAACACTCTCGACTCAGGACCCGGAGAGAGCACATGCCTCCCAAGAAGAAGAAGGTCACGGGGCTGATCAAGCTCCAGATCCAGGCCGGTGCCGCCAACCCGGCCCCGCCGGTCGGTCCGGCGCTGGGTCAGCACGGCGTCAACATCATGGAGTTCTGCAAGGCCTACAACGCCGCGACCGAGTCGCAGCGTGGCATGGTCGTGCCGGTGGAGATCACGGTCTACGAGGACCGTTCCTTCACCTTCGTGACCAAGACTCCGCCGGCCGCGAAGCTGATCCTCAAGGCCGCCGGCGTCGAGAAGGGCTCCGGCGAGCCGCACTCGAAGAAGGTCGCCAAGATCACCCGCGACCAGGTCCGGGAGATCGCCACCACCAAGATGCCCGACCTGAACGCCAACGACCTGGACGCCGCCGAGAAGATCATCGCCGGCACCGCCCGTTCCATGGGCATCACGGTCGAGGGCTGACGACCGACCTTTCGAGGTGGGAGGGCCACGCGCCGGCCCGTACCACGACTCCACACAGACTCACGTAGGAGCAGTAGTGAAGCGCAGCAAGTCCTTCCGGGCTGCGGAGGCCAAGGTCGACCGGGAGCGTCAGTACGCCCCGCTCGAGGCCGTCCGTCTCGCCAAGGAGACCTCCACCGCCAAGTTCGACGCCACCGTCGAGGTGGCCATGCGTCTGGGTGTCGACCCGCGCAAGGCCGACCAGATGGTGCGTGGCACCGTCAACCTTCCGCACGGCACCGGCAAGACCGCCCGGGTCCTGGTCTTCGCGACCGGTGACCGTGCTGCGGCTGCGGAGGCCGCCGGCGCCGACATCGTCGGCTCCGACGAACTGATCGACGAGGTCGCCAAGGGCCGCCTGGACTTCGACGCCGTCGTCGCCACCCCGGACCTGATGGGCAAGGTCGGCCGCCTCGGCCGCGTGCTCGGTCCGCGTGGTCTGATGCCGAACCCGAAGACCGGCACCGTCACTCCGGACGTGGCCAAGGCCGTGACCGACATCAAGGGCGGCAAGATCGAGTTCCGTGTCGACAAGCACGCGAACCTCCACTTCATCATCGGCAAGGCCTCCTTCGGCGAGCAGCAGCTGGTGGAGAACTACGCCGCGGCGCTGGAGGAGATCCTGCGTCTGAAGCCGTCCGCCGCCAAGGGCCGGTACATCAAGAAGGCCGCCATCACCACCACGATGGGCCCCGGCATCCCGGTCGACCCCAACCGCACCCGGAACCTCCTCGTCGAGGAAGACCCGGCCGCGGTCTGACGCCCGGCATCCCGGAAGGCCGGTCCCCGCATCGCGCGGGGGCCGGCCTTTCGCCGTGGTGTCCGTGGTGTGCGTTACGTTGCTGCCCTCTCAAAGTGAACAGGGGCGGGAACGATGGCACAGGCAGGACGGGGCAGGGTGGCGGGGCGCACGGCCGGTGCGGTGGCCGTGGTGGCCGCGCTGGCGACGCTGACGGCGTGCGGGGGCGGCACCAAGTCCGCCGCGGGCTCTGGGCAGTCGTCCACGGCGACCCCGGCACCGATCGGGGCCTCCGCGATGGACGTGCTGATGAAGGTCGCGGACCGGATGGACCGAGCCCATTCGGTGAAGGTCGTGGGGACGATCGGCCAGGGCGCCGGCTCCCCGGGTATCTCCAGCACGGGGGCGTTCGACTGGTCCGACGGGATGACCGGTGAGGTCGACCTGGTGCCCGGCAGCCCGCTCGCCAAGCTGGGGATGCTCGGCTACCGCTACACCCCCGACGCGATGTACACGCACTACGGGAGCGAGTTCGCACGGCACACCGGTGGCCGGCACTGGCTGAAGTTCGACTACGCGACGCTCGCCAAGGTGAGCGCACAGGGCGCGATGGTGCGCCAGCTGCTCCAGAACAACAACCCGGTGCAGTCGGTGAAGCTGCTGATCGCCGGAGGCGACGTGAAGAAGGTCGGCACCGAGTCGTTGTACGGCGTGACCGCGACCCATTACGCGGGCGTGGTCGACGCGGACAAGCTCGTCGGTCAGCAGGCCCGCGGGCTCGATCCGAAGCAGTTGAAGCTGTTCAAGGACAACCTGGCCGAGGCCGGCGTCACCAGCGAGACCATCGACCTGTGGGTGGACTCGCACGACCTGCCGGTGAAGAAGAGGGAAGAGCTGGACTCCGCGGGTGGCCGCATGGTCTCGACGGTCGACTACTCCGACTACGGTGTCGCCGTCGATGCCCAGGCGCCGCCCGCCTCCGACACCGTCGACTCCTCCGAGCTGCCGGAGAACCCCGGTGACACCGGCGCCCCGGGCGCCAGCCGACTGGCCTGACGGTTACGCCCCACCCGTCCCCCGGGCGGCGATTTGCCTCGTCGCCCGGGGGTCCCGTACGCTTCCGGGGAAGCCAGAGACCGCTGGTCGTCGCTGTGCCGTTTTGTGGGCGCGGCGGCCGAAGGATCCGCTAACCGCGGGCGACCTGCGCAGGTGACATCGGAGAAGCTCCCGGACGCATTGTGTCCGGTCGAGCCACGCCCCGTGCGCCTGCGCCGGGGCGTTTCGTATGTGTCAAGCCTCCTCCTTCGCGTCCTTGCGGTCCGCAATCACCCGGAAGGAGGCCGAGGCTCATGGCGAGGCCCGACAAGGCTGCCGCGGTTGCCGAGCTGACGGACAAGTTCCGCAGCGCGAACGCCGCAGTGGTCACGGCGTACACCGGCCTGAGCGTGGCGCAGCTCAAGGATCTGCGCCGTGCTCTCGGTGAGAACGCCCAGTACCGCGTTGCGAAGAACACGCTGACCAAGATCGCGGCCAACGAGGCCGGGATCAGCTCGCTCGACGACCTGCTCAACGGGTCGACGGCGCTCGCCTTCGTCACCGGTGACCCGGTGGAGGCGGCGAAGGGCCTGCGTGACTTCGCCAAGGACAACCCCGCGCTGGTCATCAAGGGCGGTGTCCTCGAGGGCAAGGCGCTGTCCGCCGAAGAGATCACCAAGCTCGCGGACCTCGAGTCCCGCGAGGTGCTGCTCGCCAAGCTGGCGGGTGCCATGAAGGCCAAGCAGTCCCAGGCTGCCGCGCTCTTCCAGGCCCTGCCGTCGAAGTTCGTCCGCACCGCGGAGGCGCTTCGGGTCAAGGTCGAGCAGGGCGGTGCCGGTACGCCGGCTCCCGCCGAGGCCGAGTCCGCCGAGTAATCACCCGGTTCTCGGTCGCAGCGGGCCAGCGCAAGCCCGCCACAACCAAGCGAAAACCCCGGCACCTGCCGAATTAGTGGAAGGACCGCCACCATGGCGAAGCTGACCCAGGAAGAGCTGCTGGAGCAGTTCGAGGGCATGACCCTGATCGAGCTGTCCGAGTTCGTGAAGGCCTTCGAGGAGAAGTTCGACGTCACCGCCGCCGCCCCGGCCGCCGTCGTCGCCGCCGGTGCCCCGGGTGCCCCGGCCGCCGCCGAGGTCGAGGAGAAGGACGAGTTCGACGTCATCCTCACCTCCGCCGGTGACAAGAAGATCCAGGTCATCAAGGTCGTGCGTGAGCTGACCTCGCTGGGCCTGAAGGAGGCCAAGGACCTGGTCGACGGTGCGCCGAAGCCGCTGCTCGAGAAGGTCAACAAGGAGGCCGCGGACAAGGCGAAGGAGGCCCTGGAGGCCGCCGGCGCCGGTGTCGAGGTCAAGTAAGACCCTTCGCGGGGTCCCGGTACCCCGTACGGGCCGTCCAGGCCCGGCACGGCCGTGTGTCGTGCGTGCCCCTTTCGAGGGGCTGATCAGCCGCAGGGCGGCCACCCGTTCGGGTGGTCGCCCTGCGGTCTTCGCGCCGTGGGGACCCGGCTGCACGCCGTTGTCGGTGGCGGCGGGTATGGTGATCTTCGCTGGTTCGGCGACCCCTCCGGCCGGGAGCGTGTGAGCATCCGCGCGGGGCGGGACCCTTGACGAACCGCACGCAGCGCGCAATTCTCGGGGAGTTCCCTCGCGAGGCAGGGGGGACGTCGTGGCGCCGATCCGAGCGGCTGACGGAGTCGAGGCATGGATCGCCCGCGATGCGGGAATGACTGAGGTCGGGCGCAGGACAGGAAGCCGGGGCTCGGCCGAGGCCGGGCCTACCGCATGACGAGGGGGAGATGATTCGGGTTCCGAATCACTGCTCTGGACATCAGTGTGCCGAGTGGCTACACTGACCCTTTGCGCTGCCTGTTAGCTGCTGCCTGGCCCGTCACCAGGGGCAAGCCCACATCTGAGCATGGCTGAGGGAGATGGCCCGGTCCCGGGGCATCGGCCATGAGCGTGCTCAGGGGCGGACCGGTACGCGCGTAGTGAGTCCGAGCCCTCGGAAGGACCCCCTCTTGGCCGCCTCGCGCAACGCCTCGACTGCCAATACGAACAACGGCGCAAGCACCGCCCCGCTGCGCATCTCCTTTGCGAAGATCAAGGAGCCGCTTGAGGTTCCGAACCTTCTCGCGCTGCAAACCGAGAGCTTCGATTGGCTGCTCGGCAACGCCGCTTGGAAGGCTCGTGTCGAGGCGGCGCTGGAAAGCGGGCAGGATGTGCCCACGAAGTCCGGTCTGGAGGAGATCTTCGAGGAGATCTCCCCGATCGAGGACTTCTCCGGGTCGATGTCGCTGACCTTCCGCGACCACCGCTTCGAGCCCCCGAAGAACTCGATCGACGAGTGCAAGGAGCGCGACTTCACGTACGCCGCCCCGCTCTTCGTCACCGCCGAGTTCACCAACAACGAGACCGGCGAGATCAAGTCCCAGACGGTCTTCATGGGCGACTTCCCGCTCATGACCAACAAGGGCACCTTCGTCATCAACGGCACCGAGCGTGTCGTGGTCTCGCAGCTCGTGCGGTCGCCGGGTGTCTACTTCGACAGCACCATCGACAAGACCTCCGACAAGGACATCTTCTCCGCCAAGATCATCCCGTCCCGGGGTGCCTGGCTGGAGATGGAGATCGACAAGCGCGACATGGTCGGTGTGCGCATCGACCGCAAGCGCAAGCAGTCCGTCACCGTGCTCCTGAAGGCTCTGGGCTGGACCAACGACCAGATCCTGGAGGAGTTCGGCGAGTACGAGTCGATGCGCGCCACCCTGGAGAAGGACCACACCCAGGGCCAGGACGACGCGCTGCTCGACATCTACCGCAAGCTGCGCCCGGGCGAGCCGCCGACGCGTGAGGCCGCGCAGACGCTGCTGGAGAACCTGTACTTCAACCCGAAGCGCTACGACCTCGCCAAGGTCGGCCGCTACAAGGTCAACAAGAAGCTCGGCAGCGACGCGCCGCTGGACGCCGGCGTGCTCACCGTCGAGGACGTCATCGCCACCATCAAGTACCTGGTCAAGCTGCACGCCGGCGAGACCGAGACGGTCGGCGACAACGGCCGCCCGCTGATGGTCGAGACCGATGACATCGACCACTTCGGCAACCGCCGCATCCGCAGCGTCGGCGAGCTGATCCAGAACCAGGTCCGTACGGGTCTCGCCCGTATGGAGCGCGTCGTGCGCGAGCGCATGACCACCCAGGACGTCGAGGCGATCACGCCGCAGACCCTGATCAACATCCGGCCGGTCGTCGCCTCCATCAAGGAGTTCTTCGGCACCAGCCAGCTGTCCCAGTTCATGGACCAGACCAACCCGCTGTCGGGTCTGACCCACAAGCGCCGGCTCAACGCGCTGGGCCCGGGTGGTCTCTCCCGTGAGCGGGCCGGTCTGGACGTGCGTGACGTGCACCCGTCGCACTACGGCCGCATGTGCCCGATCGAGACGCCGGAAGGCCCGAACATCGGTCTGATCGGCTCGCTCGCCTCGTACGGCCGGATCAACGCGTTCGGCTTCATCGAGACCCCGTACCGCCGGGTCGTCGAGGGCCGGGTCACCGAGGACGTGCACTACCTGACCGCGGACGAGGAGGACCGCTTCCTCATCGCGCAGGCCAACGCGCCGCTCACCGAGGAGGGCACCTTCGCCGAGGCCCGTGTGCTGGTCCGCCGCCGTGGCGGCGAGGTCGACCTCGTCCCCTCGCAGGACGTGGACTACATGGACGTCTCGCCGCGCCAGATGGTGTCGGTGGCCACCGCCATGATCCCGTTCCTGGAGCACGACGACGCCAACCGCGCGCTCATGGGCTCCAACATGATGCGCCAGGCGGTGCCGCTGCTGAAGGCGGAGTCGCCGCTGGTCGGCACCGGCATCGAGTACCGCGCCGCGGTCGACGCCGGTGACGTCATCACCGCCGAGAAGGACGGCGTGGTCCAGGAGGTCTCCGCGGACTACGTCACGGTGGCCAACGACGACGGCACCTACACCACCTACCGGGTCGCCAAGTTCAACCGCTCCAACCAGGGCACCTCCTTCAACCAGAAGGTGGTCGTGGACGAGGGCGCCCGGGTCGTCGCCGGCCAGGTGCTCGCCGACGGCCCCTCCACCGAGCGGGGCGAGATGGCCCTCGGCAAGAACCTGCTGGTCGCGTTCATGCCGTGGGAGGGCCACAACTACGAGGACGCGATCATCCTGTCGCAGCGCCTCGTCCAGGACGACGTCCTCTCCTCGATCCACATCGAGGAGCACGAGGTCGACGCCCGGGACACCAAGCTCGGCCCCGAGGAGATCACCCGGGACATCCCGAACGTCTCCGAGGAGGTCCTCGCCGACCTCGACGAGCGCGGCATCATCCGCATCGGTGCCGAGGTCGTGGCCGGCGACATCCTGGTCGGCAAGGTCACCCCGAAGGGTGAGACCGAGCTGACCCCGGAGGAGCGGCTGCTGCGCGCGATCTTCGGTGAGAAGGCCCGTGAGGTCCGTGACACCTCGCTGAAGGTGCCGCACGGTGAGACCGGCAAGGTCATCGGCGTGCGCGTCTTCGACCGCGAGGAGGGCGACGAGCTGCCGCCGGGCGTCAACCAGCTGGTCCGCGTCTACGTGGCCCAGAAGCGCAAGATCACCGACGGTGACAAGCTCGCCGGCCGCCACGGCAACAAGGGCGTCATCTCCAAGATCCTCCCCGTCGAGGACATGCCGTTCCTGGAGGACGGCACCCCGGTCGACATCATCCTCAACCCGCTCGGCGTCCCCTCCCGGATGAACCCGGGCCAGGTCCTGGAGATCCACCTGGGCTGGCTCGCCAAGCAGGGCTGGGACGTCTCCGGCATCGCCGACGAATGGGCCCGCCGTCTGGAGGGCATCGGCGCCGGCCAGGTCGAGCCGGGCACCAACGTCGCCACCCCGGTGTTCGACGGCGCCCGGGAGGACGAGATCGCCGGCCTGTTCGAGTCGACGATCCCCAACCGCGACGGCGATCGCATGGTCCTGCCCTCGGGCAAGGCCCGGCTCTTCGACGGCCGCTCCGGCGAGCCGTTCCCGGAGCCGATCTCCGTCGGGTACATGTACATCCTGAAGCTGCACCACCTGGTGGACGACAAGCTGCACGCCCGCTCCACCGGTCCGTACTCGATGATCACCCAGCAGCCGCTGGGTGGTAAGGCCCAGTTCGGTGGTCAGCGCTTCGGTGAGATGGAGGTGTGGGCGCTGGAGGCGTACGGCGCCGCCTACGCCCTCCAGGAACTGCTGACGATCAAGTCCGACGACGTCCTCGGTCGCGTGAAGGTCTACGAGGCCATCGTCAAGGGCGAGAACATCCCCGAACCGGGCATCCCGGAGTCCTTCAAGGTGCTCATCAAGGAGATGCAGTCGCTCTGCCTCAACGTGGAGGTGCTCTCCTCGGACGGCATGTCCATCGAGATGCGCGACACCGACGAGGATGTCTTCCGCGCGGCGGAGGAGCTCGGTATCGACCTGTCCCGGCGCGAGCCGAGCAGCGTCGAAGAGGTCTGACGGGCCCTCCCGCCGCCGTACCCCGCCGCCTCGGCGGCGGGCCGGCGGCGGGAGGTGACCCAGCCCCGGCGAGGGGCCGGACCCCGACAGACCATGTTTGACTTTCGACCCCGAAAGAGGGATTGACGACCAGTGCTCGACGTCAACTTCTTCGACGAGCTGCGGATCGGCCTGGCCACCGCGGACGACATCCGTCAGTGGTCGCACGGCGAGGTTAAGAAGCCGGAGACCATCAACTACCGCACCCTCAAGCCGGAAAAGGACGGGCTCTTCTGCGAGAAGATCTTCGGCCCCACCCGGGACTGGGAGTGCTACTGCGGTAAGTACAAGCGGGTCCGCTTCAAGGGCATCATCTGCGAGCGGTGCGGCGTCGAGGTGACCCGTGCCAAGGTGCGCCGTGAGCGGATGGGCCACATCGAGCTGGCCGCCCCGGTGACCCACATCTGGTACTTCAAGGGCGTCCCGTCCCGCCTGGGCTACCTGCTCGACCTGGCGCCGAAGGACCTGGAGAAGGTCATCTACTTCGCCGCCTACATGATCACGTGGGTGGACGAGGAGCGCCGCACCCGTGACCTGC
This sequence comes from Streptantibioticus cattleyicolor NRRL 8057 = DSM 46488, assembly GCF_000240165.1. Taxonomy (NCBI): domain Bacteria; kingdom Bacillati; phylum Actinomycetota; class Actinomycetes; order Kitasatosporales; family Streptomycetaceae; genus Streptantibioticus; species Streptantibioticus cattleyicolor. The sequence continues at coordinate 3,783,422 of NC_017586.1, forward strand.
CGTCGCTGGAGGCGCACGTCTCCGTCGAGCGGCAGCAGATCGAGCAGCGCCGCGACGCGGACATCGAGGCCCGGCAGAAGAAGCTCGAGGCCGACCTCGCCGAGCTGGAGGCGGAGGGCGCCAAGACCGACGCCCGCCGCAAGGTCCGCGACGGCGCCGAGCGGGAGATGAAGCAGCTGCGCGACCGCGCCCAGCGCGAGATCGACCGCCTCGACGAGGTGTGGAGCCGCTTCAAGTCGCTCAAGGTCCAGGACCTGGAGGGCGACGAGCTGCTCTACCGCGAGCTGCGCGACCGCTTCGGCACCTACTTCCAGGGCGGCATGGGCGCCGCGGCGCTCCAGAAGCGCCTGGAGTCCTTCGACCTGGAGGAGGAGGCCGCCAAGCTCCGCGAGATCATCCGCACCGGCAAGGGCCAGAAGAAGACCCGTGCGCTCAAGCGCCTCAAGGTCGTCTCCGCCTTCCTGCAGACCCGCAACAGCCCGATGGGCATGGTGCTCGACTGCGTCCCGGTGATCCCGCCGGACCTGCGGCCGATGGTCCAGCTCGACGGTGGCCGCTTCGCCACCTCCGACCTGAACGACCTGTACCGCCGGGTGATCAACCGGAACAACCGCCTCAAGCGTCTGCTGGACCTCGGTGCCCCCGAGATCATCGTGAACAACGAGAAGCGGATGCTCCAGGAGGCCGTCGACGCGCTCTTCGACAACGGCCGCCGTGGCCGCCCGGTGACGGGCCCCGGCAACCGTCCGCTGAAGTCGCTCTCCGACATGCTCAAGGGCAAGCAGGGCCGCTTCCGGCAGAACCTGCTCGGCAAGCGCGTCGACTACTCCGCCCGTTCGGTGATCGTCGTCGGCCCGCAGCTCAAGCTGCACCAGTGCGGTCTGCCCAAGGCCATGGCGCTGGAGCTCTTCAAGCCGTTCGTGATGAAGCGCCTGGTGGACCTCAACCACGCGCAGAACATCAAGTCGGCCAAGCGCATGGTCGAGCGCGGCCGTACGGTCGTGTACGACGTGCTGGAAGAGGTCATCGCCGAGCACCCGGTGCTGCTCAACCGGGCGCCGACGCTGCACCGCCTGGGCATCCAGGCGTTCGAGCCGCAGCTGGTCGAAGGCAAGGCCATCCAGATCCACCCGCTGGTGTGCACCGCGTTCAACGCGGACTTCGACGGCGACCAGATGGCGGTGCACCTGCCGCTGTCCGCGGAGGCGCAGGCCGAGGCCCGCATCCTGATGCTGTCCTCGAACAACATCCTCAAGCCCGCCGACGGCCGTCCGGTGACGATGCCGACGCAGGACATGGTCCTGGGTCTGTTCTTCCTCACCACGGACTCCGACGAGCGCGAGGTGCGCGGCGAGGGCCGGGCGTTCGGCTCGGTGGCCGAGGCGATCATGGCCTTCGACGCCCGCGAGCTGACCCTCCAGGCGAAGGTGGACATCCGCTTCCCGGCGGGCACCGTGCCGCCGCGCGGCTGGACGGCGCCGGAGCCGGCCGAGGGCGAGGAGCCCTGGCAGCCCGGTGACGCGTTCCGGCTGCGGACCACCCTGGGCCGCGCGCTCTTCAACGAGCTGCTGCCCGAGGACTACCCGTTCGTCGACTACTCGGTGGGCAAGAAGCAGCTCTCCGAGATCGTCAACGACCTGGCCGAGCGGTACCCCAAGGTCGTCGTGGCGGCGACCCTGGACAACCTGAAGTCGGCCGGTTTCCACTGGGCGACCCGCTCCGGCGTCACCGTCGCCATCTCGGACGTCGTGGTCCCCGAGGCCAAGAAGACGATCCTGGAGGGCTACGAGGCGCAGGACGAGAAGGTCCAGAAGCAGTACGAGCGCGGCCTGATCACGAAGGAAGAGCGGTCCCAGGAGCTGATCGCGATCTGGACCAAGGCGACCAACGAGGTCGCCGAGGCCATGAACGACAACTTCCCGAAGACCAACCCGATCTTCATGATGGTCGACTCGGGCGCGCGCGGAAACATGATGCAGATGCGTCAGATCGCGGGTATGCGTGGTCTGGTGTCGAACGCGAAGAACGAGACCATCCCGCGGCCGATCAAGGCGTCGTTCCGCGAGGGCCTCACCGTGCTGGAGTACTTCATCTCCACCCACGGTGCCCGTAAGGGTCTCGCCGACACCGCGCTGCGTACCGCCGACTCGGGTTACCTGACCCGTCGTCTGGTGGACGTCTCGCAGGACGTCATCATCCGCGAGCTGGACTGCGGCACCGACCGCGGCCTGAAGCTGGAGATCGGCGAGCGGGGCGCGGACGGCGTGCTGCGCAAGTCCGGCGGCGTCGAGACCAGCGTGTACGCGCGCAGCCTGGCCGAGGACATCGTGGTCGACGGCAAGGTGCTGGCCCCGGCCGGCACCGACCTCGGCGACGTGCTCATCGACCAGCTGATCGCGCACGGCGTGCAGACCGTCAAGGTCCGCTCGATCCTCACCTGCGAGTCCGCGGTGGGCACCTGCGCGATGTGCTACGGCCGTTCGCTGGCCACCGGCAAGCTGGTGGACATCGGCGAGGCGGTCGGCATCATCGCCGCCCAGTCCATCGGTGAGCCCGGCACCCAGCTGACGATGCGTACCTTCCACACCGGTGGTGTGGCCGGTGACGACATCACCAAGGGTCTGCCGCGTGTCGTCGAGCTCTTCGAGGCCCGTACCCCCAAGGGTGTGGCCCCGATCAGCGAGGCGGCCGGCCGGGTCCGCATCGAGGAGACCGAGAAGACCCGCAAGATCGTCATCACCCCGGACGACGGCAGCGACGAGATCGCCTACGGCGTCTCCAAGCGCGCCCGTCTGCTGGTGGACGAGGGCGACCACGTCGAGGTCGGCCAGAAGCTGATGGCCGGTACCGAGAACCCGCACGACGTGCTGCGGATCCTCGGCCAGCGGGCCGTCCAGATCCACCTGCTCGGCGAGGTCCAGAAGGTCTTCACCTCGCAGGGTGTGTCGATCCACGACAAGCACATCGAGATCATCATCCGGCAGATGCTGCGCCGGGTGACGATCATCGAGTCCGGCGACGCCGAGCTGCTGCCGGGCGAGCTGGTCGAGCGCGGTCGCTTCGAGCAGGAGAACCGCCGGGTCGTCTCCGAGGGCGGTCACCCCGCCTCCGGCCGTCCGCAGCTGATGGGTATCACCAAGGCGTCGCTGGCGACCGAGTCGTGGCTGTCCGCGGCCTCGTTCCAGGAGACCACCCGGGTGCTCACCGACGCGGCGATCCACGCCAAGTCGGACGCGCTGCTCGGCCTGAAGGAGAACGTCATCCTCGGTAAGCTCATCCCGGCCGGTACGGGTCTGTCCCGCTACCGCAACATCCGGGTGGAGCCGACCGAGGAGGCCAAGGCCGCGATGTACTCGGCCGTCGGCTACGACGACATCGACTACTCGCCGTTCGGCACCGGCTCCGGCCAGGCGGTCCCGCTGGAGGACTACGACTACGGTCCGTACAACGCCTGAGCCCGACCGCTCGCGTGAAGCCGCAGGGCGGCCGTCCCCCCAACGGGACGGCCGCCCTGCGGCGTTGGACGGCGCGCGGGGGAGACGTCTTCCCAGCGGGCCGCGCGGCGGTTACCGTGGGCTCAGCGACCTGGGGGCCCGGCGTGTCGTTCGCGTGTGCATTTGTTTTGACCGCAGCCCATACGCTAGGTACGCTCTGACCTTGTGCCTGGGGTGTCCCCGGGTCCTTGCGTGCGCGCCTTCAGCCTTCCGGCGGCTGGCGACCAGCGCGGGGCGCCGAGACTGCGACATCCGCATGATGTGAGCCGAGCCCGTTCCGCGGGTACCTGCCAAAGGCTCCGACACACCCGACCGCGTGGGTCGGGGAACGTGCCGGTGGCCGGGGCGCCCGGCCGTGCAGGATCCCCAGGTTAGCTTTATCGAGATCGGCACACAGAAACCGGAGAAACGGTGCCTACGATCCAGCAGCTGGTCCGCAAGGGCCGGCAGGACAAGGTCGAGAAGAACAAGACGCCCGCGCTCAAGGGTTCCCCGCAGCGCCGGGGCGTCTGCACGCGTGTGTACACGACCACCCCGAAGAAGCCGAACTCGGCCCTGCGTAAGGTCGCGCGTGTGCGTCTGACCAGCGGGATCGAGGTCACCGCTTACATTCCGGGTGAGGGCCACAACCTGCAGGAGCACTCCATCGTGCTCGTGCGCGGCGGTCGTGTGAAGGACCTGCCGGGCGTTCGCTACAAGATCATCCGCGGTTCGCTGGACACCCAGGGTGTCAAGAACCGCAAGCAGGCCCGCAGCCGCTACGGCGCCAAGAAGGAGAAGTAAGACATGCCTCGTAAGGGCCCTGCCCCGAAGCGGCCGGTCATCATCGACCCGGTCTACAACTCTCCGCTTGTCACCTCGCTGGTCAACAAGGTCCTGCTGAACGGCAAGCGCTCCACCGCCGAGCGCATCGTCTACGGCGCCCTGGAGGGGCTGCGCGAGAAGACCGGCACCGACCCGGTCATCACGCTCAAGCGCGCCCTGGAGAACGTCAAGCCGACCCTCGAGGTCCGCAGCCGCCGTGTCGGTGGCGCGACCTACCAGGTGCCGGTCGAGGTCCGTCCGGCCCGCTCCTCCACGCTGGCGCTGCGCTGGCTGGTCGGCTACTCGCGTGCCCGCCGTGAGAAGACCATGACCGAGCGGCTGATGAACGAGCTGCTCGACGCCTCGAACGGTCTTGGCGCCTCCGTCAAGCGCCGCGAGGACACCCACAAGATGGCCGAGTCCAACAAGGCCTTCGCGCACTACCGCTGGTAGTCGCTACCCCCATCGAGAACCGAGAGAAGACTGAGCCATATGGCCACCACTTCACTTGACCTGGCCAAGGTCCGCAACATCGGGATCATGGCCCACATCGACGCGGGCAAGACGACGACCACCGAGCGGATCCTGTTCTACACCGGCGTGAGCTACAAGATCGGTGAGGTCCACGACGGCGCTGCCACGATGGACTGGATGGAGCAGGAGCAGGAGCGCGGCATCACCATCACGTCGGCCGCGACGACCTGTCACTGGAACGTCGACGACGTCGACCACACCATCAACATCATCGACACCCCGGGCCACGTCGACTTCACCGTCGAGGTGGAGCGTTCGCTGCGCGTGCTCGACGGTGCCGTGACGGTCTTCGACGGTGTGGCCGGCGTGGAGCCGCAGTCCGAGACGGTGTGGCGTCAGGCCGACCGTTACGGCGTGCCGCGGATCTGCTTCGTCAACAAGCTGGACCGCACCGGCGCCGAGTTCCACCGCTGCGTCGACATGATCTCGGACCGCCTGGGCGCGACCCCGATCGTGATGCAGCTGCCGATCGGCACCGAGGCCGACTTCAAGGGCGTCGTGGACCTGGTCCGCATGAAGGCGCTGGTGTGGTCGGCCGAGGCGGCCAAGGGCGAGATGTACGACGTCGTCGACATCCCGGACACCCACGCCGAGGCCGCCGAGGAGTGGCGCGGCAAGCTCCTGGAGTCCGTCGCCGAGAACGACGAGGAGATGATGGAGCTGTACCTGGAGGGCCAGGAGCCTTCCGAGGAGCAGCTGACCGCGGCCGTGCGCCGCATCACCATCAACTCCGGCAAGGGCGACGGCACCACCGTCACCCCGGTGTTCTGCGGCACCGCGTTCAAGAACAAGGGCGTGCAGCCCCTGCTCGACGCGGTCGTGAAGTACCTGCCCTCCCCGCTGGACGTCGAGGCCATCGAGGGCCACGCGGTCGGCGACCCGGAGCAGGTCGTCAAGCGGAAGCCGTCCGACGACGAGCCGCTGTCGGCCCTGGCGTTCAAGATCATGAGCGACCCGCACCTGGGCAAGCTCACCTTCGTCCGGGTCTACTCCGGGCGTCTTGAGGCCGGTACGCAGGTGCAGAACTCCGTCAAGGGCAAGAAGGAGCGCATCGGCAAGATCTACCGGATGCACGCGAACAAGCGTGAGGAGATCGAGTCGGTGGGTGCCGGTGACATCGTCGCCGTCATGGGTCTGAAGCAGACCACCACCGGTGAGACCCTCTGCGACGCGGCCAACCCGGTGATCCTGGAGTCGATGGAGTTCCCGGCGCCGGTCATCCAGGTCGCCATCGAGCCCAAGTCCAAGGGCGACCAGGAGAAGCTGGGTGTCGCCATCCAGCGCCTGGCCGAGGAGGACCCGTCCTTCCAGGTCTCCACGCACGAGGAGACCGGCCAGACCATCATCGCGGGCATGGGCGAGCTCCACCTGGACGTGCTCGTGGACCGCATGAAGCGCGAGTTCAAGGTCGAGGCCAACGTCGGCAAGCCGCAGGTCGCCTACCGCGAGACCATTCGCAAGGCGGTCGAGAAGGTCGACTACACGCACAAGAAGCAGACTGGTGGTTCCGGCCAGTTCGGCAAGGTGCAGATCTCGATCGAGCCGCTCGAGGGCGACGGCTACGAGTTCGTGAACCAGGTGACCGGTGGTCGCATCCCCAAGGAGTACATCCCCTCGGTGGACGCGGGCTGCCAGGAGGCGATGGAGTTCGGCGTGCTCGCCGGCTACCCGCTCACCGGTGTCCGGGTCAAGCTCCTCGACGGTGCCTACCACGACGTGGACTCCTCCGAGCTCGCCTTCAAGATCGCCGGTTCGATGGCGTTCAAGGAGGCCGCGCGGAAGGCCAGCCCGGCGCTGCTGGAGCCGATGATGAAGGTCGAGGTGACCACGCCCGAGGACTACATGGGTGACGTCATCGGCGACCTGAACTCGCGGCGCGGCCAGATCCAGTCCATGGAGGACCGTTCCGGGGCGAAGCTCGTCACGGGCCTGGTCCCGCTGTCGGAGATGTTCGGTTACGTCGGCGACCTGCGCAGCAAGACGTCCGGCCGGGCCAGCTACTCCATGCAGTTCGACTCCTACGCCGAGGTTCCCAAGAACGTGGCCGAGGAGATCATCGCGAAGGCCAAGGGCGAGTAACGCTGTTCTGAAGGCGTGGCTCAAGCCTTAGGCTTGACACTAGGCAGTACGGGGCATTCCGCCGCAAACCGTAAGGTGGTGGCGGATGCCCCGGCGGCCGGTAACCCAATCCGCGGGTTGGCACTTGTAAGGCCCTTCGGGGTCCTCACCAACCCGGCAAGTTGAACTGGCGCCATCGAGTGGCGTTACAGAACCAGTCCACAGGAGGACCCCAGTGGCGAAGGCGAAGTTCGAGCGGACTAAGCCGCACGTCAACATCGGCACCATCGGCCACGTGGACCACGGTAAGACGACCCTTACCGCGGCCATCACCAAGGTGCTGCACGACGCGTACCCGGACATCAACCCGTTCACCCCGTTCGACGAGATCGACAAGGCGCCGGAAGAGCGTCAGCGCGGTATCACCATCTCCATCGCGCACGTCGAGTACCAGACCGAGGCGCGTCACTACGCCCACGTGGACTGCCCGGGCCACGCGGACTACATCAAGAACATGATCACCGGTGCGGCGCAGATGGACGGCGCCATCCTGGTGGTCGCCGCCACTGACGGCCCGATGCCGCAGACCAAGGAGCACGTGCTCCTGGCCCGCCAGGCCGGTGTTCCGTACATCGTCGTCGCCCTGAACAAGGCCGACATGGTGGACGACGAGGAGATCCTGGAGCTCGTCGAGCTCGAGGTCCGTGAGCTCCTCAACGAGTACGAGTTCCCGGGTGACGACGCTCCGGTCGTCCGCGTCTCCGCGCTGAAGGCGCTGGAGGGCGACAAGGAGTGGGGCGAGAAGCTCCTCGGTCTGATGCACACCATCGACGAGGCCATCCCGACCCCGCAGCGTGACGTCGACAAGCCGTTCCTGATGCCGATCGAGGACGTCTTCACGATCACCGGCCGCGGCACCGTGGTCACCGGTCGTATCGAGCGCGGTGTCCTCAAGGTCAACGAGACCGTCGACATCATCGGCATCAAGGACACCAAGACCAGCACCACGGTCACCGGTATCGAGATGTTCCGCAAGCTGCTCGACGAGGGCCAGGCCGGTGAGAACGTCGGTCTGCTGCTCCGCGGCATCAAGCGCGAGGACGTCGAGCGCGGCCAGTGCATCATCAAGCCGGGTTCGGTCACTCCGCACACCGAGTTCGAGGCGACGGCCTACATCCTGTCGAAGGACGAGGGTGGCCGCCACACCCCGTTCTTCAACAACTACCGTCCGCAGTTCTACTTCCGGACGACCGACGTCACCGGCGTGGTGACCCTCCCCGAGGGCACCGAGATGGTCATGCCGGGCGACAACAGCTCCATGACGGTCTCGCTGATCCAGCCGGTCGCCATGGAGGAGGGCCTGCGCTTCACCATCCGCGAGGGTGGTCGTACCGTGGGTGCCGGCCAGGTCACCAAGATCATCAAGTAACACCCCGCCGGTCCGGGTCCGCCCTCGGGCGGACCCGGTCGGTACGGAACGGGCCCGTGCGTCATTCGACGCGCGGGCCCGTTCCGCGTTCTCCGGCGGGTGCGTTCAGTGGACGGCGGCGCGCAGCGCGGCGGCGCGGTCGGTGCGTTCCCAGGTGAACTCGGGGAGTTCGCGGCCGAAGTGGCCGTAGGCGGCGGTGCCGGCGTAGACCGGGCGCAGCAGGTCGAGGTCGCGGACGATGGCGGCCGGGCGCAGGTCGAAGACCTCGGTGACGGCGCGGCCGATGCGGGCCACCGGGACGGTCTCGGTGCCGAAGGTCTCCACGGCCAGCCCGACCGGGGCGGCTTCGCCGATGGCGTAGGCGATCTGGATCTCGCAGCGGGAGGCGAGGCCGGCGGCGACCACGTTCTTGGCGACCCAGCGCATGGCGTAGGCGGCGGAGCGGTCCACCTTGGAGGGGTCCTTGCCGGAGAAGGCGCCGCCGCCGTGGCGGGCCATGCCGCCGTAGGTGTCGATGACGATCTTGCGGCCGGTGACCCCGGCGTCGCCCAGCGGGCCGCCGGTCTCGAAGCGCCCGGTGGGGTTGACCAGCAGCCGGTAGCCGTCGATGTCGAGCTGGACCCCGGACTCGATGAGCGCCTTCAGCTCGGCCTCCACCACGAACTGGCTGATCTCCGGGGCGAGCAGGGTGTCGAGGTCGATGTGGGCGGCGTGCTGCGCGGAGACCACCACGGTGTCCAGCCGGGCCGCGCGGTCGCCCTGGTAGGCGATGGTGACCTGGGTCTTGCCGTCGGGGCGCAGGTACGGCAGCGTGCCGTCCTTGCGTACCGCGGTGAGGCGTTGGGCCAGCCGGTGCGCCAGGGTGATCGGCAGCGGCATCAGCTCGGGGGTCTCGGCGCACGCGTAGCCGAACATCAGCCCCTGGTCGCCGGCGCCCTGAGCGGCGACGGCGTCGTCGCTCGCGGTACGGGACCGGGTGGCCAGCGAGAGGCAGACTCCGCAGGAGGCGCCGTCGAACCCCTTGGCGGAGGTGTCGTAGCCGATGTCCAGGATGGCCGCGCGGACCACCGAGGGCAGGGCGGGGCGGGCGGTGGTGGCGACCTCGCCGGCCAGCCGGACCTGGCCGGTGGTGATCAGGGTCTCCACGGCGACCCGGGCGGCGGGGTCCTCGGTGAGCAGGGCGTCGAGCACGGTGTCGCTGATCCGGTCGGCCACCTTGTCGGGGTGGCCCTCGGTCACGGACTCCGAGGTGAACAGCCGCTCGGTCATGATGTGTCGTCTCCGGGTCGGATGGGTCAGGCGGGGAGCAGCCGGCCGGCGACGACCTCGGCCATGGCGGGCCGGTGCTCCTCGATGAAGAAGTGGCCGCCCGGGTAGACGTGCATGTCGAACTCGCCCTTGGTGTGCGCCGCCCAGCCGCGGGCCTCGGCGAGCGAGGTCTCCGGGTCGCGGTCGCCGGCCAGCACCGTGATCGGGCAGTCGACGGTGGCGTCGGGGCCGGCCAGGTAGCCGCCGGCCACCTGGTAGTCGGCCCGGATCACCGGGAGGAAGATGCGCAGCAGATCGGGGTTGTCGAGGATGGCGGCGTCGGTGCCGCTGAGCTTGCGCAGTTCGGCGACGACGTCCTCGTCGCCGGGGACGCGCTCCCACACCGCGGGCAGCCGTACCGTCGGGGCGCGGCGGGCCGAGCAGAACAGGGCGGCCGGGCGCAGGCCCTGCTCCCGTTCGAGCCGCCGGGCCACCTCGAAGGCGACCGCGGCCCCCATGCTGTGGCCGAAGAGCGCGAACCTCCCCGTCAGGTTGGTGTGCAGGACGGCGGCGACGGCGTCGGCCAGCTCCTCGACGCTGCGGGCGGGCGGCTCCCAACGGCGGTCCTGGCGCCCCGGGTACTGCACCGCGAGCACCTCGACGCCGGGCGAGAGCAGCTTGGAGAACGGGAAGTACGCGGAGGCCGAGCCGCCCGCGTGCGGAAAGCACACCAGGGTCGCGGCGGCCTCGGGGGCCGGGTGGAACCGGCGGATCCACACGTCGTAGTCGTCGTGGTGGTCGGTCAAGGCGGGGTCCACTCCCTGCGGTGTCGGGGCCGGGGCAAGGCCGCGCGGCGCCCGCCCCGCCGCCGGGCCGGGCCGCCGCCGCGCCCAGGCTAGGGTCCTGCTGACGGATCTCCGTGGGAGAAGGAGCGGCGTCCGGTGCGTGCTCTCGGTGTGCCGGCCGGAAGCCCTCGTACTGGGCGTACCTGGGCTTTCGGCCGGTGCGGCGAGAGGGCGTGCCGGGCGTCGCGACGCCGCGGAGATCCGTCAGAAGGACCCTAGGCAGGCGCGACGGCGGTGCGAACCCGTACCGTCCCCTATTGGCGCCCGGCCACCCGGACGGTCACGCCTGCCGGGCCACGTCGAGGCCGAGGCTGGTGGGGAGTTGTTCGCGGTGTTTGATGCGGAACTTGCGGTAGACGCGGGTCAGGTGCTGTTCGACGGTGCTCACCGTGATGAAGAGCTTGGCGGCCACCTCGCGGTTGGTGAACCCCTGGGCGGCCAGCGAGGCGACGCGGCGTTCGGCGTCGGTGAGGGGGTCGGCGTCCTGGTCGGTGGGGAGGGTCGGGGCCGGGCGGGCGGAGGCGGGCAGCAGGGAGCGCTGGATCTGCTCGGCGCCGCATTCCTGGGCGAGCCGCCAGGCCCGCCGGATGAGTTGCCGGGCCTCGGTGCCGTTGCCGAGCTGCTGCTGGGTGTGGCCGAGGTCGGCCAGGACGCGGGTCATGGTGTAACGGTCGCCGGCGGTCCGGGCGGCGGTCAGCGCCTCGGACAGCTGCCGTGGCCGCCGGTCGGACGGGCGGGCGGCGGCCAGCAGCCGCAGCGCCGCGGCCCGGGTGCGCCAGGCCGCGGCGCCGGTACGGGCCAGCTCCTCGGTGAGCAGCGCCACCGCCCGCTCCGGCTTGCCGAACCGCAGCCACACCTCGGCGGCCCCGGAGCGCCACGGCACCAGCCCGGGGCAGTCCACCCGCCAGGCCGTCATGTCCTCGCCGCAGGACAGGAAGCAGGCCAGCGCCGACTGGTACTGCTCCACGGCGAGGTGGTGCAGTCCGCGGGCGTAGCGGTGGTGGAGCCCGAACCGGGTGCGGCCGGTGCCCTCCGGCAGCGGCTGCTCGATCACCTCGGCCGCGGCGTCGTGGCGGCCCATCGCGGTGTACGTCTCGATCAGCGTGGCCAGCGGCAGCGCCACGCCCACGCCCCAGCCGTGGGTGGGCATCAGGGTGAGCGCGTCGCGGGCCTGGCGCAGCGCGCCCGGCAGGTCCCCGCGGCGCAGCCCGATCAGCGCCTGGGTGGAGGTGAACAGCGCGTCCCAGGCCGGGGTGTGGTGCTTGCCGGACTGGGTGAGCAGCCGGTCGAGCCCGGTCTCGGCGGCGTCCAGCCGGTCGAGGTAGACCAGCGCGTGCAGCGCCGACATCGGCAGTTCGAGGGACTGCTCGCTGAGCCGGACCCGCTGGAGGACGTGCTCGGCGCCGGTGACGACGGCGTCGGCGTCGCCGCCGCGCAGCGCCGTGTACAGGGCGCGGCCGGCGTGCAGATGGAGGGTGTCGGTGGGGGCGACGGGGGGCACCGGCACCGGCGGGTTGGGGCCGAGCGGGCCGGACATCCGGGCCAGGGCGCCGGGGTAGGTGGTGGCCAGCCGCAGCCAGGTGGTGAGCAGTTCGCCCGGGTACTCGGGGTCGGCGTCCTCGGCGGGCAGCCGGCCGGTGCCGGAGACCGCCTCCTCCTCCAGCCCCCACCACAGGAAGGTGCGGATCAGCCGGAGCATCATCACCGAGGGCAGGGTGCCCTCGCGGGCCGCGGTGGCCAGTGATTCCAGCTGGAGCGCGGTGGCCTTGGGGTCGAGCCGCCAGGTGATGTTGGCGGCGGCGGACAGGTCGGCCAGGCGCTGCTGGTCGTCGTCGGAGCCGCAGCGGCTGGCCAGTTCCAGGCAGCCGGCCGCGAGGACGGCCTTGCCGTCGCCGAGGTACTGGTCGGCGGCGGCGCGCAGCAGCGGGGCCTCCCACGGTTCGCGCAACGGGCCGCATTCCAGGAGGTGTTCGGCGACCGCCGTGGCCGGTGCGCCGCTGGTGCGCAGCAACCGGGCGGCGTGGCTGCGCAGTTCGTTGGCGGTGGCCCGGGGCAGGTCGTGCAGGACGGCGGTGCGCAGCGCGGGGTGGCGGAAGCGGCCGTCGTCCAGCAGGCCGGAGTCGGTGAGCAGCCGCAGCACCTCCTCGGTGGTGCGCGGGCCGACCCCGACCAGGTCGCTCAGGAGCGGCACCGGGGTGGCCCGGTCGAGCAGGGCGACGCCGTGCGCCACCCGCACGCTGTCCGGGCCGCTGCGGCGTACGCAGGCGAGCGCGGCGTGCTGGAAGGCGTCGGCGGGGTGCGGGCGGGGGAAGCCGGGGGCGTCGTCGTGCGCCAGGGTGTCGTTGAGCAGCGCGCGCAGCAGCAGCGGGTTGCCGCCGCTGACCGCGTTGAACTCGCCGGCGAACCGGTCGGCGGCCTTGGCGCCCAGGGCCTGGGCGACCATCCCGGCGACGCCCGCGGGGCTGAGCACGCCCAGCATGACGCGCAGGATGCGCGGCTGGTACTGGAGCTCGCCGAAGAAGGTGCGTCCGCCCGGGTCGTGCAGGTTGTCGGTGACCGCCAGGGCGATGGCCGAGGAACGGAAGCGCCGGATGAGGTAGAGCAGGCACTGCAGCGAGGCCGGGTCGGCGTGGTGGACGTCGTCGATGCCGATGAACAGCGGCTGCCGGGCGGCCAGTTCGGTGGCGGTCCGGTGAACGTGGCGCAGAACGCTGGGCGGTACCACCGGGTGTTCGTCCGGGGTTTCCGGGGCGGAATCGGCGGAGAAGTTCCCGGCGGCCGGCGGGGCGAGCGGGCCGAGGTCGGGAAAAATCTGTTCCAGGAGTGCGTAGGGGAAAGACCGCTCCATGGGTCCGGCGAGGGCGTTCAGCACCCGGAAGCCGTTGTTCGCGGCCGATTCGCCCAACGCGTGCAGGAGTTCCGTCTTTCCGGTGGCCGTACTGCCGCGAATGACCGCAACGCTTCCTTCGTGCTTCGCGCATTCCGTGAGCATGGTGTTCAATCGGGATATCGCGGCGTCACGGTCGAATAGCACCTGAAGCTCCCCGTTCCCCTGTGCCGAGGCGGTGGTGGCGGCAGGACGTCCCCGGAACCGATCGTGCCCGGTCCACCGTCGTCATCTGCGAGGACGGCCGTCGCGGCCCGCCCCCACCCCTCTGAGTGACTGATTCCCACCCTAGTGGAGAGTCGTTCCCGCGGCGAAGTGACGCGAATCATGGTGTATATGACGCCGATGCGCGGAACGGAGTGCCGTCGGGAGCCGTCCGGCGAGGTCGTGCGGGGTGGCGGCCAACCCCGGCGGCCCCCTATCCGCGGTGGGCGAACATAGGGGTACCCGGGGTGGCGGGTGCGGTGTGCAATGACCCGATGGGTGCCGATTTGCAAAACCCCGGCGGCCGTGCCGGGAAGATCGCGGAGGCGGTACCGGACGGTGTCGCGGAGGGGCGGTCCCCGGGGAATCCGCCGGGATTTCCGGGGGTGCCGTGGGCGGTGCGCCGGGTGGACCGGTCGGTGGCCGCGGAGGTCGCCGGACGGTGGCCGGGCGCCGGCGAGGTGCGGGTGTGGGCGGTTCGCCTGAACTCATGGCAGGACGATCCCGATGCGCTCTACACGGTGCTTTCGGACGAGGAGCGGAAACGAGCCGATTCTTTCGTCTTCGCCCGGCACCGGCGGCAGTTCGTGATCAGCCACGCTTTTGTGCGCCGGGTGTTGTCCTGGTACGTCCCGGCTCGTCCGGACGAGTTCCGGTTCGGTGCCGGGCGGTACGGGAAGCCGGTGGTGGCCGGGCCTCCGGCGGGAATTGGTTTGGAATTCAACCTCTCGCATTGCGCGGAGCTGGCGCTGCTGGCCCTGGCCGCCGGGCCGGTCGGGGTGGACGTGGAGGGGTTCCGGGCGGACCTGGCCGGGCCCGCGGTGGCCGGCCACTTCCACCCCGAGGAGCGGCGCGAGCTCGACGCCCTGCCGCCGGACGCCCGGGCCGCCGCCGTCCAGCGCTGCTGGACCCGCAAGGAGGCCGTGGTCAAGGCGGCCGGCACCGGGCTCGCCACCCCGCTGGACTCGTTCCGGGTGCCGCTGGGGGCCGCCGCTGCCGCCCCGGTCGCCGCGGCCGGCCGCACCTGGTACCTGACCCATCTGGAGCCGCCGGCCGAGGCGGTGGGCGCCGTCGCGGTGGCGTTCCGCCCGGCCGGGGTGCGCGCCACGCTGCTGACCGGGCCGCTCTTCCCGCAAGTGCCGCGTCGGCCAGGGCTTGCCCGGTGAGGAGCGGCGTCCGGCGCGGTGCGTCGCGAGGCGCCGGATCGGCCTCGTCCCCTGCCCCGCGGGGGAACCCCCGGGGCCTGCTCGGTCGGTCCGGCGACGCCGCGAGGCGCCGTGCCGGGCGCCGCGACGGGGTGAACCCCGGCCGACGCGGCACCGGCCCCCGGGGTACGGGTGGCGGCCGGCCCCTACCGGGGTGGGCGACGCCCTCGGCGCGGGGGCAACAAGGGGCGGTAGGGGTCCCGTCCGGCGCCGGCCCTCTGGTCGAATACGGCGCGGGGTAACGGCTGGAAACACCGCCTCCGCACGGTGGCCAGGGTGATGCCTGAAGGGGACGTTCATGGGATTCCGGGAAGTGCGCCTGGCGTTGCCGCAGATGGCGGTCGGCGGGCTCTCCGAGAATTGGCTCTTCAAGGAAATCGGCGATTTCCACTGGGAATTGCTGGCCGAGCACTTCGGGCGCCCGGTGACGGAGCTGACGGATCCGTCCGGCGACCGGGCGCTGCCGGTGTTCGTCCGTATCCGGGTGTCCGCCGGGCAGCCGCTGAGCGCGTTCCGCGAGGGCGACCGGCTCCGGCTGGCCGGTGAGCTGGCCCGGGTGGACGACGGCGCCTACGTCAGCGACGTGGAGTGCCGGAGCGGCGGCGCGGTGCTCACCGCCCGGCTGATGACGGTCTTCGCCAAGCCGGCCGCCGCCGGGGCGCTGGTGCCGGTCCGCCCGGCGGCCCCCGAGGGGACGGC
The DNA here is from genome assembly GCF_000240165.1 of Streptantibioticus cattleyicolor NRRL 8057 = DSM 46488. Lineage (NCBI taxonomy): Bacteria > Bacillati > Actinomycetota > Actinomycetes > Kitasatosporales > Streptomycetaceae > Streptantibioticus > Streptantibioticus cattleyicolor. Next base: position 3,798,829 of record NC_017586.1, read on the forward strand.
GGTGCCGGCGGCCGACGCCGGACAGGCCGAATTCCACCGGGAGTTCATGGCGGCCCGGCGGGCGGACCCGGCCCGTCCGCTGCCGGACGGCGACGGCGGACCCGGCGGCGGCGAGCCGCTGTTCACCCACACCTACCGGCTCAACCCCTACTACGACCTCAACGGCGCCGGGCTGCTGTACTTCGCCTCCTACCCGCACATCCACGACCACTGCGAACGCCTCCACCTGCGGCGCGCGCTGGCCGCCGCGGGCGTGGCCGAGGGCACCGCGGAGTGGGCCAGGGCCGCCGCCACCGCCGAGCGGGACGTGGTCTACCTCGGCAACTGCGGCCCCGACGACGCGGTGGTCTTCCGGCTGGACGCCGCGCGGGCCGAGGGCACCCGGCTGCGGCTCACGGCGACGCTGCTGCGCGAGTCCGACGGCGCCCCGCTGGCCCGGGTCCGCACCGTCAAGGAGGTCACCGACCCGGCGGTCGCGGCGGCGCTGGCCGGCGCGGCACTGGACCGGGACACCGGCACCGCGGCCCCGGCGCCCGCGCCCCGTCCGGCACCGGAGGCACCACGGGCGGAGGACGACGCGGACCCGGCGGCCGACGCGGCGCTCGCGGAGGCGCTGGCCCCCGTCATGGCCGACGCGCTCGGCGTGCCGCGCGACCGGCTCGACCACGGCACCGACCTGCGCACCCTCGGGCTGGACAGCTTCTCCCTGACCGCCTTCGCCCAGCAGGCCGCCGAACGGCTGGAGCGTGAGGTGGACCCGTCCCGGCTCTTCCAGGCGTTCACGCTCGCCGACATCGCGCGGGTGGTGGCCGGCCGCCCGGCCCCGGGGACGCCACCCGCCGCGCCCCGCCCGGCAGTTGAGGACGCCGGGGACGACGCCGAAGCGATCGCCGTGATCGGCATGGCCGGCCGCTTCCCGGGCGCCGACTCGGTGGCCGAGCTGTGGCGGGTCCTCGCCGAGGGGCGGGAGACGGTCGGGGAGGTGCCGGCCGACCGCTGGGACACCGAGGCGCAGCGCCGGCTGCCGGACGCCCCCGTGCAGCGCGGCGGCTTCCTGCGCGACATCCGCCGCTTCGACCACGCCTTCTTCCGGATCTCCCGGCGGGAGGCCGAGCTGATCGACCCCCAGCAGCGGCTCTTCCTGGAGGTGGCCTGGGAGGCGTTCGAGGACGCCGGGCACGACGTGACCGCGTTGCGCGGCAGCCGCACCGGGGTGTTCGTCGGCGTCTGCCACAGCGACTACGCCGCCGTACTGCGCGACCGGCTCACCGGCACCGAGCCGCACCGGGCGGTCGCCACCTCGCCGTCGGTGGTCGCCAACCGGGTCAGCTACGCGTTCGGCTTCCACGGCGCCAGCGTGGCGGTGGACACCATGTGCTCCTCCTCGCTGGTGGCGGTGGAGCAGGCGGTGAACGCGCTGCGGTCGGGCGGCTGCGAGCAGGCGCTGGTCGGCGGCGTCAACGTGATCTGCGACCCCGGCCAGCACCAGGCGTACGCCAGGACCGGGGCGCTCAGCCCGGACGGCCGGTGCAAGACGTTCGACGAGAGCGCCGACGGCTACGCGCGCGCCGAAGGGGTCTGCGCGCTGGTGCTCAAGCCGCTGAGCAAGGCCCGCGCCGACGGCGACCGGGTCCACGCGGTGATCAAGGGCGTGGCCGTCAACCACGGCGGCCAGGCCCAGTCGCTGACCGCGCCCAACGCCGACGCCCAGGCCGAACTGCTCAAGCGGGCCTACCGCTCGGCCGGGATCGATCCGGCGACCGTGGGCTACCTGGAGGCGCACGGCACCGGCACCCGGCTCGGCGACCCGATCGAGGTCGCCGGGATCACCGCCGCCTTCACCGAGCTGTACCGGGAGCGCGACACGCCGCTGCCGGACGGGGCCGGCTGCGCGCTGGGGTCGGTCAAGACCAACATCGGCCACCTGGAGGCGGCGGCCGGCCTGGCCGGGATGATCAAGGTGCTGCTGGCGATGGGCCACGGGGTGCTCCCGGCCACCCGCAACGTCGACCGGCTCAACCCGATGATCCGGCTGGACGGCACCCCGCTGCGCGTCCAGCGCGAGACGGCCCCGTGGCCGCGGCTGACCGACGCGTCGGGACGTCCGCTGCCGCGCCGGGCCGGCGTCAGCTCGTTCGGCATGGGCGGCACCAACGCCCATGTGGTGCTGGAGGAGTTCACCGAGGAGCCGGCGGCGTGGGCCGGGGCGGCGGACGGGCCGTGCGTGGTGCCGCTGTCCGCGCGGGACGCCGGTGCGCTGCGGGACGCGGTGCGCGCGCTGCTGGAGTTCCTGGCGGACGAGCCGGCCCCGTCGCTGCCGGAGATCGCGTACACCTTGCAGACCGGGCGGGCGGCGATGGCCGAACGCCTCGCGGTGGTCGCCGGTTCGGTGGCCGGGCTGCGGGAGCGGCTGCGGGCGTTCCTGGACGGATCGGCCGGGGAACCGGCGGACGACGGCGGCCTCGGCGAGGTGGCCCGGCGGTGGGCGGCCGGCGGCGAGGTGGAGTGGGCCGCGCTGTGGCCAGGGCGGCGCCCGCGTCCGGTGTCGCTGCCCACGTACCCGTTCCGCCGCGACCGGCACTGGGTGGGGGAGCGGGGCACCGGCGGCGGGGCGCGGGAGGCGTTCGTGGTGCCGAGGTGGCGTCCGTCGGCCGTGCCGCAGACCGCCGCGCCGGAGCCCGGGGCCTACCTGGTCCTGGTCAACGAGGCGTCCGAGGCGGCGGCGGACCGGCTCTTCGCCGGGGTGCCCGGGTGCCGGGCGCTGGTGGTGCGCGCCGACCGGATCCCCGGCGGACCGGAGGCGCTGGAGACCGTCCTGGCCGCGCACGGCGGGCTCGCCGCCGGGGAACGCCTGGCCGCGGTGGTCGACCTGGCCGACTGGTGGCCGGCCGGCGCCCCGGCCGCCGACACCTTCCGGCTCCGCTTCCCGCTGCTGCGCCAGGTGCTCGCCGGCCACCGGCTGCCCTCGCTGACCGTGCTGCGGATCACCCGGGGGACGGTGCCCGGCGAGGCCGCGGGGCTGTACCGGGCGCTCCCCGCCGAACTGCGCACGGTGCGCGCCCGGACGGTCGAGGTCGACTTCGGCCCGGACCGGGCGGACCGGCTCGCCGCGGTGGCCGCCGCCGAACTCGCCGCCGACGACCGCCGGCCCCGGGTACGCCACCGCGCCGGGACGCGCGAGTACGCGGCGCTGGACCTCCTGACCGCCGAGGAGACCGCCGCACCCGGCACCGCCACCGGCGGGCTGGACGCCATCGCCGCGGGCACCGTGGTGATCACCGGCGGCACCGGGGAGATCGGCCTGGCGCTCGCCACCGAACTCCACCGCCGCGGCGCCCGCCATCTGCTGCTGCTCGGCCGCACCCGGCTGCCCGCCCGCGCCAGGTGGGCGGCGCTCGCCGCCGACCCGGCCACCGAGCCCCGGCTGCGGCGGCGCCTGGCGGCCCTGGCCCGACTCGACGCGGCCGGAGCCTCGTTGGAGGTACGCGCCCACGCGCTGAGCGACGCGCCCTCGCTGCGCCGGCTGCTGACCGGCGCGGCGGAGCGGGGCGGAGCGCTCACCGCGGTCTTCCACTGCGCCGGGGCGATGGCCGACAGCCGCTCGCTGCTGGCCAAGCCGGCCGACGAGGTGCGGCGGGTGCTCGACGCCAAGGTGCGCGGGGTCCGCACGCTGTGGGCGGCGCTGGCGGACCAGCCGCCGCTGGACCTGGTGCTCTTCTCCTCGGTCTCCGCCGCGGTGCCCCGGCTGGGCGCCTCCTACGCGGACTACGCGGCGGCCAACGCCTACCTGGACGACTTCGCCGCCGTCCACGACACGGACGGCGGCCACCGGGTGCGTTCCCTCCAGTGGCCGGTGTGGCGCGACACCGGGCTGGGCCGGGACCGCGGCGAGGCGGTGGCCGGGCTCGGCATCCCGGAGCTGCCGGTGGACGGCGCGCTGCGGCTGCTCGACGACGCGCTGCGGATCGGCGGCCACCCGGTGATGCTGCCGTGCCGGATCGAGCCGGACGCGGTCGACCTGGCCGAACTCTCCCGTTCCCCGCTGCCGCCCGCCGCCGCGCCGGTGCCGCCACGGCCCCGTACCGAAGCGCCCCCCGCCGCCGTACCCGACGTCGGCCGGATCACCCGGGTCTTCGCCCGCACCCTGCGCACCACCGCCGACCAGCTGGCCGCCGACGTCTCCTTCGCCGACCTCGGCGTGGACTCGCTGCTCATGGCGGAACTGGTGCGGGAGCTGGAGGCCGACCTCGGCCGCCCGGTGGACCCCACGCTGCTCCAGGAGCACCCGACCATCGGCGAGCTGGCGGCCGAGCTGGCGCCCGAGGGGGCCGCGTCCGCCCCGGTGGCGGCGCCGGCGGCGGTCCCGGCCGCCGCGCCGGCGGTCCCCGGCGGCCCGGTGCCCGTCGCCGTCATCGGCATGGGGTGCCGCTTCCCCGGCGCCGCCTCGCCGGACGCGTTCTGGCGCGCCCTGGTACGCGGCGAGGACCACGTCACCGAGGTGCCGCCGGACCGCTGGGACGCCGCCGCGCTCTACTCGCCCGTACCGCAGCCGGGGCGCAGCATCAGCAAGTGGGGCGGGTTCATCGAGGACGCGGCCGACTTCGACCCGGCGTACTTCGGCTTCGACGGGGAGACCGCGCGCCACCTGGACCCGCTGGTGCGCAAGGCGCTGGAGGTGACCGCCGAGGCGCTGCTCGACGCCGGCTACCGGACCGAGGAGGTCAAGGGCCGCCGGGTCGGGGTCTACCTGGGCACCCGGACCGCCAACTACCGCGAGTACCTGCGCCCGCTGCCCCGGGAGGCCATCGTCGGGCTGGGCCAGAACTTCGTGGCCGCCCACGTCTCCCACCACTTCGACCTGACCGGCCCCAACCTCGTGGTGGACAGCGCCTGTTCGTCCTCCCTGGTCGGCGTCCACCTGGCGTGCCAGAGCCTGGCGCTGGGCGAGTCGGAGATGGCGCTGGCCGGCGGGGTGGACCTGCTGCTGGACGAGGAGCCGTACCTGCTGCTGAGCCAGGGCAAGGCGCTGTCGCCCACCGGACGCTGCCGTACCTTCGACGAGGCCGCCGACGGCTTCGTGCCCGGCGAGGGCGCCGGGGTGCTGGTGCTCAAGCGGCTCGCCGACGCCGAACGCGACGGCGACCGGATTCTCGCCGTCATCGAATCGTCCGCGGTCAACAACGACGGCCGCACGATGGGGTACACCACGCCCAGCGCCCGCGCCCAGCGGGAGCTGATCCAGCGGGCGCTGGACGCCGCCCGGATCGACCCGCGCGGCATCGGCTACGTCGAGACGCACGGCACCGGCACGATGATCGGCGACCCGATCGAACTCCAGGCGCTCACCGCGGCGTACGCCCGGCACACCGCCGAGCGCGGGTTCTGCGGGGTGGGCAGCGTGAAGTCCAACATCGGCCACCTGCTGAGCGCGGCCGGGGTCGCCGGGCTGATGAAGGTGGTGCTCACCCTGCGCCACCAGCAGATCCCGCCGACGCTGCACTGCGCGCGGCCCAACCCGCGGTTCGCCTTCCCCGAGTCGCCGTTCCGCCCCGTCACCGAGCTGACGGACCTCACCGCCGGGCCGGCGCTGGAGCGGGCCGCGGTCAGCTCGTTCGGCTTCGGCGGGACCAACGCCCATCTGATCGTGGCGCGCGGCACCGCCGGGACGGGGTCCGCCGCGTCCGTCCGGCAGCCGCTGCCGCCGCCGGTGTACCACCGGAAGCGCATCTGGGCGCTTCCCCGGCCCTCCCTGACCGACCGGCCCGCGGGCCGCTCGGCGCGGCTCGATCTGACATTCCTGCCAACCGGTTGAACGTGGAACCAGGAAGAGACCCCGTGGAAGCGCACCTGCCCATTCGCTCCCGTCTGACCCTCACCAGCGCCAACCCGCTCGTCGCGGACCACCGGGTGCACGGTGTCCGCACGCTGCCCGGCGTGACCTTCCTCGACATCGTCCACCGGCTGCTGGCGGCGCGCGGCATCGACCCGGCCACCAGCGAGCTGCGCGACATCCTGTTCACCGAACCGGTGGTCACCACCGAGGAGTTCGACCGGGAGATCGAGGTCGAGGTGGCCCCGCACGGCGACCACCACCAGGTCACCGCGCGCAGCCGCGACCTCCGCGACGGCCGCCCCACCGGCGCCGGCTGGCACCGCCACCTCCAGGCCCGGCTCCGCCTCGACGTGCCCTTCCCCGCCGCCGACCTGGCGCTGGACGAGGTACGCCGCCGGGCGGCGCGCCAGGAGGACGTGGAACGGGTCTACACCCTCGGGCGGGCCGCCGAGATCCGGCACTACCCGTTCATGAAGGCGCTCGGCACCATCCACCACCACGACGGCGGCGTCCTGGCCGACCTGGCGCTGGGGGAGGAGGCCCGCGCCGGCCACCAGGACTTCCTGCTCCACCCGGCGCTGCTGGACGCCTCCACCATGCAGAGCTACGCGCTGGCGTTCACCGGTGAGGAGAGCGACCCCCGGCCGCTGATCCCGTTCCACATCGCCTCGTTCCGCGCGGCCGGTCCGCTCGGCGACGCCTGCGTGGCCGACCTGCGGGTGACCGACCCGGTGGCGCGCGCGGCCGACGTGCTCCACGTGGACATCGGGCTGCACGACGCGCGCGGCCGGCTGGTGGCCCGGTTCGAACGGCTGGCGCTGAAGCGGATCAGGTCGCGGGAGCTGATCACCCGGCTGACCCGCCCGGAGGAGCGCCCCGCCGCGCCCGAGCCCCCGGCCCCGCCCGTGGTCCCCGCCGCGGCCCCGGAGCCCGCCGCCGGCGACCACCTGGAGCTGGTCCGCGGCCAGGTGGTGGCGGCGGTACGGGAGGTGCTCGGCGACCCGGGCGCGGCGGTGGAGACCGACCGCGGCTTCTACGAACTCGGCCTGGAATCGGTCCACTTGCTGGGTCTGGTGCGGGCCCTGGAGGAGCGGTGGGGGATCGAGCTGTACCCCACGCTGCTGTTCGAGTACACCACCGTGGACAGCGTCGCCGAGCACCTGGCCGGCAAGGTCCCGGTCGCCGCGAGCGCCGCCGCCCCGGAGCCCGCCCCGGCCCCCGTACCGGACGCGGACGCCGACGCCGCCGGGACGCTGTGCTTCGCGGGGGAGTGGTCCCCCGCGCGGGCCGCCCCCGCCGCCCCCGCGCCGGCCGGTCCGCTGCTCGTCCTCGACGAGGACGACGACCTCGCCGGGGCGCTCGCCGCCACCGCCGACGTCGTCCTGGCGCTGCCCGGCACCGGCTTTAGGCGGCTGCGCCCGGGGGTCTACGAGGTGCGGCCCGACGCGGTCGAGGACCACCGGCGGCTCCTGGCCGACCTGGCCGCCGAGGGCCGCGCGCCCCGGGCCGTGGTGCACCGGCGGCCGGCCCCGGACCCGGCCGGGCTGCCGGAGGCGGTCGAGCACGCCTGCGTGGCGCTGCTGACCGCGTGCCGGGCGCTGCTGGAGACCCCGGGCGAGGACCCGCTGCCGCTGCTGCACCTGGCCGCCGCCGCCACCCCGGCCGCCGCCACCGTCCCCGGCGCGCTGGCCGGCCTGGCGGCGACGGTCCGCATCGAGCAGCCCCGGCTGCGGCCCACCGTGGTCGAGCTGGCCGGCCCGGCGGACCTGGCCGAGGTGGTCTCGCGCGAACTGGCCGACACCACCGAGGCGTGGGTGCGCCACGAGGACGGGCGGCGCCTGGTGCGCCGTTACCGCGAGCTGCAACTGGACGGCGCGGCGGGGGAGTTGCCGCTGCGCGAGGGCGGGGTCTACCTGGTCGGCGGCGGCAGCGGCGGCCTCGCCCGGCTCTTCGCCGCCCGGCTGGCCGGCACGCCCGGCGCCCGGGTGGTGCTCTTCGGCCGCTCCGAGCCCGACGAGGCCACCACCGCCGCACTGCGTGCCCTGGGACGTGACGGCTCCCGGGTGGAGTACGTGCGCGCCGACGTCACCGACGCCGCCCAGGTGGCCCGGCTGGTCGCCGACGTCCGCGCCCGGTACGGCGCCGTGCACGGTGTCGTCCACGCCGCCGGGGTGCTGCGCGACGCCCTGGTGCGCCACAAGACCGCCGACGAGGTACGGGACGTGCTCGCCCCCAAGGTGCGCGGCGCGGTCCACCTCGACGAGGCCACCGCGGCCGAACCGCTGGACTTCTTCGCCCTGTTCTCCTCCGTCACCGGCACCGTCGGCAACGCCGGGCAGGCCGACTACGCGGCGGCCAACGCGTTCCTGCACGCCTACGCCCGGCACCGCGCGGCGGCCGGACGCCCCGGGCGCACCCTGGCGCTGGGCTGGCCGCTGTGGGCGGACGGCGGGATGCGCACCGACGCGGCCACCGAGGCGTACTTCCGGCGGCACGGCCAGACCCCGCTGACCCAGGGGCCCGGGACGGCGGCGTTCCTCGCGGCGCTGCGCCACGGCGGCGAGGAGTTCGTCCTCTTCCACGGCGACCGGGAACGGGTGCTGCGCTCGCTGGACCCGGCGGTGCCCGGCGCCCCGTTCACGCTGCGCATGGCCGAAGCCCACCGCGCCCCGGCGGCCCCGGCCGCCGCCCCCGTCCCCGCCGCCGACCGCGACATCGCCGTGATCGGCCTGGCCGGCCGCTACCCGATGGCCGCCGACGTCGACCGGCTGTGGGAGAACCTGCTGGCCGGACGGGACTGCGTGACCGAGATCCCGGACGACCGCTGGCCGCGGGAGGGCTTCTTCCACCCGGAGCGCAACACCCCGGGGCGCTCGTACAGCCGGTGGGGCGGCTTCCTGGCCGACGCCGACCGCTTCGACCCGCACTTCTTCCAGATCACCCCGCGCGAGGCGGAGTCGATGGACCCGCAGGAACGGCTCTTCCTGGAGACCGTCTGGCACACCATGGAGGACGCCGGATACACCCGGGAACGGCTGGCCGGCGGGCGGGTCGGGGTCTTCGCCGGGGTGATGTTCAACCAGTACCAGATGCTGGGCCTGGACGCCCCCGGACAACTGCCGATGCTGCCGACCTCGTTCTCCTCGTCGGTGGCCAACCGGGTGTCGTACTTCTTCGACTTCCACGGGCCGAGCCTGGCGCTGGACACCATGTGCTCGTCCTCGCTGACCGCGATCCACCTGGCCTGCCAGAGCCTGCTGTCCGGCGAGTGCGACACGGCCTTCGCCGGCGGCGTCAACGTGGCCGCCCACCCGTACAAGTACCTGTACCTGAGCCAGGCCGGGTTCGTCTCCGGCGACGGGCGGTGCCGCAGCTTCGGCGAGGGCGGGGACGGCTACGTGCCCGGCGAGGGCGTGGGCGCCGTGCTGCTCAAGCCGCTGGCGAAGGCGCTGGCCGACGGCGACCGGATCCACGGCGTCATCAAGGGCAGCGCGGTCAACCACGGCGGCCGGTCCGGCGGTTACACGGTGCCCAACCCGGCCGCCCAGGCGGAACTGGTCCGCGAGGCGCTGGAGCGCGCCGGGGTCACCCCGGACGGCATCGGCTACCTGGAGGCGCATGGCACCGGCACCGCGCTGGGCGACCCCATCGAACTGACCGCCCTGGACCGGGCCTTCGGCGCCGCCGGGACCGGCACCGCGCCGGTGCCGATCGGCTCGGTCAAGTCCAACGTCGGCCACCTGGAGCCGGCCGCCGGGATCGCCGGGCTCACCAAGGTGCTGCTCCAGATGCGCCACCGCACGCTGGCCCCCTCGCTGCACGCCGAACCCCTCAACCCCAAGGTGGACTGGGCCGGTTCGCGGTTCCGGGTGCAGCGGGCGGCCGAACCGTGGCAGCCGCGGACCCGTCCCGACGGCACCCGCGAACCGCTGCGCGCCGGGATCAGCGCCTTCGGGGCGGGCGGCGCCAACGGCCACCTGATCGTCGAGGAGCCCCCGGCCGCCGCCGAAGAGCCGTCCACCGCGCGGGCCACGGGCCCGTACGTGGTCGTGCTCTCGGCCCGCAAGAAGGAGAACCTGCGCCGGCTGGCCGAACGCCACCTGGAACGGCTCACCGCGCCCGGTGCCGGCTCCGCCGCCTCCGACGTGCTGCCGCGCCTGCGGACGCTCGCCGCCGAGCTGTTCGGGCTCGCCGGACCGGTGCTCGACGCCGGGGTGACCCTGGACGAGTGGGGGCTGGACGCGGCCGACCTGCGCCGCTTCGAGCTGGAGATCGGCGAGCGGCTGGCCGGTGAGGCGCCCCGGCTCGACCTCGGCTCGACGCTGGAGGAGATCGCCGGCCGGCTGGCCGCCTCCGGTGCCCCCGGTGGCGTCGCCCCCGGCACGCCCTCGCTCGCCGAGATCGCCTGGACCACCCAGACCGGCCGCGACGCCCTGGAGGAACGGCTCGCCCTGGTGGTGGCCGACCGCGGCCAACTCGCCGCCGCACTGCGGGCGTTCCTGGACGGCCGCGAGGACCCGGCCCGCGTCCACCACGGCACCGTCAAGCGTCCGGTGACCGGCCGGGAGAGCGAGGTGCGGCGGGCGCTCGCCGAGCGGGACGCGACCGCGCTGGCCCGGCTGTGGACCGCCGGCGCACCGGTGGAGTGGCGGGCGCTGTACCCGCAGGGCACCCCGCGCCGGGTCGCGCTGCCGTCGTACCCGTTCACCCGGCGCCGCTGCTGGGTGCGGACGGCGGGCGAGGCCGCGCCGGAGCGGCCCGGCGCGGAGTTCACGTACACCGCCGCCTGGCGGCCGGTGCCGGACGCCGGGGCGGGAACGGCCGTGCCGGGCGGGCCGGTGCTGGTGCTCCACCCGGCGGCCGGCCGTCCGCTGGCCGAGGCGCTGGCCGCACGGCACGCCGGGGACCGGGTGGTCCTGGCCGAGCTGGGCACCCGCACGGTCCGCCACGGCGCCGGACGGTGGCAGGTGGACGCCGCCGACCCGGCCGGGTTCGCCGCGCTGCGGGACGAACTGGCCGGGGTGCGCACCGTCTACGTGCTCGGCGGTCTGGCCGGCCACGACCCGGGTGCCGCCACCGGGGGCCTCGCCGAGCTGGACCGGCGCGAGGCGGCCGGGGTGCGGGCGCTCTTCCACTGCGTCCAGCGGCTCGCGGTGCCGCTGGCCGGCGGGCGGGACCTCGCCTGGCGGATCGTGACCTGCGGCGTGTGGTCGGTGGCCGGGGAAGAGGTGGCCGACCCGTACGCGGCCGGGCTGTCCGGGATGGCCCGGGTGCTGGAGAACGAGTACCCCGACTGGCACGCGCCGGTGATCGACCTGCCGGCCCCGCTGCCGGACGCGGACGACGCCGGGGCGTGGGCGCGCGTCGCCGATCTCGTCGCCGGGACCGCGGGGCGCGGCACGCGGATCGCGGTGCGCGACGGGGTGGCGTACCGGCAGGAACTGCGCCCGGTGACGCTGCCGGAGCCGGCCGCCGAGCGGTTCCGCACCGGCGGCACCTACGTGGTGGTCGGCGGCGCCGGCGGCATCGGGCTGGAGTTCGCCCGCCGCCTGGCGCACGACCACGACGCCCGGGTCGCGCTGATCGGCCGCAGCCCGCTGGACGAGGAACGGCGCGCCCGGATCGCCGAGGCCGACCCGGACGGCGGACGACTGCTGTACGTCCAGGCGGACGCCGCCGACCCGGCCGCGCTGCGCGCCGGACTCGCCCGCATCCACGCCGCGTTCGGCCCGGTGCACGGCGTGATCCACTCGGCGCTGGCCAACACCAGCGGCCTGCTGCGCAACCTGGGCGAGGCCGAACTGCGGGCCTGCCTGGCCGCCAAGTCCCAGGTGGCGGTGGCACTCGCCGAGGTCTTCGGCGGTGAACCGCTCGACTTCCTGCTGCTGTTCTCCTCGGTGCAGTCCTTCCTCGGCACCCCCGGCCTGGCCAACTACGCGGCCGGCTCCACCTTCCTGGACGCCTACGCCCAGGCGCTCGACCAGCGCGTGCCCTACCCGGTGCGCAGCGTCAACTGGGGCTACTGGGGCACCGTCGGCGCGGTCTCCGGCGAGAAGTGGCGCACCACGCTGACCCGGCAGGGGTTCTTGTCGATCACGCCGCGCGAGGGATGGCGCACCGTGCTGCGGGCGCTGCGCGGCGACCCGGCGCAGGTGCTGGCGCTGCCGGCCGAGGCGCCGCTGCTGGAACGCCTCGGGCTGGCCGCCGCGGAGCCCCCTTCCGCAGAGCTGCCCGGCACGGCGCTCGCCCGGCGCGCGGCGGCTCCGGTGACCGACGGCTCCCCGGCCATCGGCGACTACCACGCCCTGGAACGGGCCACCGCCCGCGTCGCGGCCGGCCGGCTGCTGCGCGTCCTCGACACGATGGGCGCCTGGCCGGCCACCCCCGACGCGGCCGACGCGGACACCATCGCCCAGCGCACCGGCGTCGTCCCCCGCTACCGCCGGCTGCTCGACGAGATCCTGGTGATCCTGCGCGACGCCGGCCAGGTACGCCAGGACCAGGGCCGGTTCACCCCCGACCCCGGCGCGCTGGACGCCTGCCGCCGCGCCGACCACACCGCGGAACTGGACCGGCTGGCCGACGGATCGGGGCCGCTGGACGTCTTCCCCCGGCTCCTCGCCCTGTGCCTGGGCCGCTACCCCGAGCTGCTGCGCGGCGAACTCCTCGCCACCGACCTGCTCTTCCCCGCCTCCGGCATGTCGCTGATGGAGGGCGTCTACAAGGGCAACCCGATCAGCGACCTGTACAACGACACGCTGGGCGCCGCCGTGCTGGCGTACGTCACCGCGCGCGTGCCGCACCTGGCGCCGGGCGAGAAGATCCGCCTGCTGGAGGTGGGCGCCGGCACCGGAGGCACCTCGGCCGGGCTGCTGACGGCGCTCGACCCGTACGCCGACCACCTCGACTACTGCTACACCGACCTGTCGGCCGCCTTCCTCGACCACGGCCGCCGCGCCTACGCCGAGGGCCGTCCGTACCTGCGCTTCAAGCGGCTCGACGCGGGCCGCCCGCTGACCGCCCAGGGCTTCGAGGCCGGCGGCTACGACCTGGTGGTCGCCGCCAACGTCCTCCACACCACCCGGGACGTCGAACGCACGGTCGGCGGCGTCAAGGCGGCGCTGCGCCCCGGCGGCTGGCTGGTGCTCAACGAACTCACCACGGTGACCGCGCAGATGACGCTCACCATGGGCCTGTTCGACGGCTGGTGGCAGCACGACGACGCGCACCGCCGGCTCCCCGGCTCCCCGCTGCTCGACGCCCCCGGCTGGCACCGGCTGCTGACCGGGCTGGGGTACGAGGACGTGGTGGCGCTGCCGGAGGAGGCGGCGCGCGGGCTCAACTTCCAGCACGTGGTGGTGGCCCGCGGCGACGGCGCGGCGGTGCCGGAGCCGGCCGGCGCGCCCGGGGCGGCCGAGGTGTCCGCCGCCGAGGCGGTCAGTGCCGACGCGGCCGGGGACGACGCCGTCACCCGTTTCCGGCACGAGCTGACCCGGCTCACCTCGCAGACCTCCGGCATCGCGCTGGAGGACCTCGACCCCGACCAGGACCTGGGCTCCTTCGGCTTCGACTCGATCAGCTACACGCTGCTGGCCGGACGCCTCAACGAGACCTTCGGCCTGGGGATCACCCCGACCGTCTTCTACGAGACGGCCACCTTGCGGGCGCTGATCGACAAGCTCGCCGCCGACCACCCCGAGGTGCTGCGCGCCCGCTACGGCGACCGCCCGGGCCCGCAGGCCCCCGCCCCCGTTCCCGTACCGTCGCCGTCGCCGTCGCCGGAGCGGCCGGAACGGGCGGAGCGGCCGGACGGGGACGACGCGGTGGTCGTCGTCGGCATGGCCGGACTGCTGCCCGGCAGCGACGACCTGGACGACTTCTGGCGCCATCTGGTGGCCGGCGACGACCTGGTCACCGCGATCCCGGCGGACCGCCCGGCCGCGTTGCGGGCGCTGCCCCACCGGGGCGGCTTCGTCGACGGGGTGGACCGCTTCGACCCGCTGTTCTTCGGCATCTCGCCGCGCGAGGCGGAGGGCATGGACCCGCAGCAGCGGCTGCTGCTCCAGACCGTCTGGGCGGCGCTGGAGGACGCCGGCATCGCCCCCGGCACCCTGGCCGGATCCGACACCGGGCTGTTCATCGGCGCCGGTTCCACCGACTACCAGGAGCTCCAACTGGCCGCGGGCGTCGAGCCGGACGCCTTCGGGGCCACCGCCAACACCCACTCCATCCTGGTCAACCGCGTCTCCCACCTGCTCGACCTGCACGGCCCCAGCGAGCCGGTCAACACCGCCTGCTCCAGCTCGCTGGTGGCGCTGCACCGGGCGGCCGAGGCGATCCGGAGCGGCGCCTGCGAGGTCGCCGTGGCCGGCGGCATCAACGTCATCCTCTCCCCCCACAACTACCTGCTGCTCGACCGCACGGGCATGCTCAGCCCGGACGGCGCCTGCAAGACCTTCGACGCCTCGGCCGACGGCTTCGTCCGCGGCGAGGGCGTCGGCCTGGTGGTGCTCACCAGCGCCCGGCGGGCGGCCCGGGCCGGCCACCGGGTACGCGGCCGGCTGCTGGGCAGCGCGGTCAACCACGGCGGCCGGGCCCGCTCGCTCACCGCCCCCAACCCGGCCAGCCAGGCGAAGATGCTGGTGGCCGCCTACCGGCGGGCCGGGGTGGACCCGACCACCGTCGGCTACCTGGAGACCCACGGCACCGGCACCTCGCTGGGCGACTCGGTCGAGGTCAGCGGGTTGAAGACGGCCTTCGCCGAGCTGCTGCGGGAGGCCGGGACGACACCGCCGGCCGAGCCGTGGTGCGCCCTGGGCGCGGTGAAGACCACCATCGGCCACCTGGAGTCGGCGGCCGGCATCGCCGGAGTGCTCAAGGTGCTGCTCGCCATGGAGCACGGCACGCTGCCGCCCTCCCCGCACGTCCGCGAGGTCAACCCCTACCTCCAGCTCGACGGCAGCCCCTTCCACCTGCTCGGCGAGGCCACCGCCTGGCCCCGGCGGCGGGACGGCGGCGGCCGGGAGATCCCGCGCCGGGCCGGGGTCAGCTCCTTCGGGTACGGCGGGGTCAACGCCCACGTGGTGCTGGAGGAGCCGCGGCCGGTGGCCGACGGCGGTCAACAGCCGCCCGCCGTACCGGTGTTCCCGCTGTCCGCCCGTACCCCTGGGGCGCTGCGCCGCCGGGCCGCCGACCTCGCCGCACACCTGGCGGACGCCGCCGCGCCGGCCCTGGCCGACGTGGCGTACACCCTCCAGACCGGCCGGGACCCCATGGAGCACCGGCTGGCCGTGGTGGCCCGCGACACCGCCGCGCTGACGGCCGCGCTCACCCGGTTCGCCGCCGACGGCACCGCCGACCCGGCCGCCGGGGTCTTCACCGGCGAGGCCGTCCCCGGCGACCCGCCGGCCGCGCGGGGCACCGCCCCCGAGGAACTGGCCGGTGCCTGGGCCGCCGGGGCCCGGGTCGACTGGGCGGCGCGGTACGCCGGGCACCCGGCGCGGCTGGTGCCGTTGCCGACGTATCCGTTCGAGACGACGCGGTACTGGTTCGAGGAGCCGCCCGCCCCGGCGGCCGAGCTGGCCGCGCCCGGCGCCGTTCCGTCGTACGTACCGGGGTGGACGCCGCTGGAGGGCGCGCTGCCGGAGCCGGAGGCGGTGGACGGGCCGGTGTGGCTGGCCGGCACCGAGGAGTCGGCGGCGACGGCGGACGCGCTGGCCCGGCTGCTGGCGCCGCGCCAGGTGGTGCGGGTGCGGCTGGACGGGCCGGACCCGGTGGACTTCGACGCGCTACCGGCGCCGGGCGCGGTGTACTTCCTCGGCGGGGTGCGGCGGCCCGCGATCGGCGGGGTGCTGGAGCAGACCGCCGAGCTGGCGGCCGGTGAGGCCACCGGGGTGCTCGCCGCGTTCCGGCTGGTCAGGTCGGTGCTGGGCCGCCCCGGTGCCGGGCGCGGGCTGACCTTGACGCTGGTCACCAGCGACGCCTGCCCGGTCGCCGGCCGCCCGGTGCGCAACCCGTACCAGGCGCAGCTGTGGGGGTTCGCCCGCGCGGTGCGCCACGAGTGCGCCGCGTGGCGGGTGGCCGTGGCCGACCTGGACTGGGACGAGACGGTACGGGACCCGCACGGCGCGGCCCGCCGGGTGCTGGCGGCCTCCGCCGTGCCCGGCGGCGAACTCGCGGTGCGCGACGGGCGGGCCCACCGCCCCCTCCTGCGCCCGGCGGCCCGGCCGGACGCGCCCCGCGACCGGTTCCGGGAGAACGGCCTGTACCTGATCACCGGCGGCGCCGGGGACATCGGCTCGGACGTCGCCGGGCACCTGGTGCGGCGGTACGGCGCCCGGGTGGCGCTGCTCGGCCGGGGCCCGCTGGACGCCGGCCGGCGCGCCCGGCTCGCGGTGCTCGACCCGGGCGGCGAGCGCGCCCGTTACTTCCAGGGCGACGCGGCCGACCCGGCCCGGCTGCGGGCGGTGGCCGACGAGGCGGCGGCCTGGGCCGGGCGCCCGGTGGACGGCGTCCTGCACGCCGCCAACGTGCTGCGCGACCAGGCGCTGCACACCGCGGACGAGGCCCGGTTCCGGGAGGGTCTGGAGTCCAAGACCCGCACCACGGCCGCGCTCGTGGAGGCGTTCGGCGACCGGCGCCTCGACTTCCTGCTGGTCTTCTCCTCCGTGCAGTCGTTCCTGGGCAACCCCGGGCAGAGCGGCTACGCGGCGGCGTGCACGTTCCAGGACGCCTACGCCCACGCGCTGGCCGGCCGGCTGCCGTACCCGGTGCGGGTCGTCGACTGGGGCGTGTGGGGCTCCTCCGCGCTGGCCGAGCGCCACCGCGAACGGATGGAGCAGGCCGGCGTCATACCGATCCCGCCCTCTTCGGGGCTGCAAGCGATGACCGATGTCCTCGGCCAGGAGGTAGTGCAAGTGGCGGTGGTTTCCGGGAACGAGAGGTTCCTGGCCGCGCTCGGCGTGGCGGACCGGACGAGTACGCCGCAGGCGGCCCCGGCCCAGGCCCCGGCCGGCCGGACGGACCCGGACGGGCCGTGGTGGGCCGAGCGGCTGCGGGCGGACGTGCACGCGCTGGTGTGCGAGGCGGCCAAGGCCGGGCCCGAACTCCTGCGCCCGGACGCCCAGTTGAGCCGATTCGGCTTCGACTCGATCGCGTACACCCGGCTCAGCCACACCTTCAACGACGCCTTCGGGCTGGAGGTGACGCCCGCGTTCTTCTTCGGCGTGGCCACCTCCGACGAGCTGGCGGAGAAGACCGCGCGCAGCCATCCGGACGAGCTGACGGCGCACTACGGCGGGCAGGACCCGGCCGCCGCCGAACCGGCGCCGACGACCGTGGAACCGGCGGCCGTTCCGCAGACGCCCGCCCCGGCTCCCGCCGCCCCGGCGCCCCGCGCGCTGCCCGACGACGACGCCGTCGCCGTGGTCGGCATGGCCGGACGCATGCCGCAGTCGGACGACCTGGCCGAGTTCTGGGCCCATCTGACGGCCGGCGACGACCTGGTGACCGAGATCCCGCCGGACCGCTGGAACTGGCGGGACATCTACGGCGAGCCCGCCGACGGCGAGTTCCGGACGGTCGTCAAGTGGGGCGGCTTCATGCGCGGGGTCGACGAGTTCGACCCGATGTTCTTCGGCATCTCGCCGCGTGAGGCGGAGGCGATGGACCCGCAGCACCGGCTCTTCCTCCAGGCCGTGTGGTCCTGCCTGGACGACGCGGCGATCCGCCCGTCCGCGCTGGCCGGCACCGACACCGGGGTCTTCCTGGGCGCCTGCACCTACGACTACTTCGAGGTGCAGCACGCCCTGGGCACCCCGCTGGACGGCTACAACTCCACCGGCCGGGCGCACGCGGTGATGGCCAACCGGGTCTCCTACCTGCTGGACCTGCGCGGGCCCAGCGAGACGGTGGACACCGCCTGCTCCTCCTCGCTGGTGGCGCTGCACCGCGCGGTGGAGGCGATCCGGCACGGCGACTGCGAACTCGCCTTCGCCGGCGGGGTCCAGCTGCTCGCCTCGCCCACCCTCTTCGTCGACATGAGCCAGGCCGACATGCTCAGCCCCAACGGCCGCTGCCGCACCTTCGACGCCGCGGCCGACGGGATCGCGCGCGGCGAGGGGGTCGGCGTCGTCCTCCTCAAGCGGCTCTCCGCGGCGATCGCCGACGGGGACGTCATCCACGGGGTGATCCGCGGCAGCGCCGTCAACCACGGCGGGCGCACCAACTCGCTGACCGCCCCCAACCCCGAGGCGCAGGCCGCCGTGGTCGTCAAGGCCCACCGGCGGGCCGGGACCGACCCGCGCACGGTCACCTACGTGGAGACCCACGGCACCGGCACCGCGCTCGGCGACCCGGTGGAGATCGACGGCCTGAAGTCGGCCTTCGCCACGCTCTACCGGGACTGGGGGGTGACCGGGGAGCCCGCGGCGCACTGCGCGCTGGGCGCGGTGAAGAGCAACACCGGCCACCTGGAGGCCGCGGCCGGCATGGCCGGGCTGCTCAAGCTGCTGCTGGCGATGAGGTACGGCACGCTGCCGAAGAACCTCCACCTGGAGACCGTCAACCCGTACCTGCGGCTGGACGGCAGCCCGTTCCATCTGCTGGACGAGGCCCGGCCGTGGCTCCGGCCGCGGGACGAGCGGGGCGCGCCGGTGCCGCGGCGCGGCGCGGTCAGCTCGTTCGGCATCGGCGGGGTCAACGCCCACGTGGTGGTCGAGGAATACCTGCCCGAGCCGTCGGACGCGGCGGCGCGGGAGGGCGGCCCCGGGGTCTTCGTCCTCTCCGCCCGCGACGCCGACCGGCTGCGCGAGTACGCCGCCAGGTTCCAGGCGTGGCTGGCCGAACCCCCCGCCCACGTCGGCCTCGACGCGGTCACCCGCACCGTGCAGACCGGCCGCGAGGCCATGGCGCACCGGCTGGCGATCGTCGCCGACGGCCTGGCCGACCTGCGGACCAAGCTCACCCGATGGCTCGACGGCGAGCAGGACGTGGCCGGGGTGGTGACCGGTACCGCCGGTGAGCCCGGCGGCGCGGCGCAGGCGCTGCTCGACGGTCCGGAGGGCCGCGAGTACGTGCGCATGGTGGTCGCCGTCCGCAAGTGGGACAAGCTCGCCCGGCTGTGGACCGCCGGGGTGGACCTGGACTGGTCGGCGCTGTGGACGGGCCGCGAGGCGCCGCGCCGGGTGCCGCTGCCCGCGTACGCGTTCGCCCGCGAGCGGTACTGGGTACGTCCCGGCGCCCGGTTCGACCACGCGCAGGCCGCGGGGCTGACGGCGGCGCCCCCCGAGCCCGTGACGGCACCCGATCCGGTACCGGCGCCCGAACCGGTGACGGCACCTGAACCCGCACCGGCCCCGGCGCCCGCTCCGGGGGCCGCCACCGGGTACGCCGGACCCTCCGGGACCGCCCCGGTCGTCCTGCCGGACGAGGACGCGCCCGTGGTGCCGGCCGGGGAGCTGACCGGGCTGGAGGAGCGGATCACCGGGCTGCTCGCGCGTCACCTCGGGGTGGAGCGCGGACGGCTGGCCCCGGAGCGGAGCCTGGTGGAGTACGGGGTGGACTCCCTCGGCCTGCGCAGGCTCGCGCGGGCGCTCAACGCGGAGTTCGGCATCCGGATCCCGGCGCGGTTCTTCACCACCAACGGCTCGGTACGCGGGATCGCCCGCAAGCTGGCCGAGGCGTTCCCGGCGGAGCTGGGCGGCACCGTGCCGCAGGCGGCGCCAAAGGAGGACGGCGCGGACGTCCGGTCGTTGCTGGCGGGGTTGCGGGACGGCCGGCTCGACGTGGCCGGCGCGCTCCAGGAGCTGGAGAAGGGGACGCTGCGATGAACGCCGTCGTCAAGGAGGTCCTCGCGGCGGTCGCCGACGGCACGCTCACCGAGGAGCAGGCGCTGCCGCTGCTGCGCCGGCTCGCCCCGGAGCCCGCCACGGCCCCGGAGCCGGCGCCCGCCGACGCCGCGCCCACCGGCCCGTACCCGCTCAGCCGGGGCCAGGCCGCGCTGTGGGCGATCCACCTGGCCGCGCCGGAGGGCGCCGCCTACAACCTGCCGATGGCGCTGCGGCTGCGCCCCGACGTCGACCTCGACGTGCTGCGCCGCGCGGTGGAGGCGGTGGTCGAACGCAACCCGGGGCTGCGGATCAACGTGCGCTCCGGGCCGGACGGCCCCGAGCAGCGGATCGCCGAGCGCGCCTGGACCGTGACCGACCTCGACCTCGGCCCGCTCACCGAGCAGGAGCTGACCGAACGGATCCGCGGCCTGGTCCGCGTCCCGTTCGACCTGGAGCGCGACCCGCTGTACCGGGTGTACTTCCTGCGCGGTCCGGCGTCCGGGCCGCTGATGCTGCTGCTGTTCCACCACCTGATCACCGACGGCGTCTCCAGCCATCTGATGCTGCGCGACATCGTCGCCGGGTACGCCTCGCTGACCCGCGACGGCACCCTGCCGGAGCCCGAACGGCGCACCCCGTACGCCGAGTTCGTGCGGTGGCAGCGCCGGATGCTGGCCGGGCCGGAGGGCGCGGAGCACCGGGCGTACTGGAGCCGTGAGCTGGCCGGGGCCGGCACCGCGCCGGTGCTCGACCGGATCGCCGACCACCGGCGCGGCGGCGCCCCGTCGTTCCTGGGCCGCAGCGTCCAGTTCGAGCTGGACCCGGACGCCTGGCAGGCGGTGCGCGGCGCCGCCCGGGAGTTGGGGCTCACCCCGTTCAGCGTGGTGCACGCCGCCTTCGTGGCGCTGCTGCACCGGCACACCGGCGTCACCGACATCCCGGTGTCGGTGCCCACCGACGGCCGCGCCGACCAGCGGTTCGACCGCACCCTGGGCTACCTGATCAACCCGGTGGTGCTGCGCACCGGGTGCACCGCGGACACCACCGCCCGGCAGCTGATCGAGTCCGTCCACGACCGGCTGCTGGCCGCCGAGGACCACAGCGCCTACCCGTTCGCCGCGGTCGTGGACGACCTGCGGCGCGGCGGCCACCCGGAGACCTCCTTCGACATCGGCTTCTACCTCCAGCAGGGGGTCGGCCGCGACCTGGACATGGACGCCGGGCAGACGCTCTTCACCGACGCGCTGGCGATCACCCAGGAGGGCGAGTCCGACCTGGTGATGGAGGTCGTGGTCCGCGGCGACCGGGCGCTGGTCCACCTCAAGTACGACCCCGAGCTGTTCGAGCGGGCCACCGTCGAGCGGCTGGCCGGCCACTACCGGCTGCTGCTGGACCGCATGATCCGCCAACCCGACCGGCCGATCGGCGAGTTCGAGCTGCGCACCGCGGACGAGCGGGAACTCGTGCGGCGCGCCAACGACACCACGGCCGGCCACCCCTGCCACCTGACCGCCGTCGACCTGGTCCTCGCCCAGGCCGCCCGCACCCCCGGCCACCCGGCGCTGGCCGACGCCGAGGAGACCATCGACTACGCCACGCTCGCGCACCGCGTCGAACTGCTCGCCGCCCGCCTGCGGGAGCGCGGGGTGGGCCGCGGCTCGCTGGTCGGGGTGGCGGCACGGCGGCGGGCCGGGCTGGTGGTGGCGCTGCTCGCGGTGCACCGGGCCGGGGCCGCGTACGTGCCGCTCGACCCCGCCTTCCCGGCGGCCCGGCTGGCGTACATCGCCGAGGACGCGGGGCTGGCCGTGGTGGTGACCGACAAGTCCTCCGCCGACCGCCTCCCGGCCACCGGAGCCGCGCCGGTGGTGCTGGACGACGTCGACTGGACCGCCGCCGCCCCGCCGGCCCCGCCCGCCCGCCGCCACCCCGAGGGCACCGTCAACCCGGACCCGGCCTACGTGCTCTACACCTCCGGGTCGACCGGGGAGCCCAAGGGCGTCGAGGTCGGCCACGGCGCGCTGGTCAACTTCCTGTGCGCGATGGCGGAACGCCCCGGGTGCACGGCGGACGACCGGCTGCTGGCGCTGACCACGGTGAGCTTCGACATCGCCGCCCTCGAACTGCTGCTGCCGCTGACCCGCGGCGGCACCGTGGAGATCGCCCCGGAGGAGGTGGCCAGGGACGGCATCGCGCTGGCCGAACGGCTCGCCGCGGCGCCGGTCACCATGGTGCAGGCCACCCCGGCCACCTGGCAGATGCTGCTGTCGGCGGGGTGGACCGGGCGGCCGGGGCTGCGGGTGCTGTGCGGCGGCGAGGCGCTCACCCGGGACCTCGCCGACAAGCTGCTCGCCCGCGCCGACGAGGTGTGGAACATGTACGGGCCCACCGAGACGACCATCTGGTCCTCGGTGGAGCGGGTGCGCCGGCACCGCCCGATCGGGGTCGGCACCCCGGTCGACAACACCCGCCTCCACGTGCTGGACGGCGACGGACGGCCCGTCCCGTTCGGCGCCGTGGGCGAGTTGTACATCGCCGGGCACGGGGTGGCCCTCGGCTACCGCGGGCGTACCGCGCTCACCGAGGAGAAGTTCCCCGACGGCGCCTTCCTCGGCGAGTCCGGCCGGGTCTTCCGCACCGGGGACGCCGCCCGCCACCTGCCGGACGGCCGCCTGGCGCTGCTCGGACGCCTCGACCGCCAGGTCAAGCTGCGCGGCTTCCGCATCGAACTGCGCGAGATCGAGGCCGCCGCGCGCCGCAGCGACCTGGTCGAGGAGGCCCGGGTGCTGCTGCGCGAGGACGTCGCCGGCCACCAGGCGCTGGTCGGCTTCGTGCGGCCGCCCGCCGGGCGCCCCGTACCGGCCGACCTGGCCGCGCGGGTGCGCGCCGAGCTTGCCGAGTGGCTGCCCGGCTACATGGTCCCGGCCCGGGTGGTGCCGCTGGAGTCGTTCCCGCAGACCCCCAACGCCAAGATCGACACCGGTCCGTTGCAGCGGCTGGAGCTGGACGAGATCGTGCGCCGCCACGGCCACCCGGCCGCCCGGCAGCCCGAGCCGGAACCGCCGGCGGCGGACGGCGTGGCCGGCCCGGCCGCCGACGCGGACGCCGCCGACCCGGCCGGGGAGCTGCGCACCCGGCTGCGCGGCTGGGTGGCCGAGATCGCCGGGGTGCCGGAGGAGGAGGTCGCCACCGGGGAGCCCATCGGCGACTACGGCTTCGACTCGATCCGCTTCACCCGGCTCAGCGCCCTGCTGCGCGACCGGCTCGGCGTGACCGTGGCGCCCACCGTCTTCTACGGCCACCCCACGGTGGACGCGCTCACCGCCCACCTGCTGCGGCGCTTCCCCGACGAGCTGGCGGCCGTACCCCGGCCCCGTACCGCCGCGCGGGTCACCGCGCCCGTCGCCACCGCCGCCGCCCCGGCGCCGGCTCCGGCGAGCGGCTACGAACCGGTGGCCGTCGTCGGCATCGGCGGCCGGCTGCCGGAGTCGGAGACGCTGGAGGAGTTCTGGGACCACCTGGCCGCCGGACGCGACCTGGTGCGCCCCTACCCGCTCGAACGCGGCTTCTCCCGCGCCCTGTTCGGGCGGTACGCGGACGGCGACCCGGCGGCGTTCTCCGGCTCGTACGTCAAGGACGTGGCCGCCTTCGACGCCGCGCTCTTCCGCATCTCGCCGCGCGAGGCGGCCCAGATGGACCCGCAGCACCGGCTGCTGCTGCACGCCGCCCGGCAGGCGATGGAGGACTCCGGCACCGCGCCGGGCGCCCTGTCCGCCACCCGCACCGGCGTCTTCGTCGGGATCAGCGGCGCCGACTACTTCAGCCTGCTCGGCCACGAGCGCCGCAGCGACGACCACTTCCTGATCGGCAACGTGGCCTCGGTGGCCGCCAACCGCATCTCCCACCTGTTCAACCTGCACGGCCCCAGCACCATCTACGACACCGCCTGCTCCAGCTCGCTGGTGGCCGTCCACCGGGCGGTCCGGGCGCTGCAACGCGGCGACTGCGACGCGGCGCTGGCCGGCGGGGCCAACCTGCTGCTGTCGCCGTACGGCTTCCTGGGCCTGCGCCGGGCCGGGATGCTCAGCCCGGACGGCCGCTGCAAGACGTTCGACGCGCGCGCCGACGGCTACGGGCGCGGCGAGGGCGTCGTCCTGCTGATGCTCAAGCGGCTGGCGCGGGCACGGGCCGACGGCGACCCGGTGCACGGCGTGATCATCGGCTCGGCGGAGAACCACGGCGGCCGGACGCACTCGCTGACCGTGCCCAACCCACGGGCCCAGACCGACGTCGTCTTCCGCGCCCACGACGCGGCCGGCGTCCCGCCGGAGTCGATCGGCTACATCGAGGCGCACGGCACCGGCACCGAACTCGGCGACCCGATCGAGGTGGACGGGCTCAAGGACGCCTTCGCCCGGCTGCTGGAACGCAAGGCCCCGACGACGGGCGAGCCGAGGATCGCGCTCGGCTCGGTGAAGACCAACATCGGCCACCTGGAGGCGGCGGCCGGGGTGGCCGGGGTGGTCAAGGTGCTGCTGGCGATGAAGCACCGGACGCTGCCCGGCCTGGTCCACCTGACCAGGCCCAACCCGATGCTCGACTTCGACGGCAGCCCCTTTCGCCTCCAGACCCGCACCACCGCCTGGGAGCCGTGGTGCGACGACGGCGGCACCGCCCACCCCCGGCGGGCGGGCGTCAGTTCTTTCGGTATGGGCGGCAGCAACGTGCACGTGGTGCTCGAAGAGGCAGAGGAACGGTAGATGGAGCAGAAGCAGACGACCTCTGCGCGCGGTGACGTCCTGGTGCTGTCGGCGTCCGGCCCGCGGCAACTGGCGCAGTACGCCGACGCCGTGGCCCGCTGGATCACCGCCCGCCCGGCCGAGGAACCCCCGGCCGCGCGGCGCACGCTGCGCCGGCTGACGTACACCTTGCAGACCGGCCGCGAGGAGATGCGGGAACGGCTGGCCGTGGTGGTCACCTCCCTCCCGCAGGCGGCCGAACGGCTGGCCGCGTTCGCCGCCGACCCGGACGGCGGCCACGGCGTCCTGCGCGGCACGGTGACCGCCCGCCCCGACGACGGGGCGGCGGACGCCGCCGACCCCGCCGCGCTCGCCGCCCACTGGGTACGCGGCGGCACGGTCGACTGGTCCGCCCTCCACGACGGCGACCGCCCCGCGCGGCTGTCGCTGCCCACCCCGCCCTACGACGCCCGTCCGTACTGGGTGGCGGAACCGGACGCCGTCGCCGGGCTGTCGGCCCCCGTCGGCCATCCGCTGGCCGGGGCGCCGGACGCGGACGGGACCGCGTTCTCGGTGACGCTCACCGGCGCCGAGTTCTTCCTGCGTGACCACGCCTTCGGGGAGCTGAAGGTGTTGCCGGCGGTGGCGGCGCTGGAGTTCGCCGTGGTCAACGCCGCGCGTACCGGGCGGGGTCCGGTGCGCGGCGTCGGGGACGTGATGTGGTCGCGGCCGGTGGTGGTGGCCGGGGAGCCGGTCGAGGTGACGTTGGGGCTGACGGCCACGGAGGAGGGCGCCGACTACGAGGTCCGCCGGGGCGGCGAGGTGTGCTCGGCGGGGCGGATCGGGTTCGGTGAGCCGGTGCCGCCGGTGGCCGGCGAGGACGTGCTCGACCTGGCCGCGATCCGTGCCCGCTGCCCGCGTCCGGTGACCGGTGAGGAGTGCTACGCGCTCTTCGACCGGCTCGGCGGCGGTTACGGGCCGAGTTTCCGTCCGCTGCGCTCGCTGGTGTGCGGTGACGCCGAGGTGCTGGCCCGGATCGAGGCCCCCGAGGCGGTCGGCCTGCCGCCCGCGACGTTCACCCTGCACCCGTCGGTGCTCGACGGCATGCTCCAGGCCGCGCTGTGGACCAAGGCCGACCCGGACGCCGTACGGGAGCGTGAACTGCCGTTCGCGCTGCGCGAGTTGGAGGTGTACGGGCCGCCGCCGGCGGCCGGCTGGGCGCACGCCGTGCCGTCGGCCGGCGGCGCCGGGCACGACCTGACCCTCACCGACGACGAGGGGCGGGTGGCGCTGCGCATCCGCGGGCTGCTCACCCGCGCGGTCGGCCAGGGGCACGCGCTGCGCCCCGGGCAGGAGCCGGCCGCCGGGACGTTCGCGTTCGAGGAGGTGTGGTCGGCGGCGCCGGTGACCGCCCCGGCCGCGGTGGACGGCGGCACGCTGGTGATCACCGCCGAGCCGGACCCGGCGGCACTGGCGCCCGGCGCCGAGGTGCTGGCCGTCACCCCCGGCACCGGTTCCGGGGTGACCGCCGGAGGCCGCCGGGTGGCGCTGGAGGGGGCCGGCGACTGGGCGGCGCTCTTCGCCGACCTGGCCCGCGACGGCCGCCTGCCCGCCCTCGTGGTGTGGGACGGCGTCACCGTCCCGGCCGCCGACGGCCCGCCCGAGGCCACCGCGCTGCGGCTGACCGCGCTCTTCCAGGGCTGGTCCGCCGCGCGCACCGGACGCCCGGTGCGGCTGCTGCACCTGTACCCGGAGACCGGCGGCACCGACGACGCGGTGGCCGCCGCGCTGGACGGCCTGGCCCGCACCATCGCCAACGAGCAGCCCGACTTCCTGGCCTGCGCGGTCGCCGTACCGCCCGGCCCGGTCGCGGTACGGGCGCGCGCGGTGGCCGAGGAGTCCGGGGCGCCCGAGCACGAGTTCGCCGTGCGGTACCGGGACAGCGGCCGTCAGGTGCGCCGGTGGCGCGCGGTGGCCGGCTTCGGCGAGGGGACGGTCGCGGCGCCGGAGGTGCGGCGGGACGGTACCTACCTGGTCACCGGCGGCCTCGGCGGCCTCGGCAGGCTGCTGGTGGGCCACCTCGCGGCCGGCGCGCCCGGGGCCCGGTTCGTGCTGGCCGGACGCTCCCCGCTGGACGCGGCGGGCCAGGCCGGGCTGGCCGCGCTGCGGGAGACCGGGGCCGAGGTGGAGTACCGGGTGGCCCGGCTCGGCGAACCCGGCGCCGCCGAGGAGCTGGTCACCGGCGTCCTCGCCGACCACGGCGGGCTGCACGGCGTCTGGCACCTGGCCGGCACCACCCGCGACGGCTTCCTGCTGGGCAAGGACCCCGCCGAGCTGACCGAGGTGCTGGCCCCCAAGGTGCGCGGCACCCTCGAACTCGACCGGGCCACCGCCGGGTTGCCGCTCGACTTCTTCGTGCTGTTCTCCTCGATGTCCGGCGCCGCCGGATCCCCGGGCCAGGCCGACTACGCCTACGCCAACCGTTTCCTGGACGCCTTCGCCGCCCGGCGCGAGGAGCTGCGCCGCCAGGGCCGCCGCGCCGGGCGCACCCGGTCGCTGCTGTGGTCGCTGTGGGCGGACGGCGGCATCCGGATGCGGATGGACGCCGCCGCCCAGGAACGCGCCGCCGGCCAGGTGGGGCTGCGCGCCTTCCCGGCCGAGGTGGGCTTGCGCGCGCTGGACGCCGCCCTCGGCCACGACGGCGACCACCTGCTGCTCGCCCACGGCGACGGGGAGAAGCTGGCCCGGCTGCTGGAGTCCGCCGCCCGCCGCCCGCTGCCGCGCGCCACCGCACCGGCCGCGCCCGCCCCGCGAGGCCCCGGAGCCGGCGACGACCTCCAGGCGCGCGCCGAGGAACGCCTCAAGGAGATCCTGGCCGGCGCCTTCGGCATGCCCGCCGAGGAGATCGACCCGGACACCGCGTTCCAGGAGTACGGGATCGACTCCATCCTGATCATGGACCTCAACCGCACCCTGGAGGAGCACTTCGGCCCGCTGCCCAAGACGCTCTTCTTCGAGTACCGCGAACTGCGATCGCTGGCGGGCTGGTTCGCCGGCCACCACGCGGACCGGCTGGCCCCGCCGAGCCCGGCCGCCACCCCGGCGCCCGTCGCCGTCCCCGCAGCCGCGGCCGACCCCGCCCCGGCACCCGTTCCCGCCCCGGCGCCCGCCGACGAGCCGGTCGCCATCATCGGGGTCAGCGCCCGCTTCGCCGGCTCCGACGACCTGGACGCCTTCTGGGAGAACCTGCGCGCGGCGCGCGACCTGATCACCGAGATCCCCGCCGACCGCTGGGACTGGCGCGACTACGACCAGGCCACCGAGGCCGACCGGGAGGCGGTCTACAGCCGCTGGGGCAGCTTCCTGGAGCGCATCGACGCCTTCGACCCGCTGTTCTTCGGCATCTCCCCGCGCGAGGCGGCCATCCTCGACCCGCAGGAACGCCTCTTCCTCCAGACCGCCTGGCACACCCTGGAGGACGCCGGCTACACCCGGGCCGCGCTGCACGGCAGCCGCGTCGGGGTCTACGTGGGCGCGATGTACTCGCTGTACCAGCTCTACGAGGCCGACAACGGGCGGATCGCCGCCTCCTCCTACGCCGCGATCGCCAACCGCGTCTCGTACACCATGGGCTTCGACGGGCCCAGCATCGCGGTGGACACCATGTGCTCCTCCACGCTGAGCGCCATCCACCTGGCCATCGCCGACCTGCGCTCCGGCCAGGCCGAGGTGGCGCTGGCCGGCGGGGTCAACCTCCATGTGCACCCGTACAAGTACCGCTTCCTCGGCCAGGGCCGGTTCACCTCCAGCGACGGGCGGTGCCGCAGCTTCGGCGAGGGCGGGGACGGCTACGTGCCCGGCGAGGGCGTCGGCGCGGTGCTGCTCAAGCCGCTGTCGAAGGCGCTGGCCGACGGCGACCACGTCTACGCCACCATCCTGGGCAGCGGCGTCAACCACGGCGGGCGCACCAACGGCTTCACGGTGCCCAACCCGACGGCGCAGGGCGAGCTGATCGGCGAGGCGGTGCGGGCGGCCGGCATCGACCTGGGCTCGGTCTCCTACGTCGAGGCGCACGGCACCGGCACCGCGCTCGGCGACCCGGTGGAGATCCGCGGCCTGACCAGGGCCTTCGAGGCGGCCTCGGCGGCCCCGGGCAGCGTGCCGATCGGCTCGGTCAAGTCCAACCTGGGCCACCTGGAGTCGGCGGCCGGGATGGCCGCGCTCTGCAAGGTGCTGGTCCAGCTCGAACACCGCACGCTGGTGCCGTCCATCCACTCCGAGGTGCTCAACCCCAACATCGACTGGCAGACCTCGCCCTTCCGGGTGCAGCGCGAACTCGCCGAGTGGCGCTCGCCGGACGGCGGTCCGCTGCGCGCCGGGATCAGCTCGTTCGGCGCCGGCGGGGCCAACGCCCACCTGGTGGTCGAGGAGCACCGCGCCGCCCCGTCCCGGCAGGGCACCGGCGGCCGGCAGCTCTTCCCGTTCTCCGCCAAGACCCCGGAACGGCTGCGCGAACTCGCCCGCCGCTTCGCCGGCTTCCTCACCGCCCACCCCGGCACCGACCCGGCCGCGGTGGCGTACACCCTCCAGACCGGCCGCGAGCCGCTGGACGACCGGCTCGCCGTGGTCGCCACCACCACCGCCGAACTGGCCGCCGCGCTGGCCGCGTTCGCCGACGGCGGCCCGCTGCCGGCCGGCTGCCACCAGGGCAGCGCGCGCGGCACGGCCCGCGAGCGCGGCGCCCGGGCGGCGAAGGACGCGGTGCGCTCGGCCGCCGAACGCCGGGACGTGGACACCCTCGCCGAGCTGTGGGTAGGCGGCGGCGCCCCCGAGTGGCGGCTGCTGCACGAGACCGTGCCCGGCCGGATACCGCTGCCCGGCTACCCGTTCGAGACGATGCGCTGCTGGATCACCGACGGCGACACCCCGGCGCACCGCAGGACCGGCGGCGCCGCGCCGGCCGGGGCGCCGGACGGCGGCCACCCGCTGCTCGGCCCGGTGGACGCGGCCCGCACCCTGGACGCCACCTTGGCCTTCGCCACCGTGCTCACCCCCGGCCACCCGCTCATCCGCGACCACCAGGTGCACGGCACCCACCTGCTGCCCGGCGTCGCCGCGCTGGAGCTGGCGGTGGCCGCCGCCGCCACCGCCGGGCTGACCCACCCGTGCGTCCTGCGTGACGTGCGCTGGCTGCGCCCGCTGACGGTGACCGACGGGGAACGGCGCGCCTGGCTGGAGGTGCGCCGCGACGGCGCCGCCCTCGGCTTCGCGCTGCGCGGCCCGGACGCGGCCGGCGAGACGGTCTTCGCCGAGGGCACCGCGGAACCGCTCACCGGCGGCGCGGCGGACGCGGTGGTGGCGACCGGCCCGATCCGCGACCGCTGCCCGAACCGGCACGAAGGCGACCGGCTCTACGCCGACTTCGAGGCGGCCGGGCTCGGCTACGGCCCCGGGCTGCGCGCCGTGGAGTGGATCGCGGCCGGCGACGGCGAGGCGCTGACCCGGCTGGTGGTCCCGGCCGCCGCCGACCCCGCGCTCACCGGGTGCGTGCTCCACCCCGCGGTGCTCGACGGCGCCCTGCACACCTTCGCGGTGCTGCGCGACCGCACCTCGGGGCGGGCCATGGTGCCCTACGCGGTCGGCGCGGTGGAGGTGCTGCGCCCCGCCCCGGCCAGCGGCTACGCCCACGTCCGCGCGTGCGGGCCGGACCGTTACGAGATCACGCTGCTGGACGACGACGGCCGGGTGTGCGTGCGGCTGCGGGAGTTCGCGCTGCGGCCGGCCCCCGCCGCCGCGGCCCCGGACCCCGCCCCGGCCGCCGGGGTGGACGGCATGGCGTTCGCGCCGCGCTGGACCCCGGTCACCGAACCGGCGGCGGAGGCGACCGGCGCGGCCGGCGACACCTGGATCGTCCACGACGACCTGGCCGCGCCGCTCGCCCGGGAACTGGCCGCCCGCTGCCCCGGCCGGGCGCTGCTGCTCCAGGCCGGCGACCTCCAGTCACCGGCCGGGCTGGCCGACCCGGCGACGGTCTGGTTCGTCTCCGGAGGCCCCCGGCCGGGCGCCCGCCACGACGACGCGCGGGCGCTAGAGGAGAGCCAGGAACGCGGCGTGCTGGCGCTGTTCGGCCTCGTCAAGCTGCTGCTGGAACGCGGCCTCACGTCCCGTCCGCTGCGCCTCACGGTGGTCACCGAGGACGTGCTCGCCGTCCCCGGCCACCCGGTGCGCGACCCGTTCGCGGGCAGCCTGCACGGGCTGGCGCAGTCGCTGGCCCACGAGTGCCCCAACTGGCGGGTGACGGTGCTCGACCGGGCCGGCGGCGAGGAGCCGGGCGCGGCGGCCGGGCGGCTGTCCGCCCTGGCGGCGGCCGGCGGGCTGCTGGCGCTGCGCGCGGGCACCGCCCACCGCCGCCGGCTGGTGCCGGTGGACGCCACCGCCGCCCCGGCCCGCCCGATCCGCCACGGCGGCGTCTACCTGGTGCTCGGCGGCGCCGGCGGCATCGGCCTGGAGCTGACCGACTGGCTGGTGCGCACCTTCGACGCCCGGGTGGTACTGGTCGGCCGCAGCGCCCTGGACGGCGACCGGCTCGCCCGGCTGCGGCGCATCGACGCCGACGGCTCCCGGGTGACGTACGAACGCGCCGACGCCGGTGACCCGGCCCAACTGGCCGCCGTGGTGGGCCGGATCACCGCCGCCCACGGCGCGCTGCACGGCGCCTTCCACTCCACGATCGTGCTGCGCGACCAGTCGCTGGCCAACATGTCGGAGCAGACGTTCCGGGCGGCGCTGGAGGCCAAGACCCGCACCAGTGTGGCGCTGGCGGCGGCGGTGGCCGGGGTGCCGCTGGACTTCGTGATGTTCTTCTCCTCCGCGGTGGCCCTGTCCGGCAGCGCCGGGCAGAGCAACTACGCGGCCGGCTCCACCTTCGAGGACGCCTTCGCGCACCACCTGGACGCGGTGCTCGACGCCCGGGTCCGGGTCGTCAACTGGGGCTACTGGGGCACCGTCGGCATCGTGGCGCAGGACCACTACCGGGAACGGCTCGCCCGCAGCGGCATCTTCTCGATCACCCCGGCGGAGGGCATGGCGGCCGTGGACCACGTACTCGGACACGACGAGCGGCAGGTGGTGGTCACCAAGGCCACCCGCGCGGTACTGGAGGCGGCCGGCGTGGACTTCTCCGGCAACGACTCCTCCGGCAACGACTTCTCCGGCGACCGTTCCGGCGCGGCGGCCACCCCCGCCCGTCCCTCCGCGGCCTTCGCCGCCGTCGACGCGCTCGCCGCCGAACCGCCGGTGGACGGCCTGCTGCCGCCCGCCGAGGAGGCCGAACTCGACCGCGTCCTGCTCGACTGGCTCCACCTGCTCTTCCAGCAGCAGGGCGTCTTCCGCGACGCCGCCGAGCGGTGGACCGAGGAGGCGCTCGCCGCCCGGCTCGGCGTGCTCGGCAAGCAGCGGCGGCTCTTCGCCGAGCTGTTGCGGGTGCTCACCGAGGGCGGCCGGCTGCGGCAGGACCCGGACGGCGCCTTCGCCACGACGGCCCGCCCGGCCGCCGCCGATCCCGAGGCCGACCTGGTCGCCCTGTGCGACCGCACCGAGGCGCTGGGCCACTTCGACCGGCTGCTGCGGCCGTGCATGCACCACCTGTTCCCGGTGATGCGCGGCGAGACCCGGGCCACCGACGTGATGTTCCCCGGCGGCTCCACCGCACTGGTCGAAGGGGCCTACCGGGGCAGCCCGGTGGTGGACCGGGCCAACGTGCTCGTCACCTCCGCCGTCGGACGCCACCTGGAGCACCTGCGCGACCAGGACCCGTCGCGCACCCTGTCGGTGCTGGAGGTGGGCGCCGGCACCGGCGGCACCACGGCCAGTGTCCTCCCCGCGATCGCCCGCACCGGCGCCGACGTGCGGTACGTCTACACCGACCTGTCCAAGGCGTTCCTCCAGCACGGCCGGGAACGCTTCGCCGAGCGCTACCCGTTCCTGGAGTTCCGCACGCTGGACGCCGGACGGGACCCGGCGGCCCAGGGCTTCGAGCCCGGCGGCTACGACGTGGTGGTCGCCGCCAACGTGCTGCACGCCACCGACGACCTGCTGCGCACCCTCGGCAACGTCAAGTCGCTGCTGCGGCCGGGCGGTTGGCTGGTGCTCAACGAGGCGAGCAAGAACGTGGTCACCGCCACCCTCACCTTCGGGCTGCTGGACGGCTGGTGGCTCAACAAGGACGCCCACCTGCGGCTGCCCGGCTCACCGCTGCTCTCCGGCGACGGCTGGGAACGGGTGCTGGCCATGGCCGGCTTCGCGCACAGCCGGGCCGTCCCGGCCGACCGGGGTTCCGCCCAGTGCGTGGTGGTCGCCGAGACCACCGACGCCGCCCGGCCCGCCCCGGCGCCGGCCCCGGCCCCCGCCGCCGCGCCGCCCGCGTCCGTCCCCGCCCCGGCCGCCACCGCCCCCGCCCCGGCGGACGACGGCGACGCGCTGCGCCGGGCCGTCGAGGCGTACGTCAAGCGCGCCTTCCACGAGGTCCTGGAGGTCCCGGAGGACCGGCTCTTCCCCGAGGTCACCTTCGAGAGCTTCGGCATCGACTCGCTGACCATGCCGCGCGTCATCGACCTGCTCAAGCCGGAGACCGGCGCCCTGCCCGCCACCCTGCTCTTCGAGTACCCGACCATCGGGGAGCTGGTGGACCACTTCGTGGCCGAGTACGGGGACGTGCTGCGCGCCGCGCTGCTGCCCGCGCCGGACGAGACGGCCCCGGCCCCGGCGACCGCCGCCGCACCGGTGACCGCGCCGGTCACCGCGCCGGTGACCGTCACGGCGCCCGCGCCCGTACCCGTACCCGCCGCGGCCGAACACCCCGGCGGCTGGAGGAAGATCGCGGTCATCGGGGTGGCCGGCCGCTACCCGATGGCCGCCGACCTGGAGGAGTTCTGGGCCAACCTGCGTGACGGCCGCGACTGCGTCACCGAGGTCCCGGCCGGCCGCTGGGACTGGCGCCACTACACCGAGGTGGACGGCGTCAAGGTCAGCCGCTGGGGCGGGTTCCTCGACGGCGTCGACGAGTTCGACCCGCGGTTCTTCCAGATGACCCGCACCGAGGCCGAGCTGACCGACCCGCAGGAACGCCTCTTCCTCCAGACCGCCTGGCACGCCCTGGAGGACGCCGGCTACCCCCGCGCCCGGCTGCGCGGCGCCCGGGTCGGCGTCTACGTGGGCGTGATGTACGGCCAGTACCAGCTGTACGAGACCGCTTCCGGGCTGGCCGGCAGCATGGGGTACGCCTCCATCGCCAACCGGGTCTCCTACGCCTTCGACTTCCAGGGGCCGAGCCTGGCGGTGGACACCATGTGCTCCTCCTCGCTGACCTCCCTGCACCTCGCCTGCGAGGCGCTGATGCTCGGCGACGCCGACTACGCGCTGGCCGGCGGGGTCAACCTGGCGGTGCACCCGCGCAAGTACACCCAGCTCGCGGCGGGCGGCTTCACCTCCTCCGACGGCCGCTGCCGCAGCTTCGGCGACGGCGGCGACGGCATGGTGCCCGGCGAGGGCGTGGGCGCCGTACTCCTCAAGCCGCTGGAGGCGGCCGAGCGGGACGGCGACCGGATCCTCGGCGTGATCCTGGGCAGCGCGGTCAACCACGGCGGCAAGACCGGTGGTTTCGCGGTGCCCAACCCGGTCGCCCAGGGCAACGTCATCGGCCAGGCGCTCCAGCGCGCCGGGGCCGCGGCGGAGACGCTGTCGTACCTGGAGGCGCACGGCACCGGCACCGCGCTCGGCGACCCGACCGAGATGGCCGGGCTGGTCCGGGCGGTCGGCCGGCGCGCCGCCGGTGCCCCGCCGATCGCGCTGGGCTCGCTCAAGTCGTCCGTCGGCCACCTGGAGTCGGCGGCCGGCATCGCCGCGGTCACCAAGGTGCTGCTCCAGCTCCGCCACCGCGAACTGGTGCCCTCGCTCCACGCCGAACGGCTCAACCCGAAGATCGACTGGTCCGACGTGCCGTTCCGGCTCCAGCGCACGGCGGCGCCGTGGCGGTCGCCGGACGGCGGTCCGCTGCGCGCCGGCGTCAGCGCCTTCGGGGCCGGCGGCTCCAACGCCCACCTGATCCTGGAGGAGTACCCGCGCCCCGCGGCCCCGGCCCCGGTGGCCGACCCCGGCACCGCCCGGCTCTTCCTGCTCTCGGCACGGGACGAGGAACGGCTGCGGGCGAGCGCCGCCCGGCTGCACGCCTTCCTCACCCGGAACGGCGGTACGGGCGCGGCCGGTTCCGCCGCCCTCGCCGCCGAACTCGCCGAACTCGCCGGGGTCCCCGGCACCACCACCGACGAGCCCGTGGCCGACCTCGGCCTGGACCTGCTGGCGGTGCTGCGCCTGGTGGAACGGGTCGCCGAACGCCACGGGCTCGACCCCGACCGGGCGGGCCCCGGCGTGCTCCACGAGGAGATGACGCTCGGCCGGATCGCCGCCCTGCTCGCCGGCTCCGACGCGGTCACCGACCCGGTCGACCCCGACCGGCTGGCCTGGACCCTCCAGGTGGGCCGCGAGGCGATGCCGGAACGGTGGGCGCTGGTCGCCACGGACACCGCGGAACTGGCCGCCGCGCTGGGCCGGTTCGCCTCCGGCGAGCCCGTCCCGGCCGCCCGCCGGGGCCGCGCCGCCGCCGACACCTGGCTGCGCCCCGCCCCGCGTCCGGTGCCCACCCCGGTCACCCGCGCCACCCTCGACGACCTCGCCGCCCGCTGGGTCGAAGGCACCGGGTTCGACTGGTCCGCCCTCCACCCCACCCGCCCCCGCCCCCTCTCCCTCCCGGGCTACCCCTTCGCCCGGGAGCGCTGCTGGATCCCGGCGCTTGACCTGCCGGTGGCGGGCGGGTCGTCGTCGGCCGGGGCGGGATCCCGGCCGGGGGTGGGCGGGTTGTCGTCCGGTGAGGCCGGGCCTCGCCCGGTGGTGACCGGCGGAACGCCTGCCGGTGGCCCGGCGGCCGAGGCCGGTTCCCCTCCGGCGGCGGCCGGGGCGCGGGGCACGGCCGTCGCGTCGTCCGTCTCCCGGGCGGACGGGAGCGGGGAGCCGCCGGCTTCGGTGGGGGAGCGGGTGCTCGCGTTGTTGGCGGGGTTGACGGGGTACGGGGAGGCGGAGCTGGACCCGGGGGTGACGTTCCACGCGCACGGGCTGGACTCGTTGAGCCTGATCAGGTTCGCGGACCAGGCGGCGCGGGAGTTCGGGGTGACGGTGACGCCGGACATGTTGCTGGAGGCGGCGACGCCGCGGGCGTTGAGCGAGTTGTTGTGGCGGGAGTACGGCGTCGGGGCGGCCGAGGCGCCGCAGGCGCGGGCCGAAGCCGTGGTGGAGCGGCGGGACGCGGCGGACGGCGCGGACGATCCGGTGGTGGTCGTCGGCATGGCCGGCATCCTGCCGCGGTCGCCCGACCTGGACGCGTTCTGGACCCATGTGGAACGCGGTGACGACCTGATCACCGAGGTCCCGGCCGACCGCTGGGACTGGCGGGCGTTCCACGGCGACCCGTCCGAGGGCCAGGACCGCACCACGGTCAACCGGGGCGGGTTCATGCCCGGCATCGACGAGTTCGACCCGCTGTTCTTCGGCATCTCGCCGCGTGAGGCGGCCTGGATGGACCCCCGGCAGCGGCTGCTGCTGCGTACCGTGTGGAGCGCGATCGAGGACGCCGGGATCGACCCCGGCTCGCTGGCCGGCACCCGCACCGGGCTCTTCGTCGGGGTGGGTTCGGCCGAGTACGCGGAGCTGATCCAGCGCTCCGGGGTGAAGGCCGACGCCTACGCCTCGACCGGGCTGACCCCCTCGATGCTCGCCAACCGGATCTCGTACCAGCTCGACCTGCGCGGGCCGAGCGAACCGGTGGACACCGCGTGCTCCAGTTCCCTGGTGGCGCTCCACCGGGGCGTGGAGGCGCTCCAACTGGGCCACTGCGACACGGTGATCGTGGGCGGGGTCAGCGTGATGCTGTCGCCGGTGACGTTCTCCTCGCTGGAACGGGCCGGGATGCTCGCCCCGGACGGGGTGGGCCGAGCGTTCGACAAGGACGCGAGCGGTTACGTCCGCGGCGAGGGCGTGGGCGCGGTGGTGCTCAAGCGGCGCAGCGCCGCGCTGGCCGACGGCGACCCGATCCACGCGGTGCTGCGCGGCACCGCCGTCAACCACGGCGGCCGGGCCAACTCGCTGACCGCGCCCAACCCGGCCGCGCAGGCCGAGGTGATCGTCGCCGCCCACCAGGTGGCACAGGTGGACCCGCGCACCATCGGCTACGTGGAGACCCACGGCACCGGCACCGTCATCGGCGACCCCGCCGAGGTCACCGGGTTGCGGCGGGCCTTCGGCGAGCTGTACGAGCGGTGGGGGCTGCCGGCGCCGGAACGCCCGCACTGCGCGCTGACCGCGCTGAAGAACGTCATCGGCCACCTGGAACCGGCCGCCGGGATCTCCGCCCTGCTGCGCGCGCTGCTGGCGCTGCGGCACCGCCGGATCCCCGGCAACCCCAACGTGCGGGAGCTCAACGGCTATCTGCGCCTGGAGGGTTCGCCGTTCCACGTGCCCCGCGAGGCGGCCGACTGGGCCCGGCCGCTCGGCCCGGACGGACGGGAGCTGCCGCGCCGGGCCGGCATCAGCTCATTCGGCTATGGAGGAGTGAACGCGCACGTGGTGCTGGAGGAGTACACGGCCGAGGAGCCGCCCGCCGGGCCGGGACCGGTGGTCTTCACGCTGTCGGCCAAGGACCCCGAGCGGCTGCGGGCGTACGCGCGCTCGTTCGTCGAGGCGGCACCGGCCTGGCGGGACGATCCGGCCGGCACCGCCTACACCCTCCAGGCGGGCCGGGCGGCCTTCGCCGAGCGGCTGGCGTTCACCGCCGCCGACGGGCGGGAGGCCGAGGCCAAGCTCACCGCGTGGCTGGCCGGCCACGCCGAGGGGGTCTTCACCGGCCGGGTCGAACGCGGCACCCGCGCCCCGCACGTCGACGCCGGGGAGAGCGACCCGGGCACGCTGGCGGCGGCCTGGGTGGCCGGGGCCGAGATCGACTGGCGGCGGCTGTACGCGGCGGTGCCGCGCCGCCGTTCGCTGCCGGCCTACCCGTTCGCCGCCGAGCGCCACTGGTTCCCGGCCGGGGACGCCGCCCCGCGTTCCCCGCAGGCGGCCCCCGTGCTCCCGGACGAC
Source organism: Streptantibioticus cattleyicolor NRRL 8057 = DSM 46488 (assembly GCF_000240165.1). Taxonomy (NCBI): domain Bacteria; kingdom Bacillati; phylum Actinomycetota; class Actinomycetes; order Kitasatosporales; family Streptomycetaceae; genus Streptantibioticus; species Streptantibioticus cattleyicolor. Next base: position 3,836,409 of record NC_017586.1, read on the forward strand.
CTGGCGCTCTTCGTCCCCGAGTGGCGGCCGGCCGAGGTGCCGGCGGCCGGGGAGGCGCGCGGCACGCTGCTCGCGCTCTGCGCCGACGACGCGTTGGCCGCCCGGCTGCCGGCCGGCACCGTGGTGGTACGTCCCGGCGCCGGCTTCCGGGAGACCGAACCGGGCCGTGCCTACGAGGTGGACCCGGGGCGTGCGGAGGACCACCTGGCGCTGGTGCGCGCGCTGCGCGCGCACGGGGTGCGGGTGGCCCGGATCGCCCATCTGTGGCCGCTGGCCGGGGCCGGGTTCGCCGAACGCGTCACGCACGGCCCGGAGGCGCTGTACGCGCTGCTCAAGGCGGTGCTCGCGGTGGACGCCGGGGCGCTGGAACGCGTCCAGGTGGCCGTCCGGGAGACCGGGGCGCCGGCGCTCGCCGAGGCGTGGGGCGCGTTCGCCGGGTCGCTGCGGGCGATCGCGCCGGGCACCGCGTTCTCGGCGGTCCGGTTCGCCGGCGCCGCCGCCGACCGGGCGCTGCTCGCCGAACTCGCGGCCGGGCGGCTGGACGCGGCCGTGGTCCGCCACGACGAGCGGGGCGTCCGCCACGTCCAGCGGCAGCGGCGGCTGACCGCGCCGGAGGCCGGTGCGGGGACGCGGACCCCGCTGCGGCGGCACGGCGTCTACCTGGTCACCGGCGGCATGGGCGGCCTCGGGCTGCTGCTCGCCCGTACCCTCGCCACCCGCCACCAGGCCCGGCTGCTGCTGACGGGGCGTTCCCCGCTGGACGCGGCCAAGGAGGAGCGGCTGGCCGAGCTGGGCCGGCTGGGCGCCGAGGCCGAGTACCGGCAGACCGACGTGACCGACCCGGTGCGCACCGCCGAGGTGGTCGCCGAGGCCCGGGGACGCTGGGGCCGGCTGGACGGGGTCTTCCACCTGGCCGGCACCGCGGGCACCCGTCCGCTGCCGGACAAGGAACTGCCCGAGTTCCGCGCCCAGTTGCGGGTGCGGACCGAGGGCGCCCGGGTGCTGGACGAGGCCACCCGGGACGAGGCGCTCGACCTGTTCGTGCTCTACTCCTCCACCTCCGGCCACCTCGGCGACTACGGCCTGGTGGACTACGGCTTCGGCGCCCGCTTCCTCGACGGTTTCGCCGAGGAACGGGAGGCGCTGCGGCGGGCCGGGGAGCGCCGGGGCCGCACGGTCGCCGTCGCCTGGCCGATGTGGCGGGACGGCGGGATGCACGTGGCCGCCGACGACGAGGCGCGCTACCTGGCCGGGACCGGCCTGCGCTACCTGGAGACCGCCGAGGGCGAGCGCGTCCTCGACCTGGCGCTGTCCGGCGGCCACCCCCGGCTGATGGCGGTGCCCGGCGACCCCGAGCGGGTGGAGCGGCTGGTGGCCGACGCCGCCCTCGGCGAACGCGACCGTCCCCGCCCGCCCCGCCCCGCGACCCCGCCGGAGCCGGTGGCCGTCCCCCAGGCCGCCGACGACGAGGCCGGGTTGACCCTCGCCGTCGTGCGCGAACTGCGCCGGATGCTCTCCGCCGTCCTCGGCATGGACGCCGGCACGCTCGACGCCGACGCCGGGTTCGGCGAGTACGGGCTGGACTCCTTCGGGCTGAAGATGCTCGCCCAGGAACTCGGCGAGGCGTACGCCATCGACCTGGCGACCACCACGCTGTTCTCCGCCAACACCATCGGCAAGCTCGCCGCGCACCTGGTGGACGAGTACGGCGCCGAGCTGCGGGCCGTGCACGGGACGACGCCGGCGCCGCGCGCGGAACCGCGTCCGACGTCCGTACCCGCCTCCGTACCGGCGCCCGAACCGGCGCCCGCCCCGGCGTCCGCGGCCGTTCCCGACGACGACGCGATCGCCGTCGTCGGGATGAGCGGGCGCTTCCCCGGCTCGCCCGACCTGGACGCGTTCTGGGACCACCTGGCGGCCGGGCACGACCTGATCGGCGAGGTACCCGGTGAGCGGTGGGACTGGCGGGAGGTGGCCGAGCGCTTCCCGGGCACCCCGCGCTGGGGCGGCTTCCTGGACGACGTCGACCGCTTCGACCCGCTGTTCTTCAAGATCTCCCCGCTGGAGGCGGAGGTCATGGACCCGCAGCACCGGCTCTTCCTGGAGGAGACCTGGAAGGCGCTGGAGGACGCCGGCTGCCGGGCCGACACCCTCGCCGGCCGCCCGGTCAGCGTCTTCGTGGGCACCCAGTTCACCGACTACGAGTCGATGGTGCTCGGCGGCGGCGAGGTCAACGCCTACTCCGGCGCCGGGCTGGCCCGCACCATGCTCGCCAACCGCATCTCCTACCTGCTGGACCTGCGCGGCCCCAGCGAGAGCATCGACACCGCGTGCTCCAGCTCGCTGGTGGCCATCCACCGGGCGGTGCGCTCGCTGCGTTCCGGTGAGAGCGAACTGGCCATCGCCGGCGGGGTGAGCCTGGTGCTCTCCCCGCAGACCGTGGTCAGCGCCCACCAGCTCGGCGTGCTCTCCCCGGACGGCCGCTGCAAGACGCTGGACCGCGGCGCCAACGGCTACGTCAAGGGCGAGGGCGTCGCCGCCCTGGTGCTCAAGCCGCTGGCCCGCGCCCTCGCCGACGGCGACCGGGTGCACGGCGTGATCCGCGGCAGCGCCGTCAACCACGGCGGCCACGCCACCTCGCTGACCGCCCCCAACCCCGCCGCCCAGGCCGATCTGCTGGTCGCCGCCTACCGGGACGCCAAGGTGCCCCTGGAGACCGTCTCCTACCTGGAGATGCACGGCACCGGCACCGAACTGGGCGACCCGGTCGAGGTGGACGCCATCCGGCAGGCGTACCGGCGGCTCGCCGGGGACCGGCCGGGCACCCCGGTGGGCCTGGGCACCGTCAAGAGCAACATCGGCCACCTGGAGCCGGCCGCCGGGGTGGCCGGGGTGGTCAAGGTGCTGCTGGCGATGGCCCACCGCACCCTGCCCGCCACGCTCCACCTGGAGCGGCTCAACCCGCTGGTGCGGCTGGACGGCACCCCGTTCGCGCCGGTGCTCGCCGCCCGCGACTGGGCGCCGGCCGACGCCTCCGGCGCGCCGCTGCCGCGCCGGGCCGGGGTCAGCTCGTTCGGCTTCGGCGGGGTCAACGCCCACGTGGTGCTGGAGGAGGCCCCGGCCCGCCCGGCGGAACCGGCGGCCGGGTCCGCGACCGGGCGGCAGGTGTTCGTCCTGTCCGCCCGCGACACCGAGCGGCTGCGCGAGTACGCCGCCCGCACGGCCGCACTCCTCGACCGGAACCCGGACGCGGACCTCGCCGGGCTGGCCCACACCGCGCAGACCGGCCGGGTGCCGATGGCCGTCCGGCTGGCGGCCGTGGTGGACGACCGGGCCCAACTGCGCGACGCGCTGGCCGCGTTCGCGGCGAGCGGCGAACCGGGCACGCTGGTGACCGGCACCGCGCGCGACCGGGACGGCGGCGAACACACCTGGCTGGCCGCCCCCGAGGGCCGCGAGTACCTGCGCCGGATCGTGCGCGAGGGCGACCTGGAGCAGGTGGCCCGGCTGTGGGTGTCCGGCGTGGACGTCGACTGGGACGCGCTGCGCGCCGGCGGACCGGTGCGCCGGGCGGAGCTGCCGACCTACCCGTTCGCCCGGGAACGCCACTGGCTGCCGCAGGCCACCCCGGCGACGGCCGGGGAACGCGAGGTGCTGCTGGCCAAGTCCTGGCGCCCGGACGGCGCGGCGGACGAGGCCGGCGACCCGTCGGCCGTGCTCGCCGCCGAGCGGCTGCTGGTGCTGACGGGCCCGGCCACCGAGGCGCCGGCCCGGGCCGCGTTCGGGGCGGACGCCGTGGTGGTCACGGTGGACGAGGATCAGGACGCCGACCCGGAGGCGGGGGAGCGGATCGCCCGCCGGGTGCTCACCGACGACGCCCGGTTCACCGCCGTCGTCGACCTGGTGGACGCCGACGAGCCGGGCGACCGGGTACGGGAGAGCTGGGCGCGGGTGGTGCTGGCGCAGGAGCTGGTGGCCCGGTTCCGTACCGCCGGCCTGTGCTACCTGCACGTCACGCGGGGGCTGACCACGTTCCGGGCGGAGCGGCCGAGCCTGCGCGGCGCGGCCTTCGCCGGGCTGGTGCGCACGCTGCCCGCCGAGTACCGGGGGATGCGCGCCCGCACCGTCGACCTGGACGGCGCCCCGCTCACCGCCGACCGGCTGCGCCGCGTGGTCGCCGTCGAGCTGGCCGCCCCCGGCACCGACACCGAGGCGTGCCTGCGCGACGGGGTGCGTCATCTGCCGGTGCTGGAGGAGGTGGCGGCCCCCACCGGGTCCCCCACCGGGTCCGCCGCCGACTGGCGTGCCGGGCTGGCCGGCCGGGTGGTGCTGATCACCGGCGGCACCGGGGCGCTGGGCCGCGCGATCGCCGCCGAACTGATCGACGCGGGCGCCGACCGGCTGGTGCTGATGGGCCGCCGCCCGCTGCCGGAGCGGTCGCGCTGGACGGAGACCGCCGCCGACCCCGGCACCGACCCGGAGCTGGCCGCGCGGCTGCGCGAACTGCTGGCGCTGGAACGGCCCGGGGTGCGCATCGAGGTGGTGGCCGGACGGCTGGACGACGCTCAGTGGCTGCGCGGGACGCTGGCCGCGGTGCGCGCGGAGCACGGGCCGATCCACGGTGTCGTGCACGCCGCCGGGCTGGGGCTCACCGCCAACCCGGCGTTCGTCGGCAAGCGGGTCGCCGAGATGCGTACCGTGCTGGAGCCCAAGGTCGCCGGGTTGCGGGAGTTGAGCGCGGCGTGCGCGGACGACCCGCTGCGCTTCTTCGTGCTGTGCTCCTCGGTATCCGGGGAGGTCCCGGTGCTCGGCGCGGGCATCAGCGACTACGCGCTGGCCAACTCGTTCCTCGACCGCTTCGCCGCCTACCAGGCCGCCACCGGACGCGACTGCTTCCGGTCGTTGCAGTGGCCGAGCTGGCGGTCGATGGGCATGCCGGAGGTGACCACCGACGCCTATCTGGGCCTGGGGCTGCGCTCGTTGGCGACCCCGGCCGGGCTGCGGCTGCTGGACCGGGCGATGGCGGTGACCGGGCACCCGGTGCTGATGCCGGCCGTGGTGGACGCGGCCGGGTTCGACGCCGGCCGGCTGCTCACGGTGCCGGCGGCGCCCCGTACCGCGCAGCCGCCGAAGCCGGCCACGGCCACCGCTCCGGCACCGGCACCGGCACCGGCACCGGCACCGGACCCGGCCCCGGCTCCGCGCGGGGACGACGGCGCCCTGCTGGAGCGGCTCACCACGGTCTTCTCCCGGCAGTTGCGGCTGGCCGCCTCGGCGATCGACGCCGACGCCAACTTCGCCGACCTGGGCGTGGACTCCATCATGATCGCCCAGTTGCTGGTCGCGGTGGAGCGCGAGGCGGGGATCACCGTGGAGCCGTCCGCGTTCCTGGAGCACCCCACGATGCGCCGGCTCGCCGCCCATCTGCGCGACGAGGGCGCCACGGCGGCCCCGGCCGGGTCGGAAGGGCCCCCGGCGGCCGAGCAGACCACCCCGGCCGGGGAGACCGCCCCCACCGGGGCGGACGAACCCGCGCCCGCCCCGACCGCCGGCGCACCCGGCGGTGACCGCATCGCCGTCATCGGCCTCGCCTGCCACTTCCCCGGCGCCCCCGACCAGGAGGCGTTCTGGCGCAACCTGGCGTCCGGCACCGACTCCGTCACCGAGGTGCCCGCCGGGCGCTGGGACGTCGCACGCCACTACGCCGCGACGTACCAGCCGGGCAAGAGCGTCAGCAAGTGGGGCGGGTTCCTGGACGCCGTCGAGGAGTTCGACCCCGGGCACTTCCGCATCGAGGAGGACGCGGCGGCACAGGTCGATCCGCTGGTGCGGCAGTTCCTGGAGGTCAGCGCGGAGTGCCTGCGGGACGCGGGGATCGAGCGGGAGGAGATCGCCGGCCGCCGGGTCGGGGTCTTCGCCGGCGCCCGCACCTCCACCTTCGGCGCCCACCACACCGCGCCCGGCCGGGACAGCATCAGCGGCATGGCGCAGAACTTCATCGCCGCCCACGTCGCCCACTTCCTCGACGTCCACGGCCCCAACATGGTGGTGGACTCGGCGTGTTCGTCCTCGCTGGTCGGCGTCCACCTGGCGGCGCAGAGCCTGCGGGCCGGGGAGTGCGAGATGGCGCTGGCCGGCGGGGTGGAGATCCTGCTGGACGAGATCCCGTTCGTGGGGATGAGCGAGGGGCGGGCGCTGTCGCCCACCGGCCGCTGCCACACCTTCGACGAGCGGGCCGACGGCATCGTGCTCGGCGAGGGCGCCGGCGTGCTGCTGCTCAAGCGGCTCGACGACGCGCTGCGCGACGGCGACCGCGTCCACGCCGTCATCGAGGGCAGCGCGGTCAACAACGACGGCCGCACCATGGGCATCACCACCCCCAACCCGGACGCCCAGCGCGACGTGATCGCCCGCGCGCTGGACGCGGCCGGGGTGGACGCCGCCTCGATCTCCTACGTCGAGGCGCACGGCACCGGCACGATGATCGGCGACCCGATGGAACTGCGGGCGCTGACCGATGTGTTCCGCCGCTCCACCGACGAGACCGGCTACTGCGGCGTGGGCAGCGTCAAGACCAACATCGGCCACCTGCTGAGCGCCGCCGGGATCGCCGGACTGATCAAGGTGATCCTCGCCATCCGCCACGGCCAGCTGCCGCCCACCCTGCACTGCGAGACGGTCAACCCCCGGTTCCGGTTCGAGGACTCGCCGCTGTATCCGGTGCGGGCGCTCCAGCAGTGGCCCGGCCGGGACGGGGTGCGCCGGGCGGGCGTCAGCTCGTTCGGCTTCGGCGGCACCAACGCCCACGTGGTGGTGCGCGACCTCGACCCGGCGGTGCGGGAACGGTTCCCCGCGCGCCGCGAGCCGCTGCCGCCGATCACGTACCGGCGCCGCCGCCACTGGTTCCCCGCCCCGGCCCCGGCGGACCCGGTCCAGGTCGTCGCCGACCCCGCCCCGGCCGCCGCCGACGAGCCGGTCACCCCCTTCCTTGAGCTGCGCTTTTAAAAGAGGACGAGTCGTGAGCAACGCAACGCAACGCCTGGACGGGCTGAAGTGCACCGTGCTGGTCCGCGCCACCGACCCGGTGATGCGCGACCACACGGTGCACGGCACGAGCATCCTCCCCGGGGTCTCGTTCCTCGATCTGATCCACCGGATCCTGCGGTCGAAGGGCGTGCCCACCGAGACGGCCGAGCTGCGGCGCATCCTGTTCAAGCAGGCGGTGGCCGCGGGCGAGGACTTCGACACCGAACTGCGGTTCCTGTTCACCGCCGAACCCGGCCGCCACCGCGTCACCGTGCGCGGCGTCCCGGTGTTCCGGGACGGCGGCCACGGCGAGCCGGCCGACGTGCTGGAGTGCGAACTCCACCTCGGCGAGGCGTTCCCGGTGCGCACCGTGGACCTGGCCGCGCTGCTTGCCCGGGCCACCCGCACCGCCGACATCGGCGAGCTGTACCGGCAGGTGCGGGCGGCCGGCATCGTGCACGGCGAGTTCATGCGCGGCCTGGGCACGCTGCACGTGGCCGACGGGGAACTCCTCGCCGACCTGTCGCTCAGCCGCCCGGCCCGCGCCTACCTGGACCACTTCGAACTCCACCCGGCCTGCCTGGACTCGGCCACGCTGCTGCCGACCCAGTTCGCCGAGGAGGTCGCCCGTACCCTCGGGGAGACCGCGCCGGGGGACCGCAAGCCGTACATCCCCATCTACATCGAGTCGTTCCGGGCCCGGCGGCGGCTGGACGGCGACAACCGGGTGCACGCCCGGCCGCCCCGCTACGCCGGCCGCGACGCCGACCTCAACCGCTGCGACCTGGACTTCTACGACGCCGACGGCGTGCTCCAGATGTGGCTGCACGGCCTGACCTCCAAGCGGGTCCGGCGCAGCGCGCTGATCACCCAGCTCACCAGCGTCGCCCCGGCCTCCGCCGAGGAACCCCCGGCGGTGACCGCCCCGGCCCCGGCCGCCGACGGCGACGCCGGCCCCGAGGGACTGCGGCGGCTGATCCGCGGGCTCCTCGCCGGCCACCTGGACACCACGGCCGACCAGGTCGACCCCGAACGCGGCTTCTACGAACTCGGCCTGGAATCCACCGCGTTGCTCGCCGTGGTCAAGGAGCTGGAGAACGCGCTCGGCGCCGAGCTGTACCCGACGCTGCTGTTCGAACACAACACGGTGGAAAGCCTCGCCGCCCATCTGCACGACACCGTCGGCGCGACGCTCCCGGCCGCCCCGGCCCCCGTCCCCGCCGAGCCGGAAACCGGTGGCGCCGCCGCCCCCGACCTGCTCTTCCTCGCCGGACACTGGGAACCGGCGGACCCGCCCGCCCCGCACCCGGGGACGACCGGCGGGGTCCGCCTCGTCGTCGACCCGGCGGGACGGCTCGCCGGGGCGGACCACGCGCCCGGCACCGCCGTCACCGTCGGCCACGGCCCGGCGTTCGCCGAGGACGGCACCGGCGGGTACCGGCTCGACCCGGCCTCCCCGGACGACTGGCGGCGCCTGGTGGAACGGCTGGCCGAGGAGGACGCCGTCCCGGCCGAGGTGGTGTGGTGCCCCGCCGAGGTCACCGGCGACGGTGTGCTGGAGCGCGAGTTCACCGCGTTGCTGCACTTCGCCGCCGCCGTGCTGCGCCGCCCCGGCGGCCGGGTGCTGCGGCTGGTGTACTGCCTGCCGGTGCCGGACGGCGAGCGGGGGTTCACCCCGCTGGAGGCGCTGAGCGGCATGTTCAAGAGCCTGCGCCTGGAACACCCCGGGACGCGCTGCAAGCTGCTGCGGCTGGACGCGGTGGACGCCGGGGCGCTCCCCGGTGTGCTCGCCGAACTGGCCGACGACACGGCGGTCGACGTGGCCCACCGCGCCGGGCGCCGCCTGGTCCGCCGCTACCGGGAGACCCCGGCGCCCACCGGGAAGCCGGTGGCCGCCCCCCGCGACGGCGGCGTCTACCTGATCACCGGCGGCCTCGGCGGGGTCGGCCTGGCCTTCGCCCGCCACCTGGCCGCCCGCCACCGCGCCCGGCTCGTGCTGTGCGGACGCTCCCCGCTGGACGCCGAGGGCGAGCGGCGGATCGCCGAGCTGACCGCGCTCGGCGCCGAGGTGCTCCACCACCGCGCCGACGTCGCCGACGCCGCGCAGACCACCGCCCTGGCCGCCGCCGCCCGCCGCCGCTTCGGCCGGATCGACGGGATCGTGCACGCCGCCGGGGTGCTGCGCGACGGCATGGCGGCCGGGAAGACGGCGGCCGACGCGGGCGCCGTCCTGGCCGCCAAGGTGGCCGGCACCGCCCACCTGGACCGGGCCACCGCCGAAGACCGGCTCGACTTCTTCGTGCTGTGCTCGTCCACCGCCGCCGCCTGGGGCAACGCCGGGCAGACCGACTACGCCTGCGCCAACGCCTTCCTGGACGCCTTCGCGGCCGGCCGGGCCCGCGCGGTGGCCGCCGGGGAACGCCACGGCCACACCGTCTCCATCGGCTGGCCCGCCTGGCGGGACGGCGGCATGGGGCTCACCGACACCGCCGCCGCCGCGCTGCGCGCCATGGGCCTGGAACCGCTGGACGAGGCCACCGGGACCGCCGTGCTCCGCGCCGCGCTGGCCGCCCCGGCGCCGCACGTGGTCGCCCTGGCCGGCCGCCGCGCCGACATCCTGGCCGCGTTCCGGCAGCACGCGGCCGGCTTCCAGCAGATGGCCCTCGACCCGGCACCGCGGGCCACCCCGGCCGCCGAAGCCGCCGTCACCCGCGAGCCCGCCCCCGACGACGACGCCATCGCCATCGTCGGCATCAGCGGGCGCTACCCCATGGCCGAGGACCTCGACCGCTTCTGGGAGAACCTGCGCACCGGCCGCGACTGCGTCACCGAGGTCCCGCCCGGCCGCTGGGACCACGACGCGATCTACGCGCCGGACAAGGGCGTCCCGGGGCGCACCTACGGCCGCTGGGGCGGATTCCTGGACGGCATCGACGAGTTCGACCCGCTGTTCTTCCACATCTCGCCCAACGAGGCCGCCGTCATCGACCCGCAGGAACGCCTCTTCCTCCAGACCGTCTGGCACACCTTCGAGGACGCCGGACACGCCCCGGCCGCCTGGCAGGGCCGCCCGGTCGGGGTCTACGTCGGCGTGATGTACAACCAGTACCAGCTCTACGGGGTCCGCGCGCCGGAGGAGCCGGCCGGTCTGGTGCCGTCCTCGTTCAACGCGGCCATCGCCAACCGGGTGTCGTACTTCTTCGACCTGCGCGGCCCCAGCGTCGCGCTGGACACCATGTGCTCCTCCTCGCTCACCGCGATCCACCAGGCGTGCGAGTCGATCCTGCGCGGCGAGTGCGAGGCGGCCGTGGCGGGCGGGGTCAACCTGTCGGTGCACCCCAACAAGTACCTGCTGCTGGGCCAGTCGTCGTTCCTCTCCACCGACGGGCGCTGCCGCGCCTTCGGCACCGGCGGCGACGGCTACGTGCCCGGCGAGGGCGTCGGCGCGGTGCTGCTGCGCCCGCTGGCCGACGCGCTGCGCGACGGCGACCAGGTGTACGCGGTGATCCGGGGCCGTTCGGTCAACCACGGCGGGCGCACCGGCGGCTTCTCGGTGCCCAACCCGCAGGCGCAGGCCCAGCTGATGGTGGACGCGTTCCGCCGCTCGGGCACCGACCCGGCCACCGTCGGCTACGTCGAGGCGCACGGCACCGGCACCTCGCTGGGCGACCCGATCGAGGTCGCCGGGCTGGAGAAGGCGTTCGCCGAACTCGGCGCGGGCGACGTCCGGGTCCCGGTCGGCTCGGTCAAGTCCAACGTGGGCCACCTGGAGTCGGCGGCCGGCATCGCCGCGGTCACCAAGGTGGTGCTCCAGCTCAAGCACCGCGAGCTGGTGCCCTCGCTGCACGCGGACGACCTCAACCCGGCGGTCGACTGGGCCCGTTCGCCGTTCCACGTGCAACGGGAGCTGGCGCCGTGGGAGCCGGTGGCGCCCGGGGTGCCGCTGCGGGCGGGCATCAGCTCGTTCGGCGCGGGCGGTGCCAACGCCCACCTGATCCTGGAGGGGTACCCGGCGCCGGCCGGCCCCGCCGCACCGCCGCCGGCCCGCGAGCGGCTGTACGTGTTCTCGGCGAAGAACGAGGACCGGCTGCGCGCGGTGGTGGAACGCTTCCTCGCCCACCTCGACCGCCACCGCACCGGCGACGGCCGCCCGGCCGCCGCCCCCACCGCCCGGCGCCTGGCCGAACTGCTGGCCGAGGTGGTCGGCGTCACCGCCGACCCGGCCGCCGACGAGACGCTCACCGGACTCGGCCTGGAATACCCCGAGTTGACCGCCTTCCGGCAGCGGATCGAGGAGGAGACCGGACGCGACCTGCCCGCCGACGTGGTGGACGGCGAGGCCACGCTGCGTTCGCTGGCGGCCCGGCTGCCCGGGCCCGCCGACGCCGCCCCGGCCCCGGCCGCGCTCGACCCCGACGCCGTCGCCCACACCCTGCGCTCCGGCCGCGACGCCATGGACGAACGCCTCGCCGTGGTCGCCACCGGCCTGGACGACCTGGCGCAGCGGCTCACCGGACACCTGGCCGGCGGTACGCCGCACGGCGTCCACCGGGGCCGGCGCCGCCGCTCCGGACCGTGGCCGGCCGAACGGGAACTCGCCGGGGCCGCCGAACGCGGCGACCTCGACCGGCTGGCCGCCGCCTGGGTCATCGGCGCCCGGAGCGACTTCACGGCGCTCACCCCCGGCCCGCGGCCACGCCGCGTCTCGCTGCCCGGCTACCCCTTCGAGCGCACCCGCTGCTGGATCGCCCCGGCCCGGCCCGGCCGCGCCACGCTGACCGAACTCCCCTCCGGCGCCGCCCTGTTCACCACCGACCTGTCCACGCGCACCCAGCCCTGGCTCGCCGATCACGTGGTGGCCGACCGGGTGCTGCTGCCGGGGACCGCGTTCGTGGCGGCGGTCTCGGCGGCGGCGGAACGGCTCGGGCTCGGCGCCGTCGCGGAGTTGACGCTCTCGGCGCCGCTGGTGCTGGCGGAGGAGGGCGGCACCGTGCGGCTGGCGGTGACGGTCGAGGCGGCGGCGGAGAACGGCGAGCGCCGGTTCACCGTCGACGCGCGGCCGGCCGTCGCGGACGCCGACACGCCGTGGACCCGGCACGCCACCGGAGCCCTCGCCCCCGCCCCCGCCCCCGCCGACGCCGGCCCGGCCCCGGCCACCTGGCCGCCGTCCGGCGCCGAACCCGTGGCGGCCGACGGCTTCTACGCCCGGCTCGCCGAGGCCGGCATGGCCTACGGGCCCGCGTTCCAGGGGCTGCGCGCCGCCTGGCGGCTCGGTGACGAGGTGTACGCGGAGGTGGCACTGGCGTCCGACGGCGCCGCAGACGCCGACGCCCACCCGGTGCACCCCGCGCTGTTCGACGCGGCGCTGCACGCCGTCGCGCACGGCGCGTTCGTCTCCGCGCCGGACCGGCCGCACCTGCCGTTCAGCTGGAACGGCGTCACGCTGCATCCCGCCGCCCGGGGCGCCACCGCGCTGCGGGTGCGGATCGCCCCGGCGGGCCGGGACGCGGTCGCCGTGCACGCCTGGGACGCCGCCGGGGCCCCGGCCGTCACGGTCGGCTCGTTGGCCCTGCGGGCGGCGGCGGACGGTACGGAACGGGGCGGCGGTTCGCTGTTCCGGGTGGAGTGGCACGAGGCGCCGGCCGGAGCCGTCGTCCCGCCGTCGCGCTGCGCGGTGCTCGGGCCGGACGGGCTCGGGGTGGCCGCCGCGCTGACCGCCGCCGGGGCCGCCGTCGAGGCGTACGACGACCTCACCGCGGTCACCGGACGCCCCCCCGGAGCTGGTCTTCGTCCCCGTCGGACCGCACGGCGACGCCGACGACCCGGTCGCCGCCGCGCACACCGCCACCCGGCGGGCGCTGGAGCTGCTGCGTGCCTGGCCGGCCGAACCGCGCTTCGCCGCGAGCCGCCTGGTGTTCGTCACGCGTGGTGCGGTGGCGGTGGGTGGTGAGGCGGTGTCGGATCCGGCGGGTGCGGCGGTGTGGGGTCTGGTGCGTTCGGCGCAGTCGGAGCATCCGGGCCGGTTCGTGCTGTTGGACGGTGAGGCTCGTCCTGATGCGCTGGCGTGCGGTGAGGGTCAGGTGGCGGTGCGGGGCGGTGTGGTGTGGGTGCCGCGGTTGTCTCGTGTGGTGGTGTCGTCGTCGGCTGGTGGTGTGTGGCCGGGTTCGGGGTCGGTGTTGGTGACGGGTGCGTCGGGGGTGCTGGGTGGGTTGGTGGCCTGGCATCTGGTGGTGGCGCACGGGGTGCGGGAGTTGGTGTTGGTGAGCCGGGGCGGGGTGGCTTCGGGGTTGGTGGGGGAGTTGTCGGGGTTGGGGGCCCGGGTGGTGTCGGTGGCGTGTGATGTGGCCGATCGGGAGCAGGTGCGTGAGCTGTTCGCCGAGTGGCCGGGGGAGCGTCCGTTGAGTGCTGTCGTGCACGCCGCGGGTGTGCTCGACGACGGAGTGGTCGCCGACCTGACGCCGGAGCGGCTTGAGGCGGTGTTGCGTCCGAAGGTCGATGCGGCGTGGTATCTGCACGAGTTCACCCGGGACCTTTCGGCGTTTGTGGTGTTCTCGTCGGTGGCGGGTGTGCTCGGTGGTCCGGGTCAGGCCAACTACGCGGCGGGGAACGCGTTTTTGGACGCGTTGGCGTCGTCGCGGAGGGCGGAGGGGTTGCCCGCGGTGTCGTTGGCGTGGGGGTTGTGGGAGGCCGGTGGCGGGATGGGTGCGGGGCTGGACGAGGCCGCCCGCGCCCGCATGGCCCGCGGCGGGGTCGGCGCCCTCACGGCCGAGGAGGGGCTGCGGCTGCTGGACGCCGCCGTGCGGGCGGACGAGGCACACCTCGTCCCGGCCCGGCTCGACCTCGACCGGCTGCGGGGCGGGGCGCCCGGCACCGTTCCGGCGCTGCTGAGCGGTCCGCCACGGCGCACCGCCCCGGCCCCCGCCCCGGCGGCGGACGGCGGCACGCTGCGCGACCGGCTGGCCGCGCTCACCCCGGAGGCGGCCACCGCCGAACTCTCCGTCCTGGTCCGCCGCGAGGCCGCCGCCGTCCTGGGATACCCCGGGCCGGAAGCGGTCGAGGGCGACCGGCCCTTCACCGAGCTGGGGTTCGACTCGCTCACGGCGGTCGAGTTCCGCAACCGCGTGGACACCGCCACCGGGCTGCGCCTGCCCGCCTCGCTGACCTTCGACCACCCGACCCCGGCCGCGCTCACCGAGCACCTGGCGGCCGAACTCGCGGGCACCGGCGACAAGGACACCGAGGTGCTGCGGGTCTTCGCCGAACTCGACCGGCTGGAGGGCCGGCTCACCGGACTCGCAGCCGACGAGACGGTCGGCGGCCGGCTCGCCGCCCGGCTGCGCGAGGTCGCCGCCCGGCTGCCCGGCGGCGGGACGTACGTGCCCGCGACCGGCCCGGACGACGCCCCGGCCGGAGCGCCGGACGACGTCTGGGACCAGCTCGGCGGGGCCGGCGACGACGAGGTGTTCGCCTTCATCGACCGCCAGCTCGGCGACGCCTGACCGGTCCCCGCCCCCGCCCCCGTTCCCGTTCCACGGATCCACCGCCCCCGCTCGACGCTTGAGGAGCGACACCACCCCATGCACACCGAGGACAAGCTCCGCGACTACCTCAAGCGGGTCAGCGCCGAACTGGAGAAGACCCGCAGGTCCCTGAAGGAGAGCGAGGAGCGCCACCGCGAGTCGGTCGCCGTCGTCGGCATGGCCTGCCGCTACCCGGGCGGGGTCACCTCGCCCGAGGAGCTGTGGGAGCTGGTGGCCGGCGGGACGGACGCGGTGGGGCCGTTCCCGGCGGACCGGGGGTGGGACCTGGCGGCGCTGGGCGACCCGGAGGGGCCGGACGCCTCGGCCACCGGCGAGGGCGGCTTCCTGCGGGACGCGGCCGGGTTCGACGCCGCGTTCTTCGCCATGTCGCCCAAGGAGGCGCTGGCCACCGATCCGCAGCAGCGGCTCTTCCTGGAGACGGCGTGGGAGGCGGTGGAACGCGCCGGGGTCGACCCGCGCACCCTGCGCGGCAGCCGCACCGGGGTCTTCGCCGGGGTGATGTACCACGACTACCCGGGCGGCAGCGCGGCCGGCAGCGTGGTCTCCGGCCGGGTCGCCTACGCCCTCGGCCTGGAGGGGCCCGCGGTCAGCGTGGACACCGCCTGCTCGTCGTCGCTGGTGGCGCTGCACGAGGCGGTGCACGCGCTGCGCCGGGGCGAGTGCTCGATGGCGCTGGCCGGCGGGGTGACGGTGATGGCCACCCCGGGCACCTTCGTGGAGTTCAGCCGGCAGCGCGGGCTCGCCCCGGACGGCCGCTGCAAGTCGTTCGCGGAGGAGGCCGACGGCACCGGATGGGCCGAGGGCGTCGGGGTGCTGGTGGTGGAACGCCTCGCCGACGCGCGCCGCAACGGCCACCCGGTGCTCGCGGTGGTCCGCGGCAGCGCGGTCAACCAGGACGGCGCCTCCAACGGGCTCACCGCGCCCAGCGGTCCGGCCCAGCGGCGGGTCATCCGGGACGCGCTGCTGGACGCCGGGCTCACCACCGCGCAGGTGGACGTGGTGGAGGCGCACGGCACCGGCACCCGGCTCGGCGACCCCATCGAGGCGCAGGCGCTGCTGGCCACCTACGGCCAGGACCGGCCCGCCGGGCGGCCGTTGTGGCTGGGGTCCGTCAAGTCCAACTTCGGGCACAGCCAGGCCGCCGCCGGGGTGGCCGGCGTGATCAAGATGATCATGGCGATGCGGCACGCCACGCTCCCCGCCACGCTGCACGCCACCACGCCCACCTCGCACGTCGACTGGTCGGCCGGGGACGTCCGGCTGATCACCGCGAACCGCCCGTGGCCGGCCGGGGACGCGCCGCGGCGGGCGGCGGTCTCCGCGTTCGGCGTCAGCGGCACCAACGCCCACGTGATCGTGGAGGAGGCCGGCCCCGCGCAGCCGCCCGCCGGGGCGCCGGAGGGCACCGCCCCGCTGCGCGGCGTACCGCTGCCGTGGGTGCTCTCCGGCCGCACCCCGGCCGCGCTGCGCGCCCAGGCAGCCCGGCTGCGCGACCGCCTCGACCAGCGGCCCGCCGTACGCCCGCTGGACGTGGCCTACTCGCTGGCCACCACCCGTACCCCCTTCGAACACCGGGCGGTGCTCCTCGGCCGGAGCGAGGACCAACTTCGCGCCGCACTTGCCGAGTTGGCCGACCGGGACGAACCGGCCGGACCCGGGATCGTCACCGGTACGGCCCCCGCGTCCGGCGGCGGCCAGGCGGCCTTCGTGGTCGCGGCGGACGCCGGGGCTTCCGGGGACGCCACCGCAGCGGCCGGACTGCTGGAGCGGGCACCGGCGTTCGCCGCCCGGATCGCCGCGTGCGAGCGGGCCGTCGAACGGCAGGCCGGCTGGTCGCTCACCGCGGTGCTGCGCGGCGACCCCGGCGCCCCCGACCCGGCCCGTCCGGACGTCGCCCGGCTGGTGGCGTTGGCCCACGCGCTCGCCCTGGGCGACCTGTGGCGGGCGCACGGCGTCACCCCGGCCGCCCTGCTCGCCGCCGACCCGGTCTCGGTGGCGGTCGCCGAATGCCTGGCCGGCCGGATCTCGGTGCCCGACGCGGTGCGCGCGGTCGCCACCGAACGCCCGGTCCGCCCCGACCCGGGGATCCCCGGCCCGGCGGTGCACCGGGTGGCGGACGAGGCGACGCTGCGTACGCTGCTGGGCCGGGACGTCACCGTGTTCGTGGCCGTCGGCTCCGGCACGGCGCTGCCGGAACGGGTCCGCGCCACGCTCGCCGCGACCGGCGGCACCGCGACCGTGGTCGCCCCCGCGCGCGACGGCGCCGACCCGGCCGCGCACTTCGCCACCGCGCTCGCCCAGGCGTTCACCGGCGGCGCCGTCCCCGACTGGCAGGCGGTCTTCACCGGCACCGGCGCCCGCCGGGTCGAACTGCCCACCTACGCCTTCCAGCACGAGCGGTACTGGCTCGCCGGGCCCTCCGGTGGCACCGGATCCGGCACCGCCGGACACCCGCTGGCGGGCGCGGCGCTGCCGCTCGCCGACACCGACGGGGTGCTGCTCACCGGCGGCCTGTCGCTCGCCACCCACCCCTGGCTCGCCGACCACGCCGTGCGCGGCACCGTGCTGCTGCCCGGCACCGCGTTCGTGGAACTGGCGCTGCACGCCGGACGCGAGACCGGCTGCCCGCTGCTGGCCGAGCTGACCCTGGAGGCGCCGCTGGTGCTCGACGCGGACGGCGAGGTGACCCTCCAGGCGGCCGTGGGCGCCCCCGACGACCAGGGCCGCCGCCCGCTCACCGTGCACTCCCGGCCGGCCGGCGCCCCCGCCGCGCTGCCCTGGACCCGGCACGCCACCGGGCTGCTCGACCCCGCCGAACCCCCGGTGCCCGCCACCGCCCCGGCGTGGCCCCCCGCCGATGCCGAACCGCTGCGCCCCGAGGACGTCTACGCCGCCATGGACGCCGCCGGGCTCGGCTACGGCCCGGCGTTCCGCGCGGTACGCGGGGTGTGGCGGCGCGACGGCGAACTCCTCGCCGAGGTGGCGCTCACCGAGGAGGCGGGCGGCGCCGAGGGGTTCGCCCTCCACCCCGCGCTGCTCGACGCCGCGCTGCACCCGCTCGCCCTCGGACTGCCCGGCTTCGGCGACCCGGCCGCGCCCGCCCGGCCGAGGCTGCCGTTCGCCTGGCGCGGGGTCGCCGCGCACGCGGTCGGCGCCACCACGCTGCGGGTACGGCTGACGGCGGTCAAGGACGCCGTACGGGCCGAGCTGTACGACACCGCCGGGGCACCGGTGGCCGCCGTGGAGTCGCTGGTGGTCCGGGAACTGCCCGAGGGCTCGCTGCGGGAACTGCCGCTGCACCGCGTCACCTGGACCCCGGCACCGCAGGCCCCGGCGGCGCCGAGGGCCGTGCGGTGGGCGCTGCTCGGGGAGGACGGCATCGGGCTGGCCGACGCGCTCACCGCGGCCGGCGCCACCGTCGAGCGACGCGCCGAGACCGACGCGTTCCCCGCCGACGTCGACGCGGTGGCCGTCTGCTTTCCGCCGCGCCCCGCCGGGGAGACCCCCGAGGCCGCCCGGCACGCCGCGGCCCGCGCCCTCGAACTGGCCCGGCGCCGGCTCGCCGACGACCACCCCGCCCCGCTGGTGTTCGTCACGCGTGGTGCGGTGGCGGTGGGTGGTGAGGCGGTGTCGGATCCGGCGGGTGCGGCGGTGTGGGGTCTGGTGCGTTCGGCGCAGTCGGAGCATCCGGGCCGGTTCGTGCTGTTGGACGGTGAGGCTCGTCCTGATGCGCTGGCGTGCGGTGAGGGTCAGGTGGCGGTGCGGGGCGGTGTGGTGTGGGTGCCGCGGTTGTCTCGTGTGGTGGTGTCGTCGTCGGCTGGTGGTGTGTGGCCGGGTTCGGGGTCGGTGTTGGTGACGGGTGCGTCGGGGGTGCTGGGTGGGTTGGTGGCCCGGCATCTGGTGGTGGCGCACGGGGTGCGGGAGTTGGTGTTGGTGAGCCGGGGCGGGGTGGCTCCGGCCTTGGTGGGGGAGTTGTCGGGGTTGGGGGCCCGGGTGGTGTCGGTGGCGTGTGATGTGGCCGATCGGGAGCAGGTGCGTGGTCTGCTGGCGCGGTGGCCGGGGGAGCGCCCGCTGAGTGCTGTCGTGCACGCCGCCGGTGTGCTGGACGATGCCTTGCTGACGTCGTTGACGCCGGAGCGGCTTGAGGCGGTGTTGCGTCCGAAGGTCGATGCGGCGTGGTATCTGCACGAGTTCACCCGGGACCTTTCGGCGTTCGTGGTGTTCTCGTCGGTGGCGGGTGTGCTCGGTGGTCCGGGTCAGGCCAACTACGCGGCGGGGAACGCGTTTTTGGACGCGTTGGCGTCGTCGCGGAGGGCGGAGGGGTTGCCCGCGGTGTCGTTGGCGTGGGGGTTGTGGGAGGCCGGTGGCGGGATGGGTGCGGGGCTGGACGAGGCCGCCCGCGCCCGCATGGCCCGCGGCGGCTTCCTCCCGCTGACCGCCGAGGACGGGCTCGCGCTGCTGGACGCCGCCCTGGCGACCGACGAGGCCGCCCTCGTCCCGGTACGCCTCGATCCGACGGCCCTCGACGCGCAGGCCACGCGGGGGCAACTCCCGCCGTTGCTCGCCGAGTTGGCCGGACGCCCGGCCCGCCGCCCGGTCCGCGCCGCGGCCACCACCGAGGGGCCCGCCCTCGCCGAACGGCTCGCCCCGCTGACCGGGCCGGAACGCGAACGCGCCCTGCTCGACCTGGTGCGCTCCGCCACCGCCGCCGTCCTCGGCTTCGACTCGCCCGACCCCGTCGACCCCGGCCGCACCTTCCAGGACCTCGGCGTCGGCTCCCTCAGCTCCGTCGAACTACGCAACCGCCTCGCCGCCGACACCGGCCTCACCCTCCCCTCCACCCTCGTCTTCGACCACCCCACACCCACCGAAGCCGCCGCCCACCTCCACTCCCTCCTCCCCGAACCGTCCACCGCCCCACCCCCGTCCACCCCGACCCCGGAAACCGCCCCACCCCCCGCCGACCCCGTCGTGATCGTTGGCATGGCCTGCCGCCTGCCCGACGGCACGGCGGCCCTGGAGCGCCTGCGGCGCCTGTTGCCGGCCGACACCGCGACGCCCCCGGCTGACGGTGGCTCCGACTCCGGTGCGTTCGCCGCTGGGGGCGTGAGCGAGGGGACCGCCCGTGCCCTCGGCTCGCGGCAGCCCGTTCCGCGGGCGGACGGGGGCTTCGACACCGACGCCTTCGCCGTTCTCGGCGTCACCGAGGAGACCGCCCGCGCCCTCGACGCGCGGCAGCGGATGCTGCTGGAGGTCGTCTGGCACGCGTTGGAGGACGCGGGGATCGTTCCCGGCGCGCTGGTGGGGGCGGCGGCCGGGGTGTTCGGGGTGCGGGAGGGGCATGGCGGGGGCGGGGACGCGGTCGCGGCCGTGTGGGGGTTGGCCGGGCCGGTGGTCACGGTGGACGCGGGCGGCACCGAGGCGCCGGCCGCCCTTCACCTGGCCGTGCGGGCGCTGCGGGACGGGACCTGCGGCCTCGCGCTCGTCACCGGGGCCGCCGCCGGGGCCGCCGGTGTCCTGGTGCTCGAACGCCTCTCCGACGCGCGCCGCGACGGCCACCGGGTCCACGCCGTGGTGCGCGGCAGCGCGGTCGGCACCGGCGACCGGCCGGCCGCCGACGCGCTCGCCGACGCGCGGCTCACCCCGGACCAGGTGGACGCCGCCTGGACGGACGACGCCGCCGAACTCGGCGCGCTGCGCGAGGCGTTGGGGACCGGACGGGCCGCCGGGCTCACCGCGGTGATCGCCGCCGTCCTCGCGCTCGACCCGGAACGCCCCGTGCCGCGACGGCGGATCGGGGTGAGCGTGTCGGCCGGCACGGGCCGCGGCGCCCATGTCGTCGTGGAGGGGCCCCCGCGTCCGTCGGAGGCGGCCACCACGGGGGGACGCCCGGTGCCCGCGGTCGTGCCGTGCGTGGTGTCGGCGGCCACCCCGGAGGCGGTGCGTACCCAGGCCGCCCGCCTGCTCGCGTGCCTCGATGACGGCGCCCCGGCCCCGGCCGCGTTCGCCCGCGCGCTGGCCACCACCCGTACCGCCTTCCGGCACCGTGCCGCCGTCGTGGTGCGCGACATCGGGGAGCTGCGCCGCGCGCTGGCCCGGATCGCCGCCGGGGACGAGGCGCCCGAGGTGCTGACCGGCACCGCCGACGGCGCCCCGCTCGACCTGTGCTTCACCGCGCACCACGGTGTGCGTCCGGTCGTCGGACGCGCCCTGTACCGCACGTTCCGCGTCTTCGCCGAAGCCTTCGACGAGGCGGCCGACCACCTCGACGCCCATCTCGACCGGCCGCTGCGCGACATCGTCTGGTACGAGCCCGAGCTGCTCGCCGAGCCCCGTTACGGCCACCCGGCGCTCTTCGCCGTCCAGGTCGCCGTCCTGCGGCTGCTGGAGCAGTGGGGGGTGCGCCCGGACCGGGTCACCGGTGACGGGGCCGGGCTGCCGGCCGCCGTGCACGCGGCCGGACTGGTCCCGGTGGCCGACGCCGCCGCGCTGGCGGTGGCCCACGGCGCCCTGGCGGCCGGCGGCGACCCCGGGGAGTTCGAGCGGACGGTCGGGAAGGTCACGTTCGGCGAGCCCCGCGTGCCGGTGGTCCGCGCCGCCGACGGGGCCGTGGTCACCTCGGACCAGGCCGCCACGGCCGCGTTCTGGACGGCCGGCGCCGACCGTCCCGCGGCGCCCGCGCCCGGCCGCACCGTGCTCCACGCCGGGGCGTACGGGCTCTCCTGCACCGGACCGGACGGCGCCGCCGACCCCGAGCCGGCCGGACCGCCCGCCCCCACCGCCGAACTGCGCGCCGCCTTCCGCGCCCTGGCCCGCGCCCACATCCACGGCACCGGTGCCGACTGGGCCGCGGTGACCGAGGGCTGGGGCGGCGAACCGGTGGCGCTGCCCACGTACCCGTTCCGGAACGCCCTGGCCGAGGCGCCGACGGGCGGCCAACTCCCGGACGGGCTGGACGCGTTGGGGCTGCGCGGCGACGAGCCGCTGGAGGAGGCGCTGCCGGTGCTCACCGCGTGGTGGCGGAGCCGGACCGGTACGGCGGGCTGGTCGCCGCAGCCCGAGCCGTCCGCGCCGGCGTCGGCCGGCCGGTGGCTGGTGGCGGTGGCGCCGCCCGCCGCCGGCGACGACGCCGGGGAGCTGGCCGAACCGCTGCTCGGCGCGCTGCTGCGGCACGGCGCCGAGGTGCTGCCGTTCACCGTGGACCCGGCGGACGGGGACGTGGCCGCGCACGCCGCGCGGCTGACCGCGCTGACCGGGGACCGGGGACCGCTGGCGGGCGTCCTGTCCTGCCTGGCCGCACGCCCTGGCACCGCCGCCGACGCCACCACGCTGCTGACCGGTGCCGTACGCCAGGCCGGGGTGACCGCGCCGGTGTGGTCGGTGACCTGGGGCGCGGTGCCGGTGGAGCCCGGCGAGCGGGCCGACGGACGCCAGGCGGCGCTGTGGGGCGGCGGCGGCTTCGTCGACCTGCCCCCGGCGCCGGACGAACGCGCCCGCGCCCGGCTGTGCGCGGTGCTGGCCACCGGTGACGCCCGGCACGCCTGGGCGGTGCGCGCCCGCGGGGTCCTCCGCCGCGACACCACCACCGGATGACCCCTTTGCCGACGACTCGCGACACCCCAAGGACGGAGCAGATGGACACACAGCTGTGGCAGATGAGCGCGACCGCGCTGGCCGCCGCGGTCACCGCCGGAGACGTGGCCGCCACCGAGGTGGTCGAGGCCCACCTCGCCCGCATCGACGAGGTCAACCCGGCGGTGAACGCCGTCACCGGGCTCCTCGCCGACCGGGCGCGGCAGGCCGCGAAGGAGACCGACCGGCGCCGTGCCGCGGGCGAACGGCTGGGTCCGCTGGCCGGTGTGCCGTTCACGGTCAAGGACAACATCCACGTCGCCGGTTCCCCCACCACCCAGGGCGTTCCGGCGTTCAAGGAGCTGATCGCCCCCGCCGACTCGCCCCCGGTCGACCGGCTCCGCGCGGCCGGCGCGATCCCCATCGCCCGTACCAACATGCCCGACATGGGCATGCGCGGCATGCACACCCGCAGCGGCACCCACGGCGACACCGTCAACCCGTGGAACCCCGCGCTGACCCCGGGCGGCACCAGCGGCGGTGACGCGGTCGCGGTCGCCACCGGGCTGGCCCCGCTGGGGCTCGCCAACGACTGGGAGGGGTCCAACCGCATCCCGGCGCAGTTCTGCGGGGTCACCGGAATGCGCCCCAGCTACGGGCGGTACGCCTCCGACAACCGGCTCGCCGGGCGGGAGCCGCAGCTCAGCTCGATGCTCTTCCCCGTCGACGGCCCGCTCGCCCGTACCGTGGCCGACCTGCGGGCGGTGCACGGGGTGCTGGCCGGGGCCGACCCCCGGGACCCGCGGACCGTGCCGGCCCCCGCGTTCGGGCCGGCCCCGCAGGCACCGGTACGGGTCGGGGTCGCCGCCGACCCCGGCGGGCTGGGCGTCCACCCCGACGTGCGGGCCGCCGTGGAGGCCGCCGCGCGGGCCCTCGCCGACGCCGGCCACCCGGTGGAGGAGGTCACGCTGCCGCACTTCGAGGAGGCGTGGGACGCCTACGCCCGGTTGGTGATGACCGACTACAGCCTGACCTGGGAGGTGGTGCGGACGCTGATGCCGGAGGACGGCTGCCGGTTCCTGGAGATGTCCATGGAGCGCAAGCCCCCGGTGGATCTGGCCGGATACGTGAAGCTGACCGGCGTCCGGCTCGGGGCGCAGCGGGCCTGGGCGGCGTTCCAGCGGGAGTACCCGCTGGTCCTCGGGCCGGTGTTCACCGAGCCGCCGGTCGAGCCGGGGCTGGAGTCGCGCGGTCCGGCCGAGTTGGACCGGGTGTGGACCGCGCAGCGGCTGTGCTCGGTGACGACCTTCCTGGGCATACCGGCGGTCGCGGTGCCCACCGGGGTGGTCGCCGGCGTGCCGCAGGGCGTGCAGGTGATCGGCCCGGCCCACCGCGAGGACCTGTGCCTGGACGCCGCCGGGGAGATCGAGGCCCGGCTGGGCACCCTCACCCCGATCGACCCGCGCGGCTGAACGCGGACGGGCGCCGGCGGCCGTCCAGGCCGCCGGCGCCCCGACTCCGGGAAAGCGGCGCTCAGTCCAGCAGCACCGGCAGCCGCTGCACCCCCAGCAGGAACCGCGGCGCCACCTCGTCGCCCGCCACCGCCAGCCGCAGCTTCGGGAAGCGCCCGAACAGCTCCCGCATCGCGATCTCCACCTCGGTCATGGCCAGCGTGGACCCCGGGCAGAAGTGGGGGCCGCGGCTGAACCCCAGGTGCGGGTTGGGGGTCCGGGTGACGTCCAGCACCAGCGGGTCGGGGAACTCCGCCGGGTCCCGGTTGGCCGCCGCCAGCACCACCAGCACCCCCTCACCGGGCGCCACGGTGACCCCGCCGACCTCGACCGGCTCGGTGGCGAAGCGGCGGAAGGCGTGCTTGACCGGGGCGGCGTGCCGCATCACCTCGGCCAGCGCCACCGACCAGGTGGTCCGCCCGGAACGGATCAGCGCCAGCTGGTCGGGGCGGTCCAGCAGGGTGAGCACGGTGAGCGCGATCAGCTGGCGCACCGAGTCGTGGCCGGCCTGGATCACCAGGATGGCCAGCGCGGCCAGTTCGTCGTCGGTGAGGCGTCCGCCGTCCTCGTCGCGGGTCCTGATCAGCTCGGATATCAGGTCGTCGGTGGGGCGCCGGCGCCGCTGCGCGATAAGGTCGCGGGTCACCTCGACCATGCCGCGCAGCGCCGGCGCGAGCTGGTCGGCCGGGGGCGGCACCGGTCCGTTGAACGTCTGCGCCCAGCGCAGCCACTGCTCGCGGTGGACCTCGTCCACCCCGATCAGCTCCGAGACCACCCGGATCGGCAGCGGGTCGGCCAACGCCGCCACCAGGTCGTTCTCGGCGGCCGGGTCCATGGCGTCGAGGAGTTCGCCGACCAGCGACTCGATGAACGGGCGCATGGTGCGCACCCGCCGGGCGGAGAACGCCAGGGTCACCAGCGGGCGCACCCGGTCGTGGTCGGCGCGGTCCATGGACAGCAGCATCGAGTCGAAGAGCGAGACCAGGTCCTCGGGCATGCCCCGGGCCCGCAGCCCCCGGGCGTGCGAATCACCCGGCGGGCGGCTGGTGAACCGTGGGTCGGTCAGCACCTGCTTGGCGTCCTCGTACCCGGTGACGATCCACGCCTGCGAGCCGTCGAAGGAACGGCCCCGGCAGATCGGACGGGGACCGGCCAGCCAGCGCCGGCCCGCCTCGGGGTCGGTGATGAAGGCCACGTCGGACAGGTCGTACTCGCTCAGCTCCGGCGAGGGTCGGGTCACGGACACCGCCTACCGTCCTTCCAGGATCACGCCGGCCCCGGCCATCACGCGCCGGCCCACCTCGTCGGCGTGCCGGTCCCGCCAGGACTCCAGGCCGGTGCCGCGCAGCCACTGGTTGCACGCGCCGAGCGCGGGGCCGCAGGCCACCTGGTAGTCCATCTCATGGCCGGCCTCGCCGGTCACCGCCAGCCGGGCGGCACGGTCGCAGTACCAGCGGAAGACCAGCGCCATCCGCCGCTTGGGGTCCGGCTCCGGCTCGCCGGCCGGGGCCTGGGCGCGCAGCCGCGCGTAGACGGAGTCGAAGGGTTCGCCGAAGTACCGTTCCTCGACGTGGGCGCGCACCCGGGGGTCGACGCGCTGCCAGTCGTCGTGGGTGCGCCACAGGTCGTACAGCTTGTTGGCGCGCGCGTGGAAGAGCACGCCCTTCTTCATCACCCGTGCCCGGCCGCCGAGTTCGAACAGGTCGCCGTAGGGGGCGTAGGTGGTGTCGTGCACGTCGAGCGCCTGGAGCAGGTCCTTGGCGCGGTCGCCGACGCCGCTCTCGGCGGTGCACACGTTGACCGAGCCGGTGAGGACGAAGTCGGCGCCGAGCAGGAAGGCCGCGGCGGCGGTCTCCGGGGTGCCGATGCCGCCGCCGGCCCCGACCCGGGGCGCGGTGACCGCGGGGCGTTCCCGGGCCGCCTCGTCCCGCAGCCGGCGCACGCTGGGCAGCAGCGCGGCGAGCACCCCCATGTCGGTGTAGCCGCCGGCGTCGCCGACCGCGCACACGTCGTCCGCCATCGCCAACAGCGGGGCCGCCGCGGCCTCCTCGGCGGTGATCGCGCCCTGGCCCAGCAGGCGTTCGACGATCCGCGGCGGCGGTGGCGCGAAGAACAGCCGGGCCACGTCCGGCCGGGTCACCTTGGCCAGCAGCTTGTGCGGGGCGCGCGCCCGGCCGTCGGTCACCTTGGCGCCGCGCAGCCGGTAGCGCACCAGCGCCGGGGTGATCTGCACGTAGGTGGAGGCCTCCAGGAAGCGCACCCCGCCGCCCAGCGCCGCGTCCACCACGGCGTCCTCCGCGCCGGAGCCGAACGGGCTGTAGGTGAGGTTGACCCCGAAGGGGCCGTCGCCGCCGAGGAGTTCCCGGGTCCGCCGCACCGCCCGCTCGACCTCGGCGGCGGGCAGCCCGGCGGTGCCGAGGAACGCCAGGAAGCCGGCGCCTGCCATCCGGGCCACGAACTCGGGCGACGTGATGCCGTGGTGCATGCCGCCGGCCACGTAGGCGTAGGAGACGCCGTACGCCTCGCGGAACGCGGCCGAACCCAGGGTGCGGGCGCCGCGCGACGCCGAGGGCGCCGCCACCGGGGCGGCCGGGCGCTCCGGCTCGGCGGGCAGCAGCGGGGTGGCCTCCGCCTCGATGCGGGCCACCAGCTTGGTGAGCACCGTGCCCGGCCCGAGTTCCCGTACGTCCAGCTCGCCCTGGCCCATCAGGTAGCGGACGCTGTCGGTCCAGCGCACCGGGCCGTCGATCTGCCGGCGCAGCTTGTCCTTGACGTCGGCGGCGTCCCGGTACGGCCGCGCGTCCACGTTGGCGATCACCGGGATCTTGGGCGGGTGGAAGTCGAACCCGTCCAGGAAGCGGCCGAACTCCTCGGCGGCGGCGGCCATGTAGCGGCTGTGGAACGGCGCGCTGACGTTGAGCGGCACGCACCGCGCCCCGGCCTCGGTGAACAGCGGCAGCGCCTGCTCCACCACCTCCTTGGGGCCGGCGATCACGGTCTGGGTGGGGGCGTTGTAGTTGGCGACGTCGAGCGCGTCGAGGCCGCCGTCGGCGAGCACCTTGCGGACCAGCTCCACGTCGCAGCCGGCCACCGCCGCCATGGTGCCGCCGCTCGCCCGGCTCATCAGCTCGCCGCGCTTGGCGACCAGGCGCAGCCCGGTGGCGAAGTCGTAGACCCCGGCGGCGAAGAGCGCCACGTACTCGCCCAGGCTGTGCCCGAGCGCGTAGTCCGGCAGCCGGCCGCCCTCCTGGAGCGCGGCCAGGTGGGACAGGGCGCCGACCACGTAGAGCGCGGGCTGGGTGAACTCGGTCTGCTTCAGCCGCCGTTCGGGGTCCTCGACGCACAGCGTGCGGATCGAGTGGCCCAGCACCCGGTCGGCGGTCGCGGTCAGCTCGGGGAACCGGTCGAACAGCTCCTTGCCCATGCCCTTGACCTGCGATCCCTGGCCGGGGAACAGGTGGACGCGCAACGGCGGCGCGGTCCTTCGCGTCATCTGCGGCCCCTCGGAGGTCGGCGGTACGGGAGACGGGGACGGTGCGGGAGGCGGTGCCGGGGCGGCGGGGGCGCGGTACGCCAGCGCCTTCTCCAGCAGCGCCCCGTCGTGCGAGAACGGCGACAGCAGCGGCAGCGCCCGCACCGTCGCCCCGGCCGGCGCGGCGCCGTTGACCAGGTTGGCCATGGAACCGGACGGGCCCAGGTCCAGGCACAGGTCGCGGTCCTCGCGCAGCAGCCGGTCCACCAGCGGACGCAGGTCGAACGGGCGCCGCATCACCTGCCAGATGTGGTCCACGTCCAGCTCGCTCACCTCGCCGCCGGTGGTGCCGGACAGCAGCGGCACCCGCGGCGGACGCAGCCGCAACCGGGCCACCTGCGCGGTGAACTCCTCGCGCACCGCCTCGATGTGCGAGGAGTGGAAGGCGAACGGCACCGGCAGCCGCTGGAAGAGCACGCCCTGCCCGGTCAGCCACTCCTCGGCCCGGTCCAGCTCGTGCGCGGCGCCGGCCAGCACGAAGTTGGCCGCCGAGTTGACCGCGGCCAGCTCCAGCCGCTCGTGCAGCACCGGCGTGCGGTGCAGCAGCGACGGCTCGGCCAGCACCGCCAGCATCCCGCCGGGCGGACACCGTTCCTCGAAGATGCGCACCTGGCGCACGAGCAGCGTCAGGCACTCGTGCACGTCGACCGCCTCGGCCACCGCCGCCGCGGCCACCTCGCCGAGGCTGGCCCCCAGCACCAGGTCGGGGCGGAGCCCGTGCGCCGCCAGCGACCGGGCCAGCGCGTACTCGATCATGAAGATGCCGGGCTGGCTGTCGCGGAACCGGTCGAACGGCTCGTCCAGCCGCAGCCCGGTGCCGTAGATCCGGTCGAGCACCGAGTCGCCGCGTTCCGCGCGGACCACGCCGTCCAGCTCCAGCAGGGTCGCGCGGAACACCTCGTCGTGCTCGTACAGCCAGCGCCCCATGTGGTGGTACTGGGACCCCTGGCCGGCGAACATGAAGACGTTGCGACGCGTCATGGCGCCAGCCCCTGCACCTTCCGGGCGACGTGGTGGCGGTAGCTGTCCGGCAGCGCGGTGAGCGCCGGGACCAGCCCGGCCTTCTTCAGCAGCCGGGTGCGGCGCGACTCGGGGAACCCGGCGAACTTTGCGCCGAAGATCGCCTTGCGGGCCTCCTCGCCCAGCACCCGGGCCGGCAGCGGCATCCGCTTGGCGTCGAACGCGCGGCGGAAGTGGCTGCCCGGCGTCATCCGGCGGCGGATCGCGGTGCGCACCTCGGCCGAGATGTCCCGCTCGTGGACCCACTCCAGCGGCCCGGACTCCTTCTTCAGCCGGGTCAGCAGCTCGTAGCGGCCGGTGGTGAAGGTGTCGATGTGGGTCAGCCAGCCGCCCGGCTTGAGCACCCGGGCCACCTCGGCGAGGAACCGCTCGAAGTCCGGGTAGGTGTGGGAGCTCTCGATGTTGACGACCACGTCCAGCGAGTCGTCCTCGAACGGCAGGTTCTCCGCGTCGCCGTGGACGAAGGTCAGCCCCCCGCTGCGGGACAGCCGCGCCTTCGCCCGGTCGATCGCCGCGGTGGACAGGTCCAGGCCGGTCAGCTCGGCCCCCGGGACCAGCCGGGACAGGAAGTTGAGCCCCTCGCCCAGGCCGCACCCCACCTCCAGCACCGACTTGCCGGCGTACTCGTCCAGGCCCAGCGGGACCTCCCGCAGCGCCAGGAAGTACAGCTGCTCGGAGAAGCCGTCGGTGTCGTACCGGGCGAAGCCGGGGATCACCTCGCGGATCTCGGCCAGCACCGCGTCGTCGTGCATCCCCCAGTTCCAGATGTCGCCCTTGGCCGACCCGGCGGCCGCCATGTCGTAGACGGACGAGGTGGCGTTCTTGAACCGCTCGCCGAGCGCCTTGCCCGGACCGTTGCCGTCCGGGCTGGAGTTGATCGCTCTGAGACCCTCGGTGAACTCGGTGAAGACCTTGGACGTGCTCATCTCTTCCTCTCGCGGGCGTTGCGTGACGGCGTGGCATCCGGCGTCGCCGCCGGGACGGACCCGGGACGCGGTGGCGTCCCGGCCGGGTCCGGCGTCATCTCCGGCCCAGGACGGCCGGAAGGAGTGCGGCCTGGTACGGGGTGGGCGCGTGCCGCGCCGCCCCGGCCGCCGGCGCGGGGACGGGGGCGGCCGGGGCCGGCCCGTCCGGGCGCGGTGCGCGGCCCAGGGTGTACAGGGCGCCCAGCGAGGCGAGCACCGAGGCGCGCTCCGCGTGGCGGCGGCTGGAGAACAGGGCGCGGCCGGTGACCCCGGCGTGCTCCAGGCACTGGCGCACCGGGCTGGAGAGCACCGGGTGGCCGCTGATCTCCAGGAAGACGCCGTGCCCGCGCCGGCGCAGCGCCGCGACGACATCGGCGAAGCGCACCGGCTCACGCAGGTTGCGCATCCAGTACCCGGCGGTCAGCTCCGGCCCGGCCAGCCGCTCCAGGGTGACCGTGGAGTACATCGGCACGGTGGCGGGGCCGGGGCGCAGTCCGTCGAGGGCGGCGAACAGGTCGTCGCGCAGCCCGTCGACGTAGTGGCTGTGCGAGGCGACGGTGGACCGGATGAGCTTGGCGTAGACGTCCTCGTCCTCCAGCCGCCGGGTGATCTCCTCCAGCGACCCGGCGTCCCCGGCGAGCACGCACAGCGCCGGGGAGTTGACCCCGGCCACGCTCACCCGGCCGCCGGTCGAGTCCGCCAGCTCCGCCGCCGACGCCGGGTCCAGCTCCACCACCGCGAGCGCCCCCTGGCCGGTGATCCGGCGCAGCAGCGCGCTGCGGCGGCAGGCGATCGTCGCCGCGTCCGCCAGCGACAGCGCGCCCGACACGTGGGCGGCGGCGATCTCGCCCATGCTGTGCCCCACCACGGCGTCCGGCTCGACGCCCCACGCCTGCCACATCCGGGCCAGCGCCACCTGCACGGTGAAGAGCACCGGTTGCAGCACGTCGATCTCGCCCAGCCGGGAGCGCGCCTCGTCGCGCAGCAACTCCTCGCGCACCGACCACGGCACATGGCGGCCCACCGCCGCGTCGCACCGCTCCACCGCCGCCCGGAACGCCGGTTCGGTACGCAGCAGTTCCCGGCCCATGCCCAGCCACTGGTGGCCCTGGCCGGCGAAGACGAAGACGAGCCCGCGCTCGTCCGCCGGAAGGTCGGGCGGGTCGAGCGTCAACTCGTCGAGTTTCTCCACGAGTTCGGCGTGGGTACGGGCGACGGCGGCGGCCCGGTACGGGTGTTCCCCCGCGTTGGCGTGGGCGGCGGCGGCCAGCCCGGCGAGCGCGGGGACGCCCGGCTGCCCGTGCGCCCCGGCGGCGGCGAGCGCGCGGTGCTCGGCCACGAGGGCGGCCAGTTCGGCGCGGGAGGGGGCGGAGAACAGCAGCAGGTGCGGCTCGGCGTCCTCGGTGTTCGCGGTGGCCTTGGCGGCCGGGGGCGCGGCGAGCACCAGGCGGGTGGTGGTGCCGTCGGCCCCCGAGGCGTCCAGCGCCAGCGGCCACGGCGCGCGGGCGCCGTCCGGCCAGCGGGTGCCCAGGACGTCGGCGAGCCGGGCGAGCCCGGCCAGCGGGCCGTCCTCCGGGCCGACGGAGGCGGTGGGCGCCGGTTCGGCCGGGTCGGCCACGACCGCGAGCACCGGGTCGCCCGCGGCCACCGCCACGCTCAGCCGCTTCAGCAGCAACGCGGCGGCACCGTCGCCGTGGCCCACCACGGCCAGCGCCGCCGCGCACTCGCCCAGCCGCACCGCCTGCCAGGCCAGCCGCACCGTCAGCAACGACGGCACCCGCTCGGCGTCCACCGTGCGGCACGGGCCGGCCGCCTCGACCGCCCGGGCCAGCTGTACGGCGTCGGACACCCCGGCGCCCGGGGCCAGCGCCGCGAAGACCCCGGCGGCCGGATCGCGGGCCGCCTGCGCGAGGGCGTCACCGGCCGCGGCGAGCAGCGCGTCCGGCTCCGTACCGGAGCCCGCGGCGCCGGAGGGCCGGTATCCGCGACCGACGACAGCCACCGGATCGAGCGACATGGTCACCCCTGGTCACCTTTCGTCCAACGCCCGGACGGCGCGCCCCGGGCCTGCCGGCCCACGCTAGGAACCCGCCACCGCCCCAGGGAACCCGTGGCACCCCCTACGCCCCCGCCCCCGAGGAACCCATGGCCCGCGCCCGGCCGGGGGAACGAGGGCGGCCCGCCGGGTCGTTCCTGTCCACCGGGCGCCGGGGAACGAGGCTCGCGGCCCGGTGCGCCCGCGATGTGGTCGGCACGCCCGAGGGCCTGTGCTCGGGGCCGCGCCCCGCCGGGGGCGTTCCCGTGGGCCGCGCCTCGGGCCGTGCGGTGCGCCCGATACCCGTTCCGCCGGGCGGGCGACGGCGCGCCCGGGGCCACGCGGGCGGCCCCTCGCCCGTGCGCAGCGCCCGCCCCGGCGGCTGTGTCCCGCGCGGCGTGGTCCGTACGCCCGGGGTGCGTCCCACCAGGCCGTTCCGGTCCCCGGGGGCCGGAGGAACGGGGGCCACGGCCCGGCCGTGCGGGGCGACGGTGTCCGGCGCGGGGCCGCATGCCCGGAGGTAGGTTCCACCAGCGCCGTTCCGTCGCCCCGTCGCCGGGGCCGGGCGAGCGGCGCGCCCCGTTGCCTGTGGTCCGCACGCCCGGAGGGCGTCCCACCAGGGCCGTTCCCGTCGCGCGGGGGAGACGGGGGCACCCCTCGGCCCAGCGGGCGTGTCCGGGGCCGCTACCCGGCGGGGCGACGAGGGCCCGCCCCCGACCGCACCCCCAGGCGGAGCCGTCCCCCGTCGGGGAGGCCGGCGACCGGGCAAATAGGGGGTGGGGGCACCGGGGGGATAGGGGGCTGGGCGGGGGGCGGGTCTGGGGGCGGGGGGTGGATGTGACGGGTTCCGGGGCGGGGGAGGGCGCGACTAGCGTGCTGGACGCGCGCCCCCCGACCCCGTGCGGCCCGCCGGCCCGGGGTGCCCGGCAGCGGAGGCGGCCGTGCCGCGGCGCGACCCCACCGCGCGGATCCGACGCCACCGGCCCGAGCCGGTGGTCCCCTGGAAAGAAGGTCCGATGGAACCGGAGACCACCGAAGCACCGCTGCCGTTCCCGTTCGCCCCGGCACCCGCCGTCTGCCTGCCCTCCCCGGCGCTGGCCGAGGTCCGCGAGACATGCCCGGTGACCCGGGTACGGCTGCCGGACGGCACCCAGGCGTGGCTGGTGACCCGGCACGCCGACGTCCGCCAGGTGCTGATGGACCCCAGGTTCAGCAACCGGGTGGTGGCCGCCCGCCCCGAGGTGGCCGAGAGCGAGCACGGCGCGCTGATCAGCCAGTCGCTGATCGGCATGGACCCGCCGGAACACACCCGCATCCGGCGCCTGGTGACCCGCGCCTTCAGCGCCCGCCGGGTGGAACGGCTGCGCCCCCGGGTGGCCGAGCTGGTGGACGGGCTCATCGACGCCCTGGAGGAACTGCCGCGCCCGGTGGACGTGGTGCGCCACTTCGCCGTTCCGCTGCCCACCACGGTCATCTGCGAGATGCTCGGCGTCCCGGAGGCCGACCGCGCCGCCTTCCAGGAGTGGTCCAACGCGCTGGTGGTCGACTGGCTGCGGGACGAGGGCGAACGCAACGCGGCCACCGCGGCGCTGCGCGGCTACTTCACCGAGCTGATCGCCGCCAAGCGCGCCGAGCCCGGCGACGACCTGATGACCGAGCTGATCGCCGCCCGCGAGGAGGGCAACAAGCTCTCCGAGAGCGAACTGGTGGCCCAGTGCATCGGGTTGCTCAGCGCCGGCAACGACACCACCGCCAGCCTGATCGCCATGTTCCTGATGACGCTGCTGCGCCGCCCGGACGAACTGGCCCGGCTGCGCGCCGAACCGGCGGAGATCCCGCGTGCCGTGGAGGAGCTGCTGCGGTACGTCCCGCTGGCCATGTCCGGCGCCGGCGGGCCGCGGCTGACCACCGAGGAGGTCGAGCTGGGCGGGGTGACCATCCCGCCCGGCAAGCTCGTGCTGCCGGCCATCGCCGCGGCCAACCGGGACCCGGAGGTCTTCGCCGACCCCGAACGGCTCGACCTGGACCGGACGGACAACCAGCACCTGGGGTTCGGCGCCGGGATCCACTTCTGCCTGGGCGCCCAGCTCGCCCGGGTGGAGTTGCAGGAGGCGCTGGCCGGGCTGCTGCGCCGGCTGCCGGGGCTGCGGCTCGCGGTGCCGGAGGAGGAGCTGCGGATGAAGCCGGCCTCGGCGATCAGCGGGCTGGAGGCGCTGCCGGTCGAGTGGTGAGCGCCGGCGGTCAGCGGCCGGCGCCGGTCTCCCCGGCGTCCGGCCCGGCCGCGGCCAGGCTGGCCCACGAACGCATCAGCAGCGCCACCATGTCCACCGCCGTGCGGTCCCCGACCGTTCCGGCCTCGTCGGTGCCCTGGCCCAGGATCTGCTGGATCAGCAGGCCGTCCTCCAGGCAGTGCACGATCAGCGCGAGCAGCCGGGGGTCGGCGGGCGGGGCGACGCCGCGCCGGGCCAGCTCCCGGACCACGCTCTCGCCGATCGCCTCGCGTACCAGGCGCTCCCGCTCGGCGAGCAGCGGGCGCAGCTCTGGGTTGCGCAGCGCGTGCAGGAACAGCTCCAGCCGCAGCGAGAGCCACTGCGGCTGGTGGCGGGCGCGGGCCCGGTTCCATTCGTGCAGCAGCTGGAGCATCTCCTCGAACGACCCGGCCTCGCGGGCCATCTCGCGTACCTCGTGCAGTTCCTGCACGGTGCGCTGCCGCAGCAGTTCGAGCACGAGTTCGTTCTTGTCGCCGAAGTTGCCGTAGAAGGCGCCGCGGCTGTAACCGGCGCGTTCGGCGATCTGCTCCACCGAGGTGCCGCCCACCCCGCGTTCGGCGAAGAGCCCGGCCGCCGCGGCCACCAACTCCTCGCGGGTGCGCCGGCGGCTCTCCTCACGTGTCAGGCGCTTGCGCGTCACCACACCTCCAACTCCCCGGCGGACCCTAGCCGTTTGTGCGTTCAGATACAGACCTGTATACGTAGACGAAAGTGTATGTGGGCTGCCTTCCGGGGCCCGAGGAGTCGAGGAGCACGGCGATGAGCACTACGGTCCCGGCCGATCCGGCCGCCCCCGAGGCGCTGCCCCGGCGCCGGTTACACCTGCTGCTGGCCGCGCTGATGCTGGGCATGCTGCTGGCCGCGCTGGACCAGACGATCGTGGGCACCGCGCTGCCGACCATCGCGGGCAAGCTCGGCGGCATGCGCGAGTACTCCTGGGTGGTCACCGTCTACCTGCTCGCCACCACGGCCACCACGCCGCTGTACGGCAAGGTCTCCGACCTGTACGGGCGCCGGCCGGTCTTCCTGTTCTCGATCGGCACGTTCCTGGCCGGCTCGCTGCTGGCCGGGATGGCGCAGAACATGACCGAGCTGATCGCCACCCGGGGCATCCAGGGGGTGGGCGGCGGCGGCCTGATCACCCTGGCGCTCACCATCGTCTCGGACGTCGTACCGCCCCGGGAACGCGGGCGCTACCAGGGCCTGTTCGGCGCCGTCTTCGGGATCTCCAGCATCGCCGGGCCCCTGCTGGGCGGCTACTTCGCCCAGTCCGACTGGCGGCTGATCTTCTACCTCAACATCCCGCTCGGCCTGGTCGCCGCCGCCTTCGCCTGGCGGCTGCTGACCTGGGTGCCGCACCGGCGGCGCAGCCACCGGGTCGACTACCTCGGCGCCTTCCTGCTGGTGGCCGCGGTCTCCTGCCTGCTGCTGGCGACCTCCTGGGGCGGCCAGGAGTACCCGTGGGGCTCGGCACCGGTCGTCGCCCTGTTCGCGGCGGGCGCGGTGCTCGCGGTGGTCTTCGTGCTGGCCGAGACCCGGGCCGCCGAACCGATCCTGCCGCTGCGGCTGTTCACCCTGCGCACGGTGACGCTGGCGTGCCTGGCCACCTTCGTCCTCGGCTGCGCGCTCTTCGGCTCGATCATCTACGTCCCGATGTACCTCCAGGTGGTCAAGGGGGCGTCGCCCACCGCGAGCGGGCTTCAGATGCTGCCGATGATGGGCGGGATGATCGTCACCTCCACCCTGTCCGGCCGGCTGATCAGCCGCGTCGGCCGCTACAAGTGGTTCCTGGTGACCGGATCGGTCCTGATCGCCGCCGGGCTGGCGCTGCTGGGACGGCTGGAGACCGGCACCTCGGTGTGGTGGGCCGGGCTCTTCCTGGCGGTGCTCGGGGTGGGCGCCGGGCTGCTGATGCAGCCGCTGGTGCTCGCCGTGCAGAACGCCGTCGACCTGCGCGACCTGGGCATCGCCACCGCCACCTCGACGTTCTCCCAGTCGCTCGGCGGTTCGTTCGGCACCGCGGTGCTCGGCGCGGTGCTCTCCACCCGGCTCGCCGAGGCGCTGACGGCCCGGCTGCGGGCGCTGCCCGGTGGTGGCGGATCCGGGGCCGGCGGCGGATCCGGGCCGGGTACGCTGCTGAAGGACCCGGCCGCCATCGGCCGGCTGCCCGAGGCGGTGCGCTCCGCGGTCCAGCACGCCTTCACCGACGCGCTCCACGTGCTCTTCGGCACCGGCGCCGCCGTCGCGGTGGTGATGGTCGTGATGACGCTCCTGCTGCCCGACACCCCGCTGCGCGGCACGCCTGCGGCGCCCCCGCCCGCTCCGGAGCGCGTCCCCGGGCAGCCGGCGGCCGGCCCGGCCGGCCCCTGAGGCGCGGTCGGCCGGACGTGGCGGCGGGTCCGGGCGGGCCCGCCGCGCGCGCACGCCGCGGCGTGATTGGCGCCGGTTCCGGCCCTTGTGGCACACTGTCCAAGTTGCTCGGATGAGTGTCGATGCTGCGCGCCTCCCGTCGGGAGGACCGGAAGCGAGTCCCACGGTACTCGTCGCCCCTTCTCAGGGGCGGAAGTACGGGAATCTTCCGGGAAGCGTGAGCACGACGCCCACCCAGGCACTCGGCGGACGACCTCCCCACCTCCCCCTCCCCGGGGTCTTCCCTGTGGAGATTTGCGAGAGGGAGCGCGACACGCCCGACCGCGTGGGTCGGGGAAGCGACGCTTCCGCCGGGTCCAGAGCGTTACGAGAGACAGGACTACGGAGTAGCCATGGCGGGACAGAAGATCCGCATCCGGCTCAAGGCCTACGACCACGAGGTCATCGACTCCTCGGCGAAGAAGATCGTCGAGACGGTGACGCGTACTGGTGCGCAGGTCGCGGGCCCGGTGCCGCTGCCCACTGAGAAGAACGTGTACTGCGTCATCAAGTCGCCGCACAAGTACAAGGACTCGCGCGAGCACTTCGAGATGCGTACGCACAAGCGCCTCATCGACATCCTCGACCCCACGCCGAAGACCGTCGACTCGCTGATGCGTCTCGACCTGCCGGCCGGCGTCGACATCGAGATCAAGCTCTGAGGTGACGCGCGAGATGGCTAAGCAGATTAAGGGCGTCCTGGGCGAGAAGCTCGGCATGACCCAGGTCTGGGACGAGAACAACCGTGTCGTTCCGGTGACCGTCGTCAAGGCCGGGCCCTGTGTCGTCACCCAGGTCCGTACCGCCGACAGCGACGGCTACTCGGCCGTTCAGATCGCCTTCGGTGAGATCGACCCGCGCAAGGTGAACAAGCCCCTCAAGGGCCACTTCTCCAAGGCCGACGTGACCCCGCGCCGCCACCTGGTCGAGATCCGCACCTCCGACGCCAGCGAGTACACGCTCGGCCAGGAGATCGCCGCGGACGTCTTCGAAGCGGGTGTGAAGGTCGACGTCACCGGCAAGAGCAAGGGCAAGGGCTTCGCCGGTGTCATGAAGCGCCACAACTTCGGTGGCCTCGGCGCCGGCCACGGCACCCAGCGCAAGCACCGCTCGCCGGGTTCCATCGGCGGCTGCGCCACCCCGGGTCGCGTGTTCAAGGGCCTGCGCATGGCGGGCCGCATGGGCAACGAGCGGGTCACCACCCAGAACCTGACCGTCCACGCCGTTGACGCGGAGAAGGGCCTGCTGCTCATCAAGGGCGCGGTTCCTGGTCCGAACGGCGGCCTCGTCCTGGTCCGTACCGCGGCCAAGGGGGCCTGAGGTAACCGATGAGCACCATTGACATCCTTTCGCCGGCTGGCGACAAGGCCGGGACCGTCGAGCTCCCCGCGGAGATCTTCGACGCCAAGGTCAGCGTTCCGCTGATCCACCAGGTCGTCGTCGCCCAGCTCGCGGCTGCCCGTCAGGGCACGCACAAGACCAAGACCCGCGGCGAGGTCCGTGGCGGTGGCAAGAAGCCGTACCGCCAGAAGGGCACCGGCCGCGCCCGCCAGGGTTCGACCCGCGCGCCGCAGTTCGCCGGCGGTGGCGTCGTGCACGGCCCGGTCCCGCGCGACTACTCGCAGCGGACCCCCAAGAAGATGATCAAGGCTGCCCTCCGTGGCGCCCTGACCGACCGTGCCCGCCACGACCGCGTCCACGTGGTGACCGGCGTCGTCGAGGGTTCGGCCCCGTCGACCAAGTCCGCCAAGGCGCTGCTGGGCAAGATCAGCGACCGCAAGAACGTCCTCCTGGTCGTCGAGCGGGCCGACGAGGTCGCGTGGCTCTCCGCCCGCAACCTGCCCCAGGTCCACATCCTGGAGGCCGGTCAGCTCAACGCTTACGACGTCCTCGTCTCCGACGACGTGGTCTTCACCAAGGACGCCTTCGACCGCTTCACCGGTGCCGGCGCCGCCGAATCCGAAGGGAGCGCCGCCTGATGACTGAGGCGACCGTTGCCACCAGCAAGACCTTCACGGACCCCCGTGACGTTCTGCTCAAGCCGGTGGTTTCCGAGAAGAGCTACGCGCTGCTCGACGAGAACAAGTACACCTTCATCGTCGACCCGCGTGCCAACAAGACCCAGATCAAGCAGGCCGTCGAGACGGTCTTCTCGGTCAAGGTCACCGGGGTCAACACGATCAACCGGCAGGGCAAGCGCAAGCGCACCCGCACCGGTTTCGGCAAGCGCAAGGACACCAAGCGCGCCATCGTGACCCTCGCCGAGGGCGACCGTATCGACATCTTCGGCGGCCCGGTCTCCTAACGGAGTCCGGACCGTCCGATATCGGACGAGGACTGAGAAATGGGTATCCGCAAGTACAAGCCGACGACCCCGGGCCGTCGTGGCTCATCCGTCGCCGACTTCGTCGAGATCACGCGGTCCACGCCGGAGAAGTCGCTGGTCCGCCCGCTGCACAGCAAGGGCGGCCGTAACAACGCCGGTCGTGTGACCGTTCGCCACCAGGGCGGTGGCCACAAGCGCGCCTACCGCGTGATCGACTTCCGTCGTCACGACAAGGACGGCGTGCCGGCCAAGGTCGCGCACATCGAGTACGACCCCAACCGCACCGCGCGCATCGCGCTCCTGCACTACGCGGACGGCGAGAAGCGCTACATCCTCGCCCCGGCCCGCCTGAACCAGGGCGACCGGATCGAGAACGGCCCCGGCGCCGACATCAAGCCGGGCAACAACCTCCCGCTGCGGAACATCCCGGTGGGTACCGTGATCCACGCCATCGAGCTGCGCCCCGGCGGCGGAGCGAAGATCGCCCGGTCCGCCGGCTCTTCGGTCCAGCTGCTGGCCAAGGAGGGCTCCTACGCCCACCTGCGCATGCCCTCCGGCGAGGTCCGGCTGGTCGACATCCGCTGCCGCGCCACCGTCGGCGAGGTCGGCAACGCCGAGCAGTCGAACATCAACTGGGGCAAGGCCGGCCGTATGCGCTGGAAGGGCGTCCGCCCGACCGTTCGTGGTGTCGCGATGAACCCGGTGGACCACCCGCACGGTGGTGGTGAGGGCAAGACCTCCGGTGGCCGCCACCCGGTCAGCCCGTGGGGTCAGAAGGAAGGACGGACTCGCCGGCCGAAGAAGGCCAGCGACAAGCTCATCGTCCGCCGCCGCAAGACGAACAAGAAGCGCTAGGAGCAGGTTTAGATGCCGCGCAGTCTGAAGAAGGGGCCGTTCGTCGACGACCACCTCATCAAGAAGGTGGACACGCAGAACGAAGCCGGCACCAAGAACGTCATCAAGACCTGGTCCCGTCGCTCGATGATCGTCCCGGCCATGCTGGGCCACACCATCGCGGTGCACAACGGCAAGACCCACATTCCGGTGTTCGTCACCGAGTCGATGGTCGGCCACAAGCTCGGCGAGTTCGCGCCGACCCGCACCTTCCGCGGCCACGAGAAGGACGACCGTAAGTCGCGTCGTCGCTGATCTGCGGAAAGAGCGAAGACTATGACTGACACCGAAGGGACAACCATGGAAGCCAGGGCCCAGGCGCGGTACATCCGCGTCACGCCCATGAAGGCCCGCCGCGTGGTGGACCTCATCCGTGGCCTCGACGCCACGGAGGCTCAGGCGGTCCTGCGATTCGCTCCGCAGGCCGCGAGCGTGCCGGTCGGCAAGGTGCTGGACAGCGCCATCGCCAACGCCGCGCACAACTACAACCACACCGACGCCGGCTCGCTTTACGTGAGCGAGGCGTACGTGGACGAGGGCCCGACCCTGAAGCGGTTCCGCCCGCGTGCCCAGGGCCGTGCCTACCGGATCCGCAAGCGCACCAGCCACATCACCGTGGTCGTCGCCAGCAAGGAAGGGACCCGGTAATGGGCCAGAAGGTTAACCCGCACGGGTTCCGGCTCGGTGTGACCACGGACTTCAAGTCCCGCTGGTACGCCGACAAGCTGTACAAGGACTACGTCAAGGAAGACGTCGCCATCCGCCGGATGATGACGCAGGGCATGGAGCGGGCCGGCATCTCCAAGGTGGAGATCGAGCGCACCCGCGACCGCGTCCGCGTCGACATCCACACCGCCCGGCCGGGCATCGTCATCGGCCGCCGCGGCGCGGAGGCCGACCGCATCCGTGGCGACCTGGAGAAGCTCACCGGCAAGCAGGTGCAGCTCAACATCCTCGAGGTCAAGAACCCGGAGACCGACGCTCAGCTGGTGGCCCAGGCCGTCGCCGAGCAGCTCGCCTCCCGCGTCTCCTTCCGTCGTGCCATGCGCAAGAGCATGCAGGGCACCATGAAGGCCGGCGCCAAGGGCATCAAGATCCAGTGCGGTGGCCGTCTCGGCGGCGCCGAGATGTCCCGGTCGGAGTTCTACCGCGAGGGCCGGGTTCCGCTGCACACCCTGCGGGCCAACGTGGACTACGGCTTCTTCGAGGCCAAGACCACCTTCGGCCGCATCGGCGTCAAGGTGTGGATCTACAAGGGCGACGTGAAGAACCTCGCCGAGGTCCGCGCCGAAGGTGCCGCCGCCCGCGCCGGCAACCGCCCGGCCCGTGGTGGCAACGAGCGTCCGCAGCGCCGCGGTGGCGAGCGCGGCGGCCGTGGCCGTCGTCCTCAGTCGGCTGAGGCCCAGGCTCCCAAGGCCGAGGCTCCCGCCGTCGAGGCTCCGGCCGCGGAGACCCCCGGAACGGAGGCCTGACCCCCATGCTGATCCCTCGTAGGGTCAAGCACCGCAAGCAGCACCACCCGAAGCGCTCCGGCATGGCCAAGGGCGGCACCGAGCTGGCGTTCGGTGAGTTCGGGATCCAGGCCGTCACCCCGG
Source organism: Streptantibioticus cattleyicolor NRRL 8057 = DSM 46488 (assembly GCF_000240165.1). Lineage (NCBI taxonomy): Bacteria > Bacillati > Actinomycetota > Actinomycetes > Kitasatosporales > Streptomycetaceae > Streptantibioticus > Streptantibioticus cattleyicolor. The sequence goes on from NC_017586.1 coordinate 3,877,105, forward strand.
CCTACGTGACCAACCGGCAGATCGAGTCCGCTCGTATCGCCATCACGCGTCACATCCGCCGTGGCGGCAAGGTGTGGATCAACATCTACCCGGACCGTCCGCTGACCAAGAAGCCCGCCGAGACCCGCATGGGTTCCGGTAAGGGTTCGCCCGAGTGGTGGGTCGCGAACGTCAAGCCCGGTCGGGTGATGTTCGAGCTGTCTTTCCCGAACGAGAAGGTTGCCCGGGAGGCGCTGACCCGCGCTGCCCACAAGCTTCCGATGAAGTGCCGGATCGTCCGGCGCGAGGCAGGTGAGTCGTGATGGCGGCCGGTACCAAGGCGACCGAGCTGCGCGAGCTGGGTGACGAGGAACTCCTCGGCAAGCTCCGCGAGGCCAAGGAGGAGCTGTTCAACCTCCGCTTCCAGGCGGCCACCGGACAGCTTGAGAACAACAGCCGGCTCAAGGTCGTCCGCAAGGACATCGCCCGGATCTACACCCTGATGCGGGAGCGCGAGCTCGGCATCGAGACGGTGGAGAGCGCCTGATGAGCGAGAAGAATGTGACTGAGGCAAAGCAGGAGCGCGGCTTCCGCAAGACCCGTGAGGGTCTGGTCGTCAGCGACAAGATGGACAAGACCGTCGTCGTCGCCGTCGAGGACCGCGTCAAGCACGCGCTGTACGGCAAGGTCATCCGCCGTACCAACAAGCTCAAGGCGCACGACGAGCAGAACGCCGCGGGTGTCGGCGACCGCGTCCTCCTGATGGAGACCCGGCCGCTGTCCGCGACCAAGCGCTGGCGCGTCGTCGAGATCCTCGAGAAGGCCAAGTAATCCCTGAGGGAGCCTTCCCTCAGGACCGTTCCGTCAGGCTCGGTGTGGGAGCCGCGTTCCGCGGCTCCCCGCCGGGAACCGACGCGACAATCAGGAGATAGACGTGATCCAGCAGGAGTCGCGGCTGCGGGTCGCCGACAACACTGGTGCCAAGGAGATCCTTTGCATCCGTGTTCTCGGTGGCTCCGGTCGCCGCTACGCGGGAATCGGTGACGTCATCGTCGCCACTGTCAAGGACGCGATCCCCGGTGGCAACGTGAAGAAGGGCGAGGTCGTCAAGGCGGTCGTCGTCCGGACCGTCAAGGAGCGGCGCCGGCCCGACGGCTCGTACATCCGCTTCGACGAGAACGCCGCCGTCATCCTCAAGAACGACGGCGAGCCCCGCGGTACCCGCATCTTCGGTCCCGTGGGCCGGGAGCTGCGCGAGAAGAAGTTCATGAAGATCATCTCGCTGGCGCCGGAGGTGCTGTAACCGATGAAGATCAAGAAGGGCGACCTGGTTCAGGTCATCACCGGCAAGGACAAGGGCAAGCAGGGCAAGGTCATCCAGGCCTTCCCGCGCGAGGACCGCGTCCTGGTCGAGGGTGTCAACCGGGTCAAGAAGCACACCAAGGTCGGCCAGACCGCGCGTGGGTCGAAGACCGGCGGCATTGTGACCACCGAGGCCCCCATCCACGTCAGCAACGTGTCGCTGGTCGTGGAGAAGGACGGCAAGAAGGTCGTCACCCGCGTCGGCTACCGCTTCGACGAGGAAGGCAACAAGATCCGCGTTGCCAAGCGGACCGGTGAGGACATCTGATGACTGCCACCACCACCACGCCGCGCCTCAAGCAGCGCTACCGCGAGGAGATCGCGGGCAAGCTGCGTGACGAGTTCGGCTACGAGAACGTCATGCAGATCCCGGGTCTGACCAAGATCGTGGTCAACATGGGTGTCGGCGACGCCGCTCGCGACTCCAAGCTGATCGAGGGCGCCATCCGCGACCTCGCCACGATTACCGGCCAGAAGCCCGCGGTCACCAAGGCCCGCAAGTCCATCGCGCAGTTCAAGCTCCGCGAGGGCCAGCCGATCGGTGCCCACGTCACCCTGCGCGGTGACCGCATGTGGGAGTTCCTGGACCGCCTGCTGTCGCTCGCGCTGCCGCGCATCCGCGACTTCCGCGGTCTGTCGCCGAAGCAGTTCGACGGCCGTGGCAACTACACCTTCGGTCTCACCGAGCAGGTCATGTTCCACGAGATCGACCAGGACAAGATCGACCGCGTCCGGGGTATGGACATCACCGTGGTGACCACGGCGACCAACGACGACGAGGGCCGCGCCCTCCTGCGTCACCTCGGCTTCCCGTTCAAGGAGGCGTGAGCCGTGGCGAAGAAGGCTCTCATTGCCAAGGCCGCCCGCAAGCCGAAGTTCAGCGTGCGTGCCTACACCCGCTGCCAGCGCTGCGGTCGTCCGCACTCCGTGTACCGCAAGTTCGGCCTGTGCCGCGTGTGCCTTCGTGAGATGGCGCACCGCGGTGAGCTGCCGGGCGTGACCAAGAGCTCCTGGTAACCACCCGGCGCTCCCGGCACGGATGGACGGCGGGCGGCCCGACCCCTCGGCTCGCGTAGAGTAGAGGGGTTGGGCGCCCGCCGCCCATGGCCGCCCGCGGGCTTTCGTCCCGCTGTGAACAAACGACTACGCCGTAGGTCCCCGCGCCCACCCGTCCCCACTGAGTTGGGGGAGAGGGACGCGCAGACAGGAAACCGCGGCGAGAGAGGCCACAGGCCATCATGACCATGACCGACCCCATCGCAGACATGCTCACGCGTCTGCGGAACGCGAACTCGGCCTACCACGACGACGTCGTGATGCCGTACAGCAAGATCAAGTCGCACATCGCGGAAATCCTCCAGCAGGAGGGTTACATCGCGGGCTGGAAGGTCGAGGACGCCGAGGTCGGCAAGAACCTCCACCTCAACCTGAAGTTCGGCCCCAACCGCGAGCGCTCGATCGCCGGCATCAAGCGGATCAGCAAGCCGGGTCTGCGGGTCTACGCAAAGTCCACCAACCTGCCGAAGGTGCTCGGCGGCCTGGGCGTGGCGATCATCTCCACGTCGCAGGGTCTGCTCACCGGCCAGCAGGCCGCCAAGAAGGGCGTGGGCGGGGAAGTCCTCGCCTACGTCTGGTAACTCGGGAAACGGAGGTAAAGCCATGTCGCGTATTGGACGGCTGCCCATCCAGGTTCCCGCCGGCGTGGACGTCACCATCGATGGCCGTACGGTCCAGGTGAAGGGTCCCAAGGGCACCCTCTCCCACACCGTTGCTGCGCCCATCGAGATCGCCAAGGGCGAGGACGGCGCGCTCGTCGTCTCCCGCCCGAATGATGAGCGTCAGTCGAAGGCTCTGCACGGCCTGTCGCGCACGCTGGTGGCGAACATGATCACCGGCGTGACCGCGGGCTACAGCAAGGCCCTCGAGATCAGCGGTGTCGGCTACCGCGTCCAGGCCAAGGGCTCCAACCTGGAGTTCGCCCTGGGCTACAGCCACCCGATCCTGGTCGAGGCCCCGGAGGGCATCACCTTCAAGGTGGAGTCCCCCACCAAGTTCAGCGTCGAGGGCATCGACAAGCAGAAGGTCGGCGAGGTCGCCGCGAACATCCGCAAGCTGCGCAAGCCCGACCCGTACAAGGCCAAGGGCGTGAAGTACGCGGGCGAGGTCATCCGCCGCAAGGTCGGAAAGGCTGGTAAGTAAGCCATGGCATACGGTGTGAAGATCGCGAAGGGCAACGCCTACAAGGGCGCCGCTCGCAAGCGCCGTCACATCCGCGTCCGCAAGCGCATCACGGGCACCGCGGAGCGTCCGCGTCTGGTCGTGACCCGGTCCAACCGGGGCATCGTGGCGCAGGTCATCGACGACACCAAGGGCCACACGCTCGCGTCCGCGTCGTTCCTCGACTCCTCGATCCGGGGTGGCGAGGGCGACAAGACCGCTCAGGCCAAGAAGGTCGGTGCGCTCGTCGCCGAGCGGGCCAAGGCCGCGGGTATCGAGAAGGTCGTCTTCGACCGCGGTGGCAACCAGTTCGCAGGGCGCATCGCCGCCCTGGCGGAGGCCGCCCGCGAGTCCGGGCTCGACTTCTGAGCCGGTTCCGTAGCGGACGTCAACGAGAGAGGTAATTCCAATGGCTGGACCCCAGCGCCGCGGTGGCGGCGCCGGTGGCGGCGAGCGGCGGGACCGGAAGGACCGGCGCGACGGCGGCGCCGCGGCTGAGAAGACCGCGTACGTCGAGCGCGTTGTCGCCATCAACCGTGTCGCCAAGGTAGTCAAGGGTGGTCGTCGCTTCAGCTTCACCGCGCTGGTCGTGGTGGGCGACGGTGACGGTCAGGTGGGTGTCGGTTACGGCAAGGCCAAGGAGGTGCCGGCCGCCATCGCCAAGGGTGTGGAGGAGGCCAAGAAGCACTTCTTCCGGGTCCCCCGTATCCAGGGCACCATCCCGCACCCGATCCAGGGCGAGAAGGCCGCGGGCGTCGTGCTGCTCAAGCCGGCGTCCCCCGGTACCGGTGTGATCGCCGGTGGCCCGGTGCGCGCCGTGCTGGAGTGCGCGGGCATCCACGACGTGCTGAGCAAGTCGCTCGGCTCGTCCAACCCGATCAACATCGTGCACGCCACGGTGGCCGCGCTCCAGGGGCTGCAGCGCCCCGAGGAGATCGCCGCCCGTCGTGGTCTGCCGCTGGAGGACGTGGCCCCCGCCGCTCTGCTGCGGGCGCGTGCAGGGGCGGTGGCCTGACATGGCGCGCCTGAAGATCACGCAGACCAAGTCCTACATCGGCAGCAAGCAGAACCACCGTGACACCCTGCGTTCGCTCGGGCTCAAGCGCCTGAACGACGTGGTCGTCAAGGAGGACCGCCCGGAGATCCGCGGCATGGCGCACACCGTGCGTCACCTCGTCACGGTCGAGGAGGTCGACTGACATGGCGGAGTCCAAGCCGCTGAAGGTCCACAACCTCCGTCCGGCCCCGGGCGCCAAGACCGCCAAGACCCGCGTGGGTCGTGGTGAGGCGTCCAAGGGCAAGACGGCCGGTCGTGGTACCAAGGGCACCAAGGCCCGTTACCAGGTTCCGGAGCGCTTCGAGGGTGGGCAGATGCCGCTGCACATGCGGCTGCCCAAGCTGAAGGGCTTCAAGAACCCGTTCCGGACCGAGTACCAGGTTGTCAACCTCGACAAGCTGGCCGCGCTCTACCCCGAGGGCGGCGAGGTCACCGTCGAGGACCTGGTGGCCAAGGGTGCGGTCCGCAAGCACCAGCTCGTCAAGGTGCTCGGCACCGGCGAGGTCACCGTGGCGCTGCAGGTGACGGTGGACGCCGTCTCCGGCTCCGCCAAGGAGAAGATCGCCGCCGCCGGCGGCAGCGTCACCGAGCTCGCCAAGGCTTGATGGCTTGAAGTACCGACAACCGGGGATGCCCACACTTTGGTGGAGGGCATCCCCGGTTGGTCATTCCTCGGGGGGCTTCCTCGCCGGTAAGGTGGCGAGGAGTGGCGGTATGCACGCGGCACGGTCCGCGGGGGTACCTGCCCACCCCCGTACCAGTCGACCTCTCACGACCGTCACCTTCCGCGTCCCGCGGGAGGCGCAGGAGGCACCGTGCTCACCGCGTTCGCCCGGGCGTTCAAGACGCCCGACCTGCGGAAGAAGCTGCTGTTCACGCTGGGCATCCTCGTGCTCTTCCGGCTGGGTCAGAACGTCCCGCTGCCCGGGGTGGACTACCGGAACGTCGCTCAGTGCATCAAGGAGGCCGGCGGCAACGGCGGCCTCTTCGGCATGATCAACCTGTTCAGCGGCGGAGCCCTGCTGCAGCTCACCATCTTCGCGCTGGGGATCATGCCGTACATCACGGCGAGCATCATCCTCCAGCTGCTGACGGTGGTGATTCCGCGCCTGGAGGCCCTGAAGAAGGAGGGCCAGGCCGGGCAGACGAAGATCACCCAGTACACCCGTTACCTGACGCTGGCGCTCGGCGTGCTCCAGGGCACCGGCCTGGTGGCCACGGCCCAGAGCGGCACGCTCTTCCGTACCTGCGCGGTCGGTAACCAGGTGGTCCCGGACACCTCGATCTTCCGCACCACCGTCATGGTGATCACCATGACCGCCGGCACCGTGATGATCATGTGGCTCGGCGAGCTCATCACCGACCGCGGCATCGGCAACGGCATGTCGATCCTGATGTTCACCTCGATCGCGGCCGGCTTCCCGGGCTCGCTGTGGTCGATCAAGAAGTCCGGCAAGATCGTCAGCGGCTGGGGCGAGTTCTTCATCGTCATCGCGATCGGCCTGGCCATGGTCTGCCTGGTGGTCTTCGTCGAGCAGGCCCAGCGGCGGATCCCGGTCCAGTACGCCAAGCGGATGATCGGGCGCCGGTCCTACGGCGGCACCTCGACCTACATCCCGCTCAAGGTCAACCAGGCCGGTGTGATCCCGGTCATCTTCGCTTCGTCGCTGCTCTACATCCCGGCCCTGATCGTCCAGTTCAGCGGGAACTCCACGGCGGGCTGGGCGCGCTGGATCAGCACCAACCTCACCAAGGGCGACCACCCGTTCTACCTGACGCTCTACTTCCTGCTGATCGTCTTCTTCGCCTTCTTCTACGTGGCCATTTCCTTCAACCCCGAGGAAGTTGCCGACAACATGAAGAAGTATGGTGGCTTCATCCCGGGCATCCGGGCTGGTCGACCCACGGCGGAGTACCTGGGCTACGTGCTCAACCGGATCACCTGGCCGGGCTCCCTCTACCTCGGGCTGATCGCCCTCGTGCCCACGGTGGCGATCGCGCTGTTCAACGGAACGCAGAACTTCCCGTTCGGCGGTACGAGCATCCTCATCATCGTGGGCGTCGGCCTGGAGACCGTGAAGCAGATCGAGAGCCAGCTCCAGCAGCGCAACTACGAAGGGTTCCTCCGCTGATGAGAATCGTCCTCGTCGGGCCGCCTGGCGCTGGTAAGGGCACACAGGCCCAGTACCTCGCCAAGAACCTGTCGATCCCGCACATCTCCACCGGCGACCTCTTCCGTGCCAACATCAGCCAGGGCACGGCGCTCGGCAAGCAGGCGCAGGAGTACATGAACGCCGGCCAGCTCGTGCCGGACGCGGTGACCATCGGCATGGCGACCGACCGTCTGCAGCAGCCGGACGCCGAGGGCGGCTTCCTCCTCGACGGCTTCCCGCGCAACCTCGGTCAGGCCGAGGCGCTCGACGGCTACCTGGCCGACAAGGGCGTCAAGCTCGACGCGGTGCTCGACCTGGAGGTGCCGGAGGACGAGGTGGTCAAGCGGATCGCCGGCCGCCGGATCTGCCGCAACGACTCCAGCCACGTCTTCCACGTCTCGTACACCCCGCCGAAGGCGGCCGGCGTGTGCGACAAGTGCGGCGGCGAGCTGTACCAGCGCGACGACGACAGCGAGGACACCGTCCGCAAGCGGCTGGAGGTCTACCACAGCGAGACCGAGCCGATCATCGACTTCTACAAGGCGCAGGAGCTGGTGGTGACCATCTCCGCGCTGGGTACGGTCGAAGAGGTGACCCGGCGGGCCATGGAGGCCCTGGGGCGCCCGGCGGCCTGACCTCATCCGAGCAGGGCCGGCAGACGGCCGCGGCGCCCGAGTTGGCGCCGCGGCCGTACTGTTGCTGTATCCCCGCAAACACCCGGAACGACGAAGGGCGCAAGCCGATGGTGGAGATCAAGACCCCGGACCAGATCGCGAAGATGCGTGCCGCGGGGCTGGTCGTGGCGGCGATCCATCAGGCGTGCCGCGACGCGGCGGTGCCCGGCGCCACCACCAAGGACCTGGACGAGGTCGCCGCCAAGGTGATCTCCGACCACGGCGCCAAGCCCAACTTCCTGGGGTACGGCGGCTTCCCCGGCAACATCTGCACCTCGGTCAACGACGTCGTGGTGCACGGCATCCCGGACCGCGAAACGGTGCTGAGGTCCGGCGACATCATCTCCGTGGACGCCGGCGCCATCGTGGACGGCTGGCACGCGGACGCGGCGATCACCGTCTTCGTCGGCGAGGGCCACGCCCCCGAGGTGCACGAGCTGAGCCGGGTCACCGAGGAGTCGATGTGGGCCGGGATCGCGGCGTTCCGCAACGGCGACCGGCTGGTCGACATCTCCCGTGCCATCGAGACCTACATCCGCCGCCAGCCGCGTCCGGCCACCGGCAAGTACGGCATCGTCGAGGAGTACGGCGGCCACGGCATCGGCACCCAGATGCACATGGACCCGCACCTGCTGAACTACGTCTCCCGCAAGCGGGGCCGCGGCCCGAAGCTGGTGCCGGGGATGTGCCTGGCGATCGAGCCGATGGTCACGCTGGGCACCCCGCACACCCATGTGCTGGAGGACGACTGGACGGTCAAGACCGACGACGGCTCGTGGGCCTGCCACTGGGAGCACTCGGTGGCGCTGACCGAGGAGGGTCCGCTGGTGCTCACCGCGGTCGACGGCGGTAAGGCCAAGCTCGCCGCGCTGGGCGTCACGGCCGCCCCGGACCCGCTGGGCTGAGCCGGCGCTGACCCGTCCGGCGGTGCCTGCTCGGACACCGCCGACCCGGATTCGTCTTTCCCGATGGGCTGACGTAGACTGATGCGTCGGCTCACGTATGCCCGCACGTCGTCGCCGGGAAGCGCGTCTTCCCCGAGCGCGAGGTGAGCACCCGCGAGCCGATCAAGGTAGCCGATCTCGAAAGGCGAAGCGTGCCCAAGAAGCAAGGGGCCATCGAAATCGAGGGCACCGTGATCGAGTCTCTGCCGAACGCCATGTTCAAGGTGGAGCTCCAGAACGGGCACAAGGTCCTCGCGCACATCAGCGGCAAGATGCGGATGCACTACATCCGCATCCTTCCCGACGACCGGGTCGTGGTGGAGCTGTCTCCGTACGATCTGACGCGCGGACGGATCGTCTACCGCTACAAGTAGATCTCAGCCGCTGCTGCCGCTCCGTGCGGCGTTGCGGCGCGACCCGGAGAACCTCACATCCCATGAAGGTCAAGCCGAGCGTCAAGAAGATCTGCGACAAGTGCAAGGTGATCCGCCGCCACGGCCGGGTCATGGTGATCTGCGACAACCTGCGCCACAAGCAGCGCCAGGGCTGATCGCACCACCGACCTGCACTTCCGCGGTTTCTTCGCGCGACGCAGCGTAACAACGTACATACGCAGTCACCCGACCCCTCGCGCAGGCGCGGGGACGACACCCCCGGTCGGAGGCCGGGGACCCGGCTCGTAAGCCTTTTCACGAGTCTTACGGGAACGGTGCTGCGGAAGACCTCCGAATAGCAACCAGGAGCCAGTTCCATGGCACGCCTCTCCGGCGTTGACCTCCCGCGTGAGAAGCGCATCGAGGTCGCTCTGACCTACGTCTTCGGCATCGGACGTACCCGTGCCCAGGAGACCCTGAAGAACACCGGTGTCAACCCGGACACCCGCGTCCGCGACCTTGCCGAGGAAGACCTCGTCAAGATCAGCAAGTGGGTGGACGAGAACTACACCACCGAAGGTGACCTCCGCCGCGAGATCCAGGCGGACATCCGCCGCAAGGTCGAGATCGGCTGCTACCAGGGTCTGCGGCACCGTCGCGGCCTGCCGGTGCACGGTCAGCGCACCCACACCAACGCCCGCACCCGCAAGGGCCCGCGTCGCGCCATCGCCGGCAAGAAGAAGCCGGGCAAGAAGTAGTCCGAAGCAGGACGCTGCAAGCGGTCCGTGCTGTAGGACCGACCACCTCCACGGGAGTACATAACCTATGCCTCCGAAGGGCCGTCAGGCCGGCGCCAAGAAGGTGCGCCGCAAGGAGAAGAAGAACGTCGCCCACGGGCACGCTCACATCAAGAGCACGTTCAACAACACCATCGTCTCGATCACCGACCCCACCGGGAACGTGATCTCCTGGGCCTCGGCCGGCCACGTCGGCTTCAAGGGCTCGCGCAAGTCCACCCCGTTCGCCGCGCAGATGGCCGCCGAGTCGGCCGCCCGCCGCGCGCAGGAGCACGGGATGCGCAAGGTCGACGTGTTCGTCAAGGGCCCCGGTTCCGGCCGGGAGACCGCGATCCGCTCGCTCCAGGCCACCGGCCTCGAGGTGGGTTCGATCCAGGACGTCACCCCGACCCCGCACAACGGCTGCCGCCCGCCGAAGCGCCGCCGCGTCTGACCAGCTGAAGTAGGAGAACCAAGACAATGGCGCGTTACACCGGGGCCGACTGCAAGCGTTGCCGTCGGGAGAAGCAGAAGCTCTTCCTCAAGGGGAGCAAGTGCGAGAGCGCGAAGTGCCCGATCGAGATCCGTCCTTACCCCCCGGGTGAGCACGGTCGCGGGCGCACCAAGGACAGCGAGTACCTGCTGCAGAAGCGTGAGAAGCAGAAGTGCGCGCGTATCTACGGTGTCCTTGAGAAGCAGTTCCGCGGGTACTACGAGGAGGCGAACAGGAAGTCCGGCAAGACCGGTGAGAACCTGCTCCGCATCCTGGAGTCCCGTCTGGACAACGTGGTCTACCGGGCCGGCTTCGCCAAGTCCCGCGACCACGCCCGTCAGCTGGTCCGCCACGGTCACATCACCGTGAACGGCCGCAAGACCGACATCCCGTCGGCTCGGGTCGCCCCGAACGACATCATCGAGGTCCGCCCCTCGTCCCGGCAGCTCACCCCCTTCCAGGTGGCCGCCGCCGAGGCCGGCGAGAAGACGGTTCCGGCCTGGCTGGAGTCGATCCCGTCGAAGCTGCGGATCCTCGTCCACTCGCTGCCCGAGCGCCAGGTGATCGACACCCAGGTGCAGGAGCAGCTGATCGTCGAGCTCTACTCGAAGTAAGGCCGGCACTGCTCCCGCACCCGGGGGTCCGGGGGTCGTCCCCCGGAAGACAGGGGCCAGGAGCAGCTGACCGTCGAGCTCTACTCGAAGTAAGGGCTGAGTGACGATACGGGCGGTACGGCCCAGCACGGGTCGTACCGCCCGTACCCTTGTCAGTACAGCGGGCGTCAAATAGCGGGCGCCCACGACTGAAGGACCGAAAACCATGCTGATCGCTCAGCGTCCCTCGTTGACCGAAGAGGTCGTCGACGAGTACCGCTCCCGGTTCGTGATCGAGCCGCTGGAGCCGGGCTTCGGCTACACCCTCGGCAACTCCCTGCGTCGTACCCTGCTCTCCTCGATCCCCGGTGCCGCGGTCACCAGCATCCGGATCGACGGCGTTCTGCACGAGTTCACCACCGTGCCGGGCGTCAAGGAGGACGTGACCGACCTCATCCTCAACATCAAGCAGCTCGTCGTCTCCTCCGAGCACGACGAGCCGGTGGTCATGTACCTGCGCAAGCAGGGCCCCGGCGTGGTGACCGCCGCCGACATCGCCCCGCCGGCCGGTGTCGAGGTGCACAACCCGGACCTGGTGCTCGCCACGCTCAACGGCAAGGGCAAGCTGGAGATGGAGCTGACCGTCGAGCGCGGTCGCGGCTACGTCTCCGCGGTGCAGAACAAGCAGCAGGGCCAGGAGATCGGCCGGATCCCGGTCGACTCCATCTACTCGCCGGTGCTCAAGGTCACCTACAAGGTCGAGGCGACCCGTGTCGAGCAGCGCACCGACTTCGACAAGCTGATCGTCGACGTCGAGACCAAGCAGGCCATGCGGCCGCGGGACGCGATGGCCTCGGCGGGCAAGACCCTGGTCGAGCTGTTCGGCCTGGCCCGTGAGCTCAACGTGGACGCCGAGGGCATCGACATGGGTCCGTCCCCGACGGACGCCGCGCTCGCCGCGGACCTGGCGCTGCCGATCGAGGAGCTGGAGCTCACCGTCCGCTCCTACAACTGCCTCAAGCGCGAGGGCATCCACTCCGTGGGTGAGCTCGTCGCGCGCAGCGAGGCCGACCTGCTCGACATCCGCAACTTCGGTGCGAAGTCGATCGACGAGGTCAAGGCGAAGCTGGCCGGCATGGGCCTGGCCCTGAAGGACAGCCCGCCCGGATTCGACCCGACCGCCGCCGCCGACGCGTTCGGCGCGGACGACGACGACGCCGGCTTCGTCGAGACCGAGCAGTACTGATCCGCGAGCGGTACTGAGACTGCCCGCAGGCGTCCGCCCGCGGGGCCCTGACACCGGTACCTGATACGGCCGGTGCAGATAGAAGGAGAAACCCATGCCGAAGCCCACCAAGGGCGCCCGTCTGGGCGGCAGCGCGGCCCACGAGAAGCTGCTGCTGGCGAACCTCGCCAAGTCGCTCTTCGAGCACGGCCGGATCACCACCACCGAGGCCAAGGCGCGCCGGCTGCGCCCGGTCGCGGAGAAGCTGATCACCAAGGCGAAGAAGGGCGACCTGCACAACCGTCGCCTGGTGCTGGAGGTCATCACCGACAAGAGCGTCGTCCACACGCTCTTCACGGAGATCGCCCCCCGGTACGAGAACCGCCCGGGTGGTTACACCCGCATCACCAAGATCGGCAACCGTCGTGGCGACAACGCCCCGATGGCCGTGATCGAGCTGGTCGAGGCGCTGACCGTGGCACAGCAGGCCACCGGTGAGGCGGAGGCCGCGACCAAGCGCGCGGTGAAGGAGGCCGAGGAGGCCAAGGCCGCCGAGGCGACCGAGGCTCCGGCCGAGGAGGCCGCGCAGGAGTCGAAGGACGCCTGAGCGTCGCCACCGAGGTGACCTGCGGGCCCGCATCCAGCCGTTGGCTGGGTGCGGGCCCGTTCGGCATGGAAGGGAACATGGGGTGAACGGGAACGACGAGGTGGGCCCCGGGCTGGTGCGGGTCCGGCTGGACCTGTCCTACGACGGGACGGACTTCTCCGGGTGGGCCCGGCAACGGGAGCGGCGCACGGTCCAGGGCGAGCTGGAGTCGGCGATCACCACCGTGCTGCGGCTGCCGGAGCCGGTGGAGCTGACGGTGGCCGGGCGCACCGACGCCGGGGTGCACGCCCGCGGCCAGGTGGCCCACGTCGACCTGCCCGAGGAGGTCTGGGAGCGGGAGGGGGGCCGGCTGCTGCGGCGGCTGGCCGGACGGCTGCCGTGGGACGTGCGGGTGTGGCGGGTCGGTGTCGCGCCGCCCGGGTTCAACGCCCGTTTCTCGGCGATCTGGCGCCGGTACGCCTACCGGGTGGCCGACCACCCCGGCGGCGTCGACCCGCTGCTGCGCGGCCATGTGCTCTGGCACGACCGCCCGGTGGACGTGGACCTGATGAACGAGGCGGCCCGGCTGCTGACGGGGGAGCACGACTTCGCCGCGTACTGCAAGAAGCGGGAGGGCGCCACCACCATCCGTACCCTGCTGGAGCTGTCCTGGGAGCGGGACGCGCAGGGGGTGGCGGTGGCCACGGTGCGGGCCGACGCGTTCTGCCACAACATGGTGCGCGCGCTGGTGGGGGCGCTGCTGCTGGTGGGTGACGGGCACCGGCCGGTGGGCTTCCCGGGCGAGGTGCTGGCGGGCCGGGTGCGCCACTCGGCGGTCAACGTGGTGCGTCCGCACGGGCTGACCCTGGAGGAGGTCGGCTACCCGGCCGACGAGTTGCTCGCGGCGCGGGCGGCCGAGGCCCGCAACATGCGGACGCTGCCGGGCTGCCGGCCCTGACCCTCAGCCCTTTGGCCGGTCAGCCCGCCGGGGCGGTGGCCGCCTGGTCCCGGCCGCGCTGCACGATGCGGTTGAAGGCGAAGGCGGCGACGTCGGCGGCGGCGCCCTTGGTCTGCGGGTCGTCGGCGGTGACCGGGTGGCCGTCGGTGAGGCCGGCGATGGTGAAGTAGGCGTAGCGGCCGACCGCGTTGGCGGTGGTCTGGCAGGCGGTGGCGTGGCAGAACGCCGGGGTGCCGCCGCCGGCCAGCGGCTGGACGTACCCCTGGTAGTCGTTCTTGGCCCGGTCGGCGGCGGCGCCGCTGTCGAAGACGGCGACGCCGACGGTGACGGCGACCCCGTCGCGGGTGTAGGTGGCGCGCAGCAGCTCGCGGCAGCCGTTGTGGGCGAGGACGTCGCCGAGGCCGCCGGAGGTCAGCGTGTAGCAGGTGTCGGTGGCGTCGGTGGCGGTGCGGGTGTAGGCGCGGCCCTTGAAGTCCAGCCGGGCGCCGGCGAAGAGGCCGTCCGGGGTGAGCGGCGCGGTGTCCTTCTTGGCGCTGGAGATGATGGTCAGCGGGTTGGGCGGGGGCGGCGGGGTGACGTCGGAGAAGGACGGGGTGGGCTGCGCCGGCGTGGTGGGCCGGGCGAGCGTGGGGCCGGGGGCCGGGCGCTTGTGGCCGGTGACGATCACGGCGGTGGCGACGACGGCCCCGATCACCACGGCGGCCAGCGCCCCGCCGCCGTACAGCAGCACCTTGCGCCTGCGGTCGCCGGCCTCGGCGCGCTCGGCCAGCGCCGACCAGTCGGGCTCGCCGGGGTGGGTGGGGCCGACGTCGGCGAGCGGGGTGGCCGGCGGCGTCCAGGCGGGCGCGCTCCGGCCCTGCTCCGGCGTGCCGGGGTGGGCCTCGGGCGGATATCCGTAACCCGTCCGGGGGGTCTGCGGGTAGCCGGGTTGCGCGGGCTGCTGGGGCTGTGGATAACCGTACCCGGGCTGCTGCGGCTGCGGCTGCGGATAGCCGTAGCCGGGGGGCGGGGTGGCCGCGCGGAACGGCAGCGTGGGCTGGCCGGGCTTGGGCACGGGCTGCTGCTCGCCGCCCTGCTCGGGGCCCGGTGGCTGCTGGGGCTGCTGGCGACCGTCCGTCATGGCGCGCATACTATCGGCCCGGCCGACACCGGCCGAGGCCTGTGGAAAACCGGTTTCGGCGCACCGCGCGGCCAGGTGACAATCCGGCCATGGGACATGTGGAAGCGGCACACCTGGAGTACTACCTGCCGGACGGCCGGGTGCTGCTCGGCGATGTCTCCTTCCGGGTCGGGGAGGGCGCCACGGCCGCCCTGGTCGGGGCGAACGGGGCGGGCAAGACGACGCTGCTGAGGCTGATCGCGGGGGAGCTGGCGCCGGACGGGGGGACGGTCACGGTCAGCGGCGGGCTCGGCGTGATGCCGCAGTTCATCGGCTCGGTGCGGGACGACCGTACGGTGCGCGACCTGCTGGTGTCGGTGGCCCGGCCGCGGATCCGGCAGGCCGCCGGGGCGGTCGACGCGGCCGAGCTGGCGATCATGGCGCAGGACGACGAGCCCGCCCAGCTCGCCTACGCCCAGGCCCTCAGCGACTGGGCCGAGGCCGGGGGCTACGAGGCCGAGACGGTGTGGGACATGTGCACCACCGCCGCGCTCGGCGTGCCCTACGAGCGGGCCCAGTGGCGTGAGGTACGCACCCTGTCCGGCGGCGAGCAG
Organism: Streptantibioticus cattleyicolor NRRL 8057 = DSM 46488; assembly: GCF_000240165.1. NCBI lineage: Bacteria > Bacillati > Actinomycetota > Actinomycetes > Kitasatosporales > Streptomycetaceae > Streptantibioticus > Streptantibioticus cattleyicolor. Next base: position 3,892,209 of record NC_017586.1, read on the forward strand.
AAGCGCCTGGTGCTGGAGGCGCTGCTGCGCGGCCCGGACGAGGTGCTGCTGCTGGACGAGCCCGACAACTACCTGGACGTGCCCGGCAAGCGGTGGCTGGAGGAGGCGCTGCGGCTGAGCCGTAAGACGGTGCTCTTCGTCAGCCACGACCGGGAGCTGCTGGCCCGCGCGGCGGACCGGATCATCAGCGTGGAGCCGGGCGCGGACGGCGCCGACGTGTGGGTGCACGGCGGCGGCTTCGCCACGTACCACGAGGCGCGGCGGGAGCGGTTCGCCCGCTTCGAGGAGCTGCGCCGCCGCTGGGACGACAAGCACGCCCAGCTCAAGCGGTTGGTGCTCACCTTGCGCCAACAGGCGGCGAACAGCGCGGACATGGCCTCGCGCTACCACGCGGCGCGCACCAGGCTGCGGAAGTTCGAGGAGGCCGGGGCGCCGCAGGAGCCGCCGCGGGAGCAGAAGATCACCATGCGGCTGAACGGCGGGCGCACCGCGCTGCGGGCGATCACCTGCGCCTCCCTGGAGCTGACCGGGCTGATGAAACCGTTCGACCTGGAGGTCTTCTTCGGCGAACGGGTGGCGGTGCTGGGCTCCAACGGCTCGGGCAAGTCGCACTTCCTGCGGCTGCTGGCCGGGGAGGAGGTGGCCCACACCGGGCGGTGGCGGCTGGGTTCCCGGGTGGTCCCGGGCCACTTCGCCCAAACCCACGCTCACCCGGAACTCTTCGGCCGCACCCTGGTGGACATCCTGTGGGGCGAGCACGCGCTGGACCGGGGCAAGGCGATGTCCGCGCTGCGCCGTTACGAGTTGCAGGGCCAGGGCGACCAGCGCTTCGACCAGCTCTCCGGCGGCCAGCAGGCGCGGTTGCAGATCCTGCTGCTGGAGCTGGCCGGGGCGACCGCGCTGCTGCTCGACGAGCCCACCGACAACCTCGACCTGGTCAGCGCGGAGGCGTTGCAGACGGGGCTGGAGGCGTTCGAGGGCACCGTGCTGGCGGTCACCCACGACCGCTGGTTCGCCCGCTCCTTCGACCGCTTCCTCGTCTTCGGCCAGGACGGCCTGGTACGGGAGGTGCCGGAGCCGGTGTGGGACGAGCCGAGGGTCGACCGGACGCGCTGATCCGCGGCGGGCGGCGCGCGGCGTCCGGCGACCCGGCCCGTGTCGAAAGGCGGCGCTCGCCGTGGTTGGCCCTTAGCATCCACGTGTGAATTCGGGCAAATCTGACGATTCAGGAGTTACCGCTTGGCTTGTCCGGCGGGCCTCCTGGCCCGCGCAGGCGGCGGCCCTCGCGCTGGTCCTCGTCGCCGTCTTCGAGGTCTACCGCCGCAGCGGCCTGGACGGCATGGACAACCGGTTCGTGATCAGAGCGGCCCGCGCGCTGCTGGACGGCGGTTCGCCCTACGCCGACCGGCGCTTCCTCTACCTGCCCAGCAGTGTGCTGGCCGCGGTGCCCGAGGCGCTGCTGCCGCGCGGGGTGCTGCGCCCGCTGGTGCCCGCGGCCACCGCCGCCGCGGTGCTCACCGGCTGGTGGTGCGCGCTGCGGATCTTCGAGGTCTCGCCGCGCAGCAGGCTCGGGGTGCTGGTGGCCGGGGGGCTGGTCTACTTCGCCCCGTTCCGCAGCCTGGTGCTGCTGGGCAACTGGACGGCGTTCTCCGCGGCGGCGCTGCCGCTGGCGCTGCTGCTGGCGGTGCGCTCGCGGTGGACGGCGGCGGGCGCCGTGGTGGGCACCGCGATCGCGCTCAAGCCGATGCTGGTGCCGGTGACCCTGCTGTTCCTGATGGCCCGGCGGCCCCGGGCGCTGGCGCTGGCGGCCGGGGTGCCGGTGGTCTCCTCGCTGGCGGCGGCGCTGGTGATGCCCAACCCCACGTTCTTCTTCACCCGCACCCTGCCCTTCCTGCTGCACGGCCAGGACGCCTACGCCCGCCCCTTCGACGCCTCGCTGGTGGCGATCCTGCCGCGGCTGGGGGTGCCGCAGTCCGCCGCGCTGCTGGCCGCCGCCGCGGCGTCCGGCGCCGGGGTGTGGTGCGCCTGGCGGCGGTGGACGGGGGCGGGCGCCGGGCTGCCCGGCCTCCAGCCGTCGCCGGTCCCCGGCACCGCCCGGTGGACCGCCGGCGGCGGCCGGGGACACCTCACCGAGCGGCTGCGGCTGGCGGAGACCGCCACCATGCTGATGCTCAGCGCCTTCCTGGTCTCCCGGCCCTCATTCGAGCACTACTCGCTGGTGGTGCTGCCGCTGCTGCTGGCCTCGGTGGTGGTCCCCGGCTCGGTGGCGCGCACCCCGTGGTTCTGGCTCACGCTGCTGCCGCAGGTGCCGGTGATCCAGTGGCCGCTGCTGCGCCCGGTGACCCGGCGGGCGTACAAGGACGCGCTGATGCTGTGCGGGCTGGCGGTGGTGCTGGCGTGGACGTGCGTGCGCGGACGCCGTGTGCTGGTGCCCGAACAGGGCGGTGCGGCCGACCCGCGTCCGGCCGGTTCCCGGGCCACGCTGTAGGCTCGCGCGGCGGGACCGCGCGCCGGGCCGAAGGGGTGTTTTTGACCCGGCCGGTGGTGCCCGGGTATTCTGCGAGTTCGTTATGCGTATTGGCTTGCTCGATCTCACGTGAGAGGCCGCTACGCCGGTCCACCGGGCCGATGACCAGCGATCGTCCGCGGTTTGCGTCACCGTGGGGGGTCAAGGCTGTCGTGATCGTCTGGGTGGCCTTGTCAGGACCCGTCCCCTGAGCCCACCTGGGTGCGGGGCGACCCCACTACTGAAGAAGCAAAGGCTACGACCGTGCGTACGTACAGCCCCAAGCCCGGCGACGTCCAGCGCCAGTGGCACGTCATTGACGCGCAGGACGTCGTCCTCGGCCGTCTGGCCTCCCAGGCCGCGTCCCTCCTCCGGGGCAAGCACAAGCCGGTGTACGCGCCTCACGTCGACACCGGTGACTTCGTCATCATCATCAACGCCGACAAGGTGCACCTGTCCGGCAACAAGCGGACCCAGAAGATGGCCTACCGCCACTCCGGCTACCCGGGTGGTCTGCGGTCGGTCCGCTACGACGAGCTGCTGGAGAAGAACCCGGAGAAGGCCGTCGAGAAGGCGGTCAAGGGCATGCTCCCGAAGAACACCCTGGGCCGTCAGATGCTCTCCAAGCTGAAGGTCTACGCCGGCGCCGAGCACCCGCACGGTGCCCAGCAGCCGGTTCCGTTCGAGATCACGCAGGTTTCGCAGGGCTAGTCCCGGCCACCAGCTACTAGAGAAAGCATCTGAGGAGAATCGTGGCTGAGACCACCGCTGAGGCCCCCCTCGCCGAGGGCGAGGAGCTGACCGAGTACACCACCGAGAGCACCGACATCCCCGAGGGCGAGTACACCTCGGAGTCGCTGGCCTCCCGCTTCGGCGAGCCGCAGCCGGCCGCCGGCACCGGCCGCCGCAAGGAGTCGGTCGCCCGCGTCCGGATCGTCCCGGGCACCGGCAAGTGGAAGATCAACGGGCGCACCCTTGAGGGCTACTTCCCCAACAAGGTGCACCAGCAGGAAGTCAACGAGCCGTTCAAGATCCTTGAGCTCGAAGGCCGTTACGACGTCATCGCCCGCATCAGCGGCGGCGGCGTCTCCGGCCAGGCCGGCGCGCTGCGCCTCGGCGTGGCCCGTGCCCTCAACGAGGCCGACGTCGACAACAACCGTCCGGTCCTGAAGAAGGCCGGCTTCCTGACCCGTGACGCTCGCGAGATCGAGCGGAAGAAGGCGGGTCTGAAGAAGGCCCGTAAGGCGCCGCAGTACAGCAAGCGCTGATCCGCGCCCTGGCGAAAGGCCCCGGAGGCACTCTGTGCGCCTCCGGGGTTTCTCGTTACGGGGCAAGGCTCGAACGGGGGGCCAAGCGGGGGCCAGCTTTCTCGTCATCTCGGAGGAACCACAGTGGGACGACTCTTCGGCACGGACGGAGTGCGCGGTGTCGCCAACGCCGACCTGACCGCCGAGCTCGCGCTCGGGCTGTCGGTGGCGGCGGCGCATGTGCTGGCGGAAGAAGAGGAGTCCGGGCGAAGCCCGGTCGGCCAGGGGCGGTGGCCGGGCGACGGGCGGGCATTTGAGGGCCGTCGGCCGGTGGCCGTGGTCGGACGCGATCCCCGGGCGTCCGGAGAGTTCCTGGAGGCCGCCGTGGTGGCCGGACTGGCCAGCGCCGGCGTGGACGTGCTGCGGGTCGGCGTGCTGCCCACCCCGGCGGTGGCCTACCTGACCGGCGCGCTCGGCGCCGACCTCGGCGTGATGCTCTCCGCCAGCCACAACCCGATGCCCGACAACGGCATCAAGTTCTTCGCCCGCGGCGGCCACAAGCTCGCCGACGAGCTGGAGGACCGCATCGAGGAGACCTACCGCGGCCACGCCTCCGGCGAGCCGTGGGACCGCCCCACCGGCGTCGGCGTGGGCCGGGTCCGCGACTACGGCCAGGGGCTGGAGACCTACGTCGACCACCTGGTGGGCGCCCTGCCCAACCGGCTCGACGGGCTCAAGGTCGTCGTCGACGCCGCGCACGGCGCCGCCTCCCGGGTCTCCCCGGAGGCGTTCACCCGCGCCGGGGCCGAGGTGATCACCATCGGCGCCGATCCGGACGGCCTCAACATCAACGACCAGTGCGGCTCCACCCACCTGGCGGCGCTGCGGGCCGCCGTCGTCGAACACGGCGCCCACCTCGGCGTCGCCCACGACGGCGACGCCGACCGCTGCCTGGCGGTGGACGCGACCGGCCGCGAGGTCGACGGCGACCACATCCTGGCCATCCTGGCGCTCGCCATGCGCGAGGCCGGCACGCTGCGGGAGAACACCGTGGTGGCCACCGTGATGTCCAACCTCGGCTTCAAGCTCGCCATGGAACGCGAGGGCATCGAGATGGTGCAGACCGCGGTCGGCGACCGGTACGTCCTGGAGTCGATGAAGGCCAAGGGGTACGCGCTCGGCGGCGAGCAGTCCGGCCACGTGATCATCCTCGACCACGCCACCACCGGCGACGGCACCCTCACCGGGCTGATGCTCGCCGCCCGGGTCGCCGCCACCGGACGCACCCTGGCCGAACTCGCCTCCGTCATGGAGCAGTTGCCGCAGGTGCTGGTGAACGTCCCGGACGTGGACAAGACCCGGGTCGGCGCCGAACCCGAGCTGACCCGCGCGGTCCAGGACGCCGAACGCGAACTCGGCACCACCGGACGGGTGTTGCTGCGCCCCTCCGGCACCGAGCCGCTGGTCCGCGTGATGGTCGAGGCCGCCGACATCGAACACGCCCGCGCGGTGGCCGGCCGCCTCGCGGACGTCGTCAAGTCGACCCTGGGCTGAACGGGGCCGTGACGAGGGCGCCTTGGCGGGCGCCCTCCCTCGTTCACAGCTTGCGCAGGGAGAGCCGCTGCACCTTGTGGTCCGGCCCCTTGCGCAGCACCAGGGTGGCCCGGCCGCGGGTGGGGGCCACGTTCTGCTCCAGGTTGGGGCGGTTGATGGTCCGCCAGAGCATCCGGGCGTACTCCAGCGCCTCCGCCTCCGGCACCTGGGTGTACTTGCGGAAGTACGAGTCGGGGTTCTGGAACGCGGTCTGCCGCAGCATGCCGAACCGGCCCAGGTACCAGCGCTCGATGTCCTCGGTACGGGCGTCGACGTAGACGCTGAAGTCGAAGTAGTCGGCCAGGCCCACCCGGGTCAGGCCGTCCTTGCCGGGCAGCGCCGGCTGGAGGACGTTGAGGCCCTCCACGATCAGGATGTCGGGACGGCGCACCGCCAGCCGCTCGCCCGGCACGATGTCGTAGATCAGGTGGGAGTAGACCGGCGCGGTCACCTCGTCCTTGCCCGCCTTGACGTCGGCGACGAACCGGGTCAGCGCCCGGCGGTCGTAGGACTCCGGGAAACCCTTGCGGGACATCAGACCGCGCCGCTGCAACTCGACGTTGGGCAGCAGGAACCCGTCGGTGGTCACCAGCTCCACCCGGGGATGCTCCGGCCAGCGGGCCAGCAGCGCCTTGAGGATGCGCGCGGTGGTCGACTTGCCCACCGCCACGCTGCCGGCCACCCCGATCACGAACGGGGTGCCGCTCTGCGCGCCGTGCCCGGTACGGGCGTCACCGAGGAAGGTGTTGAGCGCCCCGCGCAGCCTCGTGGTGGCCCCCACGTAGAGGTTGAGCAGCCGGGAGAGCGGCAGATAGACGTCGCGGACCTCGTCGAGGTCGACCACGTCGCCGAGGCCGCGCAGCCGCTCGACCTCCTCGGCGGTCAGCGGCAGTGGGGTACGTTCCCGCAGCGCGCTCCACTCGGCCCTGGTCAGGTCGAGATAGGGGCTCGCGTCGCGGCGGCGGTCGCTCGTCGTGGTCGAAGACACGCGGTCCATTGTGCGACCGCGTTACACGGCGTTCACGCCCGGGGGTGCACCGAGTGCCACACGTATGGCACCCGGTCCGCGATCTCATGGGCGCCGAACGGGTGCCGGGTGTGCCGGGCGGCCAGACCGTGCAGGTAGGCGCCGACCGAGCCGGCGTCCCGGGCGGAGAGCCCGGCGGCCAGCAGCGACCCGGTGAGCCCGGACAGGACGTCGCCGCTGCCCGCGGTGGCCAGCCACGCCGTCCCGGTCGGGTTGACCCGCGCCGGCGCCCCCTCCTCGGCCACCAGCGTGGTGGACCCCTTGAGCAGCACGGTCGCCCGGTACGCCGCGGCCAGCCGCCGTACGTGGCTCAGGCGGGCCCGTTCGACCTCCTCGCGGGCCACGTCCAGCAGCGCCGCCGCCTCGCCCGCGTGCGGGGTGAGCAGGGTCGGCGCCCGGCGGGCCCGCACCCGCTCCCGGTCGGCCAGGCGCAGGGCGTCGGCGTCGATCAGCACCGGGACGTCGCAGGCGAGCACCTCGTCCACGGACTGCCGGGCCAGGTGGTCGTCGCCGAGGCCGGGTCCGATCACCCACGCCTGCACCCGGCCGGCCTTGGCGGGCGGACCCGCCGACACCAGCGTCTCCGGGTAGCGCCCGATCACCGCGTCCCCGGCCGGGCCGACGTACCGCACCGCCCCCGCCCCGCCGCGCAGCGCGCCCCCGACCGCCAGCACCGCGGCGCCCGGGTAACGCTGCGAGCCGGCCACGACGCCGACCACCCCGCGGCGGTACTTGTCGCTCTCCCCGCGGGGCACCGGCAGCAGCCGCGCCACGTCCTCGTGCTGCAACGCCTCCAGCTCCGGCTCCGGCAGATACGGCCCCAGCCCGATGTCGACCAGGCGCAGCGCGCCGGCGTACTCGGCGGCGGGGTCGACGAGCAGCCCCGGCTTGTAGGTGCCGAAGGTGACGGTGGCGTCGGCGCGGAACGCCTCGCCGGGGGTCTCGCCGGTGTCGGCGTCGACGCCGCTGGGGAGGTCGACGGCGACGACCACGGCACCGGACGCGCTCGCCGCGCGGGCCGCGTGGGCCAACTCCGCGGCGCGGGGCCGCAGTCCGCCCTTGCCGCCGATGCCGGTGATCCCGTCGAGGACGAGGTCGGCGCGGGCGAGCGCCGCCGGCGCGTGATCCGGGCCGGTGATCCGGCCGCCGGCGCGGCGCAACGCGGCGAGGCCGTCGGGGTGGGCCCGGTCGGGGTCGAGGGTCACCGCGGTGACCCCGGCGCCCCGCCCGGCCAGCCGGGCGCCGGCGTACAGCGCGTCCCCGCCGTTGTCCCCGCTGCCGGCCAGCACCACGACCCGCCTGCCGTACACCCCGCCGTCCAGCACCCCCCCACACGCCGCGGCCAGCCCCGCCGCGGCCCGCCGCATCAGGGTGCCGGGCGGAAGAGTGGCCATGAGGGCGGCCTCGGCGGAGCGAACGCTGTCGACGGCGTGAGCGTGACGCATGTGTTTCCTTCCGGGGGCGTTGAGGTCGTTCCCGGTCCGTAGTCTTCCCCCCGATCCCGCTCCGCTCGCCCCGACGCCGGCCCCGCACTCCTCGGGGTGCCCCCGGTTCCGGCTTCGTCGTGGCTGGCGTCACGGATGTTTCCCCCCGCCCACCCGTGGCTGTATTCGTCTAGTGCGGGGTGCGCACTGTCTGCCTGGGTTTCCGGGGGCCCTCCGGGGTAAGGGTTCGCTCGCGCTGGCGGTCAGCCATTACCCCCTCAGGGTTCGCCCGTTTCCGCTTCGTCGTGGCTGAGGTCACAGATTGTTTCCCCCCGCCCACCCGTGGCTGTATTCGTCTAGTGCGAGGTGCGCACTGTCTGCCTGGGTTTCCGGGGGCCCTCCGGGGTGACTCCTCGCTCCGCGTTTCGTTGTCGGCTTTCCGCCGGTCCACCGGGTCGCTGCGGGGACACCCCTGCACGCCCCCGTTCTGTTGTGTTCCGCGCTGCGGCACGGAGGGGGTGAGAAGGAGATCGGGGTGACCCCAACCTCCTCACTCACCCTCCCCCGCGAAGAGAGGCACCCGCGAACGGACAGAAGGGGGTGTGCCCGGGCGAAAGCCGACAACGAAACCTGGAGCGAGGAGTCACCCCCGGCGCGCCCCCGACCCCGCACGACGCACAGGCGAAGCCACCCCGTGCCGAACCAAACCAAAACCCCACCAACCCCCCACCGGGCAGGGGCGAACGGGGGCCACCCCGGCATCCTGAAACGGGCGAACCGGGCCACGGAGTAATGGCTGACCGCCAGCGCGAGCGGGCCCTCAGGACTCGGCGATGACGACCGCCGAGGCGATGCCGGCGTCGTGGCTGAGGGAGACGTGCCAGGCGGCGACGCCGAGTTCGGCGGCGCGGGCGGCCACCGTGCCGGTGACGTGGAGGCGGGGCCGGCCGGAGGGGTCGGAGCGGATCTCGGCGTCGGTCCAGCGCAGGCCGGCCGGCGCGCCGAGCGCCTTGGCCACGGCCTCCTTCGCCGCGAACCGGGCGGCGAGCGACGCGGCCCCGCGTGGCTCGCCGCCGGGGAGGACCCGTTCGGCGGGGGTGAAGAGACGTTCCGCCAGCGCGGGGGTGCGCTCCAGCGAGGCGGCGAAGCGGGCGACGTCCGCCACGTCGATCCCGACACCGATGATCACGCGGCCGTCACCCCCCGCCGCGCCGCCCGCCGGGCGTCCCTCATTCGACGGTGACCGACTTCGCCAGGTTGCGCGGCTGGTCGACCTCGTTGCCCCGGGCGGTGGCCAGCTCGCAGGCGAAGACCTGGAGCGGCACGGTGGCCACCAGCGGCTGGAGCAGGGTGGGGGTGGCCGGGATGCGGATCAGGTGGTCGGCGTAGGGGACCACCGCCTCGTCCCCCTCCTCGGCGATCACGATGGTGCGGGCGCCACGGGCCCGGATCTCCTGGATGTTGGAGACGATCTTGTCGTGCAGCACGTCCCGGCCGCGCGGCGACGGCACCACGACGACGACCGGCAGGTCCTCCTCGATCAGCGCGATCGGACCGTGCTTGAGCTCGCCGGCCGCGAAGCCCTCGGCGTGCATGTAGGCCAGCTCCTTGAGCTTGAGCGCGCCCTCCAGGGCCACCGGGTAGCCCACGTGCCGGCCGAGGAAGAGGACGGTGTTCTTGTCCTTGAGCGAGCGGGCCAGCTCCCGTACCGGCTCCATGGTCTCCAGCACCTGGTCGACCTGCTTGGCGATGTCGGAGAGCTCACGGATCTGGGAGTGGATCTCGTCGCCCCACTTGGTGCCGCGCACCTGGCCGAGGTAGAGCGCGACCAGGTAGCAGGCGACGAGCTGGGTGAGGAACGCCTTGGTGGAGGCGACGGCGACCTCGGGGCCGGCGTGCGTGTAGAGCACGGCGTCGGACTCGCGCGGGATCGTCGAGCCGTTGGTGTTGCAGATGGCGAGCACCTTGGAGCCCTGCTCCCGGGCGTGCCGCAGCGCCATCAGGGTGTCCATGGTCTCGCCGGACTGGCTGATGGCGATGACCAGGGTGCGCGGGTCCAGGATCGGGTCGCGGTAGCGGAACTCGCTGGCCAGCTCCACCTCGCAGGGGATCCGGGTCCAGTGCTCGATGGCGTACTTGGCGATCATGCCGGCGTGGAACGCGGTGCCGCAGGCCACGATCACGATCTTGTCGGTCTCGCGCAGCGCCGAGGCGTCGATGCGGACCTCGTCCAGGGTGAGCCGGCCGTTGCCGTCGATCCGGCCCAGCAGGGTGTCGGCGACCGCCTTGGGCTGCTCGGCGATCTCCTTGAGCATGAAGTAGTCGTAGCCGCCCTTCTCGGCGGCGGAGGCGTCCCAGTCCACGTGGTACTCGCGGACCTCGCCGGGGTTGCCGTCGAAGTCGGTGACGGTGACCCCGTCCCGGCGCAGCTCGACGACCTGGTCCTGGCCCAGCTCCACGGCGTTCCGGGTGTGCGCGATGAACGCGGCGACGTCCGAGGCGAGGAAGGTCTCGCCGTCGCCGACCCCGACGACCAGCGGGGAGTTGCGGCGGGCGCCGACCACCACGTCCGGGGCGTCGGCGTCCACCGCCACCAGCGTGAAGGCGCCGTTGAGGCGGCGGCACACCTGACGCATCGCCTCGGCCAGGTCGCCGGTGGAGGAGAACGCCTCGGCCAGCAGGTGGGAGACGACCTCGGTGTCGGTCTCGGACAGCAGCTCGTGGCCGCGCTCGGCCAGCTCGGCGCGGAGCTCGGCGAAGTTCTCGATGATGCCGTTGTGGACGACGGCGACCCGGCCGGCGTTGTCCAGGTGCGGGTGGGCGTTGGCGTCCGTGGGGCCGCCGTGGGTGGCCCAGCGGGTGTGGCCGATGCCGGCGGTACCGGCCGGCAGCGGGCGCTCGGCCAGCTCCTTCTCCAGGTTGGCGAGCTTGCCCGCCTTCTTGGCGGCGGCCAGCCCGCCGTCGGCGAGCACCGCGACCCCGGCCGAGTCGTAGCCCCGGTACTCCAGGCGCTTGAGACCGGCGATGACCACGTCGAGGGCGTTCTGGCTGCCCACGTATCCAACGATTCCGCACATGGGGGCCAGCTTAGGTGCACCGCGGACGGGCCGTTGCCACCGCCCGTCCGGCGGGGTCGAATGCCGCCCTTAGGGGGATTGGTGCCCGGCGAAGGGGTGGACCGGCGGCGTGCGGCGCGGTCGGCGGGGCCCGGCTGGCTACGTGTGGGCCGTGTCGGAGGCCGCGCGAGGTGCTCGCGCTTTCGTCGTCGGGAAGGCCGGTGCGATGACTGCTTGGAGAACGAAGAGGGGCCGGGTGGGACTGCTCGCGGCGGTGGCGGTGCTCCCGCTGGCGCTGAGCGGTACGGCCGCGGGGCACGGGCCGGGGCATCCGCCGGGCCACGGCGCCGGCCGCGCGGAGGTGTCCGGCGCGGCAGCGGGGCACGGCCACGGCCACGGCCGCCCGAAGGACCGCCGCCGTACCGTGCCGCCGGTGCCCGCCGGGCGCGGTACGGCCGGCGTGCCGCTGGGGCAGCTGGTGCCGGGCATCCCGCTGCCGCCCGGGGTCGGCGACACGCCCGACCAGGTCTACTCCCCGCCCCGGGTGCTCCGGGGCCACCCGGCGCCCCCGGACCGGCACGGCCCGGAGCCCACGGCGGCGCAGCTCGCGGCGGCCGAGCGGGTGGAGTACGTCCCGGCGGACGACGCCGCCGCGGTGCACCGCGGGGTGCGCCCGTACTGCTCGCCGCACACCGGCCCGTACCAGCGCGAGGTGGAGCGCTTCCTGGGCCTGACGCCGTCCCGGGGCCGGCAGACCCCCGTCACCTGCGAGGCGATCCGCCGGTACCAGCAGGACCACCGGATCCGTCCGGCCATCGGCTTCGCCGGGCCGGTGACCTGGGGGATCATGCAGGACGAGGAGGCCGAGGAACGCGGCGCCGACGAGACGCAGCGCGAGCTGCTGGCCCACTCGCGCTGCCCGGCCGGCCCCTACCGGATCGCCTGCGTCGACCAGAACAGGCAGGTGATGTGGGTGCAGCGCAACCACCGGGTGGTCTTCGGCCCGGTACGGGTGCGCACCGGTCGGCCGTCCACCCGCACCCGCAACGGCCTGCACCGCGTCTACCTGCGGCACCGCCACTGGACGTCGACGATCTACCACACCCCGATGCCGTACGCGCAGTTCTTCGACGGCGGCATCGCGTTCCACGGCGTCTACGAGTCGATCTACGCCCCGCCCGGCAGCTACGGCTGCGTCAACATGCGCCTGAAGGATGCCAAGCGGCTGTGGCGCGTGCTCCACATGCGCGACCGCGTCTACGTGTGGGGCCACAAGCCGGCCTGATCCGCGTCAGGTAGGTCACGGCGCGCCCGGGCGGCGGCCTGAGACACTGGCGGGGATGAACGAGGACGAGGCACCCGGCACCACGGCGCGCACGTGGGCCGAGATCGATCTGGCGGCCCTGCGGGCCAACGTGGGCGCGCTGCGGTCCCGGCTGACGGGCGGCGCCGCGCTGATGGCCGTGGTCAAGGCGGACGCGTACGGGCACGGCATGGTCCCGTGCGCCCGCGCGGCCCGGGCGGCCGGGGCCGAGTGGCTGGGCACGGCGACCCCGCAGGAGGCCCTGGCGCTGCGCGCGGCCGGGGTCGACGGGCGGGTGCTGTGCTGGCTGTGGACGCCCGGCGGCCCATGGCGCGAGGCGATCGAGGCCGACGTCGACGTGACGGTGAGCGGGATGTGGGCGCTGCGGGAGGTCACCGCCGCCGCCCGGGCCGCCGGCCGCCCGGCCCGGGTGCAGCTCAAGGCCGACACCGGGCTGGGCCGCAACGGCTGCCAGCCGCACGACTGGCCGGAGCTGGTGGCCGCGGCCCGCGCCGCCGAACGGGACGGGCTGCTGCGGGTCACCGGGGTGTGGTCGCACTTCGCCTGCGCCGACGAGCCCGGCCACCCGTCCATCGCCGCCCAGCTGACCGCCTTCCGGCAGGCGCTGGCCACCGCCGAGGCGGCCGGCCTCGACCCCGAGGTGCGCCACATCGCCAACTCGCCGGCCACCCTGACGCTCCCGGAGTCCCACTTCGACCTGGTGCGCACGGGGGTGTCGATGTACGGCATCTCGCCGGTGCCGCAGCTCGCCGGGCCCGCCGAGTACGGGCTGCGGCCGGTGATGACGCTGCTGGCGAACGTCGCCTCGGTCAAGCGGGTCCCCGGCGGCCACGGCGTCTCCTACGGCCATCTGTACACCACGCCGGGCCAGACCACGCTGGCGCTGATCCCGGCCGGGTACGCGGACGGCATCCCGCGGCACGCCTCGGGCACCGGTCCGGTGCTGGTGGCCGGCAAGTGGCGGACGGTGGCCGGCCGGGTGGCCATGGACCAGTTCGTGGTCGACCTCGGCGGGGACACCGCGCGTACCGGTGAACGGGCGGTGCTCTTCGGCCCCGGCGACCGGGGCGAGCCGACCGCCGAGGACTGGGCGCGGGCCGCGGGCACCATCGCGTACGAGATCGTCACCCGGATCGGCCCCCGGGTGCCGCGCGTCCACCTCGGCGCGGACGACGGGCCCGTGGGGCGGTAGCCGTGGCACGGGGTGGTGGCGCGGCCGACGGCACCGGTGGCGCGGCGCGCACCGCGGGGCTGCTCGGCGCGGCGATCGGGGTGCTCGCGGCGGGCGCGGCGGCCGGTGTCGCGGTAGAACGGATGACCGTGGGACGCGGCATACGACGCAAGGCACGGCTCGCGCTCGACGCGGCGGGTCCCTACGGCACGCTGCGCGGTGAGCCGGGCACCACCCGCGCCGAGGACGGCACCGAGCTGTACTACGAGGTGGAGGAGGCCGCCGCGCCGGCCGGCAACGGCGCCGCACCGCTGACCGTGGTCTTCAGCCACGGCTACTGCCTCAACCAGGACTCCTGGCACTTCCAGCGGCTGGCGCTGCGCGGGCTGGTCCGGGCGGTCTACTGGGACCAGCGCAGCCACGGGCGTTCCGGGCGCGGGGCCGCGCAGCGCGCCGGGGAGGCGGCCACCATCGACCAGCTCGGCCGCGATCTGAAGGCGGTCATCGACGCGGCGGCGCCGCACGGCCCGCTGGTGCTCGCCGGTCACTCGATGGGCGGCATGACGGTGATGGCGCTGGCCGAGCAGTTTCCCGAGCTGATCGCGGAGCGGGTGGCCGGGGTCTTCTTCGCGGGGACGTCGGCGGGGAAGCTGGCCGCGGTGACGCTGGGGCTGCCGGCCGCGGGCGCCAAGGCGTTCCGGGTGCTGGCCCCGGGGGTGCTGCGGGCGCTGGGCAGCCAGGCGGCGCTGGTGGAACGCGGCCGGCGGGCCACCGCCGACCTGTTCGCCGGGATCGTCAAGCGCTACTCGTTCGCCTCCGAGGTCGACCCGGGGGTCGCCAGGCTCGCCGAGCGGATGATCGAGTCGACGCCGATCGACGTGGTCGCCGAGTTCTACCCGGCCTTCACCGAGCACGAGAAGATCGAGGCGCTGGTGGTGCTGGACGGGCTCCCGGCGCTGGTGGTCGCCGGTGACAAGGACCTGCTCACCCCGCTCGAACACAGCGAGGCGATCGTCGAGAAGCTCCCCGGGGCCCGGCTGGTGGTGGTCCCCGAGGCGGGCCACCTGGCGCTGCTGGAGTACCCGGAGCTGGTCAACGCCGAGCTGGCGGCGCTGCTGGTGGAGGCCGCCGGGACGGTCGGTGCGCCGCTGCCGGAGGCCGTCCGCGAGCTGGCCCGGCACGACGGCACCGGCGGGACGGACGACGACCCCGCGGCGGACGCCCCGGCCGAGGGACGTTGACGTCCCCCCGGGTGGGCCGGGGCTCGACGCGTCCGGCCTTTGGGGGCGGACGGCGGCGTCCGCGTAGCATCCGTAGGCATGGGTACGACTCAGGACGCTTCGCAGGCCCCGGTACAGGTGCGGATGGTGCTCGGCACCGCCGAGGAGACGCGGGAGCTGGGCCGGCGGCTCGCCGCGCTGCTGCGCCCCGGGGACCTGGTGGTGCTCAGCGGTGAGCTGGGCGCGGGCAAGACCACGCTGACCCGGGGCATCGGTGAGGGGCTGGGGGTGCGCGGCGCGGTGACCTCGCCCACGTTCGTGATCGCCCGGGTCCACCCGTCGCTGACCGGCGGGCCGGCGCTGGTGCACGTGGACGCCTACCGGCTCGGCGGCGGCCTGGACGAGATGGAGGACCTCGACCTGGACGTGTCGCTCACCGAGTCCGTGGTGGTCGTGGAGTGGGGTGAGGGCAAGGTCGAGGAGCTGACCGACGAGCGGCTGCACATCACCATCCACCGCGGCCTGGGCGAGGACAACGACGACGGGCGGCAGATCGTGCTGACCGGGGTGGGCCCGCGCTGGGCCGGTGGCGAACTGGCCGCGGCGACGGCACCCCGCTGACCTTCGCCCAACGATCCCTCGCCAATTCCGTCAACATTCCGACAGGGCGTCGGGAAAATGTTGCGTCGGCGGTACCAGGCGTGTTCTGCTGGAGGTAATGAGCGGTTAGGGCTGCCTAACTTACGACTTGCCCGACTCGTCCGTACCAGGAGGCGCACATGTCGGCCGACGGCCGCGCCGAAACGGCGCCCGAGGTGTTCCGTGACCCGGCGGCCCCGCCGCGGGGCGAGGAGTCGATGCCGCCGATGAGCGTGCTCCTCGCCGCCGGCGCGGCGGCCGAGGCGGTGTGCACCCCGCCGAGCCCGCCCGAGCCGGATGCCGATCCGCAGGACGGCCCCGACCCGGAGCGCCCGTCGCGTCAACGCGACGCCGCGTAGTCCCTCACTCGTTCGGCGCAATCGCTACGGGGTCACCACGACGGTCGCGCCCTTGGGCGCGAAGGGCCACATGGCGTCGCCGTCGGCGGTGCGCTCCCGGATGCCGCCGGTCTTGATCCCCGGGTTCTGCGCGGTCGGCAGCGAGCCGTCCACCGCGGCGCTGAAGCCGATGTTCCGCCCCTCGACCACGTCGAAGACGATCAGGTGCTCGATGGCCACCTTGTCCGAGCCGGTCGTCTGGGGGGCGCGGTACGTGACGTGGTACGTGCCCGGGGCGGGGGCCAGTGTTCCCGGTACGACCGGGAACGTGCGGGCCACGTGCCCGTCGGCCTCGACCAGCCAGACCCGCTTGCCGGCCAGCGAGTACACGACGCGCTTGCCGCTGCCGGAGTCGGCCGGCACCGCCGGGGTCCGCGGCGCGGGCGGCTTGCTCGGCGCGGTGCTCGGCTTCGCCTGCGCCGAGGTCGCCGGATGCGCCCGCCCGGTGTGGTCCGGCGCCGCCGACGCCTGCCAGGCGAGCACGCCGACGCCGGCGAGAGCCGCTGCGGTGAGCCCGGTGACGATGGTGCCGGAGGCGATCCTTGCCATGCGGTGACGTTAGCACTTGGCTTCGCCGCTCAAACGTCCGATCACCCCGCTCTCCCTGGCCCCCCACCGGGGCGGGGGTGCCCCCGCACCCCCGACGCTCGCGCGGCCCGAGCCGGCCCCCTGCCCGGTGGGTGGTTGGTGGGGTTTTGGTTTGGTTCGGCACCGGGGTGGTTCGCCTACTGCCGGTACGGGGTCGGGGGCGCGCCGGGGGTGACTCCTCGCTCCCCGTATCCGCCACAGCTTGGCTCCGCCCCGCTGGGTCGCTGCGGGGACACCCCCGGCACACCCCCTTGTGCCGTCGTGCGGGTGCCTCTCTTCGCGGGTGGGGGTGAGTGAGGAGGTTGGGGTGACCCCGGTCTTTTTCTCACCCCCTCCGTGCCGCAGCGCGGAACGAGACCGGACGGGGGCGTGCAGGGGTGTCCCCGCAGCGACCCAGCAGCCGGAGCCAAGCCTTGGCGGATACGCGGAGCGAGGAGTCACCCCGGAGGGCCCCCGGAAACCCAGGCAGACAGTGCGCATCCCGCGCTGTACGAACACAGCCACGGGTGGGCGGGGGGAAGCATCAGTGACGCCAGCCACGACGAGACGGGGGATCGGGCGCGCCCGGGGGAGGCAATGGCTGACCGCCAGCGCGAGCGAACCCTCACCCCGGAGGGCCCCCGGGAACCCAGGCAGACAGTGCGCACCCCGCGCTGTACGAACACAGCCACGGGTGGGCGGGGGGAAACAGCTGTGACGTCAGCCACGACGAGAGCGGGACCGGGGGCACCCCGAGGGGTCCGTGGCTGACGGGGAGCACCCCCACAGCCTTAGGCTGTGGGGGTGCTTCTACTCGCTTTGGACACCGCCACCCCCGCCGTCACCGCCGCCCTCCACGACGACACCACCCTCCTCGCCGAGCACACCGTCGTCGACGCCCGCCGCCACGGCGAACTGCTGCTGCCGGTGGTGGACCAGGTGCTGCGCGACGCCGGGGTGAAGCTGGACGCGGTGACCGATGTCGTGGTGGGCGCCGGGCCGGGCCCGTACACCGGGCTGCGGGTCGGGCTGGTGACCGCCACGTCGTTCGGGGACGCGCTGGGCGTACCCGTGCACGGCGTGTGCACCCTGGACGCCATCGCGTACGCCGCCGGCCGGGCCGGGCTGACCGAGGGGCCGTTCACCGTGGCCACCGACGCCCGGCGCAAGGAGGTCTACTGGGCGCGGTACGCCTCGCCGCTGGAGCGGATCGGCGAGCCGGCCGTGGACCGGCCCGCCGAGATCGCCGAGCGGGTGGCCGGGGTGCCCGCGGTGGGCGCCGGGGCCGCGCTCTACCCGGAGGTCTTCGGCGACGTCCGCGAGCCCGCGCACGTCTCGGCGGGGGCGCTCGCCGCGCTGGCCGCCGAACGCCTCGCCGCGCACGGCACATTCCTGCCGCCGCTCCCGCTCTACCTGCGCCGGCCGGACGCCCAGGTCCCGGCCGGGTACAAGGCGGTGCTCCCCAAGTGACCGCCGCACCGCTCCTGCGCGAGATGCGCTGGTGGGACCTGGACGCGGTGACGGAGCTGGAGAACGATCTCTTCCCGGACGACGCCTGGTCCCGCGGGATGTTCTGGTCGGAGCTGGCCGACGCCCGTCATCCGGCGGCCACCCGGCACTACGTGGTCGCCGAGGAGCCCGACGGCCGGATCACCGGTTACGCGGGGCTGGCGGCGGTGGCCGGCACCGGTGACGTACAGACCATCGCGGTGGCCCGCGACCGCTGGGGCTCCGGCCTCGGCGCGCGGCTGCTGACCGAGCTGCTGCGGCAGGCCACCGCTTTCGAGTGCCGTGAGGTACTCCTGGAGGTACGGGTGGACAACACCCGTGCGCAACGCCTCTACGAGCGCTTCGGCTTCGAGCCGATCGGCTTCCGGCGCGGCTACTACCAGCCGGGCAACGTGGACGCCCTCGTGATGCGCCTGACCCTCGCGCCCGGTGGCGACGCCGCCGCTGGCGCCTCCGAACCCGTACAAGGACTGACCCATGGCTGACGAACCCCTCGTCCTCGGCATCGAGACCTCCTGCGACGAGACCGGGGTGGGCATCGTGCGCGGCCACACGCTGCTCGCCGACGCGGTGGCCTCCAGCGTCGACGAGCACGCCCGCTTCGGCGGCGTCGTCCCGGAGGTGGCCAGCCGGGCCCATCTGGAGGCGATGGTCCCCACCATCCAGCGGGCGCTGAAGGACGCCGGGGTCACCGCGCGCGACCTGGACGGGATCGCGGTGACCGCGGGCCCGGGCCTGGCCGGCGCGCTGCTGGTCGGCGTCTCGGCGGCCAAGGCGTACGCGTACGCGCTGGGCAAGCCGCTGTACGGGGTCAACCACCTGGCCTCGCACATCTGCGTCGACCAGCTGGAGCACGGCCCGCTGCCGGAGCCGACCATGGCGCTGCTGGTCTCCGGCGGCCACTCCTCGCTGCTGCTCGCCCCCGACATCACCGCCGACGTCCGTCCGATGGGGTCGACCATCGACGACGCGGCCGGGGAGGCGTTCGACAAGGTGGCGCGGGTGCTGGGGCTCGGCTTCCCGGGCGGCCCGGTGATCGACCGGTACGCGCGGGAGGGCGACCCGGAGGCGATCAGGTTCCCGCGCGGGCTGACCGGGCCGCGTGATCCCCTGTACGACTTCTCGTTCTCGGGCCTGAAGACCGCGGTGGCGCGCTGGGTGGAGGCCAGGCGGGCGGCCGGCGAGGAGGTTCCGGTGGCGGACGTCGCCGCCTCGTTCCAGGAGGCGGTCACCGACGTGCTGACCCGCAAGGCGATCCGGGCCTGCAAGGACAACGGCGTCGACCACCTGATGATCGGCGGCGGCGTGGCGGCCAACTCGCGGCTGCGCGCCATGGCCGAGGAGCGCTGCGCGGACGCCGGGATCAGGCTGCGGGTGCCGCGTCCCAAGCTGTGCACGGACAACGGCGCGATGGTGGCCGCGCTCGGCGCCGAGATGGTGGCCCGCGGCCGGCGCCCCTCGGACTGGGAGCTGCCCGCCGACTCCTCGCTGCCGGTCACCGAGCCGCACGTCCCCGGCCACGCGCACGATCACGACCACGTGCACGAGGTGAGCAAGGACAACCTGTACGCATGACGGTCGCGCTGATGTGGGAGGCCCGGGCCGCCGAGGGGCGCGGCCCGGAGCTGCTGGCGTGGGCGCGCGGGCGGCGTCCGGCGGGGCGTCCGCTGCGCCACGAGGTCTTCGCCGCGCCGGACGACCGGGTGCTGGTGATCACCTGGTGGCCCGGCGGTTACGCCGCCGAGGTGCCCGAACTCCCCGAGCCGCCGGGCGAGTTGGTGCGCCGCGCGGTGCACCGGTGGCGTTTCGAGTCGCTCGGGCCGGTGGTGGCGCCGGAGGGCTCCGGGGCGGGTGAGGTCGGCTAGGTTCCCCCGTTCGGAGGGATTGGCGGCGACCGGCTCCTGCGCGGCGGCCGTGCTCCGTACGCTGACCGGGGCTGCTGCCTACCCCAGGGGGTGCGGATGGGCGACACGGAGCGCGAGCGGGCACTGCGGAAGCGGGCCGACGTCCTCGCCGCGGCCCTGGTGGTCCTGGGGTGCACCCCGGAGCGGGCCGAGGACGCCACCGTCGACCTCGCCGTGCAGCACGCCACGCTGCTGGCCGCCGCCCTGGCCCCGTACGGGGAGGACGCCCCCGACCCGGACACCGTCTACGGCGGCCCCGCGGTCTTCGCGCTCGCCGCGCAGAACGTGCACGGGCGCCCGGTCCACCGCCACATGCCGGTCCACGACCACCTGATCAGCCTGCTCGCGGTCGCCGCCGACCACGTACGCGCCCTCTTCGGCGCCGACGGCGACGGCCACCCGCAGCCCAGGCTGCTGCTGGCCACCCGGGGCTTCCTGCACGCGCTGATCGGCACCGCCGGACGCACCGCCCAGCACCTGCGTTCCGCCTACATGGGCCCCACCGGGCGGCAGGCGCCGTCGGGCGCGGAGACCATCTCGTACGCGGTGGACGGCGACGTACTGGCCCGGGCGGCGGCCGACGCGGCGCACGCCGCCGAACGGCTGCGGACGGAGCTGGACCGGCTCACCTGACGCCTGATGGAACACCTGTTCCCCGGATTGGTCCGGACCGCTAGAGTGGCGCCCTCCTTTTCAGGATCAGTGGGGGCACAATTGAACATTCTCCGGCGCCGCGGACTCGCGGCGCTCACCACCGCGGTCGCGTTGACCGCGGGCACCACCGCGCTGGCCGTCCCGGCGGCGTCGGCGGCCAGCACGCCGTCCGACGGCCTGATCGCCATGGACAACGGCAACGGCATCCTCACCGTCCAGCCGGACGGCGGCGGCCTGCGGTCCCTGGGGGGCGGACTGCGGCAGCCGGCCTGGTCACCGGACGGCAGCCGGCTCGTCTCCGACGACGTGACCGGGCTGAGCACCCAGCGCTACGACGGCACCGGCTCGTACGCCCTGCCGTCGGCCACCGGCGCCTTCCAGGACCCGGCGTACTGGTACGCCGCGCAGGACGTGGTCTTCAGCTCGGCCGGGCGCCTGATGGCCCAGCGTTCGGACGGCACCACCACCGCGTGGCAGGTGCTCTCCGCGGCCCACGAGCCGTCGGGCGTCTGCGACGACCACCCGGCCGCCGAATACCGGCACGGCTACCTGTACTTCGCCCGCCACACCGGGCGTTCCGGCAACGGGTGCGCGGGCGCCTCGGCCATCTGGAAGTACGACCCGGCGACCCGCGCGGTCACCAAGGTGGCCGACAACGCCGACCAGCCGGCCGTCTCGTCCGACGGCGGCAAGCTCGCCTTCGTCCGCACCGTGGCCGGCCACCGCCAGGTCTTCACGGCCCGCGCCGACGGCTCCGGCGCCCGCCGGCTCACCACCGGCGACACCGACCACACCGATCCCGACTGGGCGCCGACCGGCACCCGGCTGGTGATGGAGGCGACCTCGGCCACCACGCACGACGTGGTGATCACCGACGCCGCCGGCACCACGACCACCACGGTGTACGGCAACGGCTACCACCCCAAGTGGCAGCCGTTGCGCACCGATCACGTGATGCGGGTGTGGGGGAACAACGCCTCGGCCACCGCGATCGCCGGCTCCCGGTTCAACTGGGCTGGGCCACCGTCGGCCACCCCGAGGCGGGTCTGCTGCCGGCCACGGCGGCGGTGCTGATCAGCGGCGCCAACTCGGTCTACGCCCCGCTGGCGCCCGCGCTGGCGGCACGCAAGGGCGGCCCGGTGCTGCTGACCTCCAAGGGCGGCCTGGACGCCCCGGTGCGGGCGGAGCTGAAGCGGATGCTGCCGCGCGGCCGGACGGTCTACCTGATCGGCGGCACCGACGTGCTGAGCCAGGCGGTGGCCACCAAGGCCGCCTCGCTGGGCTACACCGTCAAGCGGCTCGCGGACTCCTCCCGGTACGGCACCTCGGTGGCGGTCGCCAAGGCGAGCACCAGCAGCCCGCGTGACGTCTTCCTGGCCACCGGCACCGACTACCACTCCGCCCTCGCGGCGGCCGGGGCGGCGGGCGCGGGCGGCGAGACGGGCGGTGTGGTGCTGCTGACCGACGACTCCACCATGACCACGTCGGTCTCCGCCTACCTGGCCCGCCTCGACCCCGCCAAGGTCCGGCTGATCCCGGTCGGCGGCACCGCCAAGAACGCGCTGCTGCGGGCGTACCAGGCCGGGCACATGCCCAGGTGGCCGCACCGGATCCAGTACTACCCGGTGATCGGCTCCTCCAGCGCCGACACCTCGGTGCGCCTGGCCCGCATGTGGTGGCGCGGCCCGGTCCAGCCCTCCCTGGCGAGCGTCAACAGCTGGCAGGACGGGGTGACCGCGTTCTCCTCCGGCGGGCTGTACGGCCCGGTGGTGTGGACGGACTCCGCACGGCTGACCGCCGTCGACGCCCGGTACCTCAGCGACGTCTCGGCGTCCGCGCGGAGCGTCGTCGTCTACGGCGGCACCCCGTCGGTCGCGCAGAACGTGGTCACCACCGTCGGCAACGCCATCGCCACCCCCGGCCACTGGGCCTACGAGCCGTGGGCCGGCGGGATCGCGCCCAAGGCGGCGTTCGCCCTGAGCACCGCGGGGTCCGCCCCGGCCGCGCCGGCGGTACGGGAACCGGGTACGGCCGACGGCGGCCCGGGCACCCCGGTGACCACCACCCGCTGACCTGACGTACCGTCAGTTCGTGGTGACCGGGGCGCCGATGAGCATGGCCGGCGCCCCGGCCACCCGGGTCAGCAGCACGGTGGCCGCGTTGGGCCCCCGCGGCTTGACCCGGCGCCGGACCTCCTCCGGTTCCACCGCCGACCCGCGCTTCTTCACCGTCAGCGTCCCCACCTCCCGTTCCCGCAGCAGCGCCTTGAGCCGCTTGAGGTTGAACGGCAGCGTGTCACTGATCGCGTAGGCGGTGGCGTACGGGGTGGGGCGCAGCTCGTCGGCGGTGACGTACGCGATCGTCCCGTCGATCAGCCGGCCGCCGACCTGTTGCGCCACCTCGGCCACCAGATGGGCGCGGATCACGGCGCCGTCCGGCTCGTACACGTAGCCGCCCACCGGGCCGACCGGCGGATCGGGCAGCCCGGTGCCGGTCAGCGTGGCGCCTCGCGGCAGCAGCGTCGCGCTGCGCGCCCCGGGCCGGGTGCCGAACCAGAGCACCGCCTCCTTGACGTCGCCGCGGTCGGAGACCCACTGCGCCTCGGCGTCGTCCGGCACCGCCTCGTGCGGCACGCCCGGCGCGATCTTCAACGCCGCGAACGACGTCGTACGGGCCGCCTCGACCGCCCACGACAGCGGCGGCGAGTACGCCTCCGGGTCGAAGATCCGGCCCCGTCCACCCCGGCGCGCCGGGTCCACGAAGACCGCGTCGTACCCGGCGGTGTCCACCTCGGTGACGTCCGCGCAGCGCACCTCGATACGGTCGGCGAGCCCCAGCGCCTCGGCGTTGGCCCGGGCCACCGCGCAGGTCAGCGGGGACCGGTCGACCGCCAGCACCTCGATCCCGGCGCGGGCCAGCGCGATGGCGTCGCCGCCGATCCCGGCGCACAGGTCGGCCACCCGGCCCACCCCGAGCCGGGCGAACCGCGCCGCCCGGTGCTCGGCGACCGTGGTCCGCGTCGCCTGCTCCACCCCGTCGGGCGTGAAGTACATCCGGTCCGCGTCCGCCCCGAACTTGGCCGCCGCGCGCCGCCGCAGCCGCGCCTGGGTCAGCGCCGCGGAGACCAACTCCGCCGGGTGCTCGCGCCGCAACCGCGTCGCCACCGCCAACTCCCCGGCCTCCTCGTACCCCCCCAGCCCCGCGAGCAGCGCCTGCCCCTCGTCCGTCAGCAGCCCGGCGAACGCCTCCGTCTCCATGCCCCCATTCTGCGCGGTTGCCCGGGCGGTGCGGCGCCGGCCCGGTCGCCCGGGGTTCCGGGGGCCAGGGGCGGAGTCCTGGCGGGGGCGGAAACGTCCCCGAGTCTCGCGCCACGCGAGGCTCTGGTTGGCACTCCGCTTGACCGAGTGCTAGCCGCGTCCTAGTCTCGGCGTTGGCACTCTCCACCGGGGAGTGCCAAGACACCGCGACGGGCAGGTCCGGCACCCGCGACGACGGGCCTACCAGGTCGCCACCCCAATACAGACACTCCCGTGAGCTCTCCGAAGGGGGAGGTCGGATCGTGACGACCGCCAGCACCAAGGTTGCCATCAAGCCGCTTGAGGACCGCGTTGTGGTCCAGCCGCTCGAGGCCGAGCAGACCACTGCCTCCGGCCTGGTCATCCCGGACACCGCGAAGGAGAAGCCCCAGGAGGGCGTCATCCTCGCCGTCGGCCCGGGCCGCTTCGAGGAGGGCAAGCGCCTCCCGCTCGACGTCAAGGTCGGCGATGTCGTGCTCTACAGCAAGTACGGCGGCACCGAGGTGAAGTACAACGGCGAGGAGTACCTCGTCCTCTCGGCCCGCGACGTTCTCGCGATCGTCGAGAAGTAATCCGGGAATTCGGCACGGCACGTCCCCGTCGCCCGGGGACGGCCGTCACCCGGCTCTACTCATACGCAGCCGTGAACCCCCGCCCCGGGTTTCCGTGTCCCGTCGGACCGTTTCCGTGTCCCGTTGGACCGGGGCCCGGGGCGTGGGCTTTTGACGAGGAACAGACGAGGTAGCACGAGTCATGGCCAAGATCCTGAAGTTCAACGAGGACGCTCGGCGCGCCCTGGAGCGCGGTGTCAACAAGCTCGCCGACACGGTGAAGGTGACGATCGGCCCCAAGGGCCGCAACGTCGTCATCGACAAGAAGTTCGGCGCCCCGACCATCACCAACGACGGTGTCACCATCGCCCGCGAGGTGGAGATCGAGGACCGCTACGAGAACCTCGGCGCCCAGCTGGTGAAGGAGGTGGCGACCAAGACCAACGACATCGCGGGTGACGGCACCACCACCGCCACCGTGCTGGCCCAGGCGCTGGTCCGCGAGGGTCTGCGCAACGTCGCCGCCGGCGCCTCCCCGTCCGCCCTCAAGCGCGGCATCGACGCGGCCGTCAAGGCCGTCGCCGACGAGCTGATCGCCACCGCCCGGCCGATCGACTCCAAGTCCGACATCGCCGCCGTGGCCGCGCTCTCCGCGCAGGACAAGCAGGTCGGCGAGTTGATCGCCGAGGCGATGGACAAGGTCGGCAAGGACGGCGTCATCACCGTCGAGGAGTCCAACACCTTCGGTCTGGAGCTCGACTTCACCGAGGGCATGGCGTTCGACAAGGGCTACCTGTCGCCGTACTTCGTGACCGACCAGGAGCGGATGGAAGCGGTCCTGGAGGACCCGTACATCCTCATCCACCAGGGCAAGATCTCGGCCATCGCCGACCTGCTGCCGCTGCTGGAGAAGGTCATCCAGGCCGGCTCCTCCAAGCCGCTGCTGATCATCGCCGAGGACGTCGAGGGCGAGGCCCTGTCCACCCTGGTGGTCAACAAGATCCGCGGCACCTTCAACGCGGTCGCGGTCAAGGCCCCCGGCTTCGGCGACCGCCGCAAGGCGATGCTCGGCGACATGGCGGTCCTCACCGGCGCCACCGTGGTCGCCGAGGAGGTCGGCCTCAAGCTCGACCAGGTCGGCCTCGACGTGCTGGGCTCCGCCCGCCGCGTGACCGTCACCAAGGACGACACCACCATCGTCGAGGGCGCCGGCAAGTCCGAGGACGTGACCGGCCGGGTCGCCCAGATCAAGGCCGAGATCGAGACCACCGACTCCGACTGGGACCGCGAGAAGCTCCAGGAGCGCCTCGCCAAGCTGGCCGGCGGCGTGTGCGTGATCAAGGTCGGCGCCGCCACCGAGGTGGAGCTGAAGGAGAAGAAGCACCGCCTGGAGGACGCCATCTCCGCGACCCGCGCCGCGGTCGAGGAGGGCATCGTCTCCGGTGGCGGTTCCGCGCTGGTGCACGCCGGCAAGGTGCTCGCCGACTCGCTGGGCAAGGAGGGCGACGAGGCCACCGGTGTCACCGTGGTCCGCAACGCCGTCGTCGAGCCGCTGCGCTGGATCGCCGAGAACGCCGGCCTGGAGGGCTACGTCATCACCTCCAAGGTCGCCGAACTGGAGAAGGGCCACGGCTTCAACGCCGCCACCGGCGAGTACGGCGACCTGGTCAAGGCCGGCGTCATCGACCCGGTGAAGGTCACCCGCTCCGCGCTGGAGAACGCCGCCTCCATCGCCTCGCTGCTGCTGACCACCGAGACCCTGGTGGTCGAGAAGCCGGCCGAGGAGGAGTCCGCCGCCGCGGGTCACGGCCACAGCCACGGCCACTCCCACTGACGGGACCCCGTCCGGCGTCGACCTGACGCCCGCGCTCCACCGGCGAGGCCCGGCACCCCTTCAGGGGCGCCGGGCCTCGCCCATCACGTCCCGGGCCCGCACCCCCGGCCCCCACGCGGCCGGCCGCCCGACGACGTGCGGGGCGCGGGGTCGACCCGGCCCGCCCCGCGCGGTTCCGCCCGCGTGGTCGGTCCGGTCGGTCAGGACGATCGGTCCGGTCATCTCGCCCCGGCGGGGCCGGTCAGGACGATCGGAACGGTCGGTCGCCCCGGATCGATCCGGTTCCCACCGGCCGGTCATCTCGGCCCGGCGGGGCCGGTCAGGCCGGTCAGCAGGGCGATGGCCGATGGCTGCCGCTCGGGGACGCGTGGTCGCGGCGGATCCGTTCGCGTTCCCGTTTCCGGCGCCGGCGCTTCGCGGGAGCCGTCCGGCGGCCGGTCGCGAGTGGCCGGACGGCGCTGCGGTACGTGGTCGCGCTCCGGCTCAGTGGGCCCCGTAGCGGCGGCCGGCTTCGCTGGACACCTGGCCGATCGCGCCGCTGGGGATGAGCTTGGTC
Organism: Streptantibioticus cattleyicolor NRRL 8057 = DSM 46488; assembly: GCF_000240165.1. Lineage (NCBI taxonomy): Bacteria > Bacillati > Actinomycetota > Actinomycetes > Kitasatosporales > Streptomycetaceae > Streptantibioticus > Streptantibioticus cattleyicolor. Next base: position 3,918,685 of record NC_017586.1, read on the forward strand.
AGCGCCACCGCCGTCTTGTACCGCAGGTCGGGGACGCTGACGACCCGGCCGCGCGCCAGATCACGGATGGCCGCCGCCACCAGCTTGTCCGCGTCCAGCCAGGCCCACCCCGGGATGCTGCCGGTGTCCATCCCGGCGCGCTCGTGGAACTCGGTGCGCACGAACCCCGGGCACAGCGCCATCAACCGCACGCCCGACCCCGCCAGGTCGTGCGCCACGCCCTCGGTGAAGCGCACCACCCACGCCTTGCTCGCCGAGTACGTACCGCGCGGCACGAACGCGGCCACCGACGCCACGTTGATCACAAAGCCCCGGCCACGCTCCCGCATCGCCTTCGTCGCGGCCGAGGTCAGCCGCAGCACCGCCTCGCAGTGCACCTTCAGCATCGTCAACTCGTCGGCGAGCGGCGCCTCCAGGAAGGTGCCCCTGTTGCCGAACCCGGCGTTGTTCACCAGGACGTCGACCGGCCGTTCCGGATCGCCCAGCCTCGACTCGACCGCGGCGATCCCCTTGTCCGTGGCGAGGTCGGCGGTGAGCACGTCCACCGCGACGCCGTGCCGGCGCCGCAACTCCGCTGCCTGTTCCTCCAGTCGTTCGGTGTTGCGGGCGACGAGCACCAGGTCGTGCCCGTCGCTCGCCAGCCGCCGCGCGAACGCGGCGCCGATACCCGCAGTAGCTCCGGTGATGAGTGAGGTCGTCATGGACGAAGGCTACGCATCCCGCGCCACCGCCCGCCGCTCCAACCGCTTCCGCACCGATGCGGCGTGCTCGGGGTTGAGCGCTTCGCCCGCCGCGAGCACCCGGGGCAGCAGCTCCGGCTCACCGCTCAGCGCCCGCAGCACCAACGCCACCGTGACCTCGTGCTCCGGCCGGTGCTCCACCGTCACCTGGTCACCCGCGCGCACCTCGCCCGGCCGGACCACCCGCAGATACGCCCCCGGCCGTGCGGCCTGCGTGAACCGCTTCACCCACCCCGGCTCCTCCAGCCATTCCTGGAACGTCCGGCACGGAATCCGGGGCGAGGTCACCTCCAGCAGCACGTCCGGACCGACCCGCCACCTCTCCCCGACCAGCGCGCCGTTGACGTCCAGGCCGGCCACGGTGAAGTTCTCCCCGAACGATCCGTTGGCCAGCGGCTTGCCCAACTCCCTTTCCCAGTGGTCGAGATCCTCCCTCGCGTAGGCGTACACGGCCTGGTGGTCGCCGCCGTGGAACCGCTTGTCGCCGATCCGGTCCCCGGCGAGCCCGCTGTCCGCCGTCCCCTGCGGCCCGGGAGCCACGATCTTCACCATGGTGTCGATGGGCCGCTTGTCGATACCGGTGAATTCGGCGTCGGTGTAGTCGACGACCTTGGGCACGGCGATGTTCACGGAAAGCAGTTCAGGCATGGGCCGACCTTAGAGCCCCCACCTCGGCCGAGCGAGATCTTTACGCGGTGCCTCGCGGCCGGTGGGCCGGGGCACGCAGGGCGTTCAGCAACAGGTCGACGTCGTCAGCCGAGTTGTAGAGGTGGAAGGAGGCCCGCAGGTGGCCGGCCCGGTCGGAGACCACGATCCCGGCGCGGGCGAGGTCGTCCGCCCGGTGGCCCAGCCCCGGCACCGAGACGATGGGTGAGCCGCCGTCACCCACCGGGCGGTGCCCCAGCTCGGCCAGTCCGGCGCGGTAGCGGTCGGCGAGGGCCAGGTTGTGGGCGCCGATGGCGTCGACGCCTATCTCCTCCAGCAGGGTCAGCGACTGCTCGGCGCCTATGCAGGACAGGTAGGCCGGCGAGGTGTCGAACCGGCGGGCCGCGGCGGGGAACGCGGTGACCGGTCCGTAGCACGACCCGTAGGGGTCCTCTGCCGCGTACCACCCCGAGAGCAGCGGCGGCAGCTCCTCGGCAGCCGCTTCGCTCACGGTGAGGAAAGAGACGCCGCGCGGGGCCAGGAGCCACTTGAAGGCGCCGCACACCAGGTAGTCGACCTCGCCCGCGTGGACCGGCTGCCAGCCCACCGAATGCGTGGCGTCCACCAGGGTCCGCGTGCCGTGGGTAGCCGCCGCCGACCGGATGGCCGCGAGGTCGGCGACGCGCCCGTCGGCGGACTGCACCGAGCTGACCGCCACCAGCGCGGTGCCCGGCCGTATCTCGTCCGCCAGGCATTCCAGCGGGGCGCTGCGCACCTTCAGGTCGCGGCGTATCACGAAGGGGGTGATGAGGGAGGAGAAGTCGTCGTCGGCGTGGAGCACCTCGGCACCGGCGGGGAGCGACATGGCGATCAGACCGGCGTGGACCGAGACCGCCGGGCCGATCGCCACCCTGTCGGCCGTCACCCCGGCCAGTCGGGCGAACGCCTCCCGCGACGCCGTCACCGCCGGCTCCCACGCGGAGAACTCCGCGACCGGCCAGCCGTCCAGGGCGCGCCGGAGCGCGTCGGTGGCCCGGGCCGGGGCCAGCCCGGTGGACGCGGTGTTGAGGTAGACCGGCGGGTGCCGGCGCGCCGGCGGTGTCGTCCGATCCGCCTGCGCATATGTCGTCTGCGGCGCGAACTCGCCGCCCCCCAAGCTCTTCATGCGAACTAGCGTGCACCCCGTTCGAACTCAAAGTCCATAGCTAATTTCTCGCCTTCATCCCTAAGGGTGACTTATGATCGAAGGGTGATAGAAGCACGCCATCTCCGGGTACTGCGAGCGGTCTCCAGGACGGGTTCGTTCTCCGCCGCCGCTCGGGAGCTCGGCTGCACCCAGCCCGCCGTCAGCCAGCAGATGAAGGCCCTCGAACTCTCGGTGGGCACGCCCCTGATCGTCCGGGTGGGCCGGGAGATGCGGCTCACCGAGGCGGGCGAGGCGCTGACCCGGCACGCCACCGGGATCCTGGCCGGGCTCACCGCGGCGGAGGAGGAGGTGGCCGCGATCGCCGGGCTGCGGGCCGGGCGGGTCCGGCTCGCCTCGTTCCCCTCCGGCAGCTCCACCCTGGTCCCGGCCGCGGTGGCCGCGATGCGGGCCGCCCACCCCGGTACGCAGGTCTCGCTGGAGGAGGCCGAGCCACCGGAGTCGGTGGAAATGCTCCGTTCGGGTGATTGCGAAATCGCCCTGGCGTTCCGTTACCTGGATATGCCCGGCGGGGAGGGTGAGTGGGACGACCTGGTCGTCCGGCCGCTGCTCACCGATCGCCTGGTGGGTCTGGTCCCGGCTTCGCATCCGCTGGCACAGGCCGCGCCGCGGGGTCACGCGGTCGGTGTCGGCGACCTGGCGGACGAGCAGTGGATCGCGGGCTGCCCGCGATGCCGCCGCCACCTCGTCGCCGTCTGCGAGAACGCCGGGTTCACGCCGCGCATCGACTTCGCCACCGACGACTACCCGGCCGTCGCCGGCCTGGTCGGAGCCGGTCTCGGGGTCGCCATGCTGCCGGAGCTCGCGTTGGAGTCCGTACGTCCGAAGGGGGTGACGATCGTCGAGGTGGAGCCCGTGGTGCGCCGCGAGATCGTCGCGCTCACCCTGCCCGACCTGGAGCCGGTGCCGGCCGTGCACGCCATGCTCGACCGCCTCGCGGAGGCCGCCGGCCCGCTGAGGTCGCTGAGCGGTGCGGTGGCGTCCTGAGGGATGTGCGCGCCCGCGGACGTGGCGGGTGCCGTGGCGTTCCCGGAGGGCTCGGAGGCGTGCCGCGGTGAGCCCGTCCGCCGTGGCGGCTCGTGCGGGGGAGGGGCCGGGGCGGCCGGCGGGCTCGTGACGCCGGGGCGGGCGCGGTGTCGGTGAGGCGCCCGAGGGCGCGGCGAGTGGACGACCGGGGCCCGTCGGGAAGCCGGGACGGCCAGGGCGGTGGATGGCAGCGGGGGGCGGCCGTTTCTCCGTCGCGGGAGGTGACGGGGTGCCAGGGGTGAAGTGGGCGTTTGGTTGACGCTTCACCCGTTCGCGTAAGCGCCGTTCCGCCGTGGAGGGGCGGGGCGCGGTTACGTTGCGTGGGCGCGGCCATGCGGTCGACGGGGGGTGAGTGGGGCGCGCGTGGGGGCGGGTGGGGTGTGCAGGAGCGCGTACCGGAAGGGAGCGCCGGTGGGTAGTGGGGACCGACCGCCCGGGGTGAAGGTCCGGGAGGGGATGCAGAAACGATTCTGCCGGAGTATCGGTTGCCGGAGTGTCAGTTGCCGGGGCTGCTGATCAACCGGTTCCGGGACCGGCCCATCATCTCCTCGCGTTCGTCCTCGGTCAGTCCGCCCCAGACGCCGTACGGCTCACGTACCGCCAGCGCGTGCGCCGCGCACGCCGCGCGGACCGGGCAGCGCATGCACACCTCCTTCGCGGCGGCCTCGCGCGAGCTGCGGGCCGCGCCGCGCTCGCCCTCGGGGTGGAAGAACAGTGAGCTGTCGACGCCGCGACATGCGGCGACGAGCTGCCAGTCCCACAGATCGGCGTTGGGGCCAGGGAGGCGGGAGAAGTCTGCCATTGCTCATCCCCTTGAGAGGTCTGCCGGCGGGCCGTGCCGCCTGCGGCCGTCCACGATCGTGTCCAACTGGATGTAAATATGACTCATGGCAAATCTAGCCTCAACACCCCCGAGCGGTAAAAAAAGCCGCTAAACAGTTCAAATACCGACATAGGTGAGCGTTGGCCACGGGAGGGGGCGCTCGGCGTCCGGCAGGCGGGGGGTGGGGGAGGGGGATCGCGGTGCGGGTTGTGCGCCGCGAGTGCTCCCGAGTGAGACGTGGTGCACCCCTTGGCGCCCGATGTAGCTGATCCGTGTCGGTCCGATCACGTAGAGTGTCGATGACGGCTGCCAGACTCCGTAACTCTTTCGAGTGAGCGTCGTTGAGAGTGCGGAGGTGGTTGGACGGCGAGAGAAGCCGGGCGGGTGCCCGGCGCCGTCAGGCCCACCGGTGATGATTCGTACCAGCCTGGAGGCTCAACGTGACGCGGATCTGCTGCGGAGGGCGGTCATGACATCCGTCCTCGTCTGCGACGACTCCCCGCTTGCCCGAGAGGCGCTTCGCCGCGCGGTCGCGACCGTGCCCGGTGTGGAGCGCGTAACGACGGCGGCCAACGGCGAGGAAGTCCTCCGCCGCTGGGGCGCCGATCGCTCCGACCTCATTCTCATGGACGTCCGGATGCCCGGTCTCGGCGGTGTCGAGACCGTACGGCGGCTGCTGTCGGCCGACCCCGGCGCCCGCATCATCATGCTCACCGTGGCGGAGGACCTCGACGGCGTCGCGCTCGCGGTGGCCGCCGGCGCCCGTGGCTACCTGCACAAGGACGCCTCGCGTGCCGAACTGCGGGCCACCGTCACCCAGGCGCTGGCCGACCCGACGTGGCGGCTGGCCCCGCGCAGACTGCGGTCGGCGGAGATGGGCGCCGCGCCGACGCTGACCGCGCGGGAGATCCAGGTGCTCGAAGGCATGAGCCACGGCCGGTCCAACGCGGAGATCGGGCGCGAGCTGTTCCTTTCCGAGGACACCGTCAAGACCCACGCGCGGCGGCTGTTCAAGAAGCTCGGCGCGTCCGACCGGGCGCACGCCGTGGCGCTCGGTTTCCGCTGGGGCCTCGTCCGCTGAGGCCGTGCCGTGCGTTGGAGAGGACGGTGGGGACGCCCCGCCCGGCCCGGGCCGTGCCCGTCCGGTGCGGGTCGGACCGGTGACGGCCCGGCCTGCTCCGCGGTCCGGTCCGCCGGACCGGCCGACGGCCGGACACGGCCCGGGCCGGGCGGCGTGTCCAGGGCACCCGCCGGAACGCCCGCGCACGAACCGGCGCCACGACGGCCGCCGGTCACCGGGCCCCGGCCGCCCGCCCGTCGTCCGCCGGACCGCTGGTCACCCGCCGGTCGGCGACCCGGTCCTCCGCTCCGCGAACACCCGCCTCCCGGCCACCGGCCCGCCCCCTGCCGGCACGGTCGCCGGAACGCGGGCCGTCGGCATGGTGGCCGCCGGGCCGGAGCGCCTGGTCGCCGTCGGGTCGGCGGCGGCCGGGTACGAGGTGGGTCTCACGGCCGGTCGACGTCCCCGGGACGCCACCGGCCGCGAACGTCCCGGCGGGCACGGTCACGGTCACGAGCAAGGGCACGGGCACCGGCTCCGTACCGCGTCGGCGAGAGCCGTCGGCCGGCGGGCACGGCGTTCCGGGACCGGCCCCCAGCGTGACCCCGGCCGCGAAATTGGTCACACGGCCGGGCCCCGGAAGGCGTGCGCGACGGGGATCTCGCGGACACCGGGGCACCCTCGGGCGGGCGGCGGCGACGGCGGTCCCGGCGCGGTGAGGCACGGCGGCCCCAGGGGCCAGGTCCGGCACCCGACCCGCCAGGTCCGCGGGGCACGCGGGGTGTCCGCGGGACGTTCCCGGGCAGCGGTTCGGAAGACCGCCTGGTCGCCGGGGTGCGGGCCGGGCGGAGGCGGCCCGGCGGGGCGGTGCGCGACGGGACCGGCCACCGCGGAAGTTCCGGATGTCCGCGCGAGGCCGCATGCTTGAGGTATGGACTTCCTCGGGGACCCACCAGAGGGGCAGTGTTCAACGCTCCCGTCGTGTATGCCGACGGGCGACAGACGGGCGGGGCGGAGTACCGAGCTTCCGCTCGGGGTGGTGGCGGGCTTGCCGGCCTCGGAGGCCAAGGGCGCGGGTGAATCGGAGGCCGACGGTGACGGGGAGCGGATGCGTGGGATGACGGCGGCGAGCACATCCGCGTCCGGCGCGGCCACCACGTCCGGGCGTGCGGCGATCGCCCGGGCCACGGCGGCGTACGCCTCCGCCGGGGCCGGCGCGCCGGCCCGGGCCGAGGGCGCTCCGCGTCCGGGGCCGGCCGCCGAGTACGAGTACGCGCCGCGCCAGTCCGCCGGTCGTCCGGCCGCCGCCTCCTACCCGGGCGGCCAGGGCGTGCGCGCGGTCGCGGCGGCGCCGTCCGGTGCGACGCTGCACGCCACGGGGGTGCAGACCACCACCGTGCTCGGTGCCGTGGCGCGGCCGGCCCACCCGGTGCCGGCCGCGGCGCAGGCCCCGGGACGTGGCGGACAGCCGCTGCGGAGTGGCCCTCCGTATAACGCTTCGATGCACAAGTCGGGACGCGGTGCGACGGACCGCGGGGCGACCATGCACCATGGACCGGTGCGTGACGACGAGACCTCGGCCATCGGTGCCCTCGTACGCCGCGCTGTGGAGGGCGACGAACAGGCCACGCACGATCTGCTGGCCCACGTCCACCCGCTGGCCCTGCGGTACTGCCGGACGAGGTTGTCGCGGCTGCCGGGTGACGCCCGCCACTTTGTGGACGACCTCGCGCAGGAGGTCTGCCTGGCGGTGTTGTGCGCGCTGCCGCGCTACCGCGACCAGGGGCGCCCGTTCGAGGCGTTCGTGTTCGCCATCGCTTCCCACAAGGTGGCCGACCTGCAGCGTTCGGCGATGCGGGGGCCCGGTTCGACCGCCGTTCCGTCGGAGGATCTGCCGGAGAAGCCGGACGACTCGCTCGGGCCGGAGGAACGAGCGCTGCTGAGCAGCGACGCCGAATGGGCGCGGGAACTGCTGGCGAACCTGCCGGCCACCCAGCGCGAGCTGGTGCTGCTGCGGGTCGCGGTGGGGCTGACGGCGGAGGAGACCGGCCAGGTGCTGGGGATGTCCCCGGGCGCGGTACGGGTGGCCCAGCACCGCGCGTTGAGCCGGTTGCGGGCGCTGGCCGCCCAGGCGCACGGGCTGCCCGCGGACGACGCGCGGGGGCTGAGCGCCTAGGGTCCGTTCCGAGGGCTCGCCCCGGGCACGGCGGGTACGTCGTTCCCCGGGCGGGCCCTCGTCACGTTCGAACGGGTCGGATGTTCCACGATCGGGTGACGGAGTTGTCCACAGCCCGTGGTTTGTGCACAACCACAAACACGAGGGCGAAAGGTACTCGTTCCAGGCCAGTAGCATGGGATGCCACGCCGGGCAAGAGCATTGGGGAAGGTGTCATGACCGCCAACACCGACGGAGTGGCCGAGACGGTAGCCGAGAAGTTCGGGTATCTCGGACTTACCTACGACGACGTGCTGCTGCTGCCGGGCGCGTCGGACGTGGTGCCGAACCAGGTCGACACCGCGTCCCGGATCACCCGCAACATCCGGTTGAACATCCCGCTGCTGTCCGCCGCGATGGACAAGGTCACCGAGGCCCGGATGGCCATCGCGATGGCCCGCCAGGGCGGCGTGGGCGTGCTCCACCGCAACCTGTCGATCGAGGACCAGGTCAACCAGGTCGACCTGGTCAAGCGCTCCGAGTCCGGCATGGTCACCGACCCGATCACGGTGCACCCCGACGCCACGCTGGCCGAGGCCGACGCGCTGTGCGCCAAGTTCCGGATCAGCGGTGTGCCGGTCACCGACCCGGCCGGCAAGCTGCTCGGCATCGTCACCAACCGCGACATGGCCTTCGAGCTGGACCGCAGCCGCCAGGTCCGCGAGGTCATGACGCCGATGCCACTGGTCACCGGGAAGGTCGGCATCTCCCGGGACGACGCGATCGAGCTGCTGCGCCGCCACAAGATCGAGAAGCTGCCGCTCGTCGACGACGAGGGCCGGCTCAAGGGCCTGATCACGGTCAAGGACTTCGTGAAGGCCGAGAAGTACCCGAACGCGGCCAAGGACGCGGAGGGCCGGCTGCTGGTCGGTGCCGCCGTCGGCGTCGGCGACGAGGCGTTCGTACGGGCCCAGGCGCTGGTCGAGGCCGGTGCCGACTTCCTGGTGATCGACAGCGCGCACGGTCACAGCCGCGGCATCCTCGACATGGTCGCCAAGGTCAAGGCCAACCTGAAGACCGAGGTGGTGGCGGGCAACGTGGCCACCCGGGACGGCGCCCAGGCGCTGATCGACGCCGGCGCCGACGGCGTCAAGGTGGGCGTGGGCCCCGGTTCCATCTGCACCACCCGGGTGGTCGCCGGGGTCGGCGCGCCGCAGGTCACCGCGATCTACGAGGCGTCGCTCGCGGCCGGCCCGGCGGGCGTCCCGCTGATCGGCGACGGCGGCCTGCAGTACTCCGGTGACATCGCCAAGGCCATCGCGGCCGGTGCCGACACCGTGATGCTGGGCAGCCTGCTGGCCGGCTGCGAGGAGTCCCCGGGCGAGCTGCTGTTCATCAACGGCAAGCAGTTCAAGACCTACCGCGGCATGGGCTCGCTCGGCGCGATGCAGGGGCGTGGCCAGGGCAGGTCCTACTCCAAGGACCGCTACTTCCAGGACAACGTGCTCTCCGAGGACAAGCTGGTTCCCGAGGGCATCGAGGGCCAGGTGCCCTACCGGGGTCCGCTGGCGGCCGTCGCCCACCAGCTCATCGGCGGCCTGCGTTCCTCGATGGGGTACGTGGGCGCGGCCACCGTTCCGGAGCTGAAGGAGAAGGGGCGCTTCGTCCGCATCACCGCGGCCGGGCTGAAGGAGAGCCACCCGCACGACATCCAGATGACCACCGAGGCGCCCAACTACCACACGCGCTGAGCGGCGCCCGGCCCGTGCCGCCACCCCGCCCGTGCCGCCGCCCGGCCGGCGCGGCGGCGCCCCCGGTACCGGATACGGGGCGGGGGCGCCCGGCGGGGGCTGCGGGATACTGGGAGGGCAGGCCACGAAGAAAGGCGAACAGTGACTGAGATCGAGATCGGGCGGGGCAAGCGCGGGCGCAGGGCTTACGCATTCGACGACATCGCCGTCGTCCCGAGCCGGCGTACCCGGGACCCGAAGGAGGTCTCGATCGCCTGGCAGATCGACGCCTACCGCTTCGAGTTGCCGTTCCTGGCCGCCCCGATGGACTCCGTGGTCTCGCCGGAGACGGCGATCCGCATCGGCAAGCTCGGCGGTCTCGGGGTGCTCAACCTTGAGGGCCTGTGGACCCGGTACGACGACCCGGAGCCGCTGCTGGCGGAGATCGCGGAGCTGGACGACGTCTCGGCCACCCGCCGCCTCCAGGAGATCTACGCCGCGCCGATCCGTGAGGAGCTGATCGGGCAGCGGCTGGCCGAGGTGCGCGAGGCGGGTGTGGTCACCGCCGCCGCGCTCTCCCCGCAGCGCACCGCGCAGTTCTCCAAGGCCGTGGTGGACGCGGGTGTCGACATCTTCGTGATCCGGGGCACCACGGTCTCCGCGGAGCACGTCTCGGGTTCGCACGAGCCGCTCAACCTCAAGCAGTTCATCTACGAGCTCGACGTCCCGGTGATCGTCGGCGGCTGCGCCACGTACACCGCGGCGCTGCACCTGATGCGTACCGGTGCCGCCGGTGTGCTGGTCGGGTTCGGTGGCGGGGCCGCGCACACCACCCGGAGCGTGCTCGGCATCCAGGTGCCGATGGCGACCGCGGTGGCGGACGTGGCGGCGGCGCGGCGCGACTACATGGACGAGTCCGGTGGTCGTTACGTGCACGTCATCGCGGACGGCGGTTTCGGTTCCAGCGGTGACCTGCCGAAGGCGATCGCGTGCGGTGCGGACGCGGTGATGATGGGTTCGCCGCTGGCCCGCGCGACGGACGCGCCCGGCCGCGGGTTCCACTGGGGCATGGAGGCGGTCCACGAGGAGCTGCCGCGCGGCAAGCGGATGAACCTGGGGTCGGTCGGCACCACCGAGGAGGTCCTGCTGGGCCCGTCGCACGCGCCCGACGGTTCGATGAACTTCTTCGGTGCGCTGCGCCGCGCGATGGCGACCACGGGTTACTCGGAGCTGAAGGAGTTCCAGCGGGTCGAGGTCACGGTGGCGCCGTCCGTCGCCCACCGCTGACCCGCGGGGCACGCTCTCCGGAACGACGTGGGGGCCCGGGACGAAACGTTCGTCCCGGGCCCCTTTTCCGTTGCCGCGCCGGGCCGTTGGCCGGATGCGGCAGGTCAGGCGGAGTTGCCGGTACGCCGGGTGACGACGAAGCCCTCGACGCCGGCGATGGCGAAGAAGAGGATGTCCTTGGCGTCGGCGAAGTCGTTCTTCCACACGTCGACCAGCGTGGTGAAGCGGCTGAAGAAGATGTCGGCGAAGGAGACGCCGGCGTGGCCGCTGACGCTCCAGGCGATGCCGACGAGCTGGCCGAACCAGACGGCGGCCAGGGAGATGACCACGCCCAGCACGGGCAGCACCGGGTTGCGGCCACCGGCCTTGCCCATCGCGGCGCCCACGAGGAGGCCGACCACCAGGGCCACGTAGCCGACCTCGTGGTCGGTGAAGCGCAGGATGGCGGCGTAGATCACCACGGCGACCACGGCGGCGCCGAGGCCGGCCAGGATGCCGGGGCCGGTGCGGTCGGGACGCCGGGGGACGGCGGCGACCGGCGGGGCGCCGTACCCGCCGGGCGGAGGGTAGGCGCCGGGCGGCGGCAGCGTGCCGCCTCGCTGCGGAACCGCGCCCGCCTGCGGAACCCCACTCGCCTGCGGAGCCGGAGCCGGAGCCGGAGCCTGGGCGGCCGGTACGGTCGCGTATCCGGCCGAGGCGTCGGGCGCGGGCTGGGGCGGCGGCGGAGCGCCGTGCGGGCCGTTGGCGGCGGGCCGGGGCCAGGGCCGGCTCATGAAGAGGTTCCCCCGGGAGGGTGAAAGGAAGCCGAAGGCCAACAGCCAGCACTGACATGGCCTCAACAGAGATATGACGGAGGCGGCTGACGGGGTGTGGCGGGACGAGGCGGCGGATGGCGTGGGCACGTTCCGTACGCCACGCGCCCTCCGAGCGGCGAATACGCCCGACTATGGCAATAATCACATCTTATGGCGCAGAAGAAGTCGTTTTCCGGTCGTGACATGGGCATCGATCTGGGCACCGCGAACACCCTGGTCTACGTACGCGGGGCGGGAATCGTCCTCAACGAGCCTTCCGTGGTGGCGGTCAACGCGGTCAGCGGGGAGGTGATCAGCGTCGGGGCGGAGGCCAAGTCCACGATCGGCCGTACCCCCTCGCACATCGTGGCGGTGCGCCCGTTGCGGGACGGGGTGATCGCCGATTTCGAGATCGCGGAACGGATGTTGTCGCATTTCATCCGCAAGGTGTCCGGACGTGGACGGTTCGCCCGGCCACGGGTCGTCATCTGCGTGCCGTCCGGGATCACCGGGGTGGAACGGCGGGCGGTCGTCGAGGCCGCGACCTCGGCGGGCGCGCGTCAGGTCCATCTGGTCGACGAGCCGATGGCGGCGGCGATCGGGGCCGGGCTGCCGGTGAGCCGGCCGACCGGCTCGATGGTGGTCGACATCGGCGGCGGCACCACCGAGGTGGCGGTGGTCTCGCTCGGCGGTCTGGTGGCGGCCCGTTCGGTACGGGTGGCCGGCGACGCGATCGACGCGGCGATCATCCAGTACGTCAAGCGGGAGCACGCGCTGGCGATCGGTGAACGTACCGCCGAGGAGGTGAAGATGACGATCGGTTCGGCGACCGACGTGCCGGAGGACTACTGGCCGCCGCAGGACGCGGTCGCCGCCACCACGACCTCCTCGGTCACCATGCTCGACCCGGCCGCCGACCCCGTGCCCGACCCGGCCCTCGACCGGGAACTCGACCGTCGGCTCGACCGGGAACTCGGCCGCCGTCCCGGTGGCGGGGCGGACGACTCCGTGGCGGGCGGGCTCGACGAGGCGACCGCGGTCGGCCTGCTGCCGCCGCCCGCCGCGGTGGGCGCGGGGGCCCGGCGGCGTTGCCGGATCCGTGGCCGGGACCACGTCAGCGGCCTGCCGAAGACCCTCGACCTCGACTCCGACCAGGTGCGCCGGGCCATGGCCGACCCCGTGGACGCGATCGTCGCCGCCGTCCGGCACACCCTGGACGAATGCCCGCCGGAACTGGCCGGCGACATCATGGACCGGGGGATCGTCCTCACCGGCGGCGGCGCGCTGCTGCGCGGGCTCGACGTACGGCTCGGCGGCGAGCTGAACATGCCGGTGGTGGTGGCCGACGACCCGATGGACTGCGTGGCGCTGGGGACCGGCCGGTGCGTGGAGAACTTCGACGCCCTCAAGCGCGTCCTGGACGCCCAGCCGCATCCGTACTCACCCGTCAGGGGCTGAGCCGGCTTCGCGGCGGCCGTCGTGACGCCGGTACGGGACGCGACCGGGCGGCGCCCCGCGCGCAGGCGGCGCGTTGCCCGTGCCGTGTGCGCCGTGCTGGCCCTGCTCACCACCCCCGCCCCGTCGGCCGCGCCCGGGGCCGGGAGCGTCGTGCTCACCGGGGTCACCCCGGCCGTGCCGGGGCCGGACGACACGGTGAGCGTGACGGGGGCCGTGGTGGGCGGCGGGCAGCGGGCGCCGGGACGGGTGGGGGTGCGGGTGGACGGGGGCGCGGTGGTGGCCGGGCACTCGGTGGCGGTGACGACGCCGGGCGCGGGGGAGCGGGTGCCGTTCACGGTGAGGGTGCCGGTGTCGGCGCTGGGGCTGCCGGGGACGGCCGGGGTGCACCGGCTGACGGTGACGTTGGCCGGGGCGGACGGCGGCGTGCTGGCGGAGACGGGGACGGAGTTGCCGTGGGCGCCGCCGGGGTCGAACGTGCCGGCGCTGCGGACCGCCGTGTTCTGGCCGGTCGCCGACCGCCCGCACATGCAGGCCGTCTCACTCGGCGAGGGGCAGGCGGCGCAGCCGGTCTTCCGGGACGACGCGCTCGCCACCGACCTGGGCACCGCGGGACGCCTCGGCCGGGTGGTGGCGGCGGGCCGCGGGCTGGACGTCACCTGGACGGTGGACCCGGGGCTGCTGGACGAGGCCGCCGCGATGAGCCGTGGCTACCGGGTGGCCGACCGGCCCGACGGCGCCGATCCGCGGCAGAGCCGGGAGGGCACCGGCGCGGACACCGCGGACGCCTGGCTGAGGACGGCCGCCGACGCCGTGCGGGGCCGTACCGTCGACGCGCTGCCGTACGCCGACCCCGACCTCGCCTCGTTGGCGCACCGGGAGCGGCAGGGCGTGGCGGGGCCGCCGTCCGGGGTGCTCGCCGGTGCGACGACGGCGGCCGGTCCGGCGGTCGCGGACGCGCTGCGCACCAAGGCCGCGGCCGTGGTGGCGTGGCCGTACCGGGGCGCGTTGGACAGCTCGGTGACGGCGCTCGCCGGGCGGCTGGGGCTGCGGACGGTGCTGGCGTCCGGGCGGGGGCTGGGCACCGGCAGCGGGCAGCCGAGGGCCTCCCTCGCGGGCGGTACGACGGTGTGGGTCGGCGATCCGGCGACCGACACCACGCTCACCCGGGACCTGGGCGGCGAGGGCGGGGTGGTGTCGGGGCGTCAGGAACTCCTGGGCGATCTGCTCAGGGCGGCGCTGCGGGGGCCCGGGGGGCCGGGCGGGGTCGTGGTGCTGCCGCCGCGGCGGATGCCGGGGGAGGTGGCGGAGGCGCTGGCGGGGGCGTTGCGGGCGGCGCAAGGGGCGGGGTGGCTGGCGTTGTCGGGGCCGGAGGCGGTGGCGTCGGGCGGTCCGGAGACCTCGGTGGCGGGCTTCGGCCGGGCGTCCGCGGGGTCCGCCGGGGAGTTGCCGGCCGCGGTGCTGTCCACGGTGCGCGCGACCGGGCCGGATCTGGCGACGCTGACCCGGGTGCTCGCCGACCCGACCCGCACCACGGACGCGGTGCACCGGGCGATGCTGCGGGCGCTGTCCACCGGCTGGCGCGGCGATCCGCACGGGGCCGAGGGGTACGCGTCGGGGCTGGAGGACTACCTGGACCGTTCGATCGCCTCGGTGCGGCTGCTGCCGCGCAGCGGGGCGGTGACGGTGACCGGGGGGTCGGCGTCGTTGCCGGTGACGGTGTCCAACGGGTTGCAGCAGCCGCTCGCCGGGCTGGTCCTGCGGGTGACCTCCGGCGCCGTGGACCGGCTCACCGTCGGCCGCCGGGACACCCCGGTCACCGTCCCGGCCGCCGCCAGCCACACCGAACGCGTACGCGTCTCCGCCCTCCGCAACGGCCCCGCCGACCTCACCGCCCGCCTGATCACCGCCCCCGACGGCAAACCCTGGGGCGCCCCCGTCACCGTGAAGGTCGAGGTCAACAAGGTCTCCCTGGCCGCCGTCGCCGTCGTCCTGGCCGCGGTGGCGGCCCTGGCCCTGGCCGGCGCCCTGAGAATGCGCCGGGCGCGCCGCCGGAGGGGCTGAGCGGGTCCCCGGGCGCGACGTGCGGTCGTCGGGCGCGCCGCCGGGGCGGAACGGCGAGGAACCGGGCCGGGGCGGGGCGCGGCTGGGAGGGGGTCACAGGCGGGCGGCGGTGCCGGTGGGGGTGGCGCCTCGGGTGTCCAGGAGGAGTTGCGCCTTGACCGCGAGTCCTTGCAGGTCGTAGGTGCGGTGGTGCTGGAGGAGGACGGTCAGGTCGGCGTCGGCGGCGGCTTCCCACAGGGAGTCGGCGCGCGGCACGGGGCGGTCGTGGAGGCGCCATTCGGGGACGTACGGGTCGTGGTAGCCGAGGGTGGCGCCCAGGTCGAGCAGGCGGGCGCCGATCTCGCGGGCCGGGGCGCCCTCCTGGTCGCCGAGGTCGGCCTTGTAGGTGACGCCGAGCAGCAGGATCCGGGCGCCGCGCACGGACTTGCCGTGTTCGTTGAGGAGCGCGGCGCAGCGCTGCACGACGTAGCGCGGCATCCGGGAGTTGACCTGCCGGGCCAGGTCGGCCATGCGCAGCGGGAGAGCGGGGCCGGCCGGCGGTACGTCGTGGCCGCCGACGCCGGGGCCGGGGCGGAAGGGCTGGAAGCCGAACGGCTTGGTCTCGGCGCACCGGATCACGTCCCACACGTCGATGCCGGACTCGTGGCAGAAGACCGCCATCTCGTTGACGAGTGCGATGTTGACGTGCCGGTAGACGGCCTCCAGGAGTTTGGCCGCCTCCGCCTCGCGGGGGCCGCGGGCCCGCACGACGCGGTCGGTGATGCGGCCGTAGAAAGCCGCGGCGGCCTCCGTGCAGGCCGGGGTGAGGCCGCCGATGACCTTGGGGGTGTTGGCGATGACCCGGTCGCGGCGGCCGGGGTCGGCGCGGTGCGGGGAGTAGGCGAGGTGGAAGTCGCGGCCGGCCCGCAGCCCGGATCCGTTCTCCAGGATCGGGCGCAGCACGTCCTCGGTGGTGCCGGGGGCGGCGGTGGACTCCAGCACGACGGTGGTGTGGGGGCGCAGGTGGGCGGCGAGAGTGCGGGCGGCCTCGGTGACCGCGGTGAGGTCGGGGGCGAGGTCGGCGCCGGGCGGGGTGGGGGCGCAGATGACGGCGGTGCGGGCGCGGCCGAGGACGGCGGGGTCGCCGGTGGCGCGGAAGCCGGCGGCGAGCATGCGGCGGATGTCGGCGGCGGCGAGCCATTCGACCGGGGAGCGTCCGGCGTTGACGCCGTCGGTCACCGCCGGGTCGGTGTCGTAGCCGATGACGCCGATCCCGGCGGCGGTGGCGGCCTGGGCGAGCGGCAGTCCGACGTGGCGTAGTCCGATGACGGCGAGGTCTGCGGGCATGGAGCGGTTCCCCTCCTTTACGTCCCGGAAAGCCCGGATGAAGGCATTTAAGGCTAAGCGGAAATATGACTGTTATTCAGGATTGGGGGCGTGAGGTGTCCAGGGGCGTGGCGCCGACCGCCGGGCACACACCGGGCTGTCCGCACGGGCAAGCGCTTCCCCACGGACGGGCAACCGGCCCCCCGAACGCCCGCCCGGGCTGGCAGGGTGCCCGGATGGCCGTCACCATCGAAGGGACCGGGCCGGCAGCGACGGCAGGCGGAGGTGGCACGGGTGAGGACGGCACCACTGGGCCCGCAGCAGCGCACCCAGGCGCTGGCGCGGATGGCCGAACAGGAACTGGACGTACTGGTGGTCGGGGGCGGGGTGGTCGGTGCCGGTACGGCGCTGGACTCGGTGACCCGGGGGCTGTCGACGGGGCTGGTCGAGGCGCGGGACTGGGCCTCGGGTACCTCCAGCAGGTCGAGCAAGCTCATCCACGGCGGCCTGCGCTACCTGGAGATGCTGGACTTCGCGCTGGTCCGCGAGGCGCTGAAGGAACGCGGCCTGCTGCTCCAGCGGCTCGCCCCGCACCTGGTGCACCCGGTGCCGTTCCTGTATCCGCTCACCCGCCGCGGCTGGGAGCGGCTGTACGCCGGCTCCGGGGTCGCGCTCTACGACACCATGGCGTTCTCCTCCGGGCACGGCCGCGGGCTGCCGCACCACCGCCATCTGACCCGCCGCCACGCGCTGCGGGTGGCGCCCTGTCTGCGCAAGGACGCGCTGGTCGGCGCGTTGCAGTACTACGACGGCCAGGTGGACGACGCCCGTTTCGTCACCACCTTGGTGCGGACCGCGGCCTCCTACGGCGCGCAGACGGCCAACCGGGCGCGGGTCGTCGGCTTCCTGCGCGAGGGGGAACGGGTGGTCGGCGCCCGGGTGCTCGACGCCGAGCAGGGCGGGGAGTACGAGGTGCGGGCGCGGCAGGTGGTCAACGCCACCGGGGTGTGGACGGACGAGACGCAGGCGCTGGTCGGCGAGCGCGGCCAGTTCCACGTCCGGGCGTCCAAGGGGATCCACCTGGTGGTGCCCAAGGACCGTATCCACTCCACCACCGGGCTCATCCTGCGCACCGAGAAGAGCGTGCTCTTCGTGATCCCGTGGGGCCGGCACTGGATCGTCGGCACCACCGACACCGACTGGAACCTGGACAAGGCCCACCCGGCGGCCTCCAGCGCCGACATCGACTACCTGCTGGAGCACGTCAACTCGGTGCTGGCGGTGCCGTTGACCCGGGACGACGTGGAGGGCGTCTACGCCGGGCTGCGGCCGTTGCTGGCCGGCGAGTCGGAGGCCACCAGCCAGCTCTCCCGGGAGCACACGGTGGCCCACGCCGCGCCCGGCCTGGTGGTCGTGGCGGGCGGCAAGTACACCACGTACCGGGTGATGGCCAAGGACGCGGTGGACGCGGCGGTGCACGGGCTGGACGGCCGGGTCGCCGCGTGCTGCACCGAGGACGTCCCGCTGGCCGGGGCGGTGGGGTATCCGGCGCTGTGGAACGCCCGGGCCCGCCTCGCCGCGCGCGCCGGGCTCCACGTGGCCCGGGTCGAACACCTGCTGAACCGGTACGGTTCACTCGTCGACGAGGTGCTCGAACTGATCGCGGCCGACGCCTCGTTGGGCGAGCCGCTCACCGGCGCCGAGGACTATCTGCGGGCCGAGGTGGTCTACGCCGCCTCCCACGAGGGCGCCCGCCACCTCGACGACGTGCTCACCCGGCGCACCCGGATCTCCATCGAGACCTTCGACCGGGGCACCCGGTGCGCCCGGCAGGCGGCGGAGTTGATGGCCCCGGTGCTCGGCTGGGACGGTGAACGTACACGAAGAGAAGTCGAACATTACGAGAAACGGGTCGAGGCGGAACGGGAATCGCAACGGCAGCCGGACGATCTGACCGCGGACGCGGCCAGGTTGGGGGCGCCGGATATCGTTCCGCATTGAGCGTGACGCGTTGACGGGGGCGGGAAGGGGCGCGAGGTGTCCGATCAGGGGCGGCTGGTCGCCGGACGATACCGGCTGGCCGAATTGATAGGCCGCGGTGGCATGGGCGCCGTCTGGCGTGCGGAGGACGAACTGCTGGGGCGCCAGGTGGCGGTGAAGAAGCTACGGGTGCCGCCCAACCTCCATGACGACGAGCGGGAGCGGCTGTACGAGCGCACCCGCCGTGAGGCGCGCAGCGCCGCCCGCATCACCCACCCCAACGTGGTGGTGGTGCACGACGTGTGCGAGGACGAGGGGCTGCCGTGCATCGTCATGGAGTACGTCCCCGCCCGCACCCTGGGCGACGTGCTCAAGGAGGACGGCCCGGTGACGCCGCGTGAGGCGGCCCGGATCGGCCGCGGCATGGTGGCCGCGCTGCGTGCCGCGCACCGCGCCGGGGTGCTCCACCGGGACGTCAAGCCCGCCAACGTCCTGCTGACCGGGGACGGCGCGGACGAGGACGGCGGCTGGCCCGGCGGCCGGGTCGTCCTGACCGACTTCGGCATCGCCTCCGCCACCGGTACCTCCACGCTCACCCGTACCGGGGAACTCATCGGTTCCTTCGACTACCTGGCCCCCGAGCGGATCACCGGCGGCACCCCCGGCCCGGCGAGTGATCTGTGGGCGCTGGGGGCCACGCTCTACCAGGCGGTGGAGGGCGAGGCGCCGTTCCACCGGGACACCCCGATAGAGACCGCGTACGCCATCGCCGCCGACCCGGCGCCGCGCCCGCGGCGGGCCGGGGCGCTCGCCCCGCTGATCGAGTCGCTGCTGGCCAAGGACCCCGAGCAGCGGATGTCCGCCGAGGAGGTCGAGCGGCTGCTGGTCGCCTCGGTGGAGACGGTCACGGCCGCCGCGAAGCCCAGGGACACCGCCACCGCCCGGCTGGGCACCTGGCGGCCCCCCGCGGCGGCGGCGCCGTCCGCCGCCGCGCCCACCGTGTCCGGCTGGGCGGAGCAGGCCGCGCCGCAGCCGTCCGGCGCGCTCGTCAACGGCCATCCCGCGCCGGTCAACGGCCACCCGGCGCCCGTCGCCGAGCCCCCGCCGGCCGACGCCCCCACCGGCTCCACCGTGCCCGTCGCGCCCGGCCCCGGCGCGGTGGCCACCGCACCGGCCCCGCCCGGCCACCCCGGCGCGCCCGGGCTCGCCGACCCCACGGCCACCACGCCGACCGCGGTCCCCGGGCACGCCGCCGGGCACGCCGCCCGGCCGCGGCGGCGCGGGCTGCGGGTGGCCGCCTGGTGCGCCACCGCCGTGGTGGTGGTCGCCGCGGCGGTCGTCGGCACGCTGCTGACCCGGGAGGGCGGGAAGGCGTCGGCGGACGGCCGGGACACCATCGCTCCGCAGCCGTCCGGCGCCGGCCGCCCGACCCGGCCGGCCTCCGACGTCCCGGTCGCGCCGCCCGGATACCGGATCGCCCACGACCCGGCCGGGTTCTCCATGGCCGTCCCCAAGGGGTGGCCGCGCACCGTCAAGTCCAACGGCGACGTCGACTACCTCAACGTGGCCGAGCACTGCGAACTGATGGTCAGCACCGAGGACTTCGCCTGGCCCAGCCCCATCGACCACTGGCGCCAGCTGGAGAAGAACCTCCGGGCCAAGAACAACGGCTACAGCCTGCTGCGGATGAACCCCACCCAGGTCACCTTCGGCGGCACCACCATGCCCGCCGCCATCTGGGAGTGGACCTGGCAGGGCGACGAGGTGCTGCCCGACGGCAGGCACCGGGTGTACCACGCGATCGATCTCGGCTTCGGCAAGGAGGGCGGCACCGAGTACGCCCTGTACCTGTCGGCGCCGGACGCGGAGTGGTCGAAGTGGCTGCCGGTGTTCACCGCGGCCCGGACGACGTTCCGGCCCGCCCGCTGACCACACCGGTTCACCCGGTTCCGTCCGTGATGTCCCGCCGGGTCCGGTACCGGAGGCCCGGGGCAGGGCCACGGCTGTCCCCGGGACAGGGGATGATGGGGGAGGGCAGACGCGACCCGACCCGCGCCGCCCGACGGACCGTCATATCGATCTGCTAAGGACGTTGATGACCCAGGCGCAAGGCACCACCGGCCGTCTCCTCGCCGACCGCTACCGCCTCGGCGAGGTCCTCGGGCGCGGTGGCATGGGCACGGTGTGGCGGGCGGTCGACGAGACTCTGGGCCGTACCGTCGCGGTCAAGGAGCTGCGCTTCCCCGGCAACGTGGACGAGGACGAGAAGCGCCGGCTGATCACCCGTACGCTGCGGGAGGCCAAGGCCACCGCCCGGATCCGGGCCACCGGCGCGGTCACCGTCTACGACGTGGTCGAGGAGGACGATCGGCCGTGGATCGTGATGGAGCTGGTCGAGGGGCGCTCGCTCTCCGACGCCGTCCGGACCGACGGTCCGCTGCCGCCCAGACGCGCGGCCGAGGTCGGACTGGCCGTGCTGGACGTGCTGCGGGCCGCCCACCGCGAGGGCATCCTGCACCGGGACGTCAAGCCGTCCAACGTGCTGATCGCCGACGACGGCCGGGTGGTCCTCACCGACTTCGGCATCGCCCAGGTCGAGGGCGACCCGTCGGTCACCTCCACCGGCATGCTGGTCGGCGCCCCCTCGTACATCTCGCCGGAACGCGCCCGCGGCCAGAAGCCCGGCCCGCCGGCCGACCTGTGGTCGCTGGGCGCGCTGCTGTACGCGGTGGTCGAGGGGCGCCCGCCGTACGACAAGGGGTCGGCGATCGCCACCCTGACGGCGGTGATGACCGAGCCGCTGGAGCCGCCGAAGACCTCCGGGCCGCTGGCCGACGCCATCGCCGGGCTGCTGGTGAAGGACCCGGCCAAGCGGCTGGACGACGCCGGGGTGCGCAAGCTGCTCGTCGCCGCCGAGAGCGCCCCGGACGTCCCGGCCGCCGAGGTGACCCGGCCGGTCGCGTTCGCCGCCGATCCGCAGCCGGTGCCCACCGACTCCGGGCTGCCGCCCGCCTCCCGGCCGGTGGCCGCCCCGGGGTCCGGCGCGGCCGGTTCGGGGCTGACCTCAGGTCAGAGCGCCAAGCTGCTGGGCGCGTTGCGGTCGGCGCGGTCCGCGGCGGCCCGGCCGGAGCCGGAGCCGCGGCTGAAGCCGGTCGCCCCGACCGCGCCGCTGGCCCGGGTACGGGCGCCGCTGACCGACGTGGTGCCGCGGCGCACCCTGGTGATCGTGGTGACCGTGGTCGTCCTCGCGGTGCTGGGCGCGGTCCTCGGGGTGGCGCTCGCCTCCTCGGCCGACGGGCAGAAGGACAAGGGCGCCTCGCATGCGGCCGGCGCCCCGTCGGCCGCCCCGGGTACGGCGGCGGACGGCGCCGAGGGCAAGGACGCCCCGCTGGCGGCGGCGCCGTCCGCGTGGCACTCGGCGGCGCCGGGCGGTGTGCCGGCCGGGTGGCGGCTCCACCGGGACGGCGAGTTCCGCTTCAGCATGGCGCTGCCGGCCGGCTGGCACCGGATCGGCACCGCCGGGGACCACTCGGGGGCCGTCTTCGCCGCCTCCGACCGCTCCTACCCGCGGGTGCAGGTCGACTGGAGCCCGACCCCGGGGAAGGACGCCGCGGCGGCCTGGCGCGGCCTGGAGGGCGCGGTGCGCGCGAGCAGCCCCGGCTACCACGGGCTGGGCATCCGCCCGGTGCGCTACCAGCACTTCGCCACCGCCGCCGACTGGCAGTTCACCCGCACCGAGGGCGGCACCACGATGCGGGTGCTGGACCGCGGCTTCGCCGACTCGCGCTCCGGCTACGCGGTGATGTTCTCCTGCCCGGCGCAGCGGTGGGACGACGCCTCCTGCGCCTCGCTGCGGCGGACCTTCTTCGAGACCTTCGAAGCCACCGGCTGACCGGAGCCGGGCACGTATCGTCAAAGGACGCGGACCGCCCGCCGACCGGAACCGGCCGGCGGCGGGCCGCGGCGGTGGCGCGGCGGGGGGACGCGCGGGGAGGGAGAAGCCGTGGACGAGTACGGCGAGCGGGTGCTGGCCGGACGTTACCGGCTGCCATGGACCTCCGGTGAGCCCGAGCCGCCCGGCATCCGCGCGTTCGACACCTACAGCGGCCAGGAGGTGCTGCTGCGCGAGGTGCCGCTGCCGGAGGTGGTGACCGGGGAGATCGACGGGCGGGCCGCGTCCGGCGACGGCGAGCCGCCCGGCGGCCCGGTGGCCCGGCGGGCGCTGGCCGCCGCCCGGGCCGCCGCCGCGCTCCCCGACCACCCCGCGCTGACCCAGGTCTTCGACGTGCTGATCGAGGACGGCAGCCTGTGGATCGTCTCCGAGCCCGTCCCCGGCCGCCCGGTCGCCGCCCTCCTCGCCGACCGCCGGCTGACCCCGTACCGGGCCGCCGAGGTCGCCGCCGACGTGCTGCGGGCGCTGCGCGCGCTGCACGCCCAGGGGTGGACGCACCGCAACGTCACCGCGCACACCGTGCTCGTCTGCGACGACGGCCGGGCGATGCTGGACGGCCTGGCGCTGGGCGCGGCCGAGGAGGCGCTGTGCGGGTACGACCCGGTGCCGCGGGCGGTCTCCGCCGGGCACGGTACGCCGCCGGGTCCGGCCTCGCGCCCCGCCAGGGAACGGGCCCGGCAGGCCCGGCTGGCGGTGGTCGGCCCGGTCACCGAGCGGTGGGCGCCGGAGCAGGCGGCCGGGGCGTTCGGCGACGAGCCGCCGCCGGTGGGGCCGGCGGCGGACCTGTGGGCGCTGGGCGCGCTGCTCTTCCGCTGTGTGCACGGGCACGCGCCCTACCCCGAGGAGGGCGCCGCCGAGCTGGCGCGGCTGGTGTGCGCCGGGCCGCCGGGGCTCGCCGAGGAGTGCGGGCCGCTGCGGCCGGTGGTGGAGGCGCTGCTGCGGGCCGACCCCGACCAGCGCCCGTCCGCCGGTGAACTGCGCGCCCGGCTGGAGGTGTTGGTCCGCTCGGCGCCCGAGCCGGGGGTGGGCAGCCGCACCCTCCAGGTGCCGGCCGATCCGCACCTGCTGCCGGTGGTGCGCCGCCGCGGCGAGCTGGTGCGGCCGGCCCGGCGGCGGACGCGGACGCCGGTCGTCGTCCCGCCCCCGGCGCCGCGCGGCCGGCCCGCCGGCAGCCCCCGGCGGCTGGGGTTCGTCCTGGTGGGGCTGATATTCCTGCTGCTGGCCGGGGCCGTGCTCTACGCGCTGTTCCTCCTCCCGCACGACACGGCCGGCGCCCAGGGACGGCGTCCGGGCGGGGCCGCCGCCGGCCGCATGGCGAGCACCGGGGCCGCCACCCCGTCCGAGGGCTCCGCCGGCGACCGGCCCACCCCCAGCGACCTGGCCACGATGCCGCCGCTGGGCGCGGGCTTCACCCTGCGCGAGGATCCGGCGGGCTTCGCCGTCGCCGTCCACGACGGCTGGACCCGCAGCGTGCGCGGCGCCGAGGTGGTCTACGCGCCCGGCGACGACGCCCTGCGGCTGATCGTGGTGGAGGGGCGGGACACCGCGGCCTCGTACGGCGCCGATCCGTTCGGCTACCAGTTGCGTGACGAGCCCGAACTGGCCGGATTCCGGGCGAGTTCCTGGTCGTCCTCGGCGGGGCTGAGGACGCTGGAGACGGGCGGCGGCAGCGCGGCCGAGGGCGAGTTCACCTACCGTGATCCGGACAGCGGTGCCGCGCGGTACGTCCGCAACCTCGCGGTGCTGCGCGCGGGGCGTTACGACGTGGTCCTGGTGACCGGCCCCGACGAGGCGCGCGAGACGGTCTCGGAGTGCTTCGAGCAGGCCGCCGCCACCTACCGCGCCGACGGCTGAGTCCCGTTCCGGCGAGCGGCGCCGGGCAGTTCGCGCGCGTACCGTGGGAAGGGACTCCTGCCGCCGTCGGCACGCGAGGAGGCCGCCATGGCTGCCGTCCGTCCGGACCACGCCGATGTGATCGTGGTGGGGCTCGGCCCCGGCGGGGAGGAGACGGCGGGCCGGCTCGCCGACGCCGGGCTGGAGGTGGTCGGCGTCGAGGAACGCGTGGTGGGCGGCGAGTGCGCGGGCGCGGGCTGTCTGCCGTCGCGGATCCTGGCGCGGGCGGCCGGACTTCTGGCCGAGGGGCGCCGCATCCCCGGGCACGCCGGGACGGCGATGGTCCACCCCGAGTGGCGGCAGGCGGCGCGCGCGGTGCGAGCGGCCACCGGCGGGCCGGACGCGGGACCGGCGGCGGACCGGCTGGCCGGGCGCGGGGTGCGGGTGCTGCGCGGCACCGGCTGCCTGACCGGGCCGGACGAGGTCACGGTGGCCGACGCGGACGGCGCCGAGACGGTGCTGCGGGCCCGGCGGGCGGTGGTGCTGGCGGTCGGCGGCGAGCCGGTGGTGCCGCCGCTGCCGGGGCTGGCGGCGACCCCGTACTGGACGAGCCGGGAGGCGATGGCGGCGGCCGAGGCGCCGCGTTCCCTGCTGGTGCTCGGGGCCGGCCCCACCGGGCTCGAAGTCGGCCAGGCGTTCAGCCGGTTCGGCACCGCGGTCACCGTGGTGGAGGCGGCGCCGAGGCTGCTGCCCGCGGAGGAGCCGGAGGTCCACGAGCTGCTGCTGAAGGCGCTCACCGAGGACGGCCTGGAGGTGCACACCGGGGTGCGGGCGGTCGCGGTGGGCCACACGCCCGGCGCCGGCTTCACCGTGGACTGCGACCGCGGTGAGCGGCTGACCGCGGAGCGGCTGCTGGTCGCCGTCGGGCGGCGCACCGATCTGGCCCGGCTGGGCGCGATGGCCCTCGGGGTGGACCCGGACGCGTCCGCGCTGCCGGTGGACGACCGACTGCGGGTGGTCCCGCCGGGTGGCGGGCGGCCGGGGGTGTGGGCGCTGGGCGATGCCACCGGCAAGGGCTCGTACGCCCATGTCGCCCGGCACCAGGCGGACATCGTGGTGCGCGGCGTGCTGGGCCGGGGCGGTCCGGTGGCCGCCTACCACGCGGTGCCCCGGGTGACCTTCACCGATCCGCAGATCGGCGCGGTGGGGCTCACCGAGGCCGGGGCGCGCGCCGCGGGGCGTGCGGTCCGTACCGGGTACGCCGACCGGGCGCGGACCGCCCGCGGCGGCCACGGGGCGGGCGGTGAGGGCTTCGTCAAGGTGGTGGCCGACGTGGGCGCCGGGGCACTGGTCGGGGCGACCACGGCGGGTCCGTGCGGGGCGGAGACGCTGGGGGCGCTGGCGGTGGCGGTGCACGCGCGGGTGCCGCTGGAGGTGCTGCGGCAGCAGATGTGGGCGCATCCGACGGATCAGGAGGCGGTGGGTGAGGCGTTGCGGGGGGTGGAGTGGTGAGCGCGGGGCGCGTTCGGCCGGTCGCGCGCGGGTGTTGGGGGCGTGCGCGCCGGGGTGCGCGTCATTCGCGCCAGTGTTCACTGGCACAGTTGTGGACGACCGGTGAAAAGCGGTTACCGCCGGGTATCCAAAAGGGCGTCACCGCCGTAATCTCGCGCCCATGACCCAGCCGCAGCAGACGCCGAAGACTACGCCCGCCGCCGGTGAGGTGCCGGGCAACCCCGTCGCACCGGCCGGCAGCCGGCGGGCCGCCGACGTGGTGACCCCCGCCCTGGTCGCGCGGCTGACCCGCGGGGTGCCCGGCAGCGGCCGTACCGCCAACCACACGCCGTTCACCGGCGAGAAGCTCGCCGACCTGCCGGAGGCCACCGTCGCGGAGGTCGCCGAGGCGTTCGCCGAGGCCCGGGCGGCCCAGCGGGCCTGGGCCGCGCTGCCGGTCCGCCGCCGAGCCGAGGTGCTGCTGCGCTTCCACGACCTGGTGCTGCGCCGCCAGTCCGAGGTGCTCGACCTGATCCAGCTGGAGACCGGCAAGGCCCGGCTGCACGCGCACGAGGAGGTGCAGGCGGTCGCGGTGGCCGCCCGCCACTACGGCCGCAAGGCCCCCGAATACCTGCGCACCAGGCGTCACACCGGCGTCATCCCCACCCTCACCAAGGTCACCGAGGCCCGGGTGGCGCGCGGCGTGGTCGGCCAGATCGCGCCGTGGAACTACCCGTTCGAACTCTCCGTCGGCGACGCGCTGCCCGCCTTCGCGGCCGGCAACGCGGTGGTGATGAAGCCCGACACCGAGACCGCGCTGACCGCGCTGTGGGCCCGCGAACAGCTCATCGAGGCCGGGCTGCCGCCCGCGGTGTGGCAGGTGGTGCTCGGCGAGGGCCCGGTGGTGGGCCCCGCGGTGGTCGAGCACGCCGACTACGTGTCGTTCACCGGCTCCACCCGCACCGGCCGGGACGTCGCCCGGCGGGCCGCCGCCCGCCTGGTGGGGTGCTCCCTCGAACTCGGCGGCAAGAACGCCATGCTGGTGCTGCGCGACGCCGACCTGGACCGGGCCGCCGAGGGCGCGGTACGGGCCTGCTTCGCCTCCGCCGGGCAGCTGTGCATCTCCATCGAGCGGCTCTACGTCCACTCCTCGGTCGCCGAGCCGTTCCTGGAGAAGTTCGCCGCCCGCACCCGGGCGCTGCGCCTGGGGTCATGCCTGGCCTACGGCGCCGACATGGGATCGCTCGTCGGCGAGCGGCAGTTGGAGACCGTCGACCGGCACGTGCGGGAGGCGGTGGACAAGGGCGCCCGGGTGCTGGCCGGCGGCCGTCCCCGCCCCGACGTCGGCCCGCTGTTCTACGAGCCCACCATCCTCGACGGCGTCGAGCCGCCGATGGCCGTGTGCACCGAGGAGACCTTCGGCCCGGTCGTCTCCGTCTACCGGTTCGACGACGAGGAGCAGGCGGTCGAACGCGCCAACGCCACGCCGTACGGCCTCAACTCCAGCGTGTGGACGAAGGACGTCGCCCGGGGCCGCGCCGTCGCCGCCCGGCTGCGCACCGGCACCGTCAACGTCAACGAGGGCTACGCCGCCGCCTACGGCAGCGTCAAGGCGCCGATGGGCGGCATGGGCGATTCCGGGCTCGGCCGCCGGCACGGCGCCGAGGGCATCGTGAAGTACACCGAGGCGCAGACCGTGGCCGTCCAGCGGGTGATGCCGCTCGGCTCGGCGTTCGGCCTGGACGACGAGAAGTACGCGGCCCTGCTCAACCGGGGCCTGCGGCTGATGAAGACGCTGCGGCTGCGCTGACCGGGCCGCGGCGCCCACCCCACCGAGACGGGAGGAACGTTCGCGTGTCCGAGGAACCGCACGGGCAGGGGCCGGCCGCCGCCGGCGAGGACCCGAGCCATCAGGCGCGCCCCGACGACGGCCACGACGGGGACGACCGCTACGACTACGACGTGATCGTCGTCGGCTCCGGGTTCGGCGGGTCGGTCGCCGCGCTGCGGCTGACCGAGAAGGGGTACCGGGTCGGGGTGCTGGAGGCCGGCCGCCGGTTCGCCCGCGGAACGCTGCCGAAGAACTCCTGGCGGGTGCGCGACTACCTGTGGGCGCCCGCCCTCGGGCTCTACGGCATCCAGCGGATCCACCTGCTGGGCAACGTCCTGGTGCTGGCCGGCGCCGGGGTGGGCGGCGGCTCGCTCAACTACGCCAACACCCTCTACGTCCCGCCGGAACCGTTCTTCACCGACCGCCAGTGGGGGGAGATCACCGACTGGCGCGAGGAGTTGGCGCCCTACTACGACCAGGCCAGACGGATGCTGGGGGTGCGGCTCAACCCGACGATGACCCCTTCCGACGTCCATCTGAAGGCGGCGGCCGAGCGGATGGGGGTGGGCGAAACGTTCCATCTGGCGCCGGTCGGGGTCTTCTTCGGCGACGGCGAGGACGCCGACGGCACGGTGACCGCCCGCCCCGGCGAGGAGGTGCCCGACCCCTACTTCGGCGGCGCGGGACCGGCCCGGCGCGCCTGCGTCCAGTGCGGCGAGTGCATGACCGGCTGCCGCCACGGCGCCAAGAACACGCTCACCGAGAACTACCTGTACCTCGCCGAGCGGGCCGGCGCCGTCATCCACCCGATGACCACCGTCGTCGGGGTCACCGAGGACGGCTCCGGCGGCCATCTGGTGGCCACCGTCCCCACCGACCGGCGGCGCGGCACCCGGCCCAGCGTGCTGCGGGCCCGTCAGGTCGTCCTCGCGGCCGGCACCTACGGCACCCAGACGCTGCTGCACGCCATGCGCGACCGGGGCGACCTGCCGCGCCTGTCGCCCCGGCTCGGCGAGCTGACCCGCACCAACTCCGAGGCGCTGGTGGGCGCCCAGACCGACGACCGCCGCTACCGCGCGGCGCACGGCGAGCCCCGGGCCGACTTCACCCGGGGCGTCGCCATCACCTCCTCCATCCACCCCAACGACACCACGCACATCGAGCCGGTCCGCTACGGCAAGGGCTCCAACGCCATGGGCGCGCTCTCCGTGCTCCAGGTCCCGTACGGCGGACGGGCGCCGCGCTGGGCGCAGTTCCTCGCCCACAGCGCCAAACACCCCTGGCTGGCGCTGCGTTCACTGTCCAACCGGCGCTGGTCGGAACGGACCATCATCGGCCTGGTGATGCAGACCGCCGACAACTCGCTGACCACGTACCGCCGGCGCAAGGGCCCCGGCAAGGGACTTCTGACGGCACGTCAGGGACATGGGGCGCCCAACCCCACCCACATACCCGAGGGCGCCGAGGCGGCCCGGGTGCTCGCCGAGGAGATCAACGGCTTCCCCGGCAGCAGCATCGGCGAGATCGCGGACATCCCCATGACCGCCCACTTCCTCGGCGGCTGCCCCATCGGCGCCGACCCCGACCACGGCGTCATCGACCCCTACCACCGGCTCCACGGCCACCCCGGCATCCACGTGGTGGACGGCTCCGCGGTCTCCGCCAACCTCGGCGTCAACCCCTCCCTGACCATCACGGCCCAGGCGGAACGGGCGATGGCGCTGTGGCCCAACAAGGGCGACCACGACCCCCGCCCCGCCCAGGGCACCCCCTACCAGCGCGTCGCCCCGGTGACCCCGCGCCGCCCCGCGGTGCCGAAGGAGGCGTTCGCCGCGCTGGTCCTGCCGGTCCCCAAGGTGCCGGCGCGGCCGGAGGGGTGACGGTGGTGGCCCCGCCGGTACGGGGCGGGGCCACCACCGGCCACCGGCTCAGCGGCCCGCGGTGCGGCCCAGGGTGACGGTGCCGTACGCCTGGCCCACCAGTTGCACCGGCCGGCTGTCCTGGTCGGTGAAGGCCGCGAAGTTCGCCTGCATCTCGCCGGTGCGCGGAGCGGACGAGGCCGCCTCGACGAACCGCAACTGGTAGGTGTGCAGGTCGCCGGTGGTCATCCCGGCCGGGATGGCGGGCAGCTCCCAGGTGTAGGCGCCGTCGGTCGCCGGCACCGTCACCCACGTGCCGTTCTCGTACGCCTGCAGGCTCACCGTGGGCATGGTGAACGGGTCCACCGGCGGGCAGAAGTTGATCCTGGTGCTCAGGGTGCCGGTGAAGTGGCTGTCGCGGTCGGCCGCCACGGTCAGCGAGAACGCCACCGGACGCGTGGGGGTGAGCGGCGCGGTCGCCGAGGAGAGCCCGCCGATGGTGTCGGTGACGGTCCCCTCCTGCGCGGAGACCGGCTTCACCGCGGCGTGCGAGCCGGACGACGCGGCCGGGACGGGCGCCGCGACCGCGGCGGGCACGGCGCAGACCCCGGTGACGACGGCAGCGGCGGCGGCAGCCGCACCCACCAGGCGGATACGGTGACCGGAAGACGAAGACATCATTTCCCCCCACGGGATGATCGGCGCAGAAGGCCCGTTGCCGCGCGACTGGTCCATGATCGCCCCGGAACATGCCTCATCCGGTCCCGGAATCGTCACTTCCGCGCAATAAACGACCGTCTCCATCACGGGCGCGACGGGCGAAGGCCCGCGTCCCCCTCTTCCGTTCTAGTGGTCGTCGCAACACCCCAGTTCAGGGGATGCTGCGATGGACTTCAAGATCCGGGAGATCCGGACGGTGGCTCAGGGGCCCAAGAAGCTGCTGCGTGAGCGGGAGGCATACTCCCAACTCATGCAGCAGGGCCTGAGCAACAAAGAGGCGTGCCGGATCGTCGGTATCAACGAGAAGACCGGCCGGCGATGGCGGAACGGCCGCAGCGCGGACCGCCGGCAGAAGGCGGCGCCACCGATCCACGCGGTGGTGCCGCCTTCTGGTCCGTCCCGGTACCTGCGCGAGGACGACCGGATCTACATCGCCGACCGGCTGCGGGAGAAGGCCACGGTTCGGGCGATCGCGGCCGAGCTGGGCCGCAGCCCGTCGACCGTCAGCCGCGAGATCCGCCGCAACCGGCATCCGGGCAACGGCCAGTACCGACCACACGCAGCCCAGGCCCGTGCCGATGCCCGCCGGCCCCGCCCCAAGCCGGGGAAGATCAGCCAGAACCCCGAACTGCGGCGCTTCATCCAGGATCGCCTGCATCTACGGTGGAGCCCCGAGCAGATCTGCCAGGCTCTGCGGGCACAGTTCCCCCAGCGGCCGGAGATGCACGTGGTCCACGAGACGGTCTACCAGGCCCTCTATGTCCAGGGCCGGGGAGAGCTGCGCCGCGAGCTGGCCCGCGCCCTGCGGACCGGCCGCGCCCGGCGCAAGCCTCGCCGCCAGGCCCAGCAGCGCCAACCGCGGTTCTCCACTCCCATGGTGATGATCAGCGAACGGCCCGCCGAGGCGGAAGACCGGGCCGTGCCCGGCCACTGGGAGGGCGACCTCATCATCGGCAAGGACGGAGCCTCCGCCATCGGCACCCTGGTCGAACGAGCCACCCGCTACGTCATGCTCCTGCACCTGCCCGACGGCCGCAGCGCCGAGCACGTCCGTGACGCCCTGACTGACACCGTCCAGACGCTGCCCGCCCACCTGGTGCGCTCGCTGACCTGGGACCAAGGCGCGGAGATGGCCGCGCACGGCGCGTTCACCATCGCCACCGACATCCCGGTCTACTTCTGCGATCCGGCCAGCCCCTGGCAGCGCGGCTCCAACGAGAACACCAACGGCCTGCTGCGGCAGTACTTCCCCAAGGGCACCGACCTGTCCGTCCACACCCGCGAGCACCTGGACGCCGTCGCTGCCGAACTCAACGGCCGCCCACGCAAAACGCTCGGCTGGGAAACCCCAGCCGAGCGCCTGCATAAACTGCTCGCGGCCTGATCAACACGACCACGTGTTGCGACGACCCCTAGAAACCGCCTTGCGGACGCGGGCCTTCGGGCGCGGGTGTGGCGGGAGGGTCAGGCGGAGGCGCGGCGGGAGCGGCGGCGGACCAGGACGATCGCGGCGGCACCGATCACCACGGCCGCGGCGCCGGCCGCGGCGATCTGCGGCAGCTGGGAGGGCGAACCGGTCTCGGCGAGCGTGCCGGTGGCCGGCAGCTCCTTGACCCCGCCGGTCTGCGGCCGGATCTTCGCCGGCGGCTTGGCGGTCGGGTTCGGCCTGGCCTGCCCCGTTCCGCCGGCCGGCTTGCTGCCCGCGGCGAGCACGGTGAAGTCGTACTCGGCGTACGACTGGTGCACGCAGTTCTTCGCGGTGTCCAGGTAGGCGCCGAAGCCGATCGCCGTGGCGGCCCCGGCCGGCGCCTTGGCGTCGACGGTCACCCGCATCGGGATGTCCACCTTCTTGTGCGCGCCCAGCGAGGTCTGGCTGAACGCGATGCCGGTGGTGTGCGTCTGCTGCTCGACCGAGAGCCAGGAGTGGCTGCCGGCGTCGAAGAACTGCAGGTGCGTGTGGGTGAGCAGCCAGTCCTTCTCGTTCTGGCTGGTGGAGAGGTTGTCCACCACGGTGAACCACTTCACCTCGCCCAGCGGGTTGTCGCTGGGGTTGGCGGCGGTGAGCGTGAAGGCGTGCCAGCCGCTGCCCGCGACGACCTTGCCGGGCAGACCGGTGACGGCGAGCTGGAGCGCGGAGTCCGGGTCCTGCTGGCCGCCGGAGGCGTCGCACGGGGTCGGGGTGGCCGCGGGGGTGGCCGGCGCGGAGGTGGTGGCCTGGCCGCCGGTGGCCGGACGGCCGTTGCCGGGGGCGGTGCCGTCGCCGTGGCCGCTGTGCCCGGCGGGGGCTTCCCCGGCGCCGGTGCCCTTGCCGTCGTCCGTGCCGGTGCCGTTGGGGCCGGTGACGGTGGTGGAGGCGGTGGGGGTCGGGCCGGTGGCGGTGCCGGCGTGCTCGTCGGCGGCGCCGGCGGACGCGGTGGCCGTGGGGGCGGCGGGACCGTCGGCGTAGGCCGCGGCGGCCGTCGACAGGGCGACCGGTGCTATGGCAGCGGTCGTCGCGGCCGCGACCAGGGCACGGCGGAGCTTCATGGTGACCTCTTCAGGGTCGAGACCTGGTCAGGTCTGAGAAGGGGGGGCGGCCGTCGCGGTGGGGGGCGCGCGGTGCGGCGCGCTGATCGTAGAGCCCGCGGCCGATGGCGCGCCGACCGGTGCCCGGCGACGGGGGGCGCAGAACGCGCGAACCGGGCAGTTGCCCAGGCGCCGCCGGTAACTTACGTGAAGAAGATCACAGACCCGGCCGCTCTCACTCGATCGAGGGGCGGACGGCCGCGCGGGCCGTGCCGGGTGGGTAGGGTCGTGCGTACGACGCTCGCAGAGCGGCCGGCCCCGGGCGTCCCCGGGACCGACCGCCTCTTTACTGTCGCGGCCGGACCGCTGTCCCCTGCTGTCCGGCCACTGTCACCGGGGCGAGGTCCCACGACGTGCAACCCAGGCACGCCTCATCGCCCCGGTGTCTCCACCTAGCTGCGCCTAGGTGGTCTCCACGCGTGGATCGATCCCTACTTGCAATCCCGACCGTGCCTGGCTGGAACGGACACCTGGCCCAACGAACACCGCGCGCGACGGGTCACGCGCCGTACGGGTGATGTCGGCCCCGGCGGGCCGACGGCACCCGCCGCGGGGAACCTCACACCCGGCCCCGGCACAGCTCCAGCAGCGTCATCGCCAGCGCGGTGCCGGGCTTGCCGAGCCGTTCGTGGTAGCGGCCGATGATCTCCATCTCGCGGGTGAGGCTGACCCGCCGGCCGCCGGAGGCGATGCGGGCCCGCTGGATCGCCGCCGAGACCGCCATCCGTTCCTCGACCAGCGCGAGGATGCGCTCGTCGAGGTCGTCGATGCGGTCCCGGGCGCCGCCGATCAGCGCGGCGGCCTCCTCGGTACGGGCACCGGTCGCCTCGGTGCCCGGGGTCTGGACGCTCATGGTGGTCTCTCCTCGGGGGGATCCGCCCCGTACGGCCCGAGGAGCGGCGGCCGGACGAAAACGACCAGCGCCCCGGACCGAGCCGGTCCGGGGCGCTGGGGGTGAGGTCTGAAGGTGTTCAGACAGCACGACCATGGCAGCCGGACCAGCCGGTGCCATAGGTAAAGGAGAAGCGCGTGCCGTTGAACATGCGCCCATTATGCCCGACCCGGGCGGGCGCGGCCAGCGTTCCGGCCGGTCCCGGCGGCCGAGCCGGCCGGTTCGTTTCGTACCAACGGTAGAATTGGCCTCCGATCCCTTGTAGCAACAGCCGGAAGGCCGTCCGTGGCAGCAGCGACCCCCGCCCCTCCCGACACTGTTCTGGTCGTCGACTTCGGTGCGCAGTACGCCCAGCTCATCGCCCGCCGCGTCCGTGAGGCCCGGGTGTACAGCGAGATCGTGCCCAGCACCATGCCGGTCGCCGAGATCCTCGCCAAGAAGCCGAAGGCGATCATCCTCTCCGGCGGCCCCTCGTCGGTGTACGAGGAGGGCGCCCCGAAGCTCGACCGCGCGCTGTTCGAGGCGGGCGTCCCCGTCTTCGGCATGTGCTACGGCTTCCAGCTGATGGCCCAGTCGCTCGGCGGCACCGTGGACAACAACGGCGCCCGTGAGTACGGCGGCACCCCGCTGCACGTCTCGCGCCCCGGCTCGACGCTCTTCCAGGGCACGCCCGAGGAGCAGTCGGTGTGGATGTCGCACGGTGACGCCTGCTCGGCCGCGCCCGAGGGCTTCACGGTGACGGCCTCCACCGACGCCGTCCCGGTCGCCGCCTTCGAGTGCGACGAGCGGCGGCTGTACGGGGTGCAGTACCACCCCGAGGTCATGCACTCCACCCACGGCCAGCAGGTGCTGGAGCACTTCCTGTACCGCGGGGCGGGTCTGGAGCCGACCTGGACCACGCACAACGTGGTCGAGGAGCAGGTCGCCGCCATCCGGGAGCAGGTCGGGGACAAGCGGGTCATCTGCGGGCTGTCCGGCGGCGTGGACTCCGCGGTCGCCGCGGCCCTGGTGCAGAAGGCCGTGGGCGACCAGCTGACCTGCGTCTTCGTCGACCACGGGCTGCTGCGCAAGGGCGAGGGCGAGCAGGTCGAGAAGGACTTCGTGGCCGCCACCGGCGTCCAGCTGAAGGTCGTCGACGCGCAGGAGCGGTTCCTGGCCGCGCTCGCCGGGAAGACCGACCCGGAGGAGAAGCGGAAGATCATCGGCCGGGAGTTCATCCGGGTCTTCGAGCAGGCCGCCGCCGAGGTGGTCGCCGAGGCCGGTGCGCACGGGGAGTCCGTGGAGTTCCTGGTCCAGGGCACGCTCTACCCGGACGTGGTGGAGTCCGGCGGCGGCACCGGCACCGCCAACATCAAGTCGCACCACAACGTCGGCGGCCTGCCGGAGGACCTCCAGTTCCGGCTGGTCGAGCCGCTGCGCAAGCTCTTCAAGGACGAGGTGCGCAAGGTCGGCGA
Source organism: Streptantibioticus cattleyicolor NRRL 8057 = DSM 46488 (assembly GCF_000240165.1). Classification (NCBI taxonomy): domain Bacteria; kingdom Bacillati; phylum Actinomycetota; class Actinomycetes; order Kitasatosporales; family Streptomycetaceae; genus Streptantibioticus; species Streptantibioticus cattleyicolor. The sequence continues at coordinate 3,953,550 of NC_017586.1, forward strand.
GGAGCTGGGGCTGCCCGCCGAGATCGTCTGGCGCCAGCCGTTCCCCGGCCCGGGCCTGGGCATCCGGATCATCGGCGAGGTCACCCGCGACCGGCTCGACCTGCTGCGGGACGCCGACGCCATCGCCCGCGAGGAGCTGACCGCGGCCGGTCTCGACCGCGAGATCTGGCAGTGCCCGGTGGTCCTGCTCGCCGACGTCCGCTCGGTCGGCGTCCAGGGCGACGGCCGTACCTACGGCCACCCGGTCGTGCTGCGCCCGGTCTCCTCCGAGGACGCGATGACCGCCGACTGGTCCCGCCTCCCCTACGACGTCCTGGCCCGCATCTCCACCCGCATCACCAACGAGGTCCGCGACGTCAACCGCGTCGTCCTCGACGTCACCAGCAAGCCCCCGGGCACCATCGAGTGGGAGTAGCCCTCTCGAACATGTCAACGGCCGCGCCGCCACCCGCACTTTCGGGTGGCGGCGCGGCCGTTTCCGCCGGGTACGCTCTTCATACGGTGCAGGATCCCGTCCATGGGAGGAACCATGACTGCCGAGTCGCTGCCCGCCACCGCCTCGCCGTGGCCCGAGCCTCCGCGTGACGGCTACACCGTGGACGATCTGTTCACCCTGCCCGACCTCCCGCCGCACACCGAGTTGATCGACGGGCGTTTGGTCTTCGTGAGTCCGCAGCGGCGTTTCCACACCTTGACGATGTTGTTGCTGGACAACGGTCTACGCCGGACGATTCCCGAAGACTTCCGGGTACGGCGGGAGATGGCGGTCGTGTTGAGCAAGCGCACTGTGCTGGAGCCCGATCTGGTCGTGGTACGGGCGGAGGCGGACGCCGATCTCGACCAGACCCGATATGAGGCCAACGACGTACTCATCGCCGTCGAGGTCGTCTCCCCAGACTCCGAGGCTCGTGACCGGGACACCAAGCCGCACAAATACGCGCAAGCCGGAATCCCGCACTTCTGGCGGGTCGAGAAGACCGGCGACAAGAAGCACCCGGCCGTCTACGTCTACGAACTCGACCCGACGACCAGGACCTACGTCGTCACCGGCATCCACCGCGACCACCTCAAGCTCGACGTCCCCTTCACCGTCGACATCGACCTCACCGAGATCGACCGGCTGTAGCCGTCCTCGCTCTGGCCATCTCCGGTACCTGGGGGTAACTTCCGCGCATGACGGAAGCAGGGACGCCGAGGAGGCCGCCGGGGGCGATACCCGTGGAGCGGCTGGAGTTCGAGATGCCGCCGCGGTTCGGGGGGGACGTGGTGGCCGAGCGGCGGTACCGGAAGGAGCGGCTGGCGGCGGCGTTGCGGTTGTTCGGGCGGTTCGGGTTCGAGGAGGGGGTGGCCGGGCACGTCACGGCGCGGGATCCGGAGTTCACGGACCATTTCTGGGTCAACCCGTTCGGGATGTCGTTCCGGCACGTGACGGTGGGCGACCTGATCCTGGTCAACGAGGACGGGCAGGTCGTGGAGGGGCGCTACCACGTCAACCAGGCGGCGTTCGCCATCCATTCACAGGTGCACCGGGCGCGGCCGGACGTGGTGGCGGCGGCGCACAGTCACTCCACGTACGGGCGGGCGCTGGCGGCGTTGGGGGAGCTGCTGGAGCCGATCACCCAGGACGTGTGCGCGTTCTACGAGGACCACGCGCTCTTCGACGACTACACCGGGGTCGTGGTCGACACCGAGGAGGGGCGCCGGATCGCCGAGGCGCTCGGGCCGCACAAGGCCGTCATCCTGCGCAACCACGGTCTGCTCACCGTCGGTGACTCGGTGGACGCCGCCGCCTGGTGGTTCATCACCATGGAACGCTCCTGCCAGGTGCAGCTCGCGGCCAAGGCGGCCGGCAAGCCGGTGGCGATCTCCCACGAGAACGCGGTACGCACCCGCGACCAGCTCGGCAACGACCTCGTCGCCTGGATCAACTACCAGCCGCTCCATCAGCAGACCGTGCGCGCCGAGCCCGATCTGCTGCGCTGACGCGGGGTGGCGCACGGGAGTTACCATGCCCGCACCGAGTGATTCGCGCCTTTCGCGCGGAATCGGGCAGGTGTTGGCAGATGATCACGCTGAGCACGCAGTCCCTCGCCGCCGACTACTTCATCGTCGGACCGCTGCTGATGGGCATCGGCTTCATCGGCGCCATGGCGTTCGTGGGGATCTTCTACGGGGTGATGCACCGCGGCCGGCCGCGGTGGGCGCCGCGCGGTCCGGCGGCGGCACCGCAGCCGCGGTCCGGGAGCTGGCGCACCGCGGAGGAGTACCGCACCCGGCGGGTCGCCGAGGACCACGGCCCCGGCCACGACGGCATGGCACCCGTGGGGTACGAGGCGTCCCGCCCCGAGCCGCCGCCGGAGGTGCCGCGCGACGGCCGGCGCCGCATGCCCTACGAGCTGCGGGACACCTACCCCGGCCGGTGCGCCGAGGCGGTGCCCCCGCAGGCCGGACCGCTCCCGGGCAGCTCCGAGGCCGGCCGCTGACGCCCGGGGGCTCAGCCGTCGTCGCGGGCCCGGTGCTCGCGCACCGCCCCGGTCACCGCCCCGGTGACGGCGGCCAGCGCCATGCCGCCGAGCACCACGGGCACCAGCAAGGTCACCCGGGGGTGCCACGCGCCGGCGACGTCGAGGGCGAAGCCGGCGGCCACGGCCAGGAAGACCAGGCCGGCCACGAGCGTGCCGGTCCGCAAGGGACGACGGGACTCACGACGACTGGTCACGGACGACCTCCACCTCTCCCGTGCCCACGTGCAGCGTGAGCTGGACCGTACCCGACGACGCGGTGCCCGCCGCCGGACCGAGCAGGGCGGAACGTTCCACCCAGGGGCCGCCCGACACCCGCTGGTCGCCGGGGAGGCGGACGTCACCGAGGCCGACCTTGGCGGAGACCTCGACGGTGGCGTCCTTCGGCACCAGGACCCGCAGGCGTCCGGCGCCCACGTCGGCGCCGGCGTCGAGCGTCCGGCCGCCGAGGCGCACCCCGGTCAGGTCCAGTTCGGCCTGTCCGGTGCCGAGTTGGTAGTGCGGCTGGACCTGGGTCGCGTCCGCCGGGCGCCAGACCACGTCGTGCCAGTCGGTGCCGACCGACTTGGGCAGGACCGCGGCCCCGGCCAGCAGGGCGCAGGTGATCAGCGCCCAGGTGATGGTGCCGCCCCCCGAGCGGCCGAGGAAGGCGCCGGCCACCAGGCCGAGCCCGAAGACCGCGAGGGCGGCGACCAGTCCGGCCTCCAGCGTGGTGCCGAGCGGATGGTGCGGCCAGGTGAGCGTCATCACCAGCGCCGCCACCGCCACGGCCAGGGAGAACGTGGCCAGCCCCAGCCCGGTGCCCGGCCGGCGTTCCCGGGGCGCGGGACGCGGGGGCGGCGTCCAGACGGGCGGCTGCGCGGCGGTGGTGCCCGGCGGGGTCTCCTTCTCCAGGTTCACCGGCGGGGTGGCCGAGGCGTCCTCCGGTCCCCACAGGTAGCCGGTGGTGCCGCGGGGCTCGCGCCACCAGGAGGGGCCGGCCGTGGTGGGCGGCGGCTGGGGGGCCGGGGGCGCGACGGGGGAGGCGGCCGAGGCCGCGGTCTCGCCGCCCTCCGGCCCGGTGGGCGCCGCCGCGCGCCGCCGCCGCGACCAGTACACGGCCGCCGCGGTCACCGCCAGCAGGCAGAGCGAGAACGACTGGGTGTCGCCGTTGTCCAGGGTGGACAGGAAGAAGCCGGTGCCGGCCAGGGTGAGCAGCAGCGCGGTGAGCACGGCGCCGTCGATCCGCCCGGTGAGCAGCCGGTGCAGCTCGGTCTCGTCCTCGCCCTCCAGCGGGATCAGCAGCCAGCCGATGCCGTAGACGATCAGCCCGATGCCGCCGGTGAGGGCGAGGATCGACAGGACGACGCGGAAGATCACCGGGTCCATGCCGAAGTAGCGGCCGGCGCCGCCGCACACCCCGCCCAGGACCTTCTGGCGGGTGCTGCGCCGCAGGGTCGGGGCCGGCGGCGCGGCCTGCTCGGCCGGGCCCCCGGCGCGCCGCGGGCCGGTGCCGGGCGGGGGCGTCGCCCGGTCGCCGCCCGGGTGGCCGCCCAAGTCACCGGGCCCGTCGCCGGGCCGGCCGGCGTGCGGGGTGTGGTCGTCGTGCGTCATGGCTCCATGGTGACCGCCCGGCCACCCCGGCCGGTATCGGTGACGACCCTGGTCGAACCCTGATTACGCGGGCCGCCGGAGGGTGGCGAGGCCGGGGACCGGCCCCGGGGGTTCTCAGGGGCGTACCCTGATGCCTGCCCGCCCGCTGTCGTGTGACGATCGGATCATGTCAGCCAGTACCGCGCCCGCCGGGTCCGTCCACGGCGAGTTGGACGACGCCCCGCCACGGCTCTACCGGAGTTCGGAAGGGCGCATGATCGGCGGGGTGGCCCGCGGTCTCGCCGGACACCTCGGACTGCCGGTCGCCTGGGTACGGCTGGCCTTCGTGCTGCTGGCCACCATCGGCGGTCTCGGGGTGCCGTTGTACGCGGCGTTCTGGTTCGTCGTTCCGCTGGGGGTCGGCGGGGTCGCCGAGACGCGGCCGGGCGCGCTGCGCGCCACGCCGTCCGGGCGGCGGGTGGACCGGGGCCACGTGCTGGCGCTGCTGGTGATGGCGGCCGGGTTCTTCGTCCTGCTGCGCAACCTGCGGATGGGCGACGCCGCGTACGTGTGGCCGACGCTGCTGAGCGCGGCCGGGGTCACCCTGGTGTGGCGGCAGGCCGACAACGCCCGGCGGGCCCGCTGGGTGGAGATGAGCCGCAGCAAGCGGTGGCTGCCGGTGGCGCGCGGCGCGGCCGGGGTGATCCTGATGGCCGCCGGGTTCACCAGCTTCCTGGTGGTCCGCGGCTCGATCGGCAACCTCGGCACCGTCCTGCAGGCGTCCCTCGCCGTGATCGTCGGCATCGCCCTGCTCACCGGCCCCTACGTGGTGCGGATGACCCAGGACCTCTCCGCCGAGCGCCGCGAGCGGATACGGGCCCAGGAACGCGCCGAGGTCGCCGCCCACGTGCACGACTCCGTGCTGCACACCCTCACCCTGATCCAGCGCCGCGCCGACGACCCGCGCGAGGTGGCCCGGCTGGCCCGGGCCCAGGAACGCGAACTGCGCGCCTGGCTCTACCGCCCCGAGGGCACCGGCCGCGAGGACGAGCCGGCCACCCTGGCCGAGGCTGTCCGCCGGGCCGCCGCCGGGGTGGAGGACCAGCACGGGGTCCCGGTGGAGGTGGTCTGCGTCGGCGACTGCCCGCTCGACGGGACGCTGGGCGCCCTGATCCAGGCGGCGCGTGAGGCGATGGTGAACGCGGCCAAGTACGGTGGCGACGAACCCGTCCAGGTGTACGCCGAGGCCGAGGAGGAGAAGGTCTTCGTCTCGGTGCGGGACCGCGGTCCCGGCTTCGACCTCGACCAGGTTCCGGACGACCGGATGGGCGTACGCGAGTCGATCATCGGCCGGATGAAGCGCAACGGCGGCGAGGCGCGGCTGCGCGCCGCGCCGGGCGGGGGGACCGAAGTGGAACTGGAGATGGGAAGGTCGGCGGGATGAGCGACGAGGCGCAGACCCCGAGGCGGGTACGGGTGGTGCTGGTGGACGACCACCGGATGTTCCGTACCGGTGTCCAGGCCGAGATCGGCGACACCGGGGCCACCGGGGTGGAGGTCGTGGGGGAGGCCGCCGACGTCGACCAGGCGGTGGCGGTGGTCACCGGCACCCGGCCGGACGTGGTCCTGCTCGACGTGCACCTGCCGGGCGGCGGCGGGGTGGAGGTGCTGCGGCGCTGCGCCACGCTGAGCGCGGACCCGGAGCGGCCGGTGCGGTTCCTGGCGCTGTCGGTCTCGGACGCGGCCGAGGACGTGATCGGGGTGATCCGCGGCGGCGCCCGCGGCTACGTCACCAAGACGATCACCGGCCCCGACCTGGTCGACTCGATCTTCCGGGTGGCCGACGGGGACGCCGTCTTCTCGCCGCGGCTGGCCGGGTTCGTGCTCGACGCCTTCGCCTCCACCGACGCGCCGCCGGTCGACGAGGACCTCGACCGGCTCACCCAGCGTGAGCGGGAGGTGCTGCGGCTGATCGCCCGGGGCTACGCCTACAAGGAGATCGCCAAGCAGCTGTTCATCTCGGTGAAGACGGTGGAGTCCCATGTCTCCGCGGTGCTGCGGAAGTTGCAGCTGTCCAACCGGCACGAGCTGACCCGCTGGGCGGCGGCGCGTCGGCTGGTCTGAGCCGGGCGCCGGTCAGGCCGGGCGCACCGCGCCGCTGAGCGGGTGCTCGTCCACCGGGGCCAGCCGCACGTGGGAGCCGGGGTGCGGGGCGTGGATCATCCGGCCGTGGCCCACGTAGAGGCCGACGTGGCGCACGCCGTGGAAGAAGACCAGGTCGCCGGGGCGGAGCCGGTCGCGGGTCACCGGGGTTCCGGCGGAGATCTGGGTGTAGGTGGTGCGCGGAAGGGCGACCCCGGCGGCCCGCCAGGCGGCCTGGGTCAGCCCGGAGCAGTCGTAGCCGTCCGGTCCGGTGCCGCCCCACCGGTAGGCCTTGCCGAGCTGCGCGTAGGCGTAGGCGACGGCCTGGGCGGCGGCGGTGGTGGCGGCCGTGTCGGGGGCGGTGACCGCCTCCGGGGCGCGGTGGTGCGGGGCGGGCACCGCGTGGCCGTCGGCGGCGGCCGCGGTGGCGGTGGCCGCGCCGGCCATGGCGAGGGTGGCGGCGGTACGGGCCACCAGACGGCTTCCGGCGCCGTTGAGCAGCCACTGCTTGGGTTTTCGGTGCGAGGGCACGGCGATGACGCTCCGTTTCCAGCCGGGTTCTGGTGGGTGATGGGGCTGGTGAGGGACGGTAGACGCCGGGGTAACGGGTAGGGAGGTGAACGACCGGGAGTGGCGGTAAGGGATCGTCCCCGTATCGCCCGGTGACCGTGGGTGAACGGATGCCGGGCGGACGGATGCCGAGCGGGACCGGACGGAGCGTTCCGGTCCGGGGCGGCGGTCACCGGTGGTAAGGACGGCCCCGCGCCGTCCGTTTCCCGGGGCCGTACCCGCGTCAAGATCCCGGACGGGGGCCGCATACGCTCGCCGTCATGGACGTACTCATTCACCTCTTCGTCGGCCTGCACATCATCGGCATCGCCGCGCTGCTCGGCGGCTTCCTGACCCAGATGAAGGCGTTGGGCCGCGGGGAAGCCCGGATCGTCCCGGCGATGCTGCACGGCGCGCTGACCATGCTGGTCACCGGCATCGTGCTGATGGGGCTCAACGAGGCCCAGCACTACCACCTGAACTACGTGAAGTTCGGGGTGAAGATCGCCGTCCTGGTGGTGATCCTGGGCCTGGTCTACGTCAAGCGGGACGAGGAGCGGGTGCCCAAGGGCGTCGTCGGCGCGGTCGGCGGGCTGACCATGGCCAACATCTTCATCGCGGTGCTGTGGACGTGATCCGCCGCGAGGGGTGAACGAAACGAGGGGCGCGGGCCGGACGGTCCGCGCCCCTTGTCGTGTCCGCGCGCCCGCGGACTACGCCGGGCGCACCGCGCCGTAGATCGGCATCTCGGTGACCGGGGCTATCTTCACCACGGTGCCGGTGTGCGGGGCGTGGATCATCTGGCCGCCGCCGATGTACAGGCCGACGTGGCTGATGTCGCCGTAGAAGAAGACCAGGTCACCGGGTTGCAGCTCGGAGGTGGAGACCCGGGTGCCGGCCTTGACCTGGTCCCAGGTGGTGCGCGGCAGGGAGACCCCGGCGGCCTGCCAGGCGGCCTGGGTCAGCCCGGAGCAGTCGAAGGAGTTGGGCCCGGTGGCGCCCCACACGTAGGGCTTGCCGAGCTGCTCCCGGGCGAAGGCGATCGCCTTGGCGGCCCGGGTGGAGGCCGAGCCGTCGCGCCAGCCGCCGGCCGGGGTGCCGGAGGTCCCCGAGGCGTCCGAGGACGAGCCGGACTGGTCGTGCTGCTGCTGGGCGGCGAGGCGGGCGGCGGCGCGCTCCGCCTCGGCCTCCTTCTGCTTCTCCAGCGCCGCGAGCCGCGCCTTCTCCTGCGCCGTGAGGCTGTTGAGCAGGTTCTGCGCCTCGGTGAGCTTCTGCTGCACCGCCCGCTTCTGGTCGGCCAGTTCGCGCTGGGCGTCGCTGAGCGACTGGAGGCTCTTGGCGGCCTCGGCGCGCTTGCGGGCCGCGGTGACCTGCTGGGTCTCGAACCGGGCGACGACCTGCCGCCGCTTGGCCGTCTCCCGGGACATCAGGTGCGTCTGGTCGAAGTACTGCTGCGGGTCGTCGGCGAGGAAGAACTGCGCGGTCTGGCCGAGGCCGCCGGTGCGGTACTGGGCGGCGGCGAACTGGCCGAGCGCCCGCCGTGACTCGTTGATCTGCTGCGCGCCGCGGGCCATCTGGTCGAGGAGCTGGTCGGCCTTGCGGCGCTGGGCTGCGGTGGACTCCGCGGCCTGGTTGTACCGCTGGGTGGCGACCTCGGCCTGGTGGTTGAGCGAGTCGACCTGGCGCTGCACGTCCTCGATGGAGGGCTGCGGCGGCTTGGCGGGGGCGGCCGTCGCCGTCTCGCTCAGCAGGGTCATGGTGGCCAGGGCGGCCGAGGTGATCCCGATCGCGGCCCGCGGCCCGGCGCCGGCGAGCGTTCGGGACAGGGGCGTACGGGGCTTGCGGTGCGACGCCAACGCGGGCGCTCCTTCCGTGGACCGCCTACCGGGTTAGCTGTCGGGTTCGGGCTTCGGAAGGCCGCCCTACGGCCCTCGCGCACGGTTACGCGCCGGCCGATTCACCCCAAGTCCTGCGTGTGGTTCCCCGGTTCCGGCCACGCCGGACTCAGCGGAGGCGTACCGTCTCGACGCCTTCGCCGAGTTGGGGACGGCCGCCTGATCGAGCACGCTAGCGAACGCGTGTGGCTGATGTGAAGGCCGGGACGTGATTTCTCCGAAACCGTTCTGTGATCTTTGGCACCCGGCCCACCGCCGCCTCCGGCCGGACCCACGGAGCGGGCCCGCGCTGTCGGTGCCGCCGCATAGACTCGTACGACGATGAGCAGCCTCTTCGACGACAGCTTCCTGGCCGACCTCGGACCCGCCGGCGAGGAGCCCCCGCCACCGCCGGACCCGGAGCACGAGCACGCGCCGGAAGAGCTGCCGGACGACCTGTTCGGCGGCAGGTACGACGCGCCCCTGCCCCGGGACGCCCACTACCGCGACGGGGCGCCGCGCCCGGTGGTCGACCCGGCCACGCTGCTGGAGGGCCTCAACGAGCAGCAGCGCGCCGCCGTCGTCCACTCCGGCTCCCCGCTGCTCATCGTCGCCGGGGCCGGCTCGGGCAAGACCCGGGTGCTCACCCACCGCATCGCCCACCTGCTGGCCGCCCGCCATGTCCACCCGGGCCAGATCCTGGCGATCACCTTCACCAACAAGGCCGCCGGGGAGATGAAGGAGCGCGTCGAGCAGCTCGTCGGCCCCCGGTCGGCCGCGATGTGGGTCTCCACGTTCCACAGCGCGTGCGTGCGCATCCTGCGCCGCGAGGGCAGGAAGCTCGGCTTCACCTCCAGCTTCTCGATCTACGACGCCGCCGACTCGCGGCGGCTGATGGCGCTGGTCTGCCGCGATCTCGACCTGGACCCCAAGCAGTTCCCGCCCAAGTCGTTCAGCGCCCAGGTCTCCAACCTCAAGAACGAGCTGATCGACGAGGAGACCTTCGCCGCCCGCGCGGAGAACCCGTTCGAGAAGAAGCTGGCCGAGGCGTACGCGCTCTACCAGGCGCGGCTGCGCGAGGCCAACGCCCTCGACTTCGACGACATCATCATGACCACCGTCCACCTGCTCCAGGCGTTCCCGGACGTCGCCGAGCACTACCGCCGCCGCTTCCGGCACGTGCTGGTGGACGAGTACCAGGACACCAACCACGCGCAGTACACGCTCGTACGCGAACTGGTGGGCCCCGCCTCCGGCACCGCCACCGGCGAGGGCCCCCGCGAGGGCGACGGCCCGGCCGAACTGTGCGTGGTGGGCGACGCCGACCAGTCGATCTACGCCTTCCGCGGCGCCACCATCCGCAACATCCTCCAGTTCGAGGAGGACTACCCGACGGCGACGACGATCCTGCTGGAGCAGAACTACCGCTCCTCGCAGACGATCCTGTCCGCCGCCAACGCGGTGATCGAGCGCAACACCGGCCGCCGCCCGAAGAACCTGTGGACCGAGGCCGGCGACGGCCCGCGGATCACCGGCTACGTCGCCGACACCGAACACGACGAGGCGCAGTTCGTCGCCGAGGAGATCGACCGGCTCACCGACGCCGGCGACGCCCGCCCCGGCGACGTGGCGGTCTTCTACCGCACCAACGCCCAGTCCCGGGTCTTCGAGGAGATCTTCATCCGCGTCGGCCTGCCCTACAAGGTCGTCGGCGGGGTGCGCTTCTACGAGCGCAAGGAGGTCCGCGACATCCTGGCCTACCTGCGGGTGCTGGCCAACCCGGAGGACGCGGTCTCGCTGCGCCGGATTCTGAACGTGCCCAAGCGCGGCATCGGCGACCGCGCCGAGGCGATGATCGAGGCGCTCGGGCTGCGCGAGAAGATCACCTTCCCGCAGGCGCTGCGCCGGGTGGACGACGCCTACGGCATGGCGGCCCGCTCCGCCAACGCCGTCCGCCGGTTCAACGAGCTGATGGACGAGTTGCGTACCGTCGCCGAGTCCGGCACCGGCCCGGCCACCGTCCTCGAAGCCGTCCTGGAGCGCACCGGCTACCTCGCCGAACTCCAGGCGTCCAGCGACCCGCAGGACGAGACCCGGGTGGAGAACCTCCAGGAACTCGCGGCGGTGGCCCTGGAGTTCGAGCAGGAGCAGCCCGAGGGGGGCCTCGCGGACTTCCTGGAGCAGGTCGCGCTGGTGGCCGACTCCGACCAGATCCCGGACGAGGACGAGGGCGAGGGCAACGGCGTGATCACGCTGATGACCCTGCACACCGCCAAGGGCCTGGAGTTCCCGGTGGTCTTCCTGACCGGCATGGAGGACGGCGTCTTCCCGCACATGCGCGCGCTCGGCCAGACCAAGGAGCTGGAGGAGGAGCGCCGCCTCGCCTACGTGGGCATCACCCGGGCCCGCGAGCGGCTGTACGTGACGCGGTCGGCGATGCGCAGCGCCTGGGGCCAGCCCTCGTACAACCCGCCGTCGCGCTTCCTGGAGGAGATCCCGGAGAAGCTGCTCCACTGGAAGCGCACCGGCGGCTCGACGCCCTCGGCCCTGGTCTCCAGCGCCTCCTCGGTGCTCGGCTCCGGCCGGGGCGGCGGCGCCAAGGCGGGCCCCTCCGGCTTCGCCACCCGCCGGGCCAAGGAGCGGCCGGTGGTCGCGCTCTCGGTGGGCGACCGGGTCACCCACGACACCTTCGGCCTGGGCACCGTGGTCTCCGTCAAGGGCAGCGGTGACAACGCCGAGGCGACGGTGGACTTCGGCGAGGAGAAGCCGAAGCGGCTGCTGCTGCGGTACGCGCCGGTGGAGAAGCTGTAGCGGCGCCGCCTCAGCGCGGGTCGATGCCGTGCTCCAGCAGCCAGGGCAGCGGGTCCACCGGGGCGCCGCCGCCCGGCCGCACCTCGAAGTGCAGATGCGGGCCCGTGGTGTTGCCGGTGTTGCCGGAGTAGGCGATGACCGTCCCGGCCTGCACCCGTCCGCCCCGGATGCGGGTGCCCGACAGGTGGCAGTACCAGGTCTCGGTGCCGTCGGGCGCCGTCACCATGGCCATGTTGCCGTAGGCCGGGTTCCACTGGGTGCGCACGGTGCCGTCGGTGACGGCCATGACGGGGGTGCCCTCGGAGACCGGGAAGTCGATCCCGGTGTGCACCGACATCCAGTGCTCGCCGGACTGGCCGAAGTAGGCGCTCAGCCCGCGCTGGGTGACCGGCAGCGCGAACTTGGGGCGCAGCGCCTCCTTGCGCCTGGCTTCCTCCTCCTTGCGCTTGGCCTCGGCGGCCTGCCGCTGCTTGAGGTCGAGCCGCTGCTGGGCCCGTCCGGCGCGGGCCGCGAAGTCGTCGGCGTTCCGGGTCAGCCCGGAGAGCTGCTGGTCGAACCGGGTCTGGACGACGGGGACGGGCGCGTCGGGCGCGGCCTGGGCCGCCGGCGCGGCGTCCTGTTCGGCGGCCACGCTGGTCACGGCCGCCGCCGCCACGCCCATGACGGCGACCGACGGCACGGCGATGGTGAGCATCGCGGAGCGCTTCACCGCCGCCGTGGACCGCGCCGCCCGCCCCGGCCGCCCGCCCCGGCGACGCCGGCCGGCCCGCGGGGCACCGGGGACGGCGGACCCGGTGGCGGGGGGCTGCGCGGTGTGGAGGTCTTCGGTGCGCAAGCCGTCGGTGCGGAAGTCGTCGGTGCGGTAGTCGTCGCCGAGGGATTCCGCGGCGAGGGTCTCCTCGGTGACCTCCTCCGGGAGGAAGGCCGTCCGCGCGTGGCCGCCGTAGGGGTGGTCCGCGAAGAGGTGGTCCGGCACGGTGTACGCGTGCGTCCCGCCGTACGGTTCGCAGCCGCCGTCGGGCGCGGGGTATGCGGTGTGCTCCTCGTACCCGCCGTATACATGGTGGCCGAAGGTGTCGGCCCAGGGGTCGTAGGGCGTGCCGTAGGCGGTGGCGAGGCCGTGGTACGTGTTCGTCGCGTACCCGTCGTACCCGTACCCGTACCCGTAGCCGTAGGTGCTGTGGTCGGCGCTCGCTCCGGTGAGCCCCGACGGGTGACGATCGTCCACCGCCCAACGTCTCTTTCGCCTCGGCAGCACGGGAATTGCCCGGGACTCTATCCCCCGTTACCGGACGGCGACAATCTCGGCGTGTTTTCGGGCAGGCGCGCGAGGGAAGCGCGGTCGAATCAGGCGGCGTCGGCGGTCCCGGCGGCCTCCTCGGCGTGCTGCAACGCCTCCCGCACCCCGGCCGCGATCCGGCGGCTGAACAGCAGCGACAGGTGTCCGACGGCGTGCACGGGGACGTCGCCGGCGGTCAGGTCCGGGTGGTCGAGCCGGGCGGTCTCGGCGGGGACCATGATCCGGTCGAGATCACTCCAGAAGGCGATGAAGCGGGTGGCGCAACCGGGCGCGGGTTCGGCGAGTTCGGCCAGGAGTTCGGAGCCGGGGCGCATCTGCCGCACGATGGGGTGGGTGTCGGCGAACGGCGCGACGCGGGTGCCGTTGTGCGGGGTGCCGAGGGTGACCAGGGTGCGGACCCGGGCGTCCCCGCCGAGCCGTTGCACGTAGTACCGCGCTATCAGCCCGCCGAGACTGTGCCCCACGATGTCGATCCGGGCGTGCCCGGACTGCTCGCACAGCGACTCCACCTGCCGGCCGAGCACGGCCGCGGCCTGCCGTATGTCGGGGGTCAGCGGCGAGTAGTTGACCGCGTGCACCCGCTGCCAGCCGTGCCGGCGCAGGCTGCGGCGGAGCGGCAGGAAGATCGAACGGTTGTCGACGAAGCCGTGCAGGAGGAGGACGGGCGGCCGGGCGTCGGCGGCGGCCCGCGGCACGGCGGCGCGGCGGGCGGGCCGGCGGGCGGTGAACGGTACGGTCGCGGCGGCCTCGACGGCCGTGGACGCGGCGGACCCGGGCGCGAGGGGTAACGGCTCCTGGCGCAGCCCGGTGGGGTAGAGCAGCACATGCCCGGCGATGACCGCGAGTTCGAGCCCGAGCGCGCGCAGTACGGCGCCGTACCGGGGCAGGGCGTCGGCGAGCACCCCGGACAGCGGTGCGGTGACGGATCCGGTGGCGGTCGACGCGCCCATGACTACCTCCCCGTCGCGGCTCACGGGTGGACAGCGCGGCCAGTATGCCCCGGTGGGCGGCCGTGCGAGTGCTGACGTGTGCGGGGCCGGCGTCGTCCGGCGTCGTCCGGTGCCGTCCCGGGCGGCCACGGGGCGGCCGGGCCGCCGTGCACGACGCCGTGCGTCCCACGGCACGGCGGCAGGGCGGCGAGGCGGCCCGGCCGGGGCTTTTCCGGGATCACGTACGGCCCGCGCGCCCCGGGTACGACCACGCGCCGCTCGGCGGAGCGGTGGAGGTACGCGGTGGTGGGCCGAACGTCTTACGAACGTGTCCCACGTGTGATTTCCCCCTCCCTGACTCCCGTGAAACTGCCGTCTGCGCGATGCTGGCGATAACGTTCGTTCACGCTTACGCCCGACAGCAGCGATGGCACGGCATGGAGGCAGTGATGGGTGTGTCCGGTCCGATCCGCGTGGTGGTGGCCAAGCCGGGTCTCGACGGCCACGATCGCGGGGCCAAGGTCATCGCGCGGGCGCTGCGCGACGCGGGCATGGAGGTCATCTACACCGGCCTCCACCAGACCCCCGAGCAGATCGTGGACACCGCGATCCAGGAGGACGCCGACGCGATCGGCATGTCCATCCTGTCCGGCGCCCACATGACGCTCTTCGCCAAGGTCCTGGAACTCCTCACCGAGCGCGACGCCCGCGACATCCAGGTCTTCGGCGGCGGCATCATCCCCGAGGCCGACATCCCGCCGCTGAAGGAACTCGGCGTCGCCGCGATCTTCACCCCCGGCACCACCACCGGCGACGTGGTCGACTGGGTCCGCGCCAACGTCCGCCAGCCCGCCGAAGCGTGACCCCACCGGGCCGCACCCCGATGCGGCCCGGCGAGCGACGAGTCCCGCCCCGTCCGGGGCGGGGGCCCCTGTTCGGCCGCACCTGGCCTGGCGTGGCTCCGCCCCTGTCCGGTTTCCGCCCGGCGGCTTGGCTGGGCCGCGTGACGCTGCCCCGTTCGGCTTCGCCCGGACTGCTGGGCCCGTCGCGTCCGGCTCGGGCCGCGCCCGTTTGGGGTCGCCCGGTCTGCATGGGTGCGCCCGGCTTGCTGGGTCCGGGGGCTCAGCCCGCCGGGGTGGCGTTGGCTCGCCCCTGACCGGCTCCGTCGGCCCCGCCCCGCCCGGGGCTCAGCTCGGGGCGGGTGGAGGGGCGAGTTCGGAGAGCATCGCCGCGCGGAGGCGGAGGGTGCTGACGAGGCGTTGGAAGGCTTCGGTCCAGTAGGCGGTGGCGCCGGGGGAGCCGTCGGGGGGGTCTTCGGGGGTGGCGGTCAGGGGGGTCAGGCGGTTGGCCTGGGCGGGGTCGAGGCAGCGTTCGGCCAGGCCCATGACGCCGCTGAAGCTCCACGGGTAGCTGCCCGCCTCGCGGGCGATCTCGAGGGCGTCGACCACGGCGCGGCCCAGCGGTTCGGCCCACGGCACCGCGCAGGCGCCGAGCATCTGGAACGCCTCGGAGAGCCCGTGGGAGTCGATGAAGCGGGCGACCCATGCCGCCCGTTCGTCCTCCGGCAGGACCGACAGCAGCTTGGCCGGGTCGCCCATCGAGGCGACCACGCCCGCCGGGCCGGGCGGCGGCCCGAGCAGTGCCCGCGCCCAGCCGGGGTCGCGCTGCCGTACCGCCGCCCGGCACCAGGCGGCGTGCAGATCCGGCTGCCAGTCGTCGTCCACCGGCAGCGCGGTGATCTCCTCCGGGCGCAGTCCGCCGAAGACCCGGGTCCACACCGCCAGCGGCGCCGCCTCCACCAACTGCCCGAACCACCAGGCGCGTTCGCCGCGGCCGGACGGCGGAACGGGGCTCACCCCGTCACGTTCCATCGCCGCGTCGCAGGCATGCGGCGCGGCCACGGCTATGTGCGGACCGCTCGCGCCGTGGCGCAGGAAGACGCAGCGCACCGCCCGTTCGCCCATCCGGGCGGCCAGCGCCGAGCCGGGCAGGGCGGCCAGCAGCTCGGCCGCGGTGGCGCGTACGGTGCGGCTGCGGTCGGCGAGCGCCTGCTCCAGGAAGTCCTCGTCGGCCAGGCTCAGCCCGGTGCGCAGCGAGTCGGCGAACATCAGCCGGTCCTCGGCGCGTTCCCGCTGCCAGGTGGTGCGCAGCAGGGCGAGGCCGGCCGCCGGGTCGGTGGTGCGCAACCCGCTGAGCAGGGCGACGCGTTCGGCGAAGAGCCCTTCCTCCCACAGTCGCCGGGTGGCCCGCGGGTCGGCGGCGGCGTCCCCGGCGGCGCTGCGGTTGGCGGCGCGCAGCGCGAACCGCCAGTCGGGGTTGAGCTCGGCCAGCCACAGGGCCCGTGGTCCGGCGAGGGTGAGCGCGTCGGGGCGCAGGTCGGTACGGGCCCGGGCGGCGTCCAGCAGCGCGGGCAGCGCTTCCTCGGGGGCGCGGTAGCCGTACGCGTTGGCCGCCGCCAGCCACTGCGGCAGCAGTTCGCCGAGGCTGGGCGCGGTGCCGCGGCGGCCGGCGGACGGACCGGCGCCGGACCGTTCGCTCAGCAGCGCCGCGAGCCTGCCCCGGGCGGCCTGCGGCACCACCGGCCGGGTGTCCCGGACGGCGGGCCGCGGTCGTACGGCCGCGCGCACCGGACGCGCCCCGGCCCGCCGCCGCACCGCGGCCACCGCCGCCGCGTCCAGCAGCGCCACCGCCGGATCGTCCGCCCCGGCGGCCAACCCCGCGGGTATCCGCCGGTCGGTGCCGACGAGCGCGGCGGAGACCAGCTCGGCCCAGGAGGGCGTGGCCGGCGCCGGGGCGCGTTCGCGGCCGGTCACAGCGCCACCGCCTCGGGACGTGCCGGGTCGTGGGCCACCCAGGTGGTCAGCGGGGCGAAGCCGTGGTGGCCCAGGGTGCCGAAGACGGTGACCGGATCGCCGCCGGAGACGGCGGGCAGTCGCCACAGGGAGGGCCGGCCGATCCGGCGGCGGTCCACCGGGAGCGCCCAGGCGCCGCCCGCGTCGGCCAGCTGCCAGCCGGTCTCGCACGGCACCGGGACCACACCGGCCAGCACCACCGGCCACTCCTCCAGCCACGGATCGGCACGCACCGCCTCCCCGTACGCGTCCAGCGCCGCCTCCACCCCGATGCCGGGGGGTACCGGGCCGGGGCCCGGGGCGCCGTGGCGTGGGCCGAGGGCGGCGCGCAGCCGTATCGCGCCGGGGTGGTAGGCGAGTTCGGCGTCGAGCACCGCGCCGACCGGCAGCGACACCTCGGGCGGGCGGCCCCGGGCGCCGTAGGAGAGCAGCAGGGCGGGGCGTTCGCCGTCCAGGCCGTGCAGCCAGATCCGGCGGGTCGTCAGCCGTTCGTCGCCCGAGTCGTGCTGGGCGAGGACGAGCCAGCGGTCGCGCACGGTGCGGCCGGCGAGCAGCCCGGCCGCCTCGACGGTGAAGCCGACGCGGGACCGGACGGTGGCGGCCAGCGGCCCGGGCAGCGCGTCGCCACGCAGACAGCCGCGGGCGAGGAGGTGGAGCAGGCCGCTCTCCTCCAGCATCCGGGAGGGCCACTCGGTGCCGGTGTGCGGTATGGCGGCCAACTCCCGTACCCGGGCGGCGAGTCCGGGCGCCTGGGCGTCGACCATGCGGGCGGCGATCTCGTCCCAGACGCGGCCGTCCCGGGCGTCGGGCGCGGCCAGTCCGGCGCGCAGCCGGTCGGCGAGGCGCTGTTCCAGCTCGGCGGCGCCCGCGGCGACCCGGTGGGCCCGCCGTTCGGCGCGGCGGCGGGCGGCCTGCGGATCGGCGCGGGCCGTACGGGGGCCGGCGGGGCGGGGCTCCGGGCGGGCGGCGAGCCATGGTGTCACCCATTCGGGTGGTTCGGCGGCGGGGACGTCCGTACCGGCGTCGCGCGCCCACAGCGACAGCAGGGCGAGGGCGTGTTCGCACGGTGCCTCGCGGCTGCGGCACGTGCAGTGGAACGCCGGTCCGGACAGGTCGGCGACGGTCTCGTACGGCGGGCCGGAGCCGTCCGCGCACCGTCCCCACACCGTGCCGCCGGCCCCGGGCGCCCGGTCGTCCGACGGTGGCGACCAACCCGTGCCGGACCAGGGCCCCGGCTTCCCGAGCCGGTCGCCCACGGTGCGTGAGGCGGCGTCGGGAGCGAGCGCGAGCACCCGCTCCACCGGCCACCGCGATGGGGTCTCCTCCATGCCCCTCACGCTACGAGCGGCCACTGACAATGGCCCCGGCAACTGCCCTGACCTGCAAGGACATTGGCGGGCAGGGCGATTGTCAGTGGCGTGGTGCAAGGTGGATGGCATCCGCGGTCCGCAGGGGTCGGGCGGAACGCGGCCGTGCTTGCGCCATGTCCGCCGAATCGTGCCGTGCCGCCGGTGAAGTGCCGCCGCCCGCGAGGGAGTCGGCCGTCCGCCGCCGTATCCCGTGACCGCGAACCGTCTCCATTGCCACTTCCGATCCGCGTTCCGTCCACTCGTTCTCGCTGGGGGAGCCATGACCGAACAGGCCCTGCGGCCACACGCCGAGGACGCCTTCGCCGAGGAGCTGAAGGCGCTCGCCGCCGCCGACGACCGGCCGCGTCCGCCGCGCTGGAACCTGTCGCCCTGGGCCGTGGCGAAGTACCTGCTCGGCGGCACGCTGCCGGACGGCACCGTGATCACCCCGAAGTACACCGGTCCCCGGCGCGTCGTCGAGGTGGCCGTCAGCACGCTCGCCACCGACCGGGCGCTGCTGCTGCTCGGCGTGCCCGGCACCGCCAAGACGTGGGTCTCCGAACACCTCGCGGCGGCGGTCAGCGGTGACTCCACGCTGCTGGTGCAGGGCACCGCGGGCACCCCGGAGGAGGCGATCCGCTACGGCTGGAACTACGCCCAGTTGCTGGCCGAAGGCCCGTCCCGGAAGGCCCTGGTACCGGGACCGGTCATGCGGGCCATGGCCGACGGCCGGCTCGCGCGCGTCGAGGAGCTGACCCGGATCCCCGCCGACGTGCAGGACACGCTGATCACTGTGCTCTCCGAGAAGACACTGCCGATACCGGAGTTGGGCGAGGAGGTGATGGCGGTGCGCGGGTTCAACCTGATCGCCACCGCCAACGACCGCGACCGCGGGGTCAACGAGCTGTCCAGCGCCCTGCGCCGGCGGTTCAACACCGTGGTCCTGCCACTGCCCGCAACCGTCGAGGAGGAGGTCTCCATCGTCACCCGCCGGGTCGCGCAGATCGGCCGCGGCATCGACCTGCCGCCGGTGCCGGAGGGGGCGGACGAGATCCGGCGCGTCGTCACCGTCTTCCGCGAGCTGCGCGAAGGGGTCACCGCCGACGGGCGCACCCGGGTCAAGTCGCCCTCCGGCACGCTCTCCACCGCCGAGGCCATCTCCGTGGTCACCGGTGGCCTCGCCCTGGCGGCCCACTTCGGCGACGGTGTGCTGCGCCCCGCGGACATCGCGGCGGGGATGCTCGGCGCGGTGGTCCGCGACCCGGCGGCCGACCGGCTGGTCTGGCGGGAATACCTGGAGTCGGTGGTGCGGGAGCGGGAGGGCTGGCAGGACTTCTACCGGGCGTGCCGGGAGGTGACGTCGGCATGACCGCCCGGACGCGCCCCGCGGACCCGCCGCCCGCCCCGGCCGGCTCCCCGTTGCTGCTCGGGGTGCGCCACCACGGGCCCGGGTCGGCGCGCGGGGTGCGGGCGGCGCTGGAACGCCACCGGCCGGCGGTGGTGCTGGTCGAGGGGCCGCGCGAGGCGGACGCGGTGGTGGAGCTGGCCGGGGCGGAGGGCATGCGGCCACCGGTGGCGTTGCTGGCGCACGCGGTGGACGACCCGGCGGTGGCGGCGTTCTGGCCGTTCGCGGAGTTCTCACCGGAGTGGCAGGCGATCCGCTGGGCGGTGGAGCGGCGGGTTCCGGTGCGCTTCATCGACCTGCCGGCCGCGCACACCCTGGCGTTGCGGCAGGCGCCGCCGGAGGAGGACGGCGTACGGGCGGACCCGCTCGCCGTGCTGGCCCGCACCGCCGGGTACGACGACCCGGAGCGCTGGTGGGAGGACGCGGTGGAGCACCGGGCGGGGGACGGTGACGTCACGGCGGCGTTCGCGGCGGTGGCCGAGGCGATGACGGTGCTGCGGGGGTCGCCGGGGGAGGGGGACCCGGGGGGTGTGGAGGCCGCCCGGGAGGCCCACATGCGGCTGCGGATCCGGGAGGCGGTGCGGGAGTTCGGGCACGCGGCGGTGGTCTGCGGGGCGTGGCACGTACCGGCGCTGGCCCGGGCGCGTCCGGTGACCGCCGACCGGCAGGCGGTGCGGGGGCTGCCGAAGGTGCGGGCCGCGATCACCTGGGTGCCGTGGACCCATCGGCGGCTGACCCGGAGCAGCGGTTACGGCGCCGGGATCGACTCCCCGGGGTGGTACGCGCATCTGTTCCGGCACGCGGGGCGGGAGCCGGGCGCCGTGCTCGCGGGGTGGCTGACCACGGTGGCCGGGCTGTTGCGGGAGGAGGACCTGCCGGTCTCCACGGCGCACGTGATCGAGGCGGTGCGGCTGGCGGAGACGCTCGCGGCGCTGCGCGGGCGCCCGTTGGCGGGGCTGGCGGAGAGCCTGGACGCGGCGCGGGCGGTGCTGTGCGAGGGGTCCGAGGTGCCGCTGGCGCTCGTGCGGGAGCGGCTGGTGGTCGGCGAGGCGCTGGGCCAGGTGCCGCCCGAGGCGCCGGCGGTGCCGCTCGCCCGCGACCTCGCCCGACTGCAAAGGGCGTTGAGGCTGCGTCCGGAGGCGGCCGAGCGCCGGCTCGACCTCGATCTGCGCAACGACACCGACGCGCGGCGCAGCCGGCTGCTGCACCGGCTCGCCCTGCTCGGCGTCGACTGGGGGCACCCGGATACGTCCCGCACCGGCGGCACGGGCACGTTCCGGGAGAGCTGGCGGCTGCGCTGGGAGCCGGAGTCGGCGGTGCGGGTGGCCGAGGCGGGCGTGTGGGGCACCACGGTACGGGCCGCGGCGACCGCGAAGACGCAGGACGCGGCGGGGTCGGCGGCCACCCTCGCCGAGGTCACCGCGCTCGCCGAACGCTGCCTGCCGGCCGGGCTGCCGGAGGCGCTGCGCACGGTGACACGGGCCCTCGCCGACAAGGCGGCGCTCGACACGGACGTCTCCCAACTGGCCCAGGCGCTGCCCGCGTTGGTGCGCTCGGTGCGCTACGGGGACGTGCGGGACACCGACGCGGCGGCGTTGCGGGAGGTCGCCGAGGGGATCGCGCTGCGGGTGTGCGTGGGGCTGCCGCCGGCCTGCGCGGGGCTGGACGAGTCGGGGGCCACGGTGATGCGCGGGCACCTGGACGCGGTGCACGCGGCGGTCGGGCTGCTCGGCGGTGCCGGGCCGGGGGAGCGGTGGGCGGCCACGCTCGGCGTGCTGGCCCGGCGGGACGCGGCGGTCTCCGGGCTGATCCGCGGCCGGGCGGTCCGCCTGCTGCTGGACGACGGGAGGCTCACCGCGCCGGAGGCGGAACGGCTGATGGCCCTGGCCCTGTCGCCCGGCACCCCGCACCGTGACGCGGCGGCCTTGATCGACGGCTTCCTGGCCGACGGCGGCATGCTCCTGGTCCACGACGAACGGCTGCTGGGCCTGGTCGACCGGTGGCTGACGGCGGTCCCGAAGGAGGCGTTCACCGACGTGCTGCCGCTGGTACGGCGGACGTTCGGGCGGTTCGAGGCCGGGGTGCGGCGGTCGGTGGGGGAGCTGGTGCGCCGCGGCACCGGCGGCGGCGCGGCGCGCGCGGCCGGGCCGGCGGAGGGCCTGCCGGGGTTCGCCCCTGAGCTGGACGCGGCCCGCGCCGACGCCGTACTGCCGGTGCTGCGGCTGCTGTTGGGACACCGGGAGGAGGGGGTGACGGCGTGAGCGGGGCGGCGGAGGAGACCGTGGACGGGGAGCGGCTGCGGCGCTGGCGGATGGTGCTCGGCGGGGGCGCGGCGGACGGCACGGGGCGGCTG
Source organism: Streptantibioticus cattleyicolor NRRL 8057 = DSM 46488 (assembly GCF_000240165.1). NCBI lineage: Bacteria > Bacillati > Actinomycetota > Actinomycetes > Kitasatosporales > Streptomycetaceae > Streptantibioticus > Streptantibioticus cattleyicolor. Next base: position 3,975,208 of record NC_017586.1, read on the forward strand.
CTCACCGGGCGGGACGCGGAGATGGACCGGACGCTGGCGGCGTTGTACGGCGGGCCGCAGGAGGCCGGCGGGCCGCCGGGCGACCGGGGAGCCGGGCTCGGGGCCTCGGCGCCCCGGGTGGCCCGCTGGCTCGGTGACGTCCGCCGGTACTTCCCGGCCTCCGTGGTCCAGGTGATGCAGCGGGACGCCATCGACCGGCTCGGGCTGTCCGCGCTGTTGCTGGAGCCGGAGATGCTGGAGGCGGTCGAGGCCGACGTGCACCTGGTCGGCACCCTGGTCTCGTTGCACCACGCGATGCCGGAGACCACCCGGCGCACCGCGCGGCTGGTGGTGGGCAAGGTGGTGCGGGAGCTGGAGGCGCGGCTGGCGGGCCGCACCCGGGCCGTGCTGGGCGGGGCGCTCGACCGCTCGGCGCGGGTGGCACGGCCCCGCCACCGCGACATCGACTGGCACCGGACGATACGCGCCAACCTCGGCACCTACCTGCCCGAGCACCGCACGGTGGTGCCGGAGCGGCTGGTGGGCCACGGGCGGGCGGCGCGCGGGGTGCGCAAGGAGGTGGTGCTCTGCGTCGACCAGTCGGGCTCGATGGCGGCGTCGGTGGTGTACGCGTCGGTCTTCGGCGCCGTGCTCGCCTCGATGCGGTCGGTCGCCACCCGGCTGGTGGTCTTCGACACCGCCGTCGCCGACCTCACCGACCAGCTCGACGACCCGGTCGACGTGCTCTTCGGCGTGCGCCTCGGTGGCGGTACGGACATCAACCGGGCGCTCGCCCACTGCCAGTCGCTGATCGGCCGTCCCGCCGAGACGGTGGTGGTGCTCATCAGCGACCTGTTCGAGGGCGGCATACGGGAGGAGATGCTGCGCCGGGTGGCGGCGATGACGGGGGCGGGGGTGCGGTTCGTGGTGCTGCCGGCGCTCTCCGACGAGGGCGCGCCCGCGTACGACCGGCGGAACGCGGCGGCGCTGGCCGCGTTGGGGGTGCCGGTGTTCGCCTGCACGCCCGACCTGTTCCCGGAGGTGATGGCGGCGGCGATCGAGAAACGGCCGTTGCCGATACCCGACATGGCGTCGCATCAGGCATAAGGCGCCGTAACGGTGGCAAGGCGGGAAGGGGGGTTGCGGTGCCCCCGGTCGGCCGTGCGAGGATCCATCCGTCACCCGGAACGTGTGTCGATCCGTACGGGAAGGTCCCCCCACCTTGTCATCCGTGGCTCATGCCCTGCCTGCCGCCGTCGTGCCGTCGCGCACCACGGTCGCGGTGCGGCGCGCGCTGCGGGTGACGATGCTGCTCGGCGGATTCCTGGCGGTCGCCTTCCTCTTCGCGGGCAGGGCGCACGCCGACACACCGAGGGTGCCGGGTGTTCCCGGCGCGCACACCGCGGCGCGGTCCACCACGCCGCACCGGGCGGCCACCGGCAAGGCCCTTGCCGCCGCAGCGAGTTCGGCGGCGGACCGCGGCGAGATCCCGGGCGTGGCCCGGGGTGCCGTGGACGGTGGGTCCGGCCTCGACGCCACCGGGGTCCCCGGTGACGTCGCGCGGATGGCGGTGGTCCGCCCGGTCGGCACGCTGGACGACGCGTTGGAACCGGGCCGGGTCATCGGTGCCGTACGGCAGGTGGCCGGCCGTCTCGTGCCGGTCGCGGCCGGTCCGTCGGCCGGTGCGCCGGGCGGCGGTCACCACGTGGTGGCGGGCTCCCGTGCCGGTCACGGCGGTGCCACGGCCACGCGGCGTACCGCGTCTCCGGCGGCCGACGTTGCGCCGACGACGACCGGTGGCGGCCACGCGGCGTACGCCGTGAGCGGGGCGCACACCGGCGTCCAGGTGGCGCACCGGCGGCCCGCGCACGCTCCGGCGGCGCCCGCCGGACACCAGGAGCACCCTGGCGAGAGTGACGGCGTCCACCACGACGGTGGCGCCCACGCCACGTTGCCCGCGTCCGGCGCGCGGCTCCCGTTGAACGCGGTCGCGATCCGCGCCGCGCACGGTTCGTCGCCCCTCCAGCGGCCGGCGAACGTCTCCGTCCAGCCCGACTAGGCGGTCCCACGGCGACGCCCGGTGCGCGAGGCACGGGCGTGGCAGGACGCCTCCGGCTGTGGACGTGAGCGACCCCGGCGGGCCGTCGAGCCCCCGTACGTGTTCCCGCGTTCCGCGCAACTGACCGGTGTACGGGCCGTGTTGCCCGCATCCGACAGTGCGCGCCCGGCGTAGGCGTCGCGCCGCCCCGTTTCCTCTCGCGTGCCCGGCCGAGCCGTACACGTCCCGAAGAGAATCCGAAGAGAGAAAAGGTCCCCTCATGCGTACGAGCATTCGCCGTGCCGTTGTCGTCGTCGCCGCCGCTTCCGGGGTGTGGGCGCTCGGGAGCGTCGCCGCCAACGCGGCCACGCTGCCCGTGGTGCCCGGCACCGGCCAGGCCGTCGGCCGGGTCACCGGCGAGGTCACCGGCACGGCGGCCCGGCTGGCCTCCGTCGCCGGCCCGGTGAACGTCACCCACACCGTCGGCGCCGTGCGGGACAAGCTGCCCGTCGTCGGTTCGCCGACCGGCAGCGGACCGGTCGAGCACCCGATGACCACGGCGGCGCGGCCGGTGACCGGCGGGAACGTCCACCGGACCGGCGCCGTCCCGTCCGTGCGCCGGCTCGCCGAGGCGGCGCACGGCGTCGGTGCCGGCGCCGTGACCGGTGCGGTCGAGCACGTCGGTACGGTGCCCGCGGCCCCGGCCGGGCCCGCGCTGCCGTCCTCGGGCCTGCCGTCCGTCCCCTCCGTCCCGTCCGCGCCCTCCGTCCCGGCTCCGGGCGACGCCACCGATCTGTCCAACGGGATCCTCGCCGCCGGCACCCGGTTGGACGCGCTGACCAAGGCGGGCCCGCTCGCCAGGAAGGCCGTCGCCGGGACGCTCCCGGTGGCCCGGGGCGCCGTCGCCGGTGCCGGCAGCGTGGCGCGGGACGAGTCGGGGCAGGCCCGGCCGTTCGCCACCGGAGTCGTGCGGCAGGCCCGGCCGCTGACCGGCGCGGTCACTGGATGCGCCCAGGGCGTGGTCGCCCAGACCCTGCCCTTCGCGCACAACGCCGTGGCCGGCGCCGTCAACGGGGCCGTCCGGGTCGCGACCACCACGGTGAACGGGGTGCGCGTCGCGGTGACGCCGGTGGAGGCGGCCGGTTCGCTGCCGACGCTGCCGACCGGCGTCCCGTCGCTGCCGGGCACCGGCTCCCTGTCGGCCCTGCCGACCCTGCCGACCGGCGCCCTCGGCATCTGACCGACCGGGCCTCCATGGACCGCCGGGCGGTCCGGACGTGGTGCGTTCCCCGCCATCCCCCGCACCACTCCGGGCCGCCCGGCCTTCGGCCGCTCCGGGGCGCGACAGAGGGGCGCGACACACCCGCTCAGGTGTTTGTGACCGTTCTCACCGCGCTCGTGTGACGTTGGATTTAGACCCTCGCAGCGGGCAGGGATAACCTGCGATGCGGACATGCCGCGTACTTGGACGACGTGTGCGCCCTCTTCCCCGGATCGCGTCACCACGCCGTAGCCACTGGGTCACGGCACGCCCGCGCACACAAAAAACCCGCGATCACCAGACTGCGATTAAGAGAAGCAAAGGGACGGACGCGCGTGGACCTGTTCGAGTACCAAGCGAGGGATCTCTTCGCCAAGCACGATGTACCGGTGCTGAGCGGTGAAGTCATCGACACGCCGGAGGCCGCGCGCGAGGTTGCCGAGCGTCTCGGCGGCCGTGTGGTCGTCAAGGCGCAGGTCAAGACCGGTGGCCGCGGCAAGGCCGGCGGCGTGAAGCTGGCCGACGGCCCGGACGACGCGGTGGAGAAGGCCGGCGCCATCCTGGGCATGGACATCAAGGGCCACACGGTCCACAAGGTGATGCTGGCCCAGACCGCGGACATCGTGGACGAGTACTACGTCTCGTTCCTGCTGGACCGTGCCAACCGGACGTTCCTCGCCATGGCCTCCGTCGAGGGCGGCATGGAGATCGAGGAGGTGGCCGCCACCAAGCCGGAGGCGCTCGCCAAGGTCCCGGTGGACGCCAAGGAGGGCGTGACCGACGCCAAGGCCCGCGAGATCGTCGAGGCCGCCAAGTTCCCGGCCGAGGTCGCCGACCAGGTCGCCGAGGTCCTCAAGAAGCTGTGGACCGTCTTCATCAAGGAAGACGCCCTGCTGGTCGAGGTCAACCCGCTGGCGAAGACCGGTGACGGCACGGTGCTGGCGATCGACGGCAAGGTGTCGCTGGACGCCAACGCCGCCTTCCGGCAGCCGGACCACGCCGAGCTGGAGGACAAGGCTTCCGCCAACCCGCTGGAGGCCGCCGCCAAGGCCAAGGGCCTCAACTACGTCAAGCTCGACGGCGAGGTCGGCATCATCGGCAACGGCGCGGGCCTGGTCATGTCGACCCTGGACGTCGTCGCCTACGCCGGCGAGAAGCACGGCAACGTCAAGCCGGCCAACTTCCTGGACATCGGCGGCGGCGCCTCCGCCGAGGTGATGGCCAACGGTCTGGAGATCATCCTGGGCGACCCGGCCGTCAAGTCGGTCTTCGTCAACGTCTTCGGCGGCATCACCGCGTGCGACGCGGTCGCCAACGGCATCGTCCAGGCCCTGGAGCTGCTCAAGTCCAAGGGCGAGGACGTCAACAAGCCGCTGGTCGTGCGTCTGGACGGCAACAACGCCGAGCTGGGCCGCAAGATCCTCACCGACGCCAACCACCCGCTGGTGCAGCAGGTGGACACCATGGATGACGCGGCGGACCGCGCCGCCGAGCTGGCTGCTAAGTAAAGGACGAGGTAACCGACACCATGGCTATCTTCCTCACCAAGGAATCCAAGGTCATCGTCCAGGGCATGACCGGCTCCGAGGGCCAGAAGCACACCCGCCGGATGCTCGCCTCCGGCACCAACATCGTCGGCGGTGTCAACCCGCGCAAGGCCGGCCAGAAGGTCGACTTCGACGGCACCGAGGTACCGGTCTTCGGCACGGTCAAGGAGGCCATCGAGGCCACCGGCGCCGACGTGACCGTCATCTTCGTCCCGGAGAAGTTCACCAAGGACGCGGTCGTCGAGGCCATCGACGCCGAGATCCCGCTGGCCGTCGTGATCACCGAGGGCATCGCGGTCCACGACACCGCCTACTTCTGGGCGCACGCCCAGTCCAAGGGCAACAAGACCCGGATCATCGGCCCCAACTGCCCGGGCCTGATCACCCCGGGTCAGTCGAACGCCGGCATCATCCCGTCCGACATCACCAAGCCGGGCCGCATCGGCCTGGTGTCGAAGTCGGGCACGCTGACCTACCAGATGATGTACGAGCTGCGTGACATCGGCTTCAGCTCCTGCGTCGGCATCGGTGGCGACCCGATCATCGGGACCACGCACATCGACTGCCTCAAGGCGTTCCAGGAGGACCCGGAGACCGACCTCATCGTGATGATCGGTGAGATCGGCGGCGACGCCGAGGAGCGCGCGGCGGCCTACATCAAGGAGCACGTGACCAAGCCGGTCGTCGGCTACGTCGCGGGCTTCACCGCCCCCGAGGGCAAGACGATGGGCCACGCGGGCGCGATCGTCTCCGGTTCGTCGGGCACCGCCCAGGCGAAGAAGGAGGCCCTGGAGGCGGCCGGCGTCAAGGTCGGCAAGACCCCGAGCGAGACCGCGCGTCTCGCCCGCGCCGCCCTGGCCGGCTGACACCAGGCCGACCCACCGCGGCAGAGCGCACGAGCCCGGTTCCGGATCCCCGGAGCCGGGCTCGCGGCTTTCCCGCCGTCTTCGCGCGGATCCGGAGCGGGCGGCGACACGGCCCGGCGTCCGACCTGACGTTCCATCACCTTATGTCCGTTAATTGGCATGATGCGGTGATGTGACCTATGCGGGTGAGCGTTTCCCCCGGCGTACGCGGCGGCGGGGCGGACCGGGGCGCCGGGCGCCGGAGATGACCGCGGCGGCCTTCAGCGGCGCGGTGGCCGCGGTGCTCGGGCTCGGCGCGGTGGTGGTGCTGGTGCTGCTGGTGTGGAGCACGTCGCCGTACCCGGAACGCGGTCCGGACGGGGCGCTGCACGTGGCGGCGGCGTTGTGGCTGCTGGCGCACGGCGTCCGGCTGCTGCGCACCGACGCGTTGACCGGGGCCGCCGCGCCGATCGCGGTGACGCCGCTGCTGTTGTCGCTGCCGCTGGCCTGGCTGCTGTACCGCACGGCCGGCCACGCGGTGCTGCGGCAGGAGGAACGCGGTTTCCTCGGGGTCGTCCGGCCCATCGGACCGGTCGCGGTGACCTGCTGGTTCGCCGCCGGATACCTGGCGGTGGCCGCCGCCGTGGTGCCGTGGACCGGCGGCGGGCCGCTGCGCGCCGTGCCGCTCTCCGCGCTGCTGAGGCTCCCGCCGGCCGCCTGCGCGGTGGTCGTCGCCGGCGCCTGGTCGGCCTGCGGACGGCCGTCGAGCGTACGGCTGGTGGCCCGGCTGCCGTACGGGGTGCGGCGGACGGCGGCGCGGCTGCGGATCCCGTACGGCGGGCTGCGGGTGGCGTTGCGCTGCGCGGCGGGGGAACGGCGGTGCTGGCCGGCGGGGGCGCGCTGCTGAGCGTGGGTTCGCTGGTGTGGCACGGGCAGGCCGCGCTGGACTCGCTGCTGCGGCTGGCGGGTTCGTTCTCCGGACGGTTCGCGGTGTCGCTGCTGGCGGTGGCGTTGCTGCCGGACGCGGCGGTGTGGGGTGCGGCGTACGCGCTGGGGCCGGGGTTCGCGTTCGGGGCGCACGGGTGGGCGGGGCCGGGCGGGGTGTACGGGTATCCGCCGCTGCCGCCGGACTTCCCGCTGCTCGCGGCGGTGCCGGCGGCGGGCGGACGGGGACACGGCGCCGGGCTCGGCTGGCTGGCCGTGGTGGTGCCGGTGGCGGCCGGGCTGGTGATGGCCCGGTCGGCGGCCCGGGCGGCGCGGGAACGCGGCTGGACGGCGGCGCGCACCGCCGTGGTCACCGCGCTCGCCGCGCTGTGCGGTGCCGTCGCGGTCGCGTCGGCCGCGGCGCTGGCCTCCGGCCCGATGGGGGTCGCCGCACTCTCCCGGTTCGGCCCGGACCCGCTGCTCACCGGCGCCGCCGCGCTGGCCTGGCTGGCCGCGGTGGCGGTCCCCGGAGCGCTCGCCGCCCGCTGGCACGCCGCCCGCCGCGCCCCCACCCGCCGTTCCCCCGCCGTCCCGCCACCCACCCCGGGCCCGCCCCCCCGGCGTCCCCCACGTCCGCCCGCTCTCCCCCCCGGGGCGAGAGCGAGCCCGCGCGATAGCGCCCCGGGCGGTGTGGTCGTGGTGTGCCGTGAGTGTGCCGGTCGCCGAGCGGGCCCTCGGCGGGGCCCGCGAACTCCCGCGCGGGGGTGGCCGGTTCGCGGTGGCGGCGCGGAGCGGGCGGCGGACTGGCGTGTGAGGTGGGCGCGTTGCCGCGTCGCCGTTCGGCGGGGCCACCGCGAACGCCCGGGCGTGAGCGGTCCGTTGGCGACGTGGGGCCGCCGCCGGCCCCGGGGCGTACGGGGGTTGCGCGCTCGCCGTCGCCGTCGGTGGGACTCGCGGCGTCCCGTGCGCGTGCCGGTTGCCGAGCGGCGCCGCCCCAAGCCCCGTGGGGGATGCGCTCCGGCCGACAGGGCGCCTCCCGGCCATGGGCGCCGGGGGCTTCGTTCCCGCGCTCAGTCGCGGTTGCCGAGCATGGGGCGGATCTGCTCGGGGAGGAGGGCGGTGCAGGCTTGGCGGTCGGGTTGGGTGAGGGCGTCGTCGACGCAGGTGAAGTAGTCGCGGTAGGCGAGTTGGAAGGTGAAGGTGAGGGCGACGATCGCGAGGGCGACGGAGCCGGCGACGATGCCGCTGACGGCGGCGGTGTACTGCGGGCGTTGCTGGGCGGGGTGGGGGCCGGGGGTCTCGGGGCGGGGTTTGGCCTTGCCGCGCAGGGCGCTGATGCCCCAGTAGAGGGCGAGCGCGCCGAGCAGCAGACCGATCTCGGGCACGCTGAACAGGCCGAAGAACAGCCCCCACATCCCGCACAGCAGGGCGTAGCGGGCCCGGCGCTGCACGGGGTCGGTGATGTCGAAACGGGGGCCGGGGGCGCCGGGGCCGGGGCCGGAGGGGCCGCCGGGGCGCTCCGGGCGGTCGGGGCGGCCGAAGCCGCCGGGGTGGGGGCCGGGCTGCTGCGGGCTCCAGCGGTCACCGCCGGGACCGGGGCCGGGACCGGGGCCGGGACCGGGGCCGGGGCCAGGGGAGCCCTCCGGGCCGCCGCCCTCCTGGCCGCGCGGCTGCCAGGGCCGGTCGGCGGCGCCCTTGGGCGGCGGCGCGAACGGGTTGTCCTCCTGCTGTTCACGCAGGACCGGGCCGGGGACCGCCCCTTCGTGGCGCGTGGTGGTGATGCGGCCGTTGCTCATGGTTGGAAGCGCCATCCCCTTGCCGTCGGCTCCTCGTGCGTCGCTCTCCGCCGGTACGCCCGCCACACCGCGCGGGCGGCTGTCGTCGACGGCGGACGTCTGATGGTCAGACGCTACCCGTCGCGCCCGCCACCGTCCCTGCGGGGGCCGGTCGCCGTGCCGGTATCGTTGCTGACGGTCGGCGCCTTCGTAGGGTTCCCTGGATGTTGGGTACCCACCGATTCGTACGACCGCACAAATCGCTCGGTCCCGCGAGAAAGAACCCCGCCGTGATCCCCCCGGATTCCGACCTTCCGCCCGACTCTGTCCCCGCCCGACCGACGCCCGGCAGCCCCGGCCGGAGCGGCGGTGGCCCGGCACGCCTCGTCGTCCTCGTCTCCGGCTCCGGCACCAACCTCCAGGCGCTGCTGGACGCCATCGCCGACGACCCCGGTTACGGGGCGCGGGTGGTGGCGGTCGGCGCCGACCGGGACGGCATCGCGGGGCTCGACCGGGCCCGCGCCGCCGGGCTGCCGGTCTTCGTCTGCCGGGTGGGCGACCATCCGGACCGGGCCGCCTGGGACCGCGCGCTGGCCGACGCGGTCGCCGCGTACCAGCCCGACCTGGTGGTCTCCGCCGGGTTCATGAAGATCGTCGGACCGGAGTTCCTGGCCCGGTTCGGCGGGCGCTTCGTCAACACCCACCCCGCCCTGCTGCCCAGCTTCCCCGGCGCCCACGGCGTACGGGACGCGCTCGCCTACGGGGTCAAGGTCACCGGCTGCACCGTCCACTTCGTCGACGACGGCGTCGACACCGGACCGATCATCGCCCAGGGCGTGGTCGAGGTCCGCACCGAGGACGACGAGGCCACGCTGCACGAGCGCATCAAGGAAGTCGAGCGACGGCTGCTCGTCGAGGTCGTGGGCCGGCTCGCCCGCGACGGCTACCGCATCGAGGGAAGAAAGGTCATCGTCCCGTGACGACCGAAGGTACGACCGTGGGCAACGCGCCCGAAGCCACCGCCGCCGGCGAGGACACCAGGCGGCCGGTGCGCCGCGCACTGGTCAGCGTCTACGACAAGACCGGGCTGACGGAGCTGGCCCAGGGGCTGCACGCGGCCGGCGTGGAGATCGTCTCCACCGGGTCGACGGCCGCCCGGATCGCCGAGGCCGGGGTGCCGGTCATCCCGGTGCAGGAGCTGACCGGCTTCCCCGAGTGCCTGGACGGCCGGGTCAAGACGCTGCACCCCAAGATCCACGCCGGGATCCTCGCCGACCTGCGGCTGGACGACCACCGCGGCCAGCTCGCCGAGCTGGGCGTGGCCCCGTTCGAGCTGGTGGTGGTCAACCTCTACCCGTTCCGCGAGACGGTGGCCTCCGGCGCCACCCCGGACGAGTGCGTCGAGCAGATCGACATCGGCGGCCCCTCCATGGTCCGCGCCGCCGCCAAGAACCACCCCTCGGTGGCCGTGGTGGTCAACCCCGGGCGCTACGCCGACGTACTGGCCGCGGTCACCGCGGGCGGCTTCGACCTGGCGGCCCGCAAGCGGCTGGCCGCCGAGGCGTTCGCGCACACCGCCGCCTACGACGTGGCCGTGGCCAACTGGTTCGCCGGCGAGTACGCCCCGGACGCCGAGGGCGCGGGCTTCCCCGAGTTCACCGGCGCCGCCTTCTCCCGCGCCCGGGTGCTGCGGTACGGCGAGAACCCGCACCAGAGCGCCGCCCTCTACACCGACGGCTCGCCCGGACTGGCCCAGGCCGAGCAGGTGCACGGCAAGGAGATGTCCTACAACAACTACGTCGACACCGAGGCCGCGCGCCGGGCCGCCTACGACCACCAGGACCCCTGCGTGGCCATCATCAAGCACGCCAACCCGTGCGGCATCGCGGTCGGCGCCGACGTCGCCGAGGCGCACCGCAAGGCGCACGCCTGCGACCCGGTCTCCGCCTACGGTGGTGTGATCGCGGTCAACCGGCCGGTGAGCGTGGCCCTGGCCGAGCAGGTCGCCGACATCTTCACCGAGGTGGTCATCGCGCCCGGTTTCGAGGAGGGCGCGCTGGAGGTGCTCACCCGCAAGAAGAACCTGCGGGTGCTGCGCTGCGCCGAAGAGCCGTGCGAGCGGCGGGAGTTCCGGCGGATCGAGGGCGGTCTGCTGGTGCAGGCCAAGGACCGCTTCCAGGCCGACGGCGACGACCCGGCCACCTGGACGCTCGCCACCGGTGACGCGCTGGACGCGGCGGCCCTGGCCGACCTCGCCTTCGCCTGGCGGGCCTGCCGCGCGGTGAAGTCCAACGCCATCCTGCTCGCCAAGGACGGGGCCACCGTCGGCGTCGGCATGGGCCAGGTCAACCGGGTCGACTCGGCCCGGCTCGCGGTGCAGCGCGCCGGGGCGGAGCGGGCGGCCGGCTCCTACGCCGCCTCCGACGCGTTCTTCCCGTTCCCCGACGGGCTGGAGGTGCTGGCCGAGGCCGGGATCAAGGCCGTTGCGCAGCCGGGCGGTTCGATCCGCGACGACCAGGTGATCGAGGCCGCGCGCAAGGCGGGGATCACCATGTACCTGACGGGCACCCGGCACTTCTTCCACTGAGCCGCCGCCAACGCGCGAGGCCGCACCCCCGGTTCGGGGTGCGGCCTCGTCGCCGTGGCATGACGGCTCAGTAGCGCGGACGCTTGAACCACGCGGCGGTCGACGACTGGAGCATCGAGGCGAGCAGGAAGCCGCCGAGGGCCAGCCCAGTCACGCCGAAGAGGGCACCGCCGGCACCCCGCGCGAAGTTGCCCAGCGCGCCCAGGAGCAGCAGGCACGAGTAGACGATCGTGGTGATCCGGATGCCGTTGCCGCCCTTGCCGAACCGGGCGCCCAGGAAGATCAGCAGGCCGGCGAGGGCGGCCATGACGAGCGCGATCACGATGCCGATCCCGGCCATCGCGCTGCCGGCGCCCTCGACGTCGGTGCCGCTGGTGGCGCCCTTGGCCACGGCGAAGAGCACGGCCACGCCGATCGCCCCGAGGATCTGGAGGCCGCCGAGGACGAACAGGATGACCCGGGCGGCCTGGGCTATGCCCGGCATCTGCATCGGCACCTGGCCGGCCACCCCCGGGTAACCGGCGTAGCCGGGGTAACCGGGCTGCTGGGGGTAGCCGTACTGCGGCTGGCCCTGCTGGGGGTAGCCGTACTGCGGCTGCTGACCCTGCTGCGGCTGACCGTAGCCGGGCTGCTGCTGGCCGTACGGGTCCTGAGGACCGGGCGGGTAACTCACGTGGTGTCCTTCGAGCGGAGAAGTTGGGACGTGTCCGGACCGCTCGGGTCAGGACGAACACGCGATACCCCCGTGACCCCCCGCGGTCTTCAGTCACATCGTCCTAGGCGGCACCTGTGATGTCCAGACGAGACCGCCGGGCACGGCCGGGGGCGGCGCGGGCGGCGCCGATTGGTTCGCCACGGGGCCGATCCGCGAGGATGGGGCCATGACCGCCCAGATTCTCGATGGCAAGGCCACCGCCGCCGCGATCAAGTCCGAGCTCGCCGTCCGCGTCGAGGCGCTGAAGGCCCGGGGCATCACCCCCGGCCTCGGCACCATCCTGGTCGGGGACGACCCGGGCAGCCACATCTACGTCGCGGGCAAGCACCGCGACTGCGCCCAGATCGGCATCGCCTCCATCCAGCGTGAACTCCCCGCGAGCGCCACGCAGGAGGAGATCGAGGCGGTCGTCCGGGAACTCAACGACAACCCCGCCTGCACCGGCTACATCGTCCAACTCCCGCTGCCCAAGGGCGTGGACACCAACCGGGTGCTGGAACTGATGGACCCGGCCAAGGACGCCGACGGGCTCCACCCGACGAGCCTGGGCCGGCTGGTGCTGGGCCAGCGGGCGCCGCTGCCGTGCACCCCCAACGGCGTCATCAAGCTGCTGCGCCGCCACGACGTGCCGCTCGCCGGCGCCCACGTGGTCGTGGTCGGCCGGGGCATCACCGTCGGCCGGTCGCTGCCGCTGCTGCTCACCCGGCGCAGCGAGAACGCGACCGTCACCCAGTGCCACACCGGCACCCGTGATCTGCCCGCGCTGCTGCGCCAGGCCGACATCGTGGTCGCCGCGGCCGGCGTGCCGCACCTGATCAAGCCGGAGGACGTCAAGCCGGGCGCGGCCGTGCTCGACGTGGGCGTCAGCCGGGACGAGAACGGCAAGATCCTCGGCGACGTCCACCCCGGGGTGCGCGAGGTGGCCGGCTGGCTGTCGCCCAACCCGGGCGGGGTGGGCCCGATGACCCGGGCGATGCTGCTGGCCAACGTGGTGGAGGCGGCGGAGCTGGCCGGGGCGGGCGCCGCCGGCGCGGGCCATGCCGGCTGACGCGCCGAAGCCGGAACGGCCCGCCTCCGGCGGCAGCCGGCGCTTCCCCGAGCACACCACCGGCACCTCCCGGCCGGAGGGCGGCGGCCGGGCGGCCGGCGGCACCCACTCCGCCCCGGCCCGGCAGTGGCCGCTGCTGACGGTGGTCGCCGGGGTGGCGCTGGGGCTGCTGATCACCGCGGCCGGGGAGTTCCGGGCCGGGCTGATCGTGGTGGGGGCCGCGCTGCTGTTCGGCGCGGCGCTGCGGTGGCTGCTGCCGTCGGTGGGGATGCTGGCGGTACGCAGCCGGTTCACCGACCTGATCACCTACGGGGTGCTGGGGGTGGCCGTGGTGCTGCTGGCGCTGATGGCCCCGCCGCGGCCGATCGTGCACATCCCGCTGCTGGACGACATCGTCCGGTTCGCCGTGCGCTGAACCCCGCCGCCGTTCCCGGTGCGGGGCGGGCGGGACGGCCGGGGTGGCCGAGGAAGGCGGGAACTGTCCGCTCCCCGTGGGTAGTGACATTGAGGACGCGACGGACTGCGGACAGTCGCCGTCGCCGGCCCCGACCCGGCCGGCGACCGCCCGCACCGGACGTGGCCGCCGGGGAGGAGACCGCACCGGGACGGGGAGGGACATGGCACGCTGGCAGCCGCTTCCGGAGGAGCTGGCGCCCGAGTTACGCCGTCTGACGCTGCACCTGCGCCGGCTCACCGACCGCACCGGGCTGAGCCTGGCCGCGCTCGGCGCCACCACGGCGTACGACCCCGCCCAGTGGGACCGTTACCTCAACGCGGCCGACCTCGTACCGCGGCAGGCGGTGCACGCCCTCGTCGCGCTGGCCGGCGCCGACCCGGACCGGGTGTCGGCGCTGTGGGAGGCGGCGGCGTGGCAGGCGCTCACCGGCGCCCGCCCCCGCACGGCCGACCAGCCGCGTACCGTGCGCCGGGCCCGGTCCGCCGCCCCGGCCGTGGTCACCGCCACCGCCCGCCGCGTCCCGGCCCCGCGGACCCCGGCGGACGGGGCGCCCCGGACGGCCGGGCGCCCGGGGAAGGCACCCAGTGCCGCATCCCGGGCGCCGGGCGGCCCGCCGGCGGCGTGCGGACGCGGCGGAGGCGTGGTTTTCGGCCACCGGGAGGCGTGGTGGGTGCGGGCCGGGGGCGGTACGGCCGGCGGCGCCGATCTCACCACGGCGCTGCGCGCGGAACGCCGCGCCCGGCACCGCCGCGCGCTGCTGGCCGCCCTGGTGGCCATCGCCGTCCTCGGGCTCGGACTCGCCAGCGGGCTCGCCCTGTTGCGGGGCGGCGCGGCGAAGACACCACCGGTGCGCTGCCGCCCCGCCGCCCGCTGCGACGGCACGGCGGCGCCGTCCCCGACGTCAACGGCCGTCTCCCGCCGCTCACCCGGTCGGCGCTGAACGCGGGCCGGCGCCCCGGATCCGCCGCCGCCGGACGGGGCCGAGGACAACACCACGTGGGACCGCCCGCCCGCCCCGCGCGACGGCCGGGCCGGCCTCCCGCCGCTCACCTGCCCGGGCTAACCCCTGAGTGCGCAATCGGCGTTTCCGGGGAACCACCCAAGCGGCACGCCACGTTCCCCACAGCAGGGGCAACCCGGGGCAGGGGAGGGGACATGACCCGAATCCGTCGACTTCCGGAGGAACGGGACGGGGCGCTACGGAAGTTGGCACACACTGTCCGACGGCTCGCACGGCATGACGGCGGCGGAACGCACCCCGCCCGTGGCGAGCGCCCCCGCCGGCCCGTCCCGCCGCCGGCCGAGGTGAGCGAACGTCACGACCGCGCCGCCGACGACGACCGCGTCCCCGGTGCCGTCGTGCCCGGGGTCCGCGACGCGGGCGGCCCCCGTCCGGACGGCACCCATCACGCGGCGGCCGACCCCGACGCGTTCACCCCGGCCCGGCGGCCGGTGACCGGTCCGGCGCCGCCCGGCGCGGCCGGGGAGCCGGCCCCCGGGGAGGGCACCTTCCACCTCTTCGGCGGCCCCGGTGCGGACGGCCCCTCGGCCACCGTGGTGCCCGGTCCGCAGAAGGCGGCGGTGCTCTTCGTGACCGGGCTGGCCGCCGCGCTGGTGGTGCTGATCGGCGCCGTCGTCTGCTTCGGCATCGGCCGTCCCGCCCCGGCGCCGCCCGCCGTCCCGCCGCCGGTGACCGCCGTGCCCGCCTCCGTGCCGGCCCCCTCCCCGTCGTCCTCGCCGTCCCTCACCCGCCTGCCCGGCCGCCCCGCCCACCACACGGCCCTGGGCGGCTGACCGCCTCGCGGGGCGTGTACTCCGTCCCGGCACGGCTGTCCGCGTAGTGGGACGGACCACACCGACCCGGGGATTTCCGCGGCGTCCCGTCCGATAGCCTGACGGCGGTTGTCTCGGTATCGAGAGAACCGGATCAGGGGCCGGGGACGCCCACCGTCCTGGGGACCGGGGGTATCCCCCCGCAAACCACAGCGCAGGAGATCGCAATGACCCGCACTCCCGTCAACGTCACCGTCACCGGTGCGGCCGGCCAGATCGGCTACGCACTGCTCTTCCGCATCGCCTCCGGCCAGCTCCTCGGCGCCGACGTCCCGGTGAAGCTGCGCCTGCTGGAGATCCCGCAGGGCCTCAAGGCCGCCGAGGGCACCGCCATGGAGCTCGACGACTGCGCCTTCCCGCTGCTGCGCGGCATCGACATCTCCGACGACCCGAACGTCGCCTTCGCCGGTGCCAACGTGGCGCTGCTGGTGGGCGCCCGGCCGCGGACCAAGGGCATGGAGCGGGGCGACCTGCTGGAGGCCAACGGCGGCATCTTCAAGCCGCAGGGCAAGGCGATCAACGACCACGCCGCCGACGACATCAAGGTGCTGGTGGTCGGCAACCCGGCCAACACCAACGCCCTGATCGCCCAGGCCGCCGCGCCGGACGTACCGGCCGAGCGCTTCACCGCGATGACCCGCCTGGACCACAACCGCGCGGTCACCCAGCTGGCGAAGAAGCTGGGCGCCTCCGTCGAGGACGTCAAGAAGCTGACGATCTGGGGCAACCACTCCGCCACCCAGTACCCGGACGTCTTCCACGCCGAGGTCGCCGGCCGCAACGCCGCCGAGGCCGTCAACGACGAGAAGTGGCTGGCCGAGGAGTTCATCCCGACCGTCGCCAAGCGCGGTGCCGCCATCATCGAGGCGCGCGGCGCCTCCTCCGCCGCGTCGGCCGCCAACGCCGCCATCGACCACGTCCACACCTGGGTCAACGGCACCGCCGAGGGCGACTGGACCTCCATGGGCGTCGTCTCCGACGGCTCCTACGGGGTGCCCGAGGGCCTGATCTCCTCGTTCCCGGTGACCACCAAGGACGGCACGTTCGAGATCGTGCAGGGCCTGGAGATCAACGAGTTCTCCCGCACCCGCATCGACGCCTCCGTCAAGGAGCTGGAGGAGGAGCGCGCCGCGGTGCGTCAGCTCGGCCTTCTCTGACATAGCGTCAGCTTCTCGGTCCGGGTCCGCACGGCGGGTCCGGACCGAGGCGTTTTCCGGACCGTCGCGCACAGCTGTGACGCGCCCCCTACAATGAGCCACCCGCGGCGGGAGAAGCCCCGCCGACGTGGGAGTTGCCTTGGGGGGGGACCATGGGCGCCGAGGGTTACGTACCCGGAGGCCGGACGACACAGTGGCAGACGCCGGTTCCGCCGCCCGCCCCGCCGTTCGTCCCCGGACCACCGCCGTCCGCCGCGCCCCGGGTCCCCGGGAGCACCCCGGCCACCAGCGAGGCCACCCGGCTGCTGTGCGCCGGCGTCTACCTCGACCACGTCTTCCGGGACCGGGTCATCGAGGAACTGGCCGAGCACGAACACCGGCCGGTGGCACCGTCGTTGGGGATCGACGCGGTGCCGGTGCTGGCGCACGCGCTGCGCGCCCGGCGCCGGGACGTGTTGACCGCGCTGGCGCTGCTGGCGGTGTGGGTGGGCTTCCCGCTGCTGTCCGCGCTGGTGTCGGCCTCCGCGACGAGCTTCGACCCGTTCTCCGGGCTGCTGC
Organism: Streptantibioticus cattleyicolor NRRL 8057 = DSM 46488; assembly: GCF_000240165.1. Taxonomy (NCBI): domain Bacteria; kingdom Bacillati; phylum Actinomycetota; class Actinomycetes; order Kitasatosporales; family Streptomycetaceae; genus Streptantibioticus; species Streptantibioticus cattleyicolor. The sequence goes on from NC_017586.1 coordinate 3,991,932, forward strand.
CGCTGGGGCTGTCGGGGCTGCTGTCGGTGATCGGCGCGTCGCTGTACGGGTGGGTGTGCCTGGCGTTGTGGGCGGCGTGCAAGGTCGCCGGTCGCCGGGTCGGCGGATGGGCGACCGACGGCACGCGCAACGCGGTGGGCCCGGGCCGCCGCAGGTTCGGCGCGGCGCTGACCTTCTCGGCCCGGATGTTCGCGGTCTACTACTGGATCGTGGCGGTGGCCTCGCTGTTCGCGTTGCAGTTCGGCATGGTCGTGCTGCCGCTGCTGGTGGCCGCGGTGACCGACTGGCCGCGGCGGTGGACGGCCCGTACGTTCCGCACCGAGCTGCGGCCCGAGGTGTTCGCGGCGCGGCCGAGGCCCCCGATGCCGCCCTCGCCCCGTTACCAACGCATCGTCGAGGCGATCGACCGCGAGCAGTACTCCCCGCTGACCGTCTACGACCCCTTCCGGCCGTTCATCGGGGCGGGCGTGCTCACCTACGGGCCGTGGTCGTTCGTGCTGGAGCTCAAGCGCAGGAAGGACGGTCGGGCGGCCGACGGCGGCGACATGACGAGCCGTCAGATCCTGGATCTCGTCAAGCCGCAGCTCGAACGCCTCCGGGTGTCCGCGGGCACCTCACGGGACCGGCTGCGGGAGCTGGAGGTCGAGGAGTGCGTCTTCCTGCCGGCCGGGGTCTCCCGGGAGCGGCTGGCCACCGAGTACCGCCCCGAGTCCGTCGCACGCCACCTGGCCGAGGCGGTCGAGGAGGGCGGCGAGGCACGCCGGCTCTTCCTGCGCGTCCGGGTCGGCGCCTGGCACGAGCAGGTGGTCACCACGGTGCTGGTGCGGGTGCACACCCAAGGCGGCATGCTGGTGCTGGAGTTCGTGCCGCACGTACTGCCGCCGGTGCGCCGGGACTTCCGGCAGGCCGACGCGATCGCGGCCGGCCGTGACGACGGCTTCGCGCGGGTGGCGCTGCGCGCCCTCGTCGCCTCCCCGACCGCCAACGTCGAGGCCGGGATCTCCGCGCTGCGGGTGCTGCGTGACGCGCTGCGGGCGTGGCTCACCAACCCCAGCGAGCGCTACCCGGAGGGCCCGGTGGTCTCGGTACGGGAGCTGGGCAGCGGCGACGCCATGCAGCTCTTCCAGGATCTCGACGTCAGCCGCTACGTCAAGACGATCCAGGACCGCGTGGTCAACGGCGTCCGGGAGGCGCTGCGTTCGCGCGGGTACGAGACGGGCGAGTTCGAGCAGCAGGTCGTCAACGTCAACGGCAACGGGGTCTTCATCGGCGGCTCCATGAGCGGCGGGGCGATCGCCACCGGGGCGCAGGCCACCGCCCGGCACACCGAGGGCACCGGCCGCGACCAGGAGAAGCCGTAGCCGCGCCGGGCGCGGCCGGGAACGGGGAGGACGAGGAGAACATGGGTCGAGGCAGCGGCACCGGAGGCGACGGCACCCCGGGCGAGGAGCCGCCGGCCGCCACCGGCGGTGTGGTGATCGGCGGCAGCATGACCGGCGGGGCCGTCGCCTCCGGCGCCAGGTCGTCGGCGCGCGACGCGAGCCGGCGTGACACGGCGGTCCCGGTCGAGTCGCTGCCGGCCCCGGCCGCCCCGGCGGTACCCGCCGCGCCCGGCCAGGTGTACGTGGCCGGCCACGTCACCGGCGGCGCGGTGGCGGCCGGCGAGGACAGCGAGGCGGTCCACGAGGCGACCACCACCGACGCCGCCCACCGCGAACTGCTGGCCGCCGTCACGCTGCTGCGCGAGCACCTGGCGAGCTTCGCCCGCACCGACGACGTGGCGGCCGTCGACGCCGAACTCGCCGTCGTCCAGGACGAGATCGGCACCACCGGCCGGGCCGACACCGGGCGGCTGCGGTGGCTGCGGGACCGGCTGACGGCCGCCGGCACCGTGCTGGCCGCGCTCTCCTCGGCGGCGACCGTGGCCCAGGCGATCCAAGCGCTGGCCGGCTGAGATGGCCGAGGGTGAGGGGGAGGAGTACTGGGACGCCGAACTCCAGGCGTGGGCGGTGCGTCCGTCGTCCGGGCCGAAGACCCAGGCGTCCGGCGGGCCCGCGTTCGTCCCGGGGCAGTCGCTGTACGCCCCGGGGCCGCCGACGGTGCCCACACCGGTGACCGGGACGGCCGGGGCGACCGGGGCGCGGCGGCCACGGGTCTGGTACGCGGCGGCCGGGGTGGTGGTCTGCGTGGGCCTGGCGTCGGCCGGCTGGCTGCTGCTGGGCTCCGGCGGCCCGCACGGCGGCCACGGCACGGGCACCGCGCCCGGTGCCGTCAGCGCGTCGGCACCGCAGGAGACCGCCGGGTCCCCGACGCCCGGTGCCGCGACGTCCGACGCGCCCACCCCGTCCGCCCCGGCCGCCGGATACACACACGTCGAGGACCCGTTGGGGTTCGCCCTCGACGTACCGAGCGGGTGGACGCGGCGGGAGCAGCCGGCGAGCGACGGCGGGCAGGTCTTCTACAGTGCGGACGGCGACGACCACCTGGTCCAGGTCGGCGTGGTGCACGGGCAGAGCCAGACCCCGTACGAGACGTTCCAGACGATGCAGCGGGAGCTGGCCGCCCAACGCGACGGCTACCAGCTGCACCGGCTGGCCCGGGTGGACGGCGACCCGAACGGGCCGGTGGAGATCGAGTTCTCCTACAACAGCCCCGACCACGGCCCCCGGCATGTGATCGACCGGGGCTTCACCGGGGCCGACGGCACCTTCTACGCGATCCTGGTGGCGGGCCCGGAGGACGAGTGGGACGCCTCCCTGGAGCGCTACCGCACCGTGGTCGCCTCCTTCTGCGCCGACGGCGTCTGCCCGAGCACAAGCCCCTGACCGGCGATTACGCAACCCCTCCGGGCCGAAAGTGAGAGGGAACACTTTCGGCGCGGAAAACGGCATACCCCCGACCCTTCGGGGCACGGCTCCCGGTTGCCGTCGGCGACCCGCGGGCGGCAATCGGGCAAGAAGGGCGAAACGTGCCGGTAGTCGGGACCAGTCATGTCGAGACCATCCATGTGGACGGGGTGTGGCGCGCCGCGGAATCGGGCGCGCGCCGGGAGATCACCGACCCCGCCGACGCGACCACGCTGACTGAGGTCGCCGAGGGCGGGGCCGCCGACGCGGACGCCGCGGTGGCCGCCGCCCGCCGCGCCTTCGACCACGGTCCGTGGCCGGCCACCCCGGTCGCCGACCGGGCCGCGCTGCTGCGCAGGGTCGCCGACCTGCTCCAGCGCGACCGCGAGGAGATCGCCCGCACCGAGAGCCGCGACACCGGCAAGACACTCGCCGAAGGACGCGTCGACGTCGACGACGTCACAGGCGCCTTCCGCTACTTCGCCGACCTGGCCGCGAGCACCGACGGCGGACGCGTGGTGGACGCCGGCAGCCCCACCGTGCACAGCGTCGTGGTCCACGAACCGGTCGGCGTCTGCGCGCTGATCACCCCGTGGAACTATCCGCTGCTCCAGGCGAGTTGGAAGATCGCCCCGGCGCTCGCGGCCGGCAACACCTTCGTGGTCAAGCCCAGCGAGATCACCCCGCTGTCCACCGTCCACCTGATCCGGCTGCTCGCCGAGGCCGGGCTGCCGGACGGGGTGGCCAACCTCGTCACCGGCCCCGGCGACCCGGTCGGCGCGCGCCTCGCCGAACACCCCGGCGTCGACCTGGTCTCCTTCACCGGCGGCCTGGCCAGCGGCACCCGGGTGATGGCCGCCGCCGCCCCCACCGTCAAGAAGGTCGCCCTCGAACTCGGCGGCAAGAACCCCAACGTGGTCTTCGCCGACGCCTGCGCCACCGACGAGGGCTTCGACACCGCGGTCGACCAGGCGCTCAACGCCGCCTTCATCCACAGCGGCCAGGTCTGCTCGGCCGGCTCCCGGCTGATCATCGAGGAGTCGGTCCGCGACCGCTTCGTCGCCGAACTCGCCCGCCGCGCCGAACGCGTCAAGCTCGGCCGCGGCACCGAGGACGGCGTCGAATGCGGCCCCCTGGTCTCCGCCGCCCAACTCGCCAAGACCGAGGAGTACGTCGCCTCCGCCCTCGCCGAGGGCGCCACCCTGCGCTGCGGCGGCGAACGCCCCAAGCCCTCCGACACCCTCCCGGCCACCGGCTACTTCTACCGCCCGACCGTGCTCGACCACTGCCACGGCGGCATGCGGGTGGTACGCGAGGAGGTCTTCGGTCCCGTCCTGACCGTGGAGACCTTCCGCACCGAGGACGAGGCGGTCGCGCTCGCCAACGACACCGAGTACGGGCTCGCCGGAGCCGTGTGGACGGCGGACGCCGGACGCGCCCGGCGGGTCGCCGCCCGGCTGCGCCACGGCACCGTGTGGATCAACGACTACCACCCCTACCTGCCGCAGGCGGAATGGGGCGGCTTCGGCAAGTCCGGCACCGGCCGCGAACTCGGCCCGGCCGGCCTCGACGAGTACCGCGAGGCCAAGCACGTCTACCAGAACCTGGCGCCGGCCCCGGTCCGCTGGTTCGCCGGCTGACCCGCGCCCCGCACCCCTCCCTTCCGCGGAACAGCCCTTCCGCCATCCCCTCATCCCCCACCCCGAGGAGTACCTCCATGCCCGCGTCCACCCGGTTCGACCACCACGACACCGTCTACGACTACGTGATCGTCGGCGGCGGCACCGCGGGGTCGGTGATCGCCTCCCGGCTGACCGAGGACCCCGCCGTGCGGGTGGCCGTGATCGAGGGCGGACCGTCGGACGTGGACCGCCCCGAGGTGCTCACCCTGCGGCGCTGGCTCGGACTGCTCGGCGGCGAGCTGGACTACGACTACCCCACCACCGAACAGCCGCGCGGCAACTCCCACATCCGGCACAGCCGGGCCCGGGTACTCGGCGGCTGCTCCTCGCACAACACGCTGATCAGCTTCAAGCCGCTGCCGTCGGACTGGGCGGAGTGGGTGGCCGCCGGCGCCGACGGGTGGGACGCGCAGGCCATGGAGCCCTACTTCACCAAGCTGCGCAACAACATCGTCCCGGTGGACGAGAAGGACCGCAACGCCATCGCCCGCGACTTCGTGGACGCCGCCCAGCAGGCGCTCGGCGTACCGCGCGTCGAGGGGTTCAACGCCCGCCCGTTCCACGAGGGCGTCGGCTTCTTCGACCTGGCCTACCACCCCGAGGACAACAAGCGCTCCTCCGCCTCGGTGGCCTACCTCCACCCGTTCCTGGACCGCCCCAACCTCCACATCATGCTGGAGACCTGGGCCGGCCGGCTGGAGATGGACGGCAACCGGGCCACCGGGGTGCGGGTACGCACCAAGGACGGCGAGGAGCTGCTGATCGAGGCCACCCGCGAGGTGGTGGTCTGCGCCGGCGCGGTGGACACCCCGAGGCTGCTGCTCCACTCCGGCATCGGCCCCAAGGAGGACCTGTCGGAGCTGGGCATCCCCGTGGTGCACGACCTGCCCGGGGTCGGGGAGAACCTGCTCGACCACCCCGAGTCGGTGATCGTCTGGGAGACCGACGGGCCGATCCCGGAGAACTCCGCGATGGACTCCGACGCCGGGCTCTTCGTCCGCCGTGACCCCGCCTCGCCCGGCCCCGACCTGATGTTCCACTTCTACCAGATCCCGTTCACCGACAACCCCGAACGCCTCGGCTACCTCAAGCCCGAGCACGGGGTGTCGATGACCCCCAACATCCCCAAGCCGCGCAGTCGCGGCCGGCTCTACCTGACCAGCGCCGACCCCTCCGTCAAACCGGCCCTGGACTTCCGCTACTTCACCGACCCCGAGGACTACGACGCCCGCACCCTGGTCGACGGCATCCGCATCGCCCGCGAGATCGCCCGCACCCAGCCGCTGGCCGGCTGGCTGGGGCGCGAGGTCTGCCCCGGACCGGAGGTCACCTCGGACGAGGAGCTGTCGGAGTACGCCCGCAAGGTGGCGCACACCGTCTACCACCCGGCCGGCACCTGCCGCATCGGCGCCGCCGACGACGAACTCGCCGTCGTCGACCCGAGGTTGAGGATTCGCGGCCTGGAGGGCGTCCGCATCGCCGACGCCTCGGTCTTCCCGACCATCCCGTCCGTCAACCCCATGATCGGCGTACTGATGGTGGGGGAGAAGGCCGCCGAGATGATCGCCGCCGACCAGCAGGACGGTGACGCCGCATGACCGCCGTGAGCGCCGCCACCGCCACCGCCCCCGACGCGCCGCTGCGCCGCCGTCCGCCGAGCACCCCGGTCTTCCAGGTACGCGACCTGTGGAAGGTCTTCGGCCCCAAGGCCGACCGGGTGCCCGGCTCCCCGGAGGCCGACCTCGACGCCGCCGAACTGCGCCGCCGCACCGGCTGCACGGTGGCCGTCCGCGACGTGTCGTTCGACGTCCACCCCGGCGAGGTCTTCGTCGTGATGGGGCTGTCCGGCTCGGGCAAGTCCACCCTGGTGCGCTGCCTGACCCGGCTGATCGAGCCGACCGACGGACGGATCGCCATCGACGGCGAGGACGTCCGCGGCATGGACCGCGGCACCCTGCGGCAACTGCGCCGGCACCGGGCCGCCATGGTCTTCCAGCACTTCGGGCTGCTGCCGCACCGCACCGTGCTGGACAACGTCGCCTACGGCCTGGAGATCCAGGGCCGGGGCCGCTCCGAACGGCGCCGCAGGGCCGCCGAGATGGTGGCCAAGGTGGGCCTGGCCGGGCTGGAGGGACGCCGCCCCGGCCAGCTCTCCGGCGGCCAGCAGCAGCGCGTCGGCCTCGCCCGGGCGCTCGCCGCCGACCCCGAAGTCCTCCTGTTCGACGAGCCGTTCAGCGCCCTCGACCCGCTCATCCGCCGCGACATGCAGGAAGAGGTCGTCCGCCTGCACCGCGAGGAGGGGCGCACCATGGTCTTCATCACCCACGACCTGTCCGAGGCGCTGCGCATCGGCGACCGGATCGCCCTGATGCGCGACGGCCGCATCGTGCAGTGCGGCACCCCCGAGGAGATCGTCGGCTCCCCGGCCGACGACTACGTCCGCGACTTCGTCCGCGACGTGCCGCGCGAACAGGTCCTCACGGTACGCAACGCGATGCGCCCGGTCCGCGACGGCGAGGCCGGATCCGGCCCGGCGCTCGCCCCCGGCACGCTGGTGCGCGACGCCATCGAGTCGGTCGCCCGCACCGGCCTCCCCGCCCGGGTCGTCGAGGAGGGCCGCTGCCTGGGCGTGGTCGACCACGCCACGCTGCTGGCCGTGGTGGCCGGCGTCGCCGGGAGGGCCGCCGCATGACCACGCTGACCGCCCTCCCCCGGCAGACCACCGGGCTCCGACATACCGTGCTGCGCCACCCGGCCTCCCGCAAACTCGCCGTGATCGCCGTCCTCGCGGCGGCCGTCACCGGCACCGGGCTCGCCCTCGGCGGCCCCTCCTGGACCGCCGGCGCCTGGCCGCACGCGCTCACCGTCGACGTCTCGCACCCGCTGAAGGCGGCCAGCGACTGGATCGTCGACAACCGCGACACCCACCCGCTCTTCCTCTACTTCTTCGGCTGGATCAGCTACGCCGTGGTGGAGTCGGTGCGCGCCGTCTACCTGCTGCTGCTCGCCCTCGGCTGGGCCGGGGTCACGGTCGCCGCCGGGCTGCTGTCGTGGCGGGTGGCCGGGGTACGGGTCGCGGTCACCGCGGTGGTCTCCTTCGCGGTGTGCGGGGCGCTGGGCATGTGGGTGCCGACCATGCAGACGCTGGCGCTGATGGTGGTCGCGGTGGCCGCCTCGGTGGCGGTCGGCGCGCTGCTGGGGCTGGCCGGCGGGGTCTCCGACACCGCGTTCCGGGCGCTGCGGCCGGTGCTGGACACCATGCAGGTGCTGCCCGCCTTCGCCTATCTGCTGCCGGTGGTGCTGGTCTTCGGCATCGGGGTGCCCGCCGCGGTGCTGGCCACCGTGGTCTACGCGGCCCCGCCGATGGCCCGGCTCACCGCGCTCGGGCTGCGCGGCGCCGACCCCGGCGTGCTGGAGGCGGTCACCTCGCTGGGCGCCACCGCCCGGCAGCGCCTGCTGACCGCCCGGCTGCCGCTGGCCCGCCGGGAACTGCTGCTCGGCCTCAACCAGACGATCATGATGGCGCTCTCCATGGCCGTGATCGCCTCGGTGATCGGCGCCGGCGGCCTCGGCGACCGGGTCTACCAGGCGCTGTCCACCGTGGACGTGGGCAACGCGCTCGCCGCGGGCATCCCGATCGTGCTGCTCGCGGTCGTCCTGGACCGCACCACCGCCGCCGCCGGCCACCGTACCGAACGCGGCACGTCCGGCCGGCGCGCCCTGCTCACCGCGCTCGCCGCGCTGGCCGCCACCGTCCTGGCCGCCCTCGCCGGGCGCCTGGCGCACTCCGCCGTCTGGCCCGACGCCTGGCACCTGGCCATCGCCGCGCCCGTCAACGACGCGGTGAACTGGATGACCGGCCACCTGTACTCCGGCGTCCCGGTGATCGGCGGCACCGCCGACTGGGCGGCCGGCTTCACCTCCTGGGTGCTCGACCCGCTGCGTTCCGGGCTGCAAGGGCTGCCGTGGTGGTCGGTGCTGCTGATCACCGGCGCCCTCGCCTGGCTGATCGGCACCTGGCGCACCGCGCTGACCGCGGTAGCCGCGCTGGCCGTCATCGGCGTGCTGGGCGTGTGGGACCTGTCGATGGACACGCTCTCCCAGGTGCTCGCCGCCGTCGCGGTGACGCTGGTGGTCGGGGTGGCCGTCGGCATCGCGGCGACCCGCAGCAAGCGGCTGGACGCGGCGCTGCGTCCGGTGCTGGACGTCTTCCAGACCATGCCGCAGTTCGTCTACCTGATCCCGGTGGTCGCGCTCTTCGGCGCGGGCCGGGCCCCGGCGGTCGCCGCCGCCGTGGTCTACGCGCTCCCCGCGGTGGTACGGATCACCGCGCAGGGCGTCAAGCAGGTCGACCCCGGCGTGCTGGAGGCGGCGCGGTCGCTCGGCGCCACCCCGGGACAGCGCCTGCGGCAGGTCCAACTCCCGCTCGCCAGGCCCGCGTTGCTGCTCGCCGTCAACCAGGGCGTGGTCCTCGTGCTGGCCGTCGTCATCATCGGCGGCATGGTCGGCGGCGGCGCCCTCGGCTACAACGTCGTCTTCGGCCTCGCCCAGGGCGACCTGGCCACCGGCCTGGTGGCGGGGGCGGCCATCGTCTGCCTGGGGCTGGCGCTGGACCGGGTGACGCAGCCGGCGCCCGGTGCGTCGTCCGCCGAGCGGAAGGGGCGCTGACCATGAGGACCGCCACCAAGCTCACCGCCGCCGTGCTCGCCGCCGTCGCGGTCGCCACCGCGAGCGGCTGCGGCGCCGCCGACATGACCAAGCAGGCCTCCCCCTACGCCGCCGCCCAGGGCGCCCACTCCGTCACGCTCTCCGTGCAGTCGTGGGTGGGTTCCCAGGCCAACGTGGCCGTGGCGAGCTACCTGCTGGAGCACGAACTCGGCTACCACGTCGACACCGTCCAGGTCGACGAGGTCCCCGCCTGGGACGCGCTCAGCCAGGGCCGCGTCGACGCCATCCTGGAGGACTGGGGCCACCCCGACCAGGAGAAGCGGTACGTCGACGACAAGCACACCATCGTCCCCGCCGGCGCCGAAGGGGTCACCGGTCACATCGGCTGGTGGGTACCGAAGTACTTCGCCGACCAGCACCCCGACGTCCTCGACTGGCACAACCTCGACAAGTACGCCGCACTGCTGCGCACCTCCGAGAGCGGCGCCGAGGGCCAACTCCTGGACGGCTCGCCCAGCTACGTCACCAACGACAAGGCGCTGGTGAAGAACCTCCACCTGGACTACCAGCCGGTCTTCGCCGGCTCCGAGGCGGCCCAGATCACCCAGCTCAAGCAGTACGCCAAGGAGAAGAAGCCGTTCCTCACCTACTGGTACGAACCCCAGTGGCTCTTCAATGAGATCCCGTTCGAGGAGGTGAAACTGCCGCCCCACACCCCCGCCTGTGACCGCAAGGCCCCCGAGGACATCGACTGCGCCTACCCCACCACCGCGCTGCGCAAGTACCTCAACGCGGGCTTCGCCCGGCACGGCGGCAAGGCGGCGCGGTTCCTGGAGAACTTCCACTGGACCAAGGAGCAGCAGAACGAGGTGGCCCAGCTCATCGCGGAGCGGAAGCTGTCGCCGGACGAGGCGGCGAAGCGGTGGGTGGAGTCACACCGTTCGGTGTGGAGGGCGTGGATTCCGCGTTAGGCATTGGGGCAGGCCCACCCGGCGTGGTGTGATGGCGGCCGTGAGCCGAGCCGTCGAGGAGACCAACCGCCGGATGCTGAGGGCCCGGGACGCCATGGACCGCGCGTACGCGCAGCCCTTGGACGTCCCGGCCCTGGCCCGGATCGCCCACGTGTCCCCGGCGCATTTCGCCCGCACCTTCCGCGCCACGTTCGGCGAGACCCCGCACCGCTACCTCCAGCGCCGCCGGGTGGAACGCGCGATGTTCCTGCTGCGGGAGACCGACCGCGGCGTCACCGACATCTGCTTCGAGGTCGGCTTCGGCAGCCCGGGGACGTTCAGCCGGACCTTCCGCGACATCGTCGGCCGCTCGCCGCGCGAATACCGGAAGGAATCGGTGCCCATCCGCGTGCCGACCTGCTTCGCCATGGCCTGGACCCGGCCGAGCGGCTGAGCGCGAACACCCCTCGCGCATCGAGCAGTTCTGGATAAGTTTCCGCGCCGCCCGCCCCGTAGCGTTACCCCCATGTTCAACACCATCACGCACTCGCAGATATACGTCCTCGACCAGGACGAGGCCCTCGACTTCTACGTCGGCAAGCTCGGTCTGGAGGTCGCCGCCGACGTCGACCTCGGCTTCATGCGCTGGCTGACCGTCCGCGTCCCCGGCGAGGAGCGCGAGATCCTGCTGGAGAAGCCGGGCCCGCCCGCGTGCTCCGAGGAGACCGCCGCGCAGATCCGCGACCTGGTGACCAAGGGCGCGATGGGCGGCTGGGTCATCCTCCGCACCGACGACTGCCGCAAGACCTACGAGACGCTGCTGGCCAAGGGCGTGGAGTTCACCGAGGAGCCGACCGAGCGGCCGTACGGGATCGACTGCGGGCTGCGGGACCCGTTCGGGAACCGGCTGAGGATCGGCCAGCCGAAGGGCTGAGCGCCGGGGCGAGGGCGGCACGGAATTGACCTGGCTGCGGGACGGTCAAGTGGACCACGCGGCCGGTCCACCCGCTCCGTACGCTGAGGCCATGACCACGACGCCCTCCCACGACACCACCGACCCCCTCGTCCCCGCCCCGCCCCGCCGGCTCGACCTCGGCAAGCACGCCCCCGACTTCTACGAGGCGATGTCCGCCCTCCACAAGGCGGCCTCCACGGGCCTCGACCCGGTGATCGAGGAACTGGTCAAGATCCGCGCCTCCCAGCTCAACGGCTGCGCCTTCTGCGTCGACAAGCACACCCACGAGGCCCGCCGCATCGGCCTGCCCGAGCAGAAGCTCTACGCCATACCCGTCTGGCGCGAAACCCCCTTCTTCACCGCCCGCGAACGCGCCGCCCTCGCCCTCGCCGAAGCCGTCACCCACCTCGACCCCCACCACGGCGTCCCCGACCCCGTCTACGACGAAGCCGCCCGCCTCTTCCCCGAACCCGAACTCACCCGCCTCATCGCCATGTGCGTCACCATCAACGCCTGGAACCGCATCGGCGTGACGTGCCGGATGTCGCCGGGGCGGCGTAGGGAGGGGTGAGGTGAGGTCACGCCGACGACGCGATCGCACGGTTCCCACGAGTGCGGTGGTTGCTGCGTTCTCCTTGCTGACCGCCGGTTGCGGCGGCGCGGCGGATCACCCCGGGAGGGCGGCGGGGCCACGGGCCGACGCCGCCCACGCCCGGGCGGGTTTGGCGGCGGTACTGGACCGGACCTTCGGGGCGATTCGTCCACCGCTCCGGTACAAGGAGTCGTCCCCGACCGTGACCCGGCTGAACAACGTGCTGGGGCGTCCCGACGGGACGGCCGTGCTGGCTCAGGACCGGTACGTCATGACGAAGGTGTCGCAGGCCAAGCGCGGCGCCTTGCTGGGTGTGGTGGAGCGGAGCTGGAAGCGGTTCGGTTACCGCATCGAGTCCGTCAACCCGAGCAAGATCGTTCCCGCGATCTTCGCCGTGACGCCGGACGGGTACGGCGTGAACATCCAGGTCGGCGTGGAGGGAAACGTGTCGTTCGAGGTGGGCAGCCCGTCGTTCCCGTACTCCGAGGATTCCGAGGCCTACGACAGCGGCGGGCTGGAGCCGGACACGATGCCGGACGTGGACGATCCCTTCTGGTCGCGGTGAGAGGGGTCGTCGCCCGGCCCGGCCCTGGGTACGGCCGGTCGTGAGTTTCTGGATTCGGACGGGTTCGCCGGAGGCCCGGGACGTCCCCGGCGTCGTGGACAACATGGCGGAAGCCGTGGCGGAGATGTACCCGGTCGACACCGAGCGCCTGGTCCTGTCGTGGAACGGTGTGCCGGTGTCGCTGGTGTACTGCGAGGACGTGCAGGTCATGGTGGACGACATCGCCATGATGCTGGCGAGGCTGGCGGAGCGGCCGGACGCGCCGGTGTACGTTCGCTGGGGGCCGTCCGCGTTCCAGGCGGAGTGGCGGATCGCCCGGGACGGCACCGACCTGGTCGTCGACTCCCGCTGGGAGATCGTCGACCACGGCCCCGAGGACCTGCTGAGCGCCCGCGCCCGGCTGGTGGTACCGGAGGCGGATTTCCGCGAGGAATGGCTGAAGGTGTTGCGGCTCCTCGTGGACGACATCACCGCGCGGTCCGTCGCCATGGAGGACACGCTCATTTTCGACCAGGTCCGCGCGGTCCTGGCACCGGCCAGGAGGTGGGGCGTTCAGAACACCGCGTCCGCCAGCCGGTCGATCTGGTCGGCATCCGACGACCAGCAGTAGAGCATGACCTCGTCCGCGCCGATGGCGAAGAAGGCGTCGGTGGTTTCGCGGATGCGCTCGGGGGTGGTGAGAAGGCCCTCGGCCATGTGGCCGGCGCGGCCGGTGAAGGCGTAGTAGTCGCGGATGTTGTGCCGGGCGTGGGCCAGGGTGCCGGCCGGGCCGAGGGCGACGTTCAGTTGGGCGACGAGGCGGGGGCGGCCGGGCCGGGCGTGTTTTTCCCAGGCGGCCTCGACGTCGCGGAAGAGGCCGGTCATGAGGTGGGGCGGCAGGGCGGCGCCGAGGAAGCCGTCGCCGAAGCGGGCGACGCGTTCGAGCGCGGCGGGGGCGAAGCCGCCGAAGAGGACTTCGGGGCCGCCGGGCGTCGCGGGGCGCGGGCCGATGGGGCCGACGCCGTCCCCGTACGGCTCGCCGGACCAGACGCGGCGCAGCAGGGCCATCTGCCCGTCGAGGCGGCGTCCCCGGCGGTGGATGTCGACGCCCGCGGCCAGGCAGTCGTCCTCCCGGCCGCCGACACCGATGCCGAGCGTGAAACGGCCGCCGGAGATACGGTCGAGGGTCGCGGTCTGCTTGGCCAGCATCGCCGTGTTGTGCACCGGCGCGATCAGCACCTCGGTCTGGACGCGGATACGGGACGTGGCACCGGCGAGACCCGCCAGCGTGACGAGCGGTTCGGGGTTGCCGTACACGAGCCGGTCCAGCAGCCCGAGGGTGCTGAACGGTCCCGCGTCGGCACGCCGTGCCCAGCTCAGCAGCGCGGCGGGGTCGTCGATGGGGAGGCCGAGGCCGATCTTCATGGGGAGGATCCTCGGGAGGGCATGCCAGATTAAGGTGCCGCCCCTCCATGGCTCCGCGCGACGTCGCGCGGGCTCGCTCCCGTTCTGCGGCTGTGGTTCGAGAGAGCGTGATCGTCGAAGTGCGGCGACGGTAGCGTGCCGCGTGCGGACCGGGCAACGGGGTTTCGACACGGGGTGGTGCCGTCCGCCCCGGGCCCGGTGCGGACGGCTAATCGGCTCGCGGGGTCCAGCGCCGGGCGCTCCGCACGGCCATGGAGCCTCCGGCCCAGGTGATGAGGGCCGCCATGGCGAGACTGGCGGCGAGCATGACGCCGTAGAGGGTGACGGGCCATTCGGCGCTCTGCTCCCCGTTGGTCGCCGGTATGGCGAGGAACGCTTCGAGCAGGACGCCGGCGACCCCGGCCAGCAGCACCGGGACGCCGAGTGACCACAGCGCGGTGCGCCGTACGAAGCGGGTGTTGCCGGAGAGCACGCTGAGCGGGGCCATCGCCGTGCCGAAGCGGAGGAATTCGGAGAAGGCGGCCAGCCCCATGGCCGTCAGCAGGGCGAGCGCACCGGCCGCGCCGAAGAAGGTGAGCCAGCGTGCCTGGTAGCCCAGCTCGAACGAGGTGCCACCGGCCTCTCCGAGCGTGCGCACGCTGGCGGTGAGGTCGAGTCTTTGGTGGATGGCGCCCTTGACCCGGGAGATGTCCATCTGGCGGTTCTCGTCGGTGAAGACGGCCAGCCACAAGGTGCCTTCGCTGCCGAGTTTCGTGAGGTCGCCGGTGCGCACCGTGGCCGGGGTCGGCCCGTACCACTGGTAGCTGACCTGGCGCAGCCGTGCGTCGAGGTAGCCGTAGGCGACGTCCTGGCTGTGACCGGCGGCGGGGCAGTCGAGCCGGAGGGCCTTCAGGTCGGGGCAGGGTGCCTGGACGATCCGGTGCCCGGCGGGGCCCGGGCCGAGGGAGACCACGTGCGTCCCGGAAGGGAGCGCGGCGCGGAACTCCGGCCCGAGCCTGGCCGAGGGGGACGCCTGGAGGATGAGCATGGTCCGGCTGCGGGGTGAGTGCAGCAGCGTGAGGTTTCCGGAGCGGTTGCTGGTCATGCTGGACAGGATCTGGGTCTGGCCGACCACCCCGATCGCGACGACCAGCGCGGTCACCAGGCGGACGGCCGCACCCGGCCGGGCGGCGGCCCGCCGGGCGGCGACGAGCCCCGCGCCCCCGCCGTTCCTCCGTGCCCGCTCGGCCAACGGACGGGCGGCGCGCGTCCCCCACCAGGCGAGCAGGCCGGGCAGGGTGACGAGTACCCCCAGCGTCGCGGCGCAGTACACCGGGGCCGCCAGGCTGTTGCCGGCGAAGAGGGTGCCGGAGAACCAGGCGAGCAGCGCGAACGCCGGACACATGCCCACGCACAGCAGGCGCAGCAGCCCTCCGCGGTGTGAACCGGGCCGTGTCGACGCGGACTTCGCCCTCCGCAGCGGACGGAGCACGACCACGAGAGCCAGCGTGAGGAGGGGGGCCAGGAGTACGGCCGCCACGAGCCGGGGCCACGCCTGGCGCATGTCGGCGGCGGCCAGGGTGTAGTCGATCCACGGCAGCCGGACGTTCCAGACCGTCGAGGCCGCCACGATCAGGCCACCGAGCACGGTGCCGTATCCGATCGGGAGGGCCGCCTCGCCCCACTCCATCCAGAGGCGTGCCGCACGGCCGGCGCCGAGCGCTTCCACCAGGGCGGCGCGGCGGTCGCGTCCGGCCGAGCCCATCCGGATCGCGGCACCCGCCAGGACGAGCGCGGGACCGGCGAAGAGGACGGCGATCATCGCGAGCAACTGCCCCGCCGGACGGATGATCGTCAGGTCCCCGAAGCCGCCTTCCTCGTGCCGTCCGTAACCGGAGATGCCCACCCACCCGTCGGTGCTCGCGGCCATGGCGTCGGTGGGGCGCACGTACGCCAGCCGTTCCCCCGGCGAGGCGAGCCCCGACTCGCCGATGGTTCCCGCGACCTGGCCGTACCGGTGGGTGAAATCCTCGGCGGGCGAACCGTCGCGCAACGCCGGTGACAGGTAGACCTTGCCCGGGGCGGGCCAGCGGGTCAGACCCGGCGGCAGCGGCGCGTCATGCGTCACGGGGGCGACGGCCACGACGTAGAACTGGCGCCCCTGGTAGGAGTCCCAGTAGCTGGTCCACCGCGCCCGTACGTCGGCGGGGCGCGCCGCGGGCACCGGCTCGCGGGCGTCCGCCCGCACCTGGCGCGCGTCGTACGTCGCCGACGTCGCGACGAAAGCCGATCCGGCGAGAACGAGGACGGCCACGGCACACAGCAGGGCGACCGAGCGGGCTCGCCCCCCTTCCGCCGCACGTCCCGCCGCCCGGCCTATCCGCAGCATCTGCCACCACAACGAGCCGCGCATCACCCGGCACCCCCGGGTACGAGCTCACCGGCGCGCAGCCGCAGCACCCGGTCGGCCCGCGCCGCCACCGTCGCGTCGTGGGTGACCACGACCAGCGCGCACCCGTGCTCCTTCGGCGCCGCGAAGAGCAGCGCCGCGATCTGCGCCCGCGACTCCTCGTCCAGCGAACCGGTGGGTTCGTCGGCCAGCAGCAGATCCGGCGCGCCCATCAACGCCCGTGCCACCGCGACACGTTGCCGCTCACCGCCCGACAACTCCGCCGTCGTCACCGCGCCGAGACCGGCCAGCCCGACCGCGTCCAGCAACTCACCGGCGCGCGCGTACGCCGTCCTGCCGGGCGATCCGCCCAGCAGACCCGCCAACGCGACGTTCTCCACCGGCTTCAGCTCCGGAAGCAACTCGCCGAACTGGAACACCATCCCGACGTGCGCACGGCGAAACGCGGCCAGCTTGCCCCCACGTAATGCCGCCACATCCTGGCCGGCCACGAGAATACGTCCGGAATCGGGTCTGACCAGTCCGAGCAGCAGGGACAGCAACGTGCTTTTCCCCGCGCCGGAAGGCCCCATGACGGCGACCGACTCACCGGCCCGTACGGACAGGCCGACATGGTTCAGCAACTGGCGTCCGGCGATCTCGTACGTCAGGTCTTCGACTTCAACCGGCATTACGCCAGCCATTGCGGTGGGGCCTTTCTTTCCGGTGGGGTACGGCGAACCGCCGGGCCGGTGGCCGCGCGACGCAGCCCCGATCCCGGCGGAGTCCGGCCTGGTCAGCCGTGGGAGTGGTTGTCCGTCCACCACGCGCTGCAGTCGTCGGGCTGCAGCGACAGGGACGTGCGGGTCCGGTTGTCCCTTCCTTGGCTTCCTGGGAATGTGGCCTGTCGGCCGGTTTCCTTCGGCCGCGCAAGTGACCAGCAAAATAAGGCGTGGCGAGCATCAGAATCTAGCATTCCTGTAAGTGAAGCGCCGTGTTATTGATCTGATGCATGGCAGGTGAATGGCTGATTTTCCTCTTCTTCTCCGTCACGTCATGTGCGATACGGACAGGCGAGGTCGTCGGGCACCCGACCCTAAGGGCTGTCCCGTAAATGATCTCTGACGGGTCTGGTGGCCTGCTGGTTTCTGCGTCACCCGGCAAGGACGAGGTTGTGCAGGCGGGCGATGCCGAGCATGGCGTGCTGGACGCCGTCGCCCTTCAGCCGGCAGTCGCGAAGGATCTTCCAGCCCTTCATCCGGGCGAAGACGTGCTCTACACGGGCGCGGACTTTGCGGTGGGAGGCGTTGTGCTCCTCCTTCCATTCCGGGAGTTCGGTCTGGCCCTTCTCGCGGCGGTGCGGGATGACCAGGCCGGTGCCCCGGTAGCCGCCATCTGCGATGACCGTGGTCTTGCCGACGGCGTCTTTCGCGCCGGACAGCTCCCACGCCTTGCAGTCGTTGCGGTTGCCTGCGACTGGTCGGCCGACCGCGACGACGAGCCGGGTGTCGGCGTCGATGACGACCTGGTGGTTGGTGGAGTACCGGTAGTTCTTGGACTGCTCGGCGATGGTGTGGTCACGGGTGGGAACGAGGGTGCCGTCCATGATGAGCACGGTGTCCTTGCGGAACCGCTTGCGCTGCTGGAGCGCGAGCGCGGGCCCGAGGTGGTCGATGATGCGGTCGGCCGCCGACTTGGACACCCCGAACAGCGGGGCCAGTTGGCGCAGGGTCAGGTTCGTCCGCCAGTACGCGGCGATCAGGAGCACGCGGTCCTCCAGCGGCAGGCTCCATGGCCGACCCTTGCGCACCGGGTCCACACCCTCACGCCGGAGCGCGGTGATCAGCTTGCCGAACTGGCGCGGGCTCAGCCCAGTGAACGGGGCTATCCAGGAGGGCTCAGACGCCGTGATCACACCAGACACAGCCAGATCATCTCACCCGTGACCAGCAGTTACGGGACAGCCCTTAGCTTGTCACGAGACCGGGTCCGGATCGCCGGCACATGTCCGCCTCTCCCTCGTCCACTGCACAGGTCGCACGTCCCCATGGCTCACGGTGGTCAGCGACTACCATGCGGCCATGATCAGGGCTGCCGTGTTCGATGTCGGCCCCGCCCGCGCCGTGCACCGCGGCGCCGACCGGGACAGGCCCGCAGACGGCCGAGCCCGACGGCGAGCAGGCCGCCGGGCGCCCCCCTCCGCCGGGCCGGTCCCGGACGGCTCGGCGGGCATCGCCCCGCACGGGGTCTACGCCGAGGTACGCGCCATCCACGACGAAGTCAGGCCCGTCTCGGCCAAGTTGGGCGCCGGGCCGCAGCACGCTGCGCAGATCGCCGACCGCGAGACCCCCTTGCGGATCCTGGAGCGCGCCCGCTGGCCGCTCCCGTCCATCGGTGCCCTGTGCGGCATCGCCGGGGTGATCGCCAGCGTGATCGCCATCTACCACCACTGACTACGCCCCGCCCCTCCCTGGTTCTCCGCTAGGGCGGGCGCCCGGGAAGGGGTGGTCGGCAGGGCCAGGCCCGAAGGCCACGCCGCAGACAGCGCGTGACACGGCCCTGCTGGTCAGCAGGTCCCCCACAAGAGGAGAACGCCCTCATGGTATCCGCCTGCCTACGCCTGAAGCCGCCCCCGGGGCGCTCGATGGCACCCGGCCTGTGGAAGGGCTGCACGACCTTAAAGCGCGTGGTGGCGACGCTGCGAGCAGTACGCCCGTGGCGACGTCTGATGCACTGAGCAGTAGAAACGCAAAAAACGAGCCTTGGACGAACGTTGCGAACCCGACATTCAGGGCGTTCCATGCAGATGGCATGGGATCGGATATGTAAATGCCTGCAATGTCCAAACCATCGGACCGATTCAGTAGGCGAAGAGGAACCAGGGAAACCGGCCTATTTTTCGATGACCGCCAGGCTTCCCAAGGTACCTATCGAGCACAATCCAGCCATCGACTTAAGAGCATGCAGCACGCATGAGCCATTTCCAGCCATCTCCTCAGCAGGCCCTTTACTGGGAAACGTTGAACGCCGAAGATCTTCTGCGGAAGGTCAATCCCGATTCAACTAGAAGGAGGATGTGGTCTTTATGAAGACCCTCGGCAGATCAATCGCCCTCATCGGTGCGGCTGCGGCATTGTCCGCTGGAGCCTTCATTTCGCCAGCCACTGCGGCAGCTCCCCAGCAGCAGGCGCCCGCGTTCCTGGGGCACCCGAAGGCATGGGGCGAGGTGACTTTCACCATCAACCCTTCTTCGAAGACGATGTCTCCGCAGAGGGCCACTGAAAGTGTCGGCGGTGGAACATGGGAATACGGCTCCGGCATTGACGGCGGCAGCAAGTCATGCTGGTCCAATTACGTACACCCGTCGCTGCGTCACTCGGCGACGGCGACCATCGCCAACGCCGTGGACAAGGAGTACGCCGACGCCGGTAGCTGGGCGGACGCATACGTCACCGCCGGCCTCAGCTACACCTGCAAGGCGTACTGGGCGACGTACTAAGGGCTAGGCTCTCCGTCGTCGTGGTCCCGGCCGGTCCGTGGTTCTCCGGAGGCCTTGCCGGGACCTCGCCCTCTCAACAGGGGGTCCGGAGACTCCCTCGACTGAAGGGGACGTAGAGCAGCAGTCGGTACCTGAGTCCGGACGCCGCTTCGGCGGAGCAGCACAACGGATATTTGGTGCCGGAGTCGCCGTGTCGGCAGCAGTAGGCGTCCCCGCAGGCCCGGTGATCATCGGTCGGTCAAGTTGCGCCAAAAGCGGCTGCTGGCTCGCGATGACGGCTATCATCCCCTTGGACGAGGGTGGTGTCCAGTAGCGCGCTGGTGTCAATTGCCCGGTTCGTCCGCCTGGTCACCGAAAAGGGAAACTTCAAGCATCGTGCACTCTTCGCGATCCCGTATCTTGGCGTCTGTGGCCGCGCTGGCAGTTGGCGCGGTCCTCGGGGTTCTCGGCCCACTTCTCAACATAGCTGGCGGCCCGACAGGCCATGTGGCAAGTCTCGTCCTGTCCGCCGGATGGGCCTGGGCCGCACTGGCTTTCTGTGTCGGCCTCACACGGAGATCCAAAATGGAGTCCGCCATCCTGGCCCCCGCATCTCTGATCATCGCGGTGATCGCATACTACGCGACCAAAATTACGCAAGGAGACTACCTAGCGTACGACCATGCCGACCCTTCCGGGAAGACAACGTATATCGACTGGGCCGACGCACTATCAAAGGCGGCGGTCTGGTGCTTAGTCGCTTGCATTCTCGGCTCTCTCTTGGGACTGGCCGGTAATTTGGCGCGGAGGCACGGTATTCGCGGCCTACCTTTCCGAGTGCTGGTTCCGCTGGTGGCTATCGTTGACACGTCGATGCGACTCCGTTTCGATGCCCCCCTGCAAGGGGCAATCCCGACGACGACGTGGAACGTTATCCGCTTCGCTGCTGTGGCCGTCATCGTCATCCTCGCAGGGCACACAGTGATCACCACCCGATCCGCCGAACGGACGCACAGGTAAAGCCAACCTCGACATCGACGCGCGGCGTAGCCTTCCGCAGCCAGCCAGGCTCGTCGCAACGCTCTGGAAGCGAAGGCACAGCCGCCGGCACACATAGACGGCGGCAGCGATCAACGCGACAAAACATCTGTCTGGCCGGGCGGCAGCGAAGTGGGTTGGTATTGACGCAACCACCGTCAAGCGGTCCAGCGCCGTCCTCGCCGCCAACAGCCCTAGTGTCCTGAGTCGTTAATTCGTGTGCAGTATGCGGCGAGAGTGCCGAGGATGTCGTCGGCGGTCTTCGTCCAGACGAACGGCTTGGGGTTCTTGTTCCATTCGTTGATCCAGCCGCGGATGTCCCGTTCGAGTTCGACGACGCTGTGGTGGGCCGAGCGGCGGAGTTTGCGGCAGGTCAGCTCGGCGAACCAGCGCTCGACGAGGTTGAGCCAGGACGCCGAGGTGGGGGTGAAGTGCAGGTGGAAGCGGGGGTGCCGGAGCAGCCACTTCTTGACCGGCTCGGTCTTGTGGGTGGCGTAGTTGTCCAGGACCAGGTGCAGGTCCAGGTCCTTGGGTACGGCGGCGTCGATGGTCTTCAGGAAGCGGAGGAACTCCTGGTGGCGATGGCGTCGGTAGTGCTGGGCTATGACCGAGCCGGACGCGATGTCCAAGGCGGCGAACAGGCTGGTCGTGCCGTGCCGGACGTAGTCGTGCGTCATCTTCGCCGGCGTGGCCGGCGCCATCGGCAGCACCGGCTGGGTCCGGTCCAGGGCCTGTATCTGCGACTTCTCGTCCACTGCCAGGACCAGGGCGTTCTGCGGCGGGGACAGGTAAATGCCCACCACGTCGCGGACCTTGGTCACGAACTGCGGGTCGGTCGACAGCTTCCAGGTCTCCACGATGTGCGGCTTGAGGCCGAACGCCCGCCAGATCCGGGAGACAGCCGACTGCGACATCCCCACCGCCTCGGCCATCGAACGCGTCGACCAATGCGAATCTCCTGTCGGCGGCGCCTGACCGAGCGTCCTGGCGACCAGGGCCTCGACCTGCTCGTCCGTAATCTTCCGCGGCGCCCCCGAACGCGGCCGGTCCACCAGGCCCTCCAGCCGGTCCGCGGCAAACCGGGACCGCCACTTGCGCACCGTCTCCCTCGAGACACCCAGGTCATCCGCGACCTGCGCGTTCGGTCGGCCCTCCGCGCACGCCAACACGATCCTCGACCGCAGCACCAGCGCCTGAGAGGCGGTCTGCTTGCGCATCCAACCCCGCAGCACCCGGCGTTCGTGATCGGACAACTCCAGCGGCAACGGCTTCGGACCAGGCACCGCCCCACCCTACAACTGCAAGGGAACTAACGACTCGGGACACTAGGAACCATTCCTACCTGCGCCCCCGCCCGGTCCTGCGGGACCGAGCGGGGGCGTTTCTGCGTGGCCACGTTGACCAGGGCGTCGCTCGTAGGCCGAATTCCCGAATCCCCGGCTCAGCCTCCTGCGACGGCACCGGCCGGCCTTCCGCCGAGCAGCGGCGCCCGGAACGGCGTCGGCCCCCGCGGGTGGGTGCGGGGGCCGATCACCGTTCCCCCGGCTGGCTCCGGGGGTACCGTTCTGGGTGTCGAGGCCAGAACGGAGTTCAGTATGCCGGATGCCCTGGATGATCGGGCGGGGATCGGGCGGCGCATCGCGCAGGCCCGCAAGACACGGGGGCTGACACAGACCGAGCTAGCTCGGCGTATCCCTTGCTCGAAGTCCCTCATTGCCCAGGTCGAAACAGGCCACAAGCCAGCCAGCCCCTCACTCACCGCCGGGGCTGCTCGCGCCCTCGGCATCCGCCTGGAACAACTCACCGGGCAGCCCTATGACGACGCACGACAAGGCCGCGTCCACGACACCATCCCGCACATCCGCCGATCCCTGCTCTCCTGGGACCTTCCCGGCGAGGACTTGCCCGCCCGTCCGTTCGACGACCTCGCCGCCGACGTAGCCAGGGCCTCGCAGCTCGGTCGCAAGGCGCGATACATGCAACTCGGGCAAATGCTGCCGTCGCTGCTCGACGAACTGTGCACTGCCTGCCACGCCGCTGACGGCCGCGAGCAGCAACGGCTGTTCGGGCTTTTGTCGGAGGCGTACACCGGAGTCACCGCGATCGCCTATGCGTTGGGCGAGTTCGACCTTCGGTCGTTGGGCATGGACCGGGTGCAATGGGCCGCCCAAATGTCTGGTGATCCGCTGCGCGTGGCGCGTACCCAGTGGCAGCGGTCCACGCTGTTCTTGCAGGCCGCCGCCTACGACCGCGGTATGCGGCTGCTCGATCGGCTCCGCGGCGACCTCGGCGACGACATCGCACGTATGGAACCGGCGATGCTCTCGGTGTACGGCGCCGTACACCTGCGGTCGGCCATGTTCGCGGCCCGCGCTTCCAACGCCCAGGCCGCGCGGGACCACATCGCTGCGGCGCGCGATACCGCCCGAGTGTTGGGCGCTGACGCGAACCACTATGGGCTGGAGTTCGGGCCAACGAACGTGGACATCCACGCCTTGGGCATGGCAGTGGAGTTGTACGACGGGGCCGGGGTCGCTCGCTTGGCGGAGTCGACTCGGCTGCCGCCGGATATCGCGCCAGTGCGGGCAGGGCGTTGGTACATGGATCTTGCCAAGGGGTGGCTGGACTACGGCCAGCGTGACAGAGCCGTTGCGGCGATTGCGGCGGCCCGGAAGGTGTCGCCGGAGCAGGCGCGGAATCATCCCCAGGTACGGGAAACGGTGCGCACGCTCATTGAGTTGGAGAGGTACCGGAAGGATTCGCTGGTCGGGCTGGCTCACTGGCTGGGTATCATGTGAAGTTTCACAGCTCGTGAAACTCGAAGCGCTCCACAGCGGGCAATCTGTGAGTTATCGATCACAGACCGTTGATGGAGCCGACTTTGAGGAGCCCTCAGCCCACTCTCGCGTTCGTCTACGACCGATGCTGCACCTCGGACACGACGGAGCTGGAGCGTCGCCTGAAAGCGTGCGGTGAGTACGTCGTCGCGCAGGGCTGGGGCTTCGGCGGCTGGTGGCGCGACACCGGCGACCAGGCCCTGGTCAACGACCACCGACCCGCATTCGACACCCTGCTGCGCACGATGCGCGCCGCGGAAGGCTGCCAGCGGGTGTGCCTGGTCTACGACTGGCACCGCCTCAGCCACGACCTCGGCAAGCGGACCATCCTGGTCCGCCGTCTGCTCGGGCTCGGTGCCACGGTCGAGACGTGCTTCGGCGAACGGATGACCCCCGACGGCCGCCACGAGCCGCTCGGCTCCCTGTCCGGCATGCCGCTGACATGACCGGACGCTGCGGCTGGTGCCGCGAACCGAGGAACGACCTCGTCGCTGTCGGCTTCCACCCGGCGACGTCCGCCGGCGGCGTCAGCGTCTATGCCTGCGCCGGCTGCGTGGCCGCGCGCCAGCTCCTCCCGCTCGCCGAACACCCGGTGGAGACCGACGGAACCCCGCGAATTCGGCCCAGCACCACCACGACGACCCGCACGGGCCAGTAGCCCCTGCCGCGGGGTCGAACGGACCTCTGCGGCAGGTAGACCCCACACCGGCCGGACGTCTGGACAGCAACCCCGGCCGACGTGGGCGCGTGCACGACGGCCGCGGGGACGAACCCCGTACCCGGCGCGACACGGGAGCGATCCTGTGCGCGACATTCCCGGCGTGGCCCACGCCGACCCCGAGGAAGAGCCCGGCGACGGGGGCAGCCCCGGCCCGGACGTGGACGACGGCAGGGGCGGCGCCCCCAGCCCCGGCCACTGACCACGACGGCCCCCACGCACCCGGCGTGGGGGCATGCTCGGCACCGTGCCCGTGCCCGGACGGTCCGGCGGCGACCCGGACCTGTGGGCCGCGGCCACCACGCACCTGCCCGTCACCGAGGCCGCCCGCGCCGACGGACCACCGCGCTGGTTCATCTGCGCGGGCGCCGGAAGCCGCATCACCCGCGCTCCCCGCACACTCGACGTCCGCGTCGTGGCCTGGTCGCTCACGAACGGACGCGGCTTCACCCTCAACGGGACCTACTTCGGCCACGACAACGGCCACATCGGACGCCTGTGCTTCGGCGAACCGACCCTCACCGCACGCGCCCACGCGGTGCTCACCTGACGAGCCCGCACGAACCCGAACGAGCCCGCACGTTCTCTCCATGGCGCACGGACGCGCCGTCGCACGTCACAAACCCGGCGACGCCGACGATCGGCCTCGGGATACTGGGTGCCCATGGATGAGGTCGAGGTCGTCGTCGCCCATTCCGAGCGGGCGACTCTGCGCGTCGGTGATGTGTTCCTGAAGGTGGACGCGGATCAGGCGCGTATCGATACCGAGGTCGAGGCGATGGCGTTGGTGCCGGTCCCGACGCCGGAGGTTCTGTGGCGCAAGCCGCCGGTGCTCGCGATCTCCGCGGTGAGGGGGACGGCGCTGGGTCGCCTCGGTGAGCCGTCGACCGCGTCCCCGGCGGCGTGGGCCGCGGCGGGTGCCACCGTCCGGAGGGTGCACGACGCACCGTTGCCGCCGTGGCCCGGGCGGGCCGGCCGGGGTGTTGAGGAGTTGGCGGCGAATCTCGACGGTGAGTGTGAGTGGCTGGCGGCCAACGGCGTCCTGCCCGCCGAGTTGGTCACCCGGAACCGCCAGGTCGCCCAGGCGGCGTTCCGGCCGTGGGCTCCGGTGTTCACGCACGGCGACTTGCAGATCGCTCACGTGTTCGTCGACGGTGACGAGGTCACGGGCATCATCGACTGGTCCGAGGCGGGTCAGGGCGATGCCCTGTACGACCTCGCCACCTTGACGCTGGGACACGAGGAGCACCTCGGCGATGTCGTCGCCGGTTACGGCACCGACGTCGACCTCGACGTGATCCGCGCGTGGTGGTCGTTGCGAAGCCTGCTGGGGGTTCGCTGGCTGATCGAGCACGGCTTCGACCCGTCCGCTCCGGGATGTGAGGTCGACGTGCTGAAATCCCGGATGTGACGCCGCGCGGGCCGGACCGGCAACTCCGATCCATTATCGGGTGGTTCAACGCTGCGAGGTGTCGCCCTCGGTGGGGATTTGCTCGGGCAAGGTCTTCGATAACGCACGCCCGCCGGAAGGGCGTGGTGTGAACAAGGTCGGATAACGACAGCGGGATTAGAGGCAGGGGGAGAAGGGGCGGAAAGGGAAAGGGGGTTCGCGGAGGAGGACCCAGACGCGTTTGCCGGTGTCGGTGGGGGTGGCACCCCAGGCGTCGGCGAGGGTGGAGATGAGGAAGAGGCCGCGGCCGGATTCGGAGAGGGAGTCGGGGGCGGCGCGGAGGACGGGGAGGGCGGGAGAATAGTCGGAGACGGCGGCGAGAACGGTGTTGGGCGTCGATTCGAGCACGAGTTCGCATTCGGGGCTCTCGACGTGCCGGTGGACGTTGGCCAGTATCTCCGTGACGCACATGGCGGCGGTGTCCGCGAGGGTGGGGTGACCCCAGAGGCCCAGGTGGGACGTGATGAGTTGACGGACCGTGGCGAAGAGGGCCGGGTCCGCCAACAGGCGCAGGACGTAGCGCTGTTCGGCGAGGGCGGCGGGCCCTGTCATCACCTCGGGTGGAGATTCCGGCTTCATGCTTCCACATTCCCCAAGTCTGGCTAAGGGCTGTCCCGTAACTGCTGGTCACGGGTGAGATGATCTTGCTGTGTCTGGTGTGATCACGGCGTCTGAGCCCTCCTGGATAGCCCCGTTCACTGGGCTGAGCCCGCGCCAGTTCGGCAAGCTGATCACCGCGCTCCGGCGTGAGGGTGTGGACCCGGTGCGCAAGGGTCGGCCATGGAGCCTGCCGCTGGAGGACCGCGTGCTCCTGATCGCCGCGTACTGGCGGACGAACCTGACCCTGCGCCAACTGGCCCCGCTGTTCGGGGTGTCCAAGTCGGCGGCCGACCGCATCATCGACCACCTCGGGCCCGCGCTCGCGCTCCAGCAGCGCAAGCGGTTCCGCAAGGACACCGTGCTCATCGTGGACGGCACCCTCGTTCCCACCCGTGACCACACCATCGCCGAGCAGTCCAAGAACTACCGGTACTCCACCAACCACCAGGTCGTCATCGACGCCGACACCCGGCTCGTCGTCGCGGTCGGCCGACCAGTCGCAGGCAACCGCAACGACTGCAAGGCGTGGGAGCTGTCCGGCGCGAAAGACGCCGTCGGCAAGACCACGGTCATCGCAGATGGCGGCTACCGGGGCACCGGCCTGGTCATCCCGCACCGCCGCGAGAAGGGCCAGACCGAACTCCCGGAATGGAAGGAGGAGCACAACGCCTCCCACCGCAAAGTCCGCGCCCGTGTAGAGCACGTCTTCGCCCGGATGAAGGGCTGGAAGATCCTTCGCGACTGCCGGCTGAAGGGCGACGGCGTCCAGCACGCCATGCTCGGCATCGCCCGCCTGCACAACCTCGTCCTTGCCGGGTGACGCAGAAACCAGCAGGCCACCAGACCCGTCAGAGATCATTTACGGGACAGCCCTTAGCCTGACCAGACACAAAGCGTTCCCACAAGTCGCTGTGGAGGAACGGGTCGGGGAGGGTGATGGTTATGGCGAATGTAGAAGGTTCCGACAACATGCGGATGTACGGGGCCCTCGTGCGTCACCTGCGCACCAGGCAGAAGATCTCACTGGAACGTCTCGCCGCCCACTGCGGCTACTCCAAGTCTCTCGTCGCCGCGATCGAGACCGGGATCCGCATGCCCAGCATGTATTTCATCCGCAAGGCCGCCGAAATCCTCGGCGAAGACGCGCTGCTCATGGAGCTGGCCGAGCATCTGTCGCGGGACACCTACCCGCACTGGTTCCTGGACTACCTTGATCTGGAACGCCGTGCTCGCGCCATCCATTCGTACCAGGCCCACGTGCTTCCGGGTCTGCTGCAGACCGAAGAGACCGCGCGTGCGGTCCTGTCCGCCTACCGGCCGGTCATCGACGACAAGGACATCGAGGAACGAGTCGCCGGTCGCATGGCCCGGCAAACGATCTTCGACCGCAAGCCGACCCCGGTCCTGAGCTTCGTGCTCGAACTGATCACCATCACTCGGCCCATTGGCGGGCCCGAAGTCCATCGGGCGCAACTGGAACGGTTGTTGTTCGATGCGCAGCGACGAAATGTCGAGATCCAGATCATGCCGCCGGATCGGGAGACGCACTCCGCGCTCGACGGCCCCTTCACGCTGATCGAGACCTACGACAACCGTCGCCTCGCCTACGTCGAAGGTCAGCACGGCAGCCGTCTCATCGAAGATCCGCTGACCGTCAGCGACATGGACGCACGGTATGGGATCATCCGCGCACAGGCTTTCAGTCCCGAAGAGTCCTTGCGTCTCATCGAACAGGTGGCAAAGGAACTATGAGCACTGACCTCGTGTGGTTCAAGTCCAGCTACAGCGGCAACCAGGGCGGCAACTGCGTCGAAATCGCCCTGGACTGGCGGAAGTCGAGCTACAGCGGCAACCAGGGCGGGGACTGCGTCGAGGTGGCCTCCTGCCCCTCCGTGGTGCATGTGCGGGACTCGAAGGACAAGAGTGGGCCGACGTTGACGTTCGCGCCGGAGGAGTGGTCGGCGTTCGTGGCGTTCGCGGCCGACGTGACGGTAGAGTAATCGTCCGATCACGGACCGAAAGCGGCCCTCAGAGGTGCGCCAACACCGCCTGAGGGCCTCACCGCCAAGTGCTTAAAACTCAGAGGAGCACCTGGGATGTTCAGGCATGCTATCGCGCCTGCGCGTTTCTTCTCGCAGACGCCGAACGACCTCATTCGTCATCCACGGTTGACCGGGTGTGCGGTCCGGTTGCTTCAGTGGGCGTTGTCGTTGCCGGAGGGGTCCCGCGAGACGATCACGTCGATCGCGGAGAAGATGCCGGAGGGGCGGACGACGGTCCGTAATGCCCGGCGTCAGTTGGAGGCGGAGGGGTATCTGCACACGCGGCGCCGTCAGGATCCGGTGACGGGGCGGTGGACGACCCAAGTGCTCGTCAGCAACGTGCCGTTGCGGGAGCCGGAGGCGGTCGAGGCCGCGTTCGGGCAGGTGGCGCCGGGTGACCGTGGGCCGACGGTCGGTGCGCCGGCCGTTCGCGCCGTCGGCACGTCCACCAAGGTGGAGAAGAACGAGGAGAAGACCCCCAACCCGCCCGACCGGGAGGCCGACCAGGACGTCCCGCCTGAGCGCGGGCGGGCCGCCGCGTTGCTGGCGCGGCTCGGTGAGCGTGAGCCCCGGTTGCGGCTGGGGGCGCCGGAAGCGGTGCGGTTGGCGCCGTTGGCGGCGGCCGTGTTGGCCGGGGGAGTGCCGGAGAGTGTGTTGGGGGAGACGTTGGCGGCCGGGTTGCCGCCGGTGGTGCATGCCCCGGCCGCGTTCCTTACGCACCGATTGAAGGCCAAACTTACTCATGAGGGTGAGGAACGTCCCCGACGGTTGCCGTGCGGGCCGTTGCCGGAGTGTGAGGCGTGCCGGGATCCGTTGCCACGCGGGTCGTCGGCCGGGCGGTGTCGGCGGTGTACGGCGGCGGGCGGATACCGCTCAGTAGCATGGCCGCTTCATGCATCGTCGCTACGGAGCTAGGAGCAGCCATGCCGGATGAGCGAGCGGCCGTGACCGATGGCAGACGGATCGCGTTCCGGGGGGCGGCGTGTGCCGCGGGTGTGGCGGGGCTGGTGGGGACGACGGCGCAGAGCCTGAGTCAGCCGGGGCCGGCGGAGTTCTGGATCTACTTCACGTTCCAGAGCAACCTGTTGCTGGCGGTGTTCTTCGGGGTGCTCGTCGGGCGTGAGGTGCGCGGGGCGGGGGAGCCGGGGCCGTTCCTGCGCGGGGCGAAGGGCGCGGTGACGCTGTACATCCTGATCACCGGGTTGGTGTTCAACCTGTTGCTGGCGAATCCGGCGAGCCCGTTCTACACCGTGCAGAAGGATTCGCACTATTTGTGGTACAGCGTGCTGCTGCATGTGGTGGCGCCGGTGATGGCGTTGCTGGACTGGTTGATGTTCGGGCCGCGCGGGAGCCTGCGGTGGCGGCATGCGGCGATGTGGCTGGCGTACCCGTTGGCGTATCTGGCGTTCGCGCTGATCAGGGGCGCGGTGGTGACGACGGGGACGTTGTACCCGTACCCGTTCCTCGACGTGGCGAAGTCGGGGTACGGGCAGGTGACGGTGAACTGCTGCGCGCTGGCGGTGGCGTTCTGGCTGCTGGGCGTCGGGCTGGTGGCGCTGGACCGGCGGGCGGCGGGGCGGGGCGGGGACGAGGTGGCGGTGGCCGAGGACGTCCCCGCGCCGACGGCGGTCAGTCGGCGGCGTTGAACGCGCGGGCCAGGGCGAGGCTGTCCTCGAACGCCAGATAGCGCGTGATCAGGCCGTTCTCGACCACGAAGTGGAAGGCGAACGGCGAGGCGAAGATCTTGCCGGTGGACTTGACGAGCTGTTCCATGTCGCCGAGGGCCACCGCGTGGACGCCGTCGGCCACGATGTGGCGGCAGGTGAAGTGCTTGGTCTCCAGGTGTCCACGCAGCTCCGTGTAGAACTGCCCGGCCTCCTCGCGGGTGGTGCGCCTGCCGACCCAGGGCACCGCGTCGGAGCCGTAGATGTACCAGTCGATCCGCTCGGCGAACAGGTCGCCCACGGTCTCCGGTTCGCCGTCGCGGACGCGGCGGAAGAACTCCTCGACGACGGCGCGGGTCTCGGCGGTGTCGCTCATGGCGTCCTCTCCGTTCAGGTCTTCTCGGCCATGCGGGATCAGCTCGCTCGCTCGTCCTTGATCCACGGCGAGTGGGCGGCGCAGCCTATTCCCCACCGGGACGTACTGCCGTACACCACTCGGTGGAGTGGTGGAGATTCACGCGGGTTGACGAGTGGGGTGGGGGCGTTGCCATCACGGGGGTGATGGCGGGGCGGAATTTCCGTCCGGAAAGCGGGAATTCGGTGGTGGGGGCGGAAATTCGGCGCGTTATTCCGTCGTTTCCACGGGGTGCGTTGTGCTCGCTTCGGCGCCGCCCTCGCCGAAGCGGGCCAGGGCGAGCGCGCCCAGGACGGCCAGGGCGTAACCGGCGATCGCCAGGCCGCCGAGTCCCTCGCGGGTGCGGTCGCCGAGCGCGAGCACGCCGACCAGGGCCGGGCCGATCGTCTCGCCGATCACCATCCCGGCGGTGGCCGTGGTGACCGAGCCGCGTTGCAGCGCCGTGGTCAGCAGCAGGAACGCGGCGCCGCCGCCGACGAGCACGGCGTACGTCGCCGGGTTGGCCAGCAGGCCGTGCACCGTGAACGACGGGATCAGCCGCACCGCGACCGTCACCACCCCGAAGCCCAGGCCCGCGCCGAGGCCGAGCGCGGCGGCCCGGGCCCGTTCCGGCAGCCTGCCCGCGGCCACCCCGCCCAGCAGGATCACCACCGACGCGCCGAGCACGCCCCAGCGCAGCGTCGTGTCGCCCGCGCCGTGGCCCTCGGCGCCGGACGCCACCGCCAGCGCGCCGAGCCCGACGCAGACCACGGCCACCGCGCCCCACTCCGCCCGGCCCAGCCGGGTGTCCAGCATCCACGACGCGACCACCGCCGTCACCGCCAGGCTCGCGGCGAGCGCCGCCCCGACCGCGTAGATCGGCACCGACCGCAGCGCCACGATCTCCAGCGCGAACCCGGCGCCGTCCAGCCCGAGGCCCAGCACGTACCACCCCTGCCGTACGGCTCGCATCAGCAGCCCGACGTCCACCCCTCCGCTGTCCCCGGCGCGGGTTGCCCGGCGCGCGGCGACGGCTTGGAAGACGGATGCGGTGCCGAAGCAGAGGGCGGCGCCGAGGGCAGAGAGGAGTCCGAGTAGCACGCGTTGGAGCGTAATCGCTCGCGCTGGCGCTCAGCGGGTTCGCTCGCGCTGGCGGTCAGCGGGTTCGCTCGCGCTGGCGGTCAGCCATTACGTGGTGGCCGGTGCCCCCGGGTCCCCGCTGCGCGCGGCTGGGGCCTGCCATGTCGTGGTGGCCGTTTCCGCCCGTTTCAGGATGCCGGGGTGGCCCCGGTGGGCCCGGGGTGGTGGGGGAAACCCCGGTTCCCTGCTGGGCGCGGTTGCGCGAGCCACTGTCGTGGTGGCCGTTTCCGCCCGTTTCAGGATGCCGGGTGGCCCCGGCGGGCCCGGGGTGGTGGGGCAACCCCGGTTCCCCGTCTGAGCGCGGCGGCGCGAGCCACTGTCGTGGTGGCCGGTTGCGCCCGGTCCCGGGGCCCGGGGTGGCCCCGGCGGCCCGTCGGGGTGGGCGGGTGGGTGGGAGCGTCCTGGCCGGTGGGTGGGGGGTGGGGTTTTGGTTTGGTTCGGCACTGGGTGCGGTCGCCTACGGTGCGTTGGGGGTCGGGGGCGCGCCGGGGGTGACTCCTCGCTCCCCGTATCCGCCATAGTTGCGCTCCGGCTATTGGGTCGCTGCGGGGACACCCCCGGCACACCCCCTTGTGCCGTCGTGCGTGTGCCTCTCTTCGCGGGTGGGGGTGAGTGAGGAGGTTGGGGTGACCCCGGTCTTTTTCTCACCCCCTCCGTGCCGCAGCGCGGAACGATGCGGAACGGGGGCGTGCAGGGGTGTCCCCGCAGCGACCCAGTAGCCGGAGCCCAGCCTTGGCGGATACGGGGAGCGAGGAGTCACCCCGGAGGGCCCCCGGACCCAAGGCAGACAGTGCGCATCCCGCACTGTACGAACACAGCCACGGGTGGGCGGGGGGAAACATTCAGTGACGCCAGCCACGACGGAACCGGGACCGGGGGAACCCCCAGGAGGTAATGGCTGACGGCCGGCGTCAGCGGAGGCGTGCGATGCTGTACGTGCTGTGAGCAGCCAGAAGAGTCGGGAGTGCGGCGGCGGGATGACGGTTAGCGGGCGGGTACGGGATTGGGTGGCGGCGGTCTGGGACCGATTCTCCGCATCGGATCCAGGGTTGCTGCGTCTGATGGCCGGGTTGCGCACGGTGGGCGCGATCGCGCTGACGCTGTTCGCGCTGGCGTTGCTGGACACGCCGGTGAACCACCTCGTCGCGGGCGCGATGGCGGCCATGGCCGCGACGTTCGCGATCAGCGAGCGTCGGGTGAGCGGGCAGGCGATCACGCTGGCGCTCGGCTGGCCGACCGCGTTGGCCGCGATGACGCTGGGCGCGGTGCTCAACGGTGACCGGATCGCCGGTGACGTGTTCTTCGTGGTGCTGATCGCGGGCGCGGTGTACGCCCGCAGGTTCGGCGATCGGGGGACCGCGCTCGGGGTGATCGGCTTTCAGGTCTACTTCATCTCGCTGTTCGTGCGGGCGCGTCCGGCCGGGTTGTGGTCGCTGTTCGTGACGTTGTCGGTGGCGTTCGCGTGTGCCGCGTTCGTACGGTTCGCGGTGGTGCCGGCCACGCCGGAAGGGGCGTTGGTGCGGTTGCGCCGGGCGTTCCGGGCGCGGTTGGCGCAGGTGGTGGACACCCAGCGGGAGCTGGTGGACATCGAGCCGGAGCGGCTGGAGAAGGGCGTCGCGCAGTTGCGGCGGGACACCGCGCGGCTGCACGAGTGCGCGCTGATGATCCAGGGCCGGCTGGAGGACGGTACGCGGGACGAGGCCGCGGCGGCGCTGGTGCAGCGCCGGATCGCGGACGCCGAGATCGCGGCGGAGCGGCTGGGGGTGCTGCTGCTCAAGGCGCGTTCGTACGAGGGCGCCGACACGCTCACGTTGCACCTGCCGGACGTGGCGCTGGCGGCCTCGTCGACGCCGGTGCGGCGGGAGGACGAGACGACGCGGCTGCTCCGGCGCGACCTGGGGTCGCTGCATCTGCTGATCACCCGCCTGGCACCGGAGGACCGGGGCGCCGGGGTGGCCGTGCTGCGCAACCGGCTGCTGAGCTACCGCGACGAGGACAACCTGCCGCGGGCCTCCCTCGCCGTCCAGGACGTCTTCCGGGGCATCGGCGAGCTGGCCCGCGCGGTGCTGGGCCTGCGGCTGGCCTTCGACGGGCCGCAGGACGAGTCGGACGACACGCCCGAGACGACCAGGTCGCGCGAGGAGTTCGAGGCGGAGGACGCCTCGATGAGCGCCACCCGTGAGGAGCCGGAGGCCGAGGAGGAGCCCAAGGGGCTGAACCGGCCGACGACCCGGGCGGCGTTCCAGGTGGCCGTCGGCTCCACGCTGGCGATCGTGGGCGGGGAGTTCCTGTCCGCGCAGCGCTGGTACTGGGCGGTGCTCACCTGCTGGGTGGTCTTCCTCAACACCACGTCCACCGGCGAGATCCTGGTCAAGGGGTACCGGCGGCTGATCGGTACGGTCGCCGGGGTGGTCGCGGGTGTGCTGCTGGCCGGGCTGGTGGGTCACCACACGTGGACGGCGTTCGCGCTGGCGCTGCTGTGCGTGTTCGGGATGTTCTTCACCGCGCCGTTGTCGTACGCGCTGATGTCGTTCTTCGTCACGGCGATGCTGGGGTTGCTGTACACGTTGCTGAACACGTACAGCCTCGCGGTGCTGGTTCTGCGGATCGAGGAGACGGCGCTGGGGGCGTCGTGCGGGATCATCGCCGCGTTCCTGGTGCTGCCGGTGCGTACGCATCACCACACGGACCAGCAGTTGCGGGAGGTGCTGACCCGGCTGCGGGAGGTCGCCTCGGCGGCGGTGGACCAGCTCAGCGGTGGGACCGCGGGTGATCTGCTCGACCTGTCGCGGGAGTTGGACACCGCGCTGGACGATCTGCGGCGTTCCACGCGGCCGTTGACGCATCCGATCACGCCGTTGCGGGTGCGCAGGCGTACGGCGCGCTATCTGGTCGGGCTGCTGGAAACGTGCGCGTACCACGCCCGGGCGCTGGCGGCCACGGCCGAACTCGTCCCCTACAGCAAGCGGATAGCGGCCGATCCGCGGCTGAAGCGGGCCGGCGAACGCATCGAACGCAACCTCGGCGTCCTCATCGCCCACCTCGGCGACGAGCGCGCCGAGGGCGAGGTGGAGTCCGGCGCGAGCATCGCCGCGATGCTGGAGAGCGGCAGCACGGAGGTGATCCGTCCGGGGACGGTCACCTTCCGCGTGCTGCGGCACCTGCAGCGGCTGGACGAGGGCGTGGCGGGGCTGGCGCGGCCGTTGTGCGTGCCGGTGGCGAGGGGCGACCGCCCGGCCGAACGCCACGTGGCGTAACCGTCCCACGGAACGGGAGCCGGGGCCGGGGCTCAGCCCCGTTGCCCCTGGCCCCTCCGGGCCGGGGAACCTCCGGCCCCCCGGCCCCCTCCCCGGCCCGCCGCGCTCAGGACTCCAGCGTCTCGCGGAGGCGGGCCAGGCCCCAGTCGAGGTCTTCCTTGGAGATGACCAGGGGTGGGGCGATGCGGATGGTGGAGCCGTGGGTGTCCTTGACGAGGACGCCGTGGTCGAGGAGGCGTTCGGAGAGTTGGCGGCCGGTGCCGTGGCCGGGGGAGATGTCGATGCCGGCCCACAGGCCGCGACCGCGTACGGCGTCGATGGCGCCGCCGCCGACGAGGGAGTTGAGTTCGGCGTGGAGGTGGTCGCCGAGGGCGGCGGCGTGTTCCTGGTATTCGCCGGTGCGGAGCATGGCGATGACTTCGAGGGCGACGGCGCAGGCGAGGGGGTTGCCGCCGAAGGTGGAGCCGTGTTCGCCGGGGCGGTAGACGCCGAGCACCTCGTCGGAGGAGACGACGGCGGAGACGGGGACGACGCCGCCGCCGAGGGCCTTGCCGAGGACGTACATGTCGGGGACGACGCCCTCGTGTTCGCAGGCGAAGGTGCGGCCGGTGCGGCCGAGGCCGGACTGGATCTCGTCGGCGATCAGCAGTACGCCGCGCTCGGCGGTGAGCCGCCGGACCTCGGGCAGGTAGCCCGGCGGCGGTACCCGGACCCCCGACTCGCCCTGGATCGGCTCCAGCAGCACCGCGACCGTCCCGTCGGTCAGCGCGGCCCGCAGCGCGGCGATGTCGCCGTAGGGGACGACGTCGAAGCCGGGGGTGTAGGGGCCGAAGTCGGCGCGGGCCTCGGGGTCGGTGGAGAAGCTGACGATGGTGGTGGTGCGGCCGTGGAAGTTGTCGGCGGCCACCACGATCCTGGCCTGCCCGTCGGGCACGCCCTTGACCCGGTAACCCCACTTGCGGGCGGTCTTGACGGCGGTCTCCACCGCCTCGGCGCCAGTGTTCATGGGCAGCACCCGTTCCATGCCGCACAGGTCGGCCAACTCCGCGCAGAACGCGGCGAAACGGTCGTGGTGGAAGGCGCGGGAGGTGAGGGTGACCCGGTCGAGCTGGGCCTTGGCGGCGGCGATCAGCCGCGGGTTGCGGTGGCCGAAGTTGAGCGCCGAGTACCCGGCGAGCAGGTCGAGGTAGCGGCGTCCCTCGACGTCGGTCATCCAGGCGCCCTCCGCGGAGGAGACGACGACCGGCAACGGGTGGTAGTTGTGGGCGCTGTGCTCGTCCGCGCGCCTGATCAGCTCCGCGGTGGTGTGGTGCGAGGTCACCGGTGCACTCCGATCGTCGGGCCGTCGCCGCGCGCCGCCGGGCACCGTCGGACAGCGGGTGTTGCCGACGAACGCGGCTTTGATCTCTCTTTCTATCGCCGCGCGTCCGGTTCGTGAAGAGAACGTCCGGTACCGCCGCGCGGGCGCCCCGCCCCGGCTAGAGTGGAACGGCGTACACCGCGACTGGCGCAGCGGGGAGGCCACCCCGAGGGAGCGGTACGCGGCCGTGCCCCGCGCGGCCCTCACGCGGTGCCGCCCGCCTGGGCACCGGGTCCGTTCCGCCCGACGACGACCCGGAGGCCGCCATGCCGCTGCCGCTCGACCACCCCGCCCTCGCCGCCACCGACCCCGAACTCGCCGCGCTCGTCGCCGCCGAGGAACGGCTCCAGGCCGACACGCTGCGCATGATCCCGTCCGAGAACTACGTCTCGCAGGCCGTGCTGGAGGCCACCGGCACTGTACTGACCAACAAGTACAGCGAGGGCTACCCCGGGCGCCGCTACTACGAGGGCCAGCAGAACATCGACCCGGTCGAGACGCTCGCCGTCGAACGTGCCAAGGCGCTCTTCGGCGCCGACCACGCCAACGTCCAGCCCTACTCCGGCTCCCCGGCCAACCTCGCGGTCTACCTGGCGTTCGCCGAGCCCGGGGAGACCGTGATGGGCATGTCCCTGCCGATGGGCGGCCATCTGACGCACGGCTGGGGCGTGTCGGCCACCGGACGCTGGTTCCGCGGCGTGCAGTACGGGGTACGGCGGGACACCGGGCGGATCGACTTCGACGAGGTCCGCGAACTGGCCCGCAAGGAACGCCCCAAGGTGATCTTCTGCGGCGGCACCGCGGTGCCGCGCACCATCGACTTCGCCGCCTTCGCCGAGATCGCCCGCGAGGTGGACGCCGTCCTGGTCGCCGACATCGCGCACATCGCCGGGCTGGTGGCCGGCGGCGCCCACCCGTCCCCGGTGCCCCACGTGGACGTGGTCTCCACCACCACCCACAAGACGCTGCGCGGACCGCGCGGGGCCATGCTGATGTGCCGCGAGGAGCACGCCAAGGCGCTCGACAAGGCGGTCTTCCCCGGCCTCCAGGGCGGCCCGCACAACCACACCACCGCCGCGATCGCCGTCGCGCTGCGGGAGGCCGCCCGCCCGGACTTCCGTACCTACGCCCACCAGGTGGTGGCCAACGCCAAGGCGCTCGCCGCCGCCCTGCTGGAACGCGGCTTCGACCTGGTCTCCGGCGGCACCGACAACCACCTGGTGCTGATCGACCTCACCGGCAAGGACGTCCCCGGCAAGACCGCCGCCAAGGCCCTGGACCGGGCCGGGATCGTGGTCAACTACAACACCGTCCCGTTCGACCCGCGCAAGCCCTTCGACCCCTCCGGCATCCGCATCGGCACCCCCTCGCTCACCTCGCGCGGGCTCACCGAGGCGCACATGCCGCAGGTCGCCGCGTGGCTGGAGCGCGGTGTGAGCGCCGCGCACAAGGGCGAGGAGGCGGCGCTGGCCACCATCCGCGCCGAGGTCGCCGACCTGCTGAGCGGCTACCCGGCGCCCGGTCTGCCCACCGCCTGACCGGCAGCACCCGAGCCCGGTCCGCCCGCCCTCCGACCAGCGCGGGGGCGCGCGGGCCGAGGCCCGGCGCGGTGCGGCGCGCCGGGGGCGGCCGGGGCGCCATGGCGTGTCGGAGCGGGGCGCGGACCTGAGAGAATGGGGCCATGGCCTACGACCCCCGTCCTCGTGTGCTCTCCGGCATCCAGCCCACCGCGGGCTCGTTCCACCTCGGCAACTACCTGGGCGCGGTACGGCAGTGGGTCGCGCTCCAGGACACGCACGACGCCTTCTACATGGTCGTGGACCTGCACGCGATCACCGTGCCGCAGGACCCGGCCGAACTGCGCGCCAACACCCGGCTGGCCGCCGCCCAGCTGCTGGCCGCCGGGCTCGACCCCGACCGGTGCACCCTGTTCGTGCAGAGCCATGTGCCCGAGCACGCCCAGCTCGGCTGGGTGATGAACTGCCTCACCGGCTTCGGCGAGGCGTCCCGGATGACGCAGTTCAAGGACAAGTCGGCCAAGCAGGGCGCCGACCGCACCACCGTCGGCCTGTTCACCTACCCGGTCCTCCAGGTCGCCGACATCCTGCTCTACCAGGCCAACGCGGTGCCGGTCGGCGAGGACCAGCGCCAGCACGTCGAGCTCACCCGCGACCTCGCGGTCCGGTTCAACACCCGGTTCGGCACCGCCGACGACCCGACCTTCATCGTCCCCGAGCCGTACATCGTCAAGGAGACGGCGAAGATCTACGACCTCCAGGACCCGGCGGTCAAGATGAGCAAGTCGGCCTCCTCGCCCAAGGGCCTGGTCAACCTGCTGGACGAGCCGAAGGCCTCGGCCAAGAAGTTCAAGAGCGCGGTCACCGACACCGACACCGTGATCCGCTTCGACCCCGAGGTCAAGCCGGGGGTCAGCAACCTGCTGACGATCTACGCCACGCTCACCCAGACCTCCGTCCCCGAGCTGGAGGAACGGTACGCGGGCAAGGGGTACGGCGCCCTCAAGACCGACCTCGCCGAGGTCTTCGTGGAGTGGGTCACCCCGTTCCGCGACCGCACCCAGGAATACCTGGGCGACCCGGAGACGTTGGACTCGATCCTGGCGAAGGGCGCCGAGAAGGCCCGCGCGGTCGCGGCGGAGACCCTGGCCACGGTCTACGACCGGATCGGATTCGTCCCCGCCAAGCACTGACGGCGGGCCCCGGCCGGCGGTACCGTCCCGGTCCACCGGCCGGACGCCCCGCACCACCCACACCCTCACAGGCGGCGCGCGGCCGGCGCCGTCCGACCACGTCCGGGAGGCAGCCACGAAAGGGGAGAGCGCAGTGGAGACCTGCACGATCGGCGTGTCGATCGCGGTGCCGGAGCCGCACGGCAGCCTGCTTCAGCGGTGCCGGGCCGGTTTCGGCGACCCGGCCGCCCACGCCATCCCCTCCCACATCACGCTGCTGCCGCCCACCGAGGTCACCCCGGCCGAGCTGCCCGCCTTCCGCGAGCACCTGGCCAAGGTTGCCGAGGCCGGCCGGCCCTTCCGGCTCCGGCTGGACGGCACCGGCACCTTCCGGCCGCTGTCCCCGGTGGTCTTCGTCCGGCTCACCCGGGGCACCGCCGAATGCACCCGGCTCCAGGAACTCGTCCGCTCCGGCCCCGTCGCCCGCGACCTCCAGTTCCCCTACCACCCGCACGTCACCATCGCCCACGGCACCCCCGAGGAGGCGATGGACCGGGCCGAGCGGGAGCTGGCCCGCTTCCGCGCCGAGTGGACGGTGGGTGGCTTCAGCCTGTACGAGCAGGGCGGGGACGGGGTGTGGCGGATGATGTGCGAATACCCGTTCGGCCCCTGGCCGAACGGCGGCGTCCCGCAACAACCGGGCCGGCCGACCGCGGTGGCGTTTCCGCATTCGTAGCGGCCGGGCGCCGGCCGGGTGGGTGCAGGTGTGCGGGCGGTTACTCAGGGTAGGCGTCGATCATGGATTGGTTGACGCGGCTGCCGGGGGTCGGGCCGTGGGTGGGGCGGGGGATGCGGACGCACGCGTGGCGGGCGTTCGAGCACGCGCAGCGGGCGCAGTGGGGGCGGTTGGCGGCGGCGATCACGTTCAGCAGTTTCATCGCGCTGTTCCCGCTGATCACGCTGGGGGCGGCGATCGGCGCGGCGGTGCTGACCGACGGGCAGTTGCACACCCTTGAGCACAAGCTCAACCAGCAGATCCCCGGGCTCTCCCAGCAGGTCGACATCGCCGGGCTGGCCGCCAACGCCGGGACCGTGGGCCTGATCGCGGCCGCGGCGCTGCTGCTCACCGGTGTCGGGTGGATCGGTCAGCTCCGCGGCTGCCTGCGGGCGGTGTGGGAACGGGACGACGAGGGACAGAACCCGCTGGTGCGCAAGGGCCTCGACGCCCTGATCCTGGTCGGCCTCGGGCTGGTCGGCGCCGCCTCCCTGGGCGGCTCCGCCTACGCCACCAGCGCGGTGGGCCGCTCCGCCCAGTACGCCGGGGTCAGCGGGGCCGGCGTCGGCGGCGTCCTGCTGACCGCCGTCGGCTTCCTGCTCGGCGTGCTCGCCGACTTCCTGCTCCTGGCCTACCTGCTCACCTGGCTGCCCGGCGTCCACCCCGGCCGCCACCAGGTGGTGGTGGCCGGACTCCTCGGCGCGGTCGGCTTCGAACTGCTCAAACTGCTGCTCAGCGGCTATCTGCAAGGGGTGGCCGGACGCTCGCTCTACGGCGCCTTCGGCACCCCGGTCGCCCTGCTGCTGTGGATCAACTTCATGGCCAAGCTGCTGCTGTACTGCGCCGCCTGGACCGCCACCCCGCGCCGCCGCGCCCTCCTGCCGGATCCGCCGCCCGGCAGCGAACGGCTGCCTACGACTCCCGCTGATCCCGGCGACGCCCCGCTGCCTGGGCCGGCCACCGCTTCCGTACCACCGCTGCCAGCGCGCCCAGCACCACCAGCGCCCCCGCGGTGATCCCGGCCGCCGTCCACATCCCGGAGGAGCCGGAGCGGGCGGACGCCGCCGCCGCCGCGTCGCCGTGCGCCGAGGCACCGGCCCCGCCGTGGGCGCCCTGCTGCTGGGCGCTGTGCGGTGCCACCAGGGTGCCCACCGGCTTGACCTTGCCGGCCGCCGCGAAACCCCAGTCGAGCAGTTCGGCCGCCTCGTGGTAGACCTCGTCCACCCCGGGCTCCGGATGCATCACGGTGACCAGCAGCTTCACCCCGTCGTGGTCGGCGACCCCGGTGAAGGTGTTGCCGGCGTTGGTGGTGTAGCCGTTCTTCACCCCGGCCAGCCCCGGGTAGGGCGGCAGGCCGCCGGCCGGGTCGCCGGTGAGCAGCCGGTTGGTGTTCTGGATGACGGAGGTGTCGCGTTCCCGCTTCTCCCCGGCGGCGGGCGCCTTGGAGTCCTCGGCACCGGCGGCTTCCCGGCCGTCCTTCTTCTTCGGCTTCTTCCAGTCCCCGGGGAACTCGGCGCGCGCGGTCGAGCAGTAGTCGCGGAAGTCCGCGTTCTGCAACCCCGCGCGGGCGAAGAGCGACAGGTCGTACGCCGAGGAGACCTGGCCCGGCATGTCGTAGCCGTCCGGGCTGACCACGTGGGTATCGTCGGCCTGGAGGTCTTCGGCCTTCGCCTGCATCTCGGAGACGGTCTTCGGCACGCCGCCGTTCATCGCGGCCAGCACGTGCACGGCGTCGTTGCCCGAACGCAGGAAGACACCCCGCCACAGGTCGTGCACGGTGTACGGCAGGTTCTCCTTTATGCCCACCACGCTGCTGCCCTCGCCCACCCCGGCCAGCTCCTCGGCGCGCACGGTGTGGGTGACGTCCTTGCCGAACTTGGGGATCAGGGTGTCGGCGAAGAGCATCTTCAACGTGGACGCCGGGGCCAGCCGCCAGTGCGCGTTGTGCGCCGCCAGCACCTCGCCGGTCTCGGCGTCCGAGACGATCCAGGACCGCGCGGTCAGCTTCGCCGGCAGCCTCGGCACCCCGTCCGCGTACCGCACCTGGGTGCCCGGGCGGCCCAGCAGCTCGCCGCCGACCGTCGACATCCGGGCCGGCGGCTGAGCGGGCCGGCTCCCGTCCGCGGCGGCCTCGGCCGTGGCCGCGGGCAGCAGCACGGCGCCGCCCACGGCGGCGGCGCACAACGACAGT
Organism: Streptantibioticus cattleyicolor NRRL 8057 = DSM 46488; assembly: GCF_000240165.1. Classification (NCBI taxonomy): domain Bacteria; kingdom Bacillati; phylum Actinomycetota; class Actinomycetes; order Kitasatosporales; family Streptomycetaceae; genus Streptantibioticus; species Streptantibioticus cattleyicolor. Next base: position 4,033,595 of record NC_017586.1, read on the forward strand.
GCGGGACGGCGCAAGGCCGGACGAAAACGGGGCACCCGCCGAAAGTACAGGGCCCCGGCGGACGAGCGGGCAATTCCGGCCGCCGCCGAGGACGTGAGGATGGCAACAGGCGAGGAACGCAACCGTCCGCCCCCTGCCACCCGTCTTGCCCGACCGGCGTCGGATACTTGAGCCATGGCATCGCAATCCGGCCCCGTGAGGCTCAGCCGCCGCGTCTCCTGGTTCCTCGTCGCCTTCGGCGTGTGGAGCTGGTGCATCTGGATCACTTTCGTCAAGAACCTGTGGGCCGACGGCAGCGGCCTCGCCTTCGACCACGGCCACCCCACCGCGTACTTCTGGGTGCATCTGCTGCTCGCGGTGGTGTCCTTCCTGCTGGGTACGGCCATCGGCGTGCTGGGGCTGCGGGGACTGCGGGCGCTGCGGAACGGGACGTCGGACCGGCCCGCCGCCTCCGCCTGACCGACAGGCTCGCCCGGCCACCGCGCCACCGCACGCCGAAGGGGCCCGCCGGAGCGAATCCGGCGGGCCCCTTCGGCGTTTCGCTGCGGGGTGGCGCGAGGCTCAGAAGCGGCGCGTGATCAGCGCCCGCTTCACCTCCTGGATCGCCTTGGTCACCTCGATGCCACGCGGGCAGGCGTCCGTGCAGTTGAACGTGGTCCGGCAGCGCCAGACGCCGTCCCGGTCGTTGAGGATCTCCAGCCGCTGCTCGGCGGCCTCGTCACGCGAGTCGAAGATGAAACGGTGCGCGTTGACGATGGCGGCCGGACCGAAGTACTGGCCGTCGTTCCAGAACACCGGGCACGACGTGGTGCACGCCGCGCACAGGATGCACTTGGTGGTGTCGTCGAAGCGCTCGCGCTCCTCGGCCGACTGCAGGCGCTCGCGGGTCGGCTCGTTCCCCTTGGTGATCAGGAACGGCATGACGTCACGGTACGCCTGGAAGAACGGCTCCATGTCGACCACGAGGTCCTTCAGGACCGTCAGCCCCTTGATCGGCTCGACCGTGATCGGCTTCTCCGGGTTGATGTCCTTCAGCAGCGTCTTGCAGGCCAGCCGGTTGCGGCCGTTGATCCGCATGGCGTCCGAACCGCAGATGCCGTGCGCGCAGGAACGGCGGAACGTCAGCGTGCCGTCCAGCTCCCACTTGATCTTGTGGAGGGCGTCCAGGACACGCTCCTTGGGGTCCATCTCGAGCTGGTAGTCCACCCAGGTCGCCTCCGCGGAGACCTCCGGGTTGAACCGCCGTACCCGCATGGTGACCGTGATCCGCGCGAAAGCGGAGCTCTCGGCGGCGTCCAGCGCAGCGGAGTGGTTGCTTTCCACCGTGGCGGTGCTCATCAGTACTTACGCTCCATCGGCTGGTAGCGGGTCTGCACGACCGGCTTGTAGTCGAGGCGGATCGACTCGTTGCCGTCCTCGCCAACCTCGCGGTACGCCATGGTGTGCCGCATGAAGTTGACGTCGTCGCGGTTGGGGAAGTCCTCGCGGTAGTGACCGCCGCGGGACTCCTTGCGGGCCAGCGCGGAGACGGCCAGCACCTCGGCCAGGTCGAGCAGGTTGCCCAGCTCGATGGCCTCCAGCAGGTCGGTGTTGAACCGCTTGCCCTTGTCCTGGACGCTGACGTTCTTGTACCGCTGCTTGAGCTCGGCGATGTCCTCCACCGCCTGCTTGAGCGTCTGCTCGGTGCGGAAGACCATCGCGTTGGCGTCCATGGTCTCCTGGAGCGCCTTGCGGATCTCGGTGACCCGCTCGTTGCCGGTGGCCGAGCGCAGCGACTCGACCTGCTCGGTGACGAGGGACGCCGGGTCCTCCGGGAGCGGCACGTAGTCGGCGGTCGAGGCGTAGTCGGCGGCGGCGATGCCGGCCCGCTTGCCGAAGACGTTGATGTCCAGCAGCGAGTTGGTGCCCAGCCGGTTGGCGCCGTGCACCGAGACGCAGGCGACCTCGCCGGCCGCGTACAGCCCCGGCACCACGTCGGTGTTGTTGGCCAGCACCTCACCGCGCACGTTGGTGGGGATGCCACCCATCGCGTAGTGCGCGGTCGGCTGGATCGGCACCGGGTCGGTGTACGGCTCGATGCCCAGGTAGGTACGGGCGAACTCGGTGATGTCCGGCAGCTTGGCGTCGAGCTGCTCCGGCGGCAGGTGGGTCAGGTCGAGGTAGACGTGGTCGCCCTCGGGACCGCAGCCGCGGCCCTCGCGGATCTCGGTGTAGATGGCGCGGGAGACCACGTCACGCGAGGCGAGGTCCTTCATGACCGGCGCGTACTTCTCCATGAAGCGCTCGCCGTCCTTGTTGCGCAGGATGCCGCCCTCACCGCGGGCGCCCTCGGTGAGCAGGATGCCCATGCGCCAGATGCCGGTCGGGTGGAACTGGAAGAACTCCATGTCCTCCAGCGGCAGGCCGCGCCGCCACGCCACCGCCTGGCCGTCACCGGTCAGGGTGTGCGCGTTGGAGGTCACCTTGAAGAACTTGCCGCAGCCACCGGAGGCGAAGACGACCGCCTTGGCCTGGAAGACGTGGATCTCGCCGGTGGCCAGCTCGTAGGCGACCACACCGGCGGTGCGCTTGACGCCGTCCACCTCGTTGAGCAGCAGGTCGAGGACGTAGAACTCGTTGAAGAACTCCACGCCCTCCTTGACGCAGTTCTGGTACAGCGTCTGGAGGATCATGTGGCCGGTGCGGTCCGCCGCGTAGCAGGAGCGGCGCACCGCGGCCTCACCGTGGTTGCGGGTGTGGCCGCCGAACCGGCGCTGGTCGATCAGGCCCTTGGGGGTCCGGTTGAACGGCAGGCCCATCTTCTCCAGGTCGAGGACGGAGTCGATGGCCTCCTTCGCCAGGATCTCGGCGGCGTCCTGGTCGACCAGGTAGTCACCGCCCTTGATCGTGTCGAAGGTGTGCCACTCCCAGTTGTCCTCCTCGACGTTGGCGAGGGCCGCGGCCATACCGCCCTGGGCGGCGCCGGTGTGGGAGCGGGTCGGGTAGAGCTTGGTCAGCACGGCGGTGCGGCTGCGCTTGGTCGACTCGATGGCCGCGCGCATGCCGGCGCCGCCGGCGCCGACGATGACGGTGTCGTACTTGTGGATCTGCATGGTCGCGTCAGCCCCGGGTCTACTGGATGTTCGGGTCGAAGGTGAAGATCACCAGCGTGCCGAGGAAAACGGTGAAGACGGTTGCCGTGTACAGCAGCCCCTTCAGCCACATGCGGGTGGACTCCCGCTCGGCGTAGTCGTTGATGACCGTCCGCAGGCCGTTGGCGCCGTGCAGCATGGCCAGCCACAGCATGGCCAGGTCCCACAGCTGCCAGAACGGGTTGGCCCAGCGGCCGGCCACGAAGGCGAAGCCGATCTTGCTCACGCCGCCGTCCAGCACCAGCTGGATCAGCAGGTGCCCGAGGACCAGGACCACCAGGACGATGCCGGACAGCCGCATGAACAGCCAGCCGTACATCTCGAAGTTGGTGCGGGTCGCCCGCGGGCTGCGCTTGCTACGGGCACGCGCCGGCTCGATGACGGGCGCGGGGTTCTCCGGGCTGTGGGCGCCCGTGCTGGTGGAGGTCAGCTCCACCGAGTCGACAGAGGTCTCGGCAGACATGGCTCAGCTCCCGAACAGCAGACGGATGGAGTGCTGGAGCACCGGGTAGAAGGCGCCCGCCATCAGCACCACCCAGATGCCGACGACGGTCCACAGCATCTGGCGCTGGTACTTGGGGCCCTTGGCCCAGAAGTCCACCGCCACGACGCGCAGACCGTTCAGGGCGTGGAAGAGGATGGCCGCGACGAGGCCGTACTCCAGCAGGTTGACGACGGGGTTCTTGTACGTCGAGACGACGGTGTCGTACGCCTGCGGGGAGACACGGACGAGAGCGGTGTCGAGGACGTGCACGAACAGGAAGAAGAAGATGAGGACGCCGGTGACTCGGTGAGCCACCCAGGACCACATACCTTCCCGGCCGCGGTACAGCGTTCCAGCCGGCACGGAAATACCCTCCGGTTACGGGACTAGGGACCTGCCGGCTTCTCTGTCGGGCGGGCCCGGCCGGGTATGGTCCACCGGCCCTGGCCATCGTAGCGACGCCTTGTCGGTGGTTGTCGCCGGGGTCGCTCATGTGTGATCGATCCCGCACGCCCGGGTTAACGGGCGGCCCCGCGAAAGGTGGTGGGGCGGGCATGAGAGGCGGCCGGAGTCGCCTCCCCCCACAGGAGCTTCCCCGGCCGCGCTCTCGCGACGCGGGCCGTTCTCCACGTCGCTCGTCGGTTACAGCGCCATCGGCCCCGAAAACGTCACACTCATCCCTTGGGGGCGGGTCTTCGCCGGGCCTTGGGGCGGTTGCCGGGGCGGGGGAGCCGGGCGGGCGCCGTCGGGCGACTCGGCTGATCCGTCTGGATCAGGCATGATGTGGGCCGTGGTGGGGGCGGAGAGCGATGTGGACGATGCCCGGCTGACGGCTGCGGTGGCCGACGCGCAACGCGGCGACGAGGCGGCCTTCCGTACCGTCTACCGCGCTGTCCAGCCCCGCCTGCTGGCCTATGCGCGCACCCTGGTCGGGGAGGCGGACGCCGAGGACGTCGCCTCCGAGACCTGGTTGCAGATCGCCCGGGACCTCGGCAGGTTCAGCGGGGACGCGGACCGGTTCCGCGGTTGGTCGGCCACCATCGCGCGCAACCGTGCCCTCGACCACGTCCGGCGGCTCGGCCGGCGACCGCTGATCGGCGGCGACGAGACCGTGCTGCTGGGCGTCGCGGGGCGCGCGGACACCGCCGGGGAGGCGCTGGAGGCGCTCGCCACCGACCGGGCCATGGCGCTCATCGCCCAGTTGCCGCAGGACCAGGCCGAGGCCGTGGTGCTGCGCGCGGTCGTCGGGCTGGACGCCAAGGGCGCGGCCGAGGTGCTGGGCAAGCGGCCGGGCGCGGTGCGTACCGCCGCCCACCGGGGGCTGCGGCGGCTGGCGGAACTGCTGCGTTCCCCGGCCGCGTCATCGGACGGTGTGACGTTTGCGTGCGCGCCGACGCAGAAGGACGTGAGATGAGCGGAAGCCGCCATGACTGGCTGGACGAGGACACCGCCGAGCGTCTGCTGCGCGGTGAGCCGGTCGACCCCGGCGAGCGGCGCGAGGGCGGCCCGGCGGGCGACGAGGCGGGCTCCGGCGCAGGCCGGGACGGTGCGGAGGACCCCGCCGCGGTATCCGCCGCCCACGACATAGGGCCGCCGCCCGACGGGCTGCCCGGTCTGGCCGGCCTGCTCGCCGCGGCGGCGTCCGCACCGATCTCGGCGGAACGCGAGGAGGCCGCGCTGGCCGCGTTCCGGGCGGCGTCGGCGACGTACGGCGCGGCGAAGGCCGGCGGCCTCGCGGCGGACGGTTCTTCGGCGGACGGTCTTTCGGCCGGTGGTGCGCGGGTGACGCGGCTCGGCGCCGCGCGCTGGGGACGGCTGCGTGCCCTGCCCGGTCCGGCCAAGGTCGCGGCGGCTGCGGCCTTCGCGGCGACGGCCCTGGTCGGCGGGGTCGCGGCGGCGGCCGGTGCCGGGGTGATCCCGTCGCCGTTCACCATGACGAGTGACAGCCCGTCGCCGCGGTCGTCCGACGGCACGGGAAGCCCGGTGCCGGGCGGGACGACGGGGCTGCCGGACGGCCCCGGCCCCTCCGGCGCGACCGCGGGCACGCCGATCTCGCCGGGGGCGACCCCGGGCGCGCCCGGTGCCACGCCGGGCGGCACCCCCGGTACGTCCGGTGGCGGCTCCTCGACGCAGCCGTCCGGCGGCACCGGCCAGGGCTCCGGGACGGACGACGGCGGCGCGGGCGCCCCCGGCGACGCCGCCGACGTGGACAAGCTCTGCCGGATCTACCTCGCCGCCGAGAACGGCACCGACGGCCAGACGCAGAGCAAGACATGGCAATGGCTCTCCCGCACGGCCGGCAACGGCAAGGCCGTCGACGCCTACTGCCGCCGCCGACTGGGCCAGGGCGGCTCGGGCAACTCCGGCCCCGGCAACGGCGGTTCCGGCTTCGGCCCGGGCAACGGCCAGGGCCAGGGCGGCAACGGCCGGGGGAACGGCGGCGGTAACGGCAACGGAAACGGCGGGGGCAACGGGAACGGCGGCGGTAACGGGAACGGCGGTGGCGGGAACGGCAACGGCAACGGCGGGGGCAACGGCCACGGCCACGGTTCCGGCGGCGAGGGCTCCGGAGGTGACGGTTCCGGCGGCGACGGTTCCGACGGCCCAGGCCACGGCCACCACTTCTTCCCGCGGTTCCCCTCCAGCCGATTAGGAGAGGGCCGGTGGATGCCGGTTGTGCCGGGTGTGCGGGGGTTGCCGGGCTGGGTGTGAGGCCGACGGGGGCGTGGCCGCCGCGCGGGCGGGTCGAGGCGGCTTCCCGGCAGCGGTGACGACCGCATGGTCGAACTGTGGCCGCCGCGGCGGTGAGCCGTGGGTGGTGCCGGGTGAGGGGTGGGCCGGGCGGTCGAGGGGGCTGCTGTTTGGGCCTCGGGGGCGGGGTGCGGGGTCGGCGATGTCGTCGGCGAGCCGGTCGAGGCCGGCGTGGTGCTGGAAGGCGCCGACCACGATCCCGGCGATGAGCATGGCCTGCGCCACCACCAGACCGGCCCCGGCGAGCCCCGGGGCCACCGTCGCGGCGAGGAGGGCGCGGGTGGATCGGGCGTACCGGAGCAGTCGCGGGTGACGTTGGGCACGGGGTGGGCCGGGCGGTCGAGGCGGGGGCTGAGGTTCGGTCCCGGGAGCGGGGTGGGGGGCCGGTGGTTGGTCCCCGGTCGGTGGGCGGGGCGGCGTCGGGGGCGCGGCGCCGGGGTCGAGGGTCCGGGGGCTGCTGTCCGTTCCTCTGGGTCGGGCGCGGGGCCGGTGGCCGGTCCCGGGCCGGCGACCGGGCAGTCGCCGAGTGGTCCCGTACCGAACAGTCCGGGGGCGGCTGTAACACTTTTCGCGCCCCCGGCGCAGAGACTTACGGGCCGACTGGTCATCGGCCCGCGGACGTGCCGGTTCCCCCGTTACCGGCCGAGAGTCCGCGCCTGACGCGGGCGGGGTGTTTTCCCCCCCACCCCGCCCGCGTCCACAAGGCTTACGTTCCCCGTTGTTCACCCCTGGTGCGTGAGTGACGCCACTTCCGGCGGGCATGCTGAGTCCAGGCCGACCCGCCCGCGTTGTGAGCAAGGTCCCAGCCCGCCGCCCTCCACGGCTCGCACGGCCGCCACTACAGTCCGTGGCGGGAACAGTTGCTACCTCGCGGTAACCGGCGCGGTCGGCGAGCGGACAGGACGCGGGCGGCGACGCAAGCGGGTAACTCTCAGCCGTAAAACTCACAGCGGAAGGCGTGGAGCATGGGGCGCGAGTCGGGCGGCAAGCGGGTGAGCGAGTCCGGGCTGCCGGTCGAACCGGTCTACGGTCCTGAGGATCTGGCGGACTGGGACCCGGTGGCCAAGCTCGGGGAGCCGGGCGGCTATCCGTTCACCCGGGGCGTGTACCCCACGATGTACACCGGCCGGCCGTGGACCATGCGGCAGTACGCCGGGTTCGGCACGGCGAGCGAGTCCAACGCGCGGTACAAGCAGCTGATCGCCAACGGCACGATGGGCCTCTCGGTGGCGTTCGACCTGCCGACGCAGATGGGGCACGACTCGGACGCCCCGATCGCGCACGGCGAGGTCGGCAAGGTGGGCGTGGCGATCGACTCCGTCGACGACATGCGGGTGCTCTTCGACGGGATCCCGCTCGACAAGGTCTCCACGTCGATGACGATCAACGCCCCGGCCGCGCTGCTCCTCCTGCTCTACCAACTGGTCGCCGAGGAGCAGGGGGTGCCGGCCGACAAGCTCACCGGCACGATCCAGAACGACGTGCTCAAGGAGTACATCGCCCGCGGCACCTACATCTTCCCGCCCAAGCCCAGTCTGCGGCTGATCGCGGACATCTTCGCCTACTGCAAGGCGGAGATCCCCAAGTGGAACACGATCTCGATCTCCGGCTACCACATGGCCGAGGCGGGGGCGAGCCCGGCGCAGGAGATCGCGTTCACCCTCGCCGACGGCATCGAGTACGTGCGGACCGCGATCGCCGCCGGGATGGACGTGGACGACTTCGCGCCGCGGCTGTCGTTCTTCTTCGTGGCGCGGACCACGATCCTGGAGGAGGTCGCCAAGTTCCGCGCGGCCCGGCGGATCTGGGCCCGGGTGATGCGCGAGGAGTTCGGGGCGAAGAACCCCAAGTCGCAGATGCTGCGGTTCCACACCCAGACCGCCGGCGTCCAACTGACCGCCCAACAGCCCGAGGTGAACCTGGTGCGGGTGGCCATACAGGGTCTGGGCGCGGTACTCGGCGGCACCCAGTCGCTGCACACCAACTCCTTCGACGAGGCGATCGCCCTGCCGACCGAGAAGTCGGCGCGGCTGGCGCTCCGTACGCAGCAGGTGCTGGCGTACGAGACCGACGTGACCGCCACCGTCGACCCGTTCGCCGGCTCCTACGTCATCGAGAAGATGACCGACGAACTGGAGGAGGCCGCGGTCGCCCTGATGCGCAAGGTCGAGGAGTACGGGGGCGCCGTCGACGCCATCGAACACGGCTTCCAGAAGAACGAGATCGAGCGCAACGCCTACCGCATCGCCCAGGAGACCGACGCCGGCGAGCGGGTGGTCGTCGGCGTCAACCGGTTCAAGCTGGACGAGGAGGAGCCCTACGAACCGCTCCGCGTCGATCCGGCGATCGAGGCCCAGCAGGCCGAACGCCTCGCCAAGCTGCGCGCCGACCGCGACCAGGCCGCGGTGGACGCCGCGCTCACCGCCCTGCGCCAGGCCGCCTCGGGCAGCGACAACGTGCTCTATCCGATGCGGGAAGCGCTCCGCGCCCGCGCCACCGTGGGCGAGGTCTGCAACACCCTCCGCGACGTCTGGGGCGCCTACGTCCCCGCCGACGCGTTCTGACCCGTAGCGCCGGGCCGCACCGTCCCGGTGGGAGACCACGGCACGGCGACCGCTGCCGTGGCGGACCTGCTCGGGGTGAGGGAGCCCGCTTCGGGCGAGGAAGGACCACTCCAGGTGCGGGAGGCGGCCTCCGCCCGCCCCGGAGACGGTTCCGGCCCCGAGGCCATCCCGGTGCCCACGTTCCCATCGTGACCTCGGTGCCCCGGTTCCGGGGCGGTCCGGGGGCAACGGGGGCGGCCTCGGGTGCGGGAGGTCGGGTCCGGAAGGTGACCTCGGGTCCGAGGGCCCGGTGCGGGGGTGGTCGCGGGGTCCGTAGGCGACCCCCGGTCCGGCGACTCCCCGGCCGCGCCCCCGTTCCCGTTGCGCCCCGGCGCCAGGACCGCTCCCGCGCCCGCTCCCGCGCCGCGACCGCTCCCGGTCGGAGCCTGCCAGCGCCGGGCCCGCTCCCTCGGGGCGGAAGCCTCGGCCTCGTGAACCGCCCCGCACCGGCCTGCTCCCGGCGAGGGAGACCGCTCCCCGTACCGGAGTCCGCCCGCGCCCAGCCCGCTCCCGGAGCCGAAGCCCTCCGCCCCAACGAACCGTCCCGCACCGGCCCGCTCCCGGCGAGGGAACCCGCGGGCAACCGTGGCTGACCCGCGCCACCGGTCCTTACCCGGACACCCTCACCGGCGCGCGCCCCAGCAACTCGGCGAAGGCGTCCGCCACCGGGGCCGGGGTGTCGGCGGCGGCGGAGACGTAGCCGTCGGGGCGGACGAGGAAGAAGCCGGTGCCGTAGGCGGTGCGTATCTCGTCGCCGTCGGCGTGGCAGAGGTGGGCCAGGGCGGGGTCGAGGGCGGGCGGCGGTTGCTCGGTGCCCACGGCGAGGAGGGTGAAGTGGGGGCCGCGGAAGGCGTCGAAGAGGCGCAGCGGGCGGCCGTCGGTGGTGTGGCCGTGGGCGTCGGGGGCGCGGTCGCCGGCGTGCAGGGCGTCGTCGGGGAGCCCGGTGCGGTGTTCACGGCTCAGTGGGCCGCCGCGGTAGCCGACGCCGAGTTGGCGGGTCTCCGCGTCGCGGCGCATCGACGCGGGGCCGACGGTGGTGCGTACCGCGGTGTGCAGCCGGGTGCTGATGCGCAGAACTCCGGCGGCGACCGGCAGCCGTTCGTCCTGGTAGCTGTCGAGCAGCGCGTCGGGGACGCCGTGGCGCAGCACCAGGCCGAGCTTCCAGCCGAGGTTGTAGGCGTCCTGGACACCGGTGTTGAGCCCTTGGCCGCCGGCCGGGGAGTGGACGTGGGCGGCGTCCCCGGCGAGCAGCACGCGGCCGGCCCGGAAGCGGTCGGCGAGCGCGGCGCGGGGGCGGAAGTCGGAGGCCCACAGAACGTCGGTGACCTGGTCCGCGGAGAAGTGGGTGCGGGCGGCGAGCGCCTCGCGGACCCCCTGCGGGGAGGTGTCGGGGTGTTCCCCGTCGCGTTCGTACCGCACCACCAGCTGGAAGGTGTCGGTCCCGGCCAGCGGGCAGAGCATCGCCAGGCCGCCGTCGGCCTCGGGCCACACGTGCCAGTTGTCGCGGGGGACGCCCTCGACGCGGACGTCGGCCACGAGCACGGGGCTGGGGTCGACGCTCTCGCCGGTCATGCCGATGCCCAGCGCGTGGCGCACGGTGCTGCGACCGCCGTCGGCGGCCACGAGATAGGCGGCGCGGACCGTGCCGGTGGCGCCGTCGGGGCCGGTGAGGGTGGCCACGACGCCGTCCGGCTCCTGACGCAGGGCGGTCAGGGCGGTGCCGAACTCCACGGATCCGCCCAGCTCGCGCAGGCGGTCGTGGAGGATCTCCTGGGTGCGCCACTGCGGCACCATCCAGGGCAGGCCGTGGGGGACGTGCGGGCTGGGCGGCACGGCCTCCATGAAGTCCCACTCGGTGACCCGGACGCCCCCTTCCCACTTGGCCATCCGCGGGTAGGGGCCGCCGGCCGCGTGGACGGCGTCGACGATCCCGAGGTCGTCGAAGACCTCCTGGGTACGCGGCTGCAACCCCTTGCCCCGGGAGCCGGGGAAGAGCCGGCCGGCCCGCTCGACCAGCCGGTGGGCGACCCCGCGGCGGGCGAGGTCGCAGGCGAGCGTGAGCCCGGTGGGCCCCGCTCCGACGATGAGGACCTCGGTGTCCGTGCTGTTCGTGACCGTCATGACGCCCCTCCTTAACGGCGTTAAATTCACTCTGGACAAGGTTCCTTAACGGCGTTAAATTGTCAAGTGGGCGGCAGCGACCTGCGAAGATGGAAAGGTGGTGACGCGACTTGACCGACTGACCGTGGTGGAGACCGCGCTGCGGCTGCTCAACGAGACGGGCCTGGAGGGGCTGACGCTCCGTCGGATCGCGACCGAGCTGGACGTCAAGGCCCCCGCCCTCTACTGGCACTTCGCCGGCAAGCAGGCCCTGCTCGACGAGATGGCCACCCGGATCTTCCAGGGGATCATGGACGCCGTGCAGTCGGCGGACGACTGGCCCGGATCGGCCCGGTGGCAGGACCTGCTGGCCGAGGCGATGCGGGCGCTGCGAGGCACGCTGCTCTCCTACCGGGACGGTGCCAAGGTGTTCAGCGGCACCCGGTACACCGGCACCGAGTACGCCGGCCCGCTGGACCGGATGCTCGGCGCCCTGGTGGAGCGGGGGTTCACGGTGCGCACGGCCGGGCGCGCCTGGTTCACCGCCTACGCCTACACCATCGGCTTCGTGATCGAGGAGCAGGCCGTGATGCCGCTGCCCGGAGAACGCGACCCGTTCTACGACATCGGCGAGCGCGCCGCACGGCTGGCGGACTACCCGTACGTCGCCGCCGTGGGCACGGAGCTCTTCGACGACTACGACAGCGGCTACGAGGCCGGACTGGCCGTCACCATAGCCGGGATCGAGGCCAGGCTGGCCCCGGGCGCCGTCACGGAACGGCCGACAGGGACCGTCTGAGCCGAGGGGCCGACGGGCGCTCCACCACCACGTGCAGCACCCAGGCCAGCAGCAGCATCACGGCGACCGTCACCGCCAGCACCACCGGCGCCGGCAGCCGCAGCCCGTGGTGGAGCAGACGCACCACCACCCAGCCCAGATGCTCGTGCACCAGGTAGAACGGGTAGGTCAGCGCACCCGCGAAGGTCAGCCCGCGCACCTGGACCCGGGCCAGCGGGGTCAGGGTGACCGCGGCCACCGCGGCGAAGGCCAGGGTCACCAGGGCGATCACGGCGAGCTGGGAGCGGTGGTGGAAGGCGGCGGCGTGGGCCGGCTGCACCAGCTCACGCACCGCGTAGTGCTGGCCCAGCAGCCAGCCGGCGGCGACCACGGCCCACCCGGCCGCGTGGTGGCCGAAGCGGTACACCAGATACAGGCCCATCCCGCCGACGAAGAAGGGAGCGTACTCAGGCATCAGCACCTGGCGCAGCAACGCGTCGTGGGAGGCGTCCGCCAGCACCGCGCCCGCCGTCCACAGCACGCAGAACACCATCACTCGGCCCCGCGTCGCCCCGCCGCCGCGCCACAGCACACACAACGCGAACAGCAGGTAGAAGCGTGCCTCCGCCCACAGCGTCCAGCACACCCCGAGCACCCGGTGGGCGCCCACCGGCATCTGGAGCATCGTCAGATTAGTGAGGAGGTCACTGGGCGACACCGGATGGTAGGCCACCCACGGCAACGCGAAGACCGCGGTGACCAGGAGCACCGCGGCCCAGTAGGCGGGCAGCAACCGGGCCGCCCGGGACGCGGCGAACGCCCGCGGCCCACGGCCCCAGCCGCTCATGCAGATCACGAACCCGCTGATGACGAAGAAGAGTTGGACCCCGAGACACCCGTAGGAGGCCGGACCCGCAAGTCCCGGGAACAGCCGGGAGGGGGAGGCGCCCCAGGCCCGGGCGATGTCCCCGCCGCGCCCGGCGTAGTGGTAGCCGCAGACCGCCAGCGCGGCCACCAGCCGCAGCCCGTCCAGCGCCCGCAGCCGGGCGGGGCGGCCCGGCGCCGTCCGTCGTGGTGCCGTGCCGTCGGCGAGGGCGGCCACCGGTGCCGCGGTCACGCCGGCCTCACCCGGCGCCGGATCGCCCGCGCCCGGCGCACCAGCCGGCGCGCGAGGGCGTTGCGTGGCAGGAACGCCAGCCGCGCCGGGACGCCACCGGGCAACGCCAGCGATGCCAGCCGGCGGCGCTTGAAGTACCGGGCCCGCAACGGCGGCGGACACGCGGCCAGGCAGCTCACCGCGTCGTCCCGCAGCCCCGGGAGGGCCGACGGCTGCATGCAGTAGCCGACCGCCCGCACCAGCGAGACCAGTCCGGCGGTGCCCGGCGGCGGGTACGCGGCGCCGTCCGCGTCGTCCAGCGGCGGCAGCAGCGCGTCCACCAGGGTCACCGGGACGCGGTTGCTGTTCTGGTACGGCGTCAGCCGTTCCAGCAGCGCGGCGGTGCCGGTGCGGGCGACCGGCAGGCCGAAGAGGGAGGAGGCGGTCATCAGCGCGGTGGAGAAGCAGCCGGCCACCAGTTCCGGGCGGGTGGCGGTGAAGAGCACCTCGGCGAGCACCGGGGTGTCCACCACCCGTAGCTCGACGCCGAGTTCGGCGGCCTCCTTCTCCAGCGGGCGCGTCCAGTGCGCCGGGGCCGACGGGTGCGGCTTGAAGACCACGGTGCGGTGGCCGCGTGCCGCCACGCCGCGCAGCATCCGCAGGTGGAGGTGTTCCTCCTCCCGCGCGGTGAGGATGCCCAGCGCGGACAGGTACTGGCCCAGCAGCAGCGCGGCGCCCGTCGGAACGCCGGAGGGCGGCGCCGCGGCGGCCAGTTGGGAGAGCACCGCCGAGAACGCCTCGGACGGCACCACCACCGGCGGCACCCCGTACTCGGTCAGCAGCAACGGGGTCAGCCCCGGCACCAGGTCGAGGTGGAGCAGGGCACGGATCCGGGTGGCCACCAGCGGATCGAGCTTGTTGCGGGTCGGGCCGTAACTCATCAGCCCGTCCGCGTAGACCTCCACCGGCGCGTCGGGGAAGAGCCGCACCAGCGCCAGCGCCGGCTCCACCTGGATCGACTCCACCACCAGCGACACCTCGTCGGCGCCGAGGTCCCACAGCGAGCGCAGATGGCGTTCCCACAACGGCACGTCCTCCGGGCGCGGCGACCAGCCGCCCGGATGGAACGGGAAGACCGCCCCGTTCCACGAGACCACCTGGTCGAAGCGGTCCCGCAGCGCGCCGAAACCCGGGGCGGCGTCCGGGCCCGGCGTGGTCTCCGGCACCGCCGCGTTGTTGCTGACCACCAGCAGCCGGCGGTCGGCGGCCGGCAGGCACCCCGCGTCCAGCGCGGCGGCGAGCGTCGCCACCCCGTAGAGCGTCGAGGCGAGCAGGATCTGGGTGCGGGCCATCAGACGGCCGCCCCCGCGGTGCGGGCCGCGGCGCCGGGACGGGGCACCCGCCCGAAGACCGCCGGCCCGCGCAGCGGCGCCGGACGGCGCAACCGGCGCAGCACCGCCGCCCGTTCCAGGTCCATCGCGTCCAGCGCCGAGTCCACCAGGTCCTGCGGCATCCGGCGCAGCGCCCGCGCGCTCGACGACCGCAGCCGGCGCGCCACATGGGGCTGGAAGCGGTCCTGGCCGGCCAGATGGTGGGAGATGATCGCGCAGTAGGTGCGCACCGCCTTCGGCAGCAGCTCGTCGGCGCGCGGATCGGCGGCGGTGTCGGCGAGCACCTGGTCGAAGGCGCGGATGAAGTCGAGCTGGCGCACGTCGCCGATCTGGGTCAGCGAGGTCGCCACCCCGCGCCGGTAGAAGACGCCCAGCAGCCCCAGCACGGCGAAGGAGTCCGCCTCCCGGTGCAGCCGCCAGATCCACGGCCGGTCCTCCGCGGTCCGCAGCCCGTCGGTGAAGTGCAGCAGCCCGGCCTCCTTGAGCCTGCGGTGGTACATCCCCGCCCAGGCGTACGGATAGTCCACGCAGGTGGCCCGGTCGGCCGGGAGGATCGCCGCACGCGGCGGGAGCACCACGTTCCGCAGCCCGTGCGGCACCCGGTGCACCACCCGTTCCCGGCCGGTAGCCTGGACGTGGTCGGTGCGCACGAAGTCGCACCCCAGCCGCTCGATCGCCGCCAGCAGCCGGGGCAGATATCCCGGGGCCAGCCAGTCGTCCCCGTCCAGGAACGCCAGGTACTCGCCCTCGGCGGCGTCCAGACCGCTGTTGCGCGCGGTCGCCAGCCCCGCGTTGGCCCGGTGCCGGATCAGCCGCGCCCCGGGCAGCCCGCCGCCGAGCGCCGCGTGCTCCAGGATCTCCGGCGTCCGGTCGGTGGAACAGTCGTCCACCAGCACGAATTCAAAATCCGAACGCGCATTCAGGGCCAGACTTCGCAGCATGTCCTGAGCGAATTCCTGCACGTTGTAGAACGGCACGATGACGGAGAGCTTGACCACCCGCCGAACGTTAGGACGCCCGCCGCCATCCGGGATTGCCGGGCGTGTACCGAGAAGTGAACGAAGCGCGGCAAAGCCGTGAACCACCAAGCGGCACAAGGGTCGTGCGCCGTCCGTCGGCACGCTGTTAACCATTTGTTGCCACCTCGTACGCCCGACGCTCCGATTCGATTCCTACGGTCTGCGTCGTGCCGACAAGTGCCCCTCCGGAAAAGCCACGCGACGCCGAGGAAAACCGGCCCGGCCCGCACCGGATCACCGTGCTCGCGGATTCCGACACCCGCTGGAAATGGGGTGCCGCCACCGCCCGCCGGATCGCCCCGGACACCCTGCCCGAAGGGCTGCTGCTGCGCGGCCGGGCCACCCCGACCGCCCGCCAGCTCGACGAAGTCGGCCTCGCCGCCGAGGGGTTGCGCGAGGTCACCGCCGCCGGTTTCCTCACCGCCGTGGCCACCACCGACGCCGAGGTGATCGTCCTCGCCTGCGTCGGCGGCACCGTCCAGGCCATGCTCCACGGCCTCGCCCACGCCTGGCGCGGACGGGCCCGGCGCCCCGTGGTGGTCACCGGCTACGTCGGCGTGGTCTACGAGAAGCTCACCGACGGACTCCTCCTGCGGCACGGCGCCGACCTGGTGCTCGCCAACAGCCCGTACGACGCGGCCCGGTTCCGTGCCGTCTACGAAGGCGTCGGCGCCGACCCCGGCAGCGTGGTCACCGGCGCCCTGCCGTTCCTCGGCGGCGCCCCGCACACCCCGCGCCCGGACGGCCCGCGCACCGTCGTCCTCGCCGTCCAGCCCTCCGTACCCGAAAGCCGCGAGGACCGCCGCTACCTGCTGCGCCGCGCCGCCGACCACGCCCGACGGCACACCGGACGCCAGGTGATCGTCAAACTCCGCAGCAAACCCGGCGAACACACCACCCACATCGAGGAACACCCCTACCCCAAGCTCGCCGCCGGCCTCGCCACGCCGCCCAACCTGCGCTTCGCCTACGGGCCCATGGCCGACGTCCTCGACGAGGCCGACCTGCTGGTGACCGTCAGCTCCACCGCCGCCCTGGAGGCGATCCACCGCGGCATCCCCACCGCGGTCCTCACCGACCTCGGCGTCCGCGAAGCCCTCGGCAACCATCACTTCCTCGGCTCCGGCTGCCTGGCCTCCTGGGACCAACTCGACGCCGGGGCGCTGCCGTCGGCCGACGCCGCCTGGGCCGCCCGGCACGGCGCCCTCCCCGGCCCCGACCCGTACGCGACCGTGCGCCGCCGCGTCACCGAACTGGCCGGCGGCGAACTCCCGCCGCTGCGGCCCTACTACACGGCCGCCACCGCGCCCGGCTACCTGCCCGCGCTCCTCGCCCGCCACCACCTCGACGCCAAGGGCGAACCACTGCCCGGCAGCGCACCCGGCCAGGCACCCGTCGGCCGGCTGCGCGGCACCGTCCACCGCCTGGTACGCGACGCCGCCCGCGGCGCCTACCGGCACGGGGTCCAGCACGTGGCCCCGCTCATCCGCCGCTGGGGGCAACTGTGACCGAACGACCCGTACTCGCCGTCATCCCCGCCCGCGGCGGATCCAAGGGCGTCCCCGGCAAGAACCTCGCCCCGGTCGGCGGCGTACCGCTGATCACCCGGGCGATCCGCGCCTGCCACGGCGCCCGCCGGGTCACCGCCGTCGTGGTCAGCACCGACGACGCCGCCATCGCCGCCGCCGCCCGCGCGGCCGGCGCCGAGACCGTGGCCCGCCCCGCCCACCTGGCCGGCGACACCGCGCGCAGCGAGGACGCCGTGCTGCACGCCCTGGCCGCCTACGAGGACGGCCACCACGTCACCGTCCCCGTCGTCCTGCTCGTCCAGTGCACCAGCCCGTTCGTCACGGCCGCCGAGATCGACGCGGTGACCGCCGCCGTCACCGAGGACGGCGCCGACACCGCGCTGACCGTCGCCCCCTTCCACGGCTTCCTGTGGCGGGCCGGCCCGGACGGCGGCCACGGCGTCAACCACGACCGCGCCACCCGGCCGCGCCGCCAGGACCGCCCCGAGGACCTGCTGGAGACCGGCGCCGCCTACGCCATGCGCAGCGACGGACTGCGCGCCGCCGGCCACCGCTTCTTCGGCCGCACCGCCCTGGTGCGCACCGACCCCGCCCGGGTCCTGGAGATCGACGACCCCGCCGACCTCGGCCGCGCCCGGGCGCTGGCCGACCTCCTCGACCCCACGCCCCAGCACATCTGACCCGCCCCGCGAAAGGAACCGTCCCCGTGACCTCGACCGCCCCCCGCCCGCGCGCCATCGGCGACCGGCAGGTCGGCCCCGGCCGGCCCGTCTACATCACCGGCGAGATCGGCATCAACCACAACGGCGACCTGGAGAACGCCTACCGGCTGATCGACGCCGCCGCCGAAGCGGGCTGCGACGCGGTGAAGTTCCAGAAGCGCACCCCCGAGATCTGCACCCCCCGCGACCAGTGGGACCTCGAACGCGACACCCCCTGGGGACGCATGACCTACCTGGACTACCGGCACCGGGTGGAGTTCGGCGAGCCGGAGTACCGCGCCATCGACGCCTACTGCCGCAAGACGGGCATCGACTGGTTCGCCTCGCCCTGGGACGTCCCCAGCGTCGAGTTCCTGGAGGCCTTCGCGCCGCCCGCGCACAAGGTGGCCTCCGCCTGCCTGACCGACGACGAACTGCTGCGCGCCCTGCGGGCCACCGGACGCACCGTGATCCTCTCCACCGGCATGTCCACCCCCCAGCAGATCCGGCACGCCGTCGAGGTCCTCGGCAGCGAGAACATCGTGCTGTGCCACGCCACCTCCACGTACCCGGCCAAGCACGAGGAGCTCAACCTGCGGATGATCCACACCCTCCAGGCCGAGTACCCCAACGTGCCGATCGGCTACTCCGGCCACGAGGTCGGCCTGCAGACCACGCTGGCCGCGGTCGCCCTCGGCGCCTGCTTCGTGGAACGCCACATCACCCTGGACCGCGCCATGTGGGGCTCCGACCAGGCCGCCTCCGTCGAGGTCCCCGGACTCCAGCGGCTCGTCCGCGACATCCGCATCGTGGAACGCGCCCTCGGCGACGGCGTCAAGCGGGTCTACGAGGGCGAACTGGCCCCCATGCGCAAGCTGCGCCGGGTCCCCGGGGCGGTCGCCGAGGCGGAGGCCCGGGCCGCCGACGCGGACCGAGAGCCGGTCACGGCGTGAACGGTGCGGACGCGACCGCGCCCGCCGGCCCGCCGCGGGACCCGGCGGACGGCCCGGCCGCGGACACCCTCGCCCTGGTCGAATCCCCGGTCCAGATCCTCAACCTCCTCGAATGGGTCCACGAACGGCGCACGGCCGGCGAGGACGACCGGGTCACCGCCGTCGTCCTGCCGCCCCGCGACCCGATGAGCCGGGGCCAGATCCGCCGGATGGCCGAACTCGCCAGGGACGAGGGGCTCGCGCTGCGCTGGTGCGAACCGCGTACCGCCACCGCCGGGCCGCTGCGCACCCTGACCGCGCTCGCCCCGGCCCTGGTGCGGGCCGGCCGGCTCGTCCTCGGCGACCCGTTCTCCCGGCTCGTCCAGGCGCTGCTGCCGCTGAGCCGGGCCCGGGAGATCACGGTGATCGACGACGGCACGGCCACCTTGGAGTTCGTCGCGCTGCTCGGCAGCGGCCGGCGGCTGGTGCGCTGGCACCGGGGCGGCGGCGGAGCCCTCGGCGCCGCCTTCGGGCCGGTGGCCGCGCTCGCCGGACGGCGGCTGACGGCGGGCCGGGGACGCCGCGTCGAACTGTTCACCACCATGCCGGTGACCGCCCCCGAAGGCACCACCCTGCGCGCCAACACCCTGCGCTGGACCCGCGAACGCCACGGCCCCCCGGCGATCCGCCCCGGCGCCGACCTGATCGGCACCTCCCTGGTGGAGACCGGCGTGGTCGACCCCGACCGCTACCTCGCCGCCGTCGCCGCGCTCACCGCCGCGCACGGCGCCACCCGCTACTTCGCGCACCGCAGGGAACGCGAGGACAAACTGCGCCGCCTGTCCGCCGTCACCGGACTGGAGATCGTCCGCCCCGACCTGCCGCTGGAACTGGTCGCCCGGCGCGGCCCGATCGGCGCCCGGCTGCTCAGCTTCCCCTCCACCGTGGTCCACACCCTCCCGCTGGCGCTGGCCGGCACCGGGGTCACCGTCGCCGTCTGCGACATCGACCCCGCCTGGCTGGCCGACGGCGCCGCCGAACGCGCCCACACCTTCCTGACCGGCATCACCCGGGCCGCCCGCACCCGGCACGGCCTGCCCGCCGTCACCCCGGCCGGCCCGCCCCCGGCCCTGCCGTTCCCCCGGGCGGTGACCTGGTGACCCCGGCCGGCGGCACCCCGACGCTCACCACGCCGCCCCGTCCCGCGCCTCCCGCCGGAACCCTGGCCGAACTGGCCCGGCGGCACGGGCTCACCCCGGCCGTGCGGCGCCCCACCCCGGCCGAGTACGCCCGGCAGCTGTGGCAGCGGCGCCACTTCACCGTCGCCTACGCCCGCGCCCGGCTCACCGCGCTGTACGCCACCGCCCGGCTCGGCCAGGTCTGGCACCTGCTCACCCCGCTGTTCAACGTGGGCGTCTACTGGCTCGTCTTCGGCGTCCTGCTGGACAAGAAGGCGGGCACCGGCGGCAACTACATCGCCTTCCTCTCCGTCGGCGTGTTCGTCTTCACCTACTCCCGCGAATCGATCGCCACCGGAACCTGGTCGATCTCCAACCGCCTCGAACTGATCAGAGCCGTACGGTTCCCCCGGGCCTGCCTGCCCATCGCCGCCACCTTGGTGCAACTCCAGCAACTGGTGCTCTCCATGGGCATCGTCGTCGCCATCGTGCTGGCCACCGGCGAACCGTTCACCTGGCGCTGGCTGCTGCTGATCCCCGCGCTCACCGCGCAGACCCTCTTCAACCTCGGCTGCGCCATGCTCATGGCCCGCGTCGGCGCCCGCAACCACGACATCGGCGAACTCGTCCCGTTCCTGCTGCGCACCTGGATGTACACCTGCGGCGTCTTCTACAGCATCGCCAAGGTCACCGCCCACGCCCCGCACCTGGTCCGCCTCTGCCTGGAGGCCAATCCCGGCGCCGTCTACATCGAACTCGCCCGGCACGCCCTGCTCGGCTCCTACGGCCGGCTCACCCCGCACGCCTGGCCGCTGGCCGCCGGCTGGGCGCTGCTCGCCCTCGTCGCCGGCGCCGCCGCCTGCTGGCAGGCCGAGGACCGGTACGGACGCGGCTGACCACCGCGCACTGTGACCGGCCCACGACACCCCGTTCAACCCCACGCCACCCGTGATCCACCTTCCGCTCACCGCCGTCGGCTTGCCTTGGCCCATGGGGAGCGCACCGCGGAAAACCGCACGGATCGCGGTACTCGCGGACACCGGACTCGGCAGCGACGCACGGGCCTACCGGGTCGCGCGATCGGCCGCCGAGGACGGCTACGAGGTCTCACTCATCGGCCGCGCCGACGGCCACTGGCCGCCCGCACCGCCCGGCGTCACCGTGCACGCCGTCGAGGTCGCCGAGACCCTCCACCGCCACCGGCTGCGCCGGCCACGCCCCGGACTGCGCTGGCCCCTGGCCTACCGCTGCGCCGAGGCGTACCGCTACCGCCTGGCCCAACTCGCCTTACGCGACCACGCGTTGCGCACCCGCTCCGCCGAACTCGGCGTCCTGTACCGCCCGCTGGCCCGGCAGGCCGCCGCCCGCACCGCCCACGCGCTGCTGCGGCTGTGGCACGCCGCCCGCCGCGGCTGGACGCTGGCCCGCGCCGCCCAGTACCGGGCCGCGGTACGCCGCCGCGCCACCCCCGACCGCTTCCTCGACAACGCCGCCACCGCACTGGCCCGGCTCCTCCTCGGCCGGCGCGCCTGGCGGCGGCTGGACCCGCTGCTGCTCGACCTGGAGACCGCCTACGGTCCGCTGCTCGACGCGCTGCGCCCGCACCTGGTGCACGCCCGGGGCCGCCGCGTCCTCGGCGTCGCGCTGCGCGCCCAGGTCCGCGCGGCGGCGGCCGGACACAGCCTGAAGGTGGTCTGGGACGCCGACGAATGCGCGGCGCTCACCCCCGCCCCCTCCCGCCGGGCCGCCGCCGCCCGGGACGCCGACGAACGCGCCCACGCGCCCGGCGCCGACGCCGTCGTCACCGTCGGCGACGCCTACGCCGACCACCTGCGCCTGCGCCACCGCCTCCCCGAGGCCCCCGCCGTCGTCCTCGACTCGCCCCCGTACACCGCGGGCACCCCCGCCCCGGGACCGGACGGCGGGGTACGCGCCCGCTGCCACCTCGGCCCCGACGTCCCCCTGCTGGTGCACAGCGGCGGCACCGCCCCCGAACGCGGCCTGCTCACCGCCGTCGAAGCGCTCCCCAAGCTCTACGACCTGCACGCCGCCTTCGTCGTCCCCGACCCCGGCGCCCCGCACGTCCGCGAGCTGACCGAACGCGCCGCCCGGCTCGGCGTGGCGAGCCGGCTGCACGTGCTGGAATACGTCCCCGCGCCCGACGTCCCCGCCTTCCTCGCCTCCGCCGACATCGGGGTGGCCCCCGTCCACCACCTGCCGCACCACGAAGTCACGCTCCCCGCCCGCTACTTGGAGTACGCCCACGCCAGGCTCCCGGTGGTGGTCAGCGACGTACGGGCGATGGCCGCGGCCACCTTGGAACTGGGCAACGGAGAGGTGTTCCGGGCCGGTGACACCGCCGACTTCGTCCGCGCGGTGGGCGCCGTCCTCACCAACCGGCCGCGCTACCGCAAGGCGTACGAACGCTCCCCGGAACTGCTGCGCCAGTGGTCCTGGCAGACCCAGTCCGCCGAGCTGATGGCGCTCTACCGGCGGCTGCTGGCCGGCGACCGCGGGCTGTGAGCGCCGGGTGGTGCGCGCCCCGCGGCACGGCGCCGGCGCGCGTGGAGATGACGAAGTCGCCTCGGATGCGGCCCCGCTCAGGCCGTTGCCGAGCGTGGGCTCGCTCGTTGGTCCACCATAGAGCGTGAGGGCAAAAAGAGCGTCATACCCTGCGGCATGCGGGGTATGCGTCGCAGGGGTGATTTTCTTCCCCGAAGCGGGCTCGATTTTCCACGACGACACAGCGGGGAGTGGCCATGAGTTCTAGTCTGTCGGGGGTGGACCACTCACTATCCGGGTCCGGCACCCTGTCCGACGAGCGTTACGACGAACTTGTCGCCTTCCGCCGTGACTTGCACATGCACCCAGAGATCTCCCGTGAGGAATTCCGTACCACCGCGGCCATCTGGTCCCGGCTGGAGAAGGCCGGGCTGCGCCCCCGTGAGGTGCCCTGCGGCACCGGCCTGATCTGCGACATCGGGGACGCGGACGGCCCCCGGCTGGCGCTGCGGGCCGACATCGACGCGCTGCCACTGCCCGACACCAAGAACGTCCCCTACCGCTCCACCGAACCCGGCCGCGCGCACGCCTGCGGCCACGACGTGCACACCACCTGCGTCCTCGGCGCCGGCCTCGTCCTCGCCGACCTGGCCAGGGAAGGGCGGCTGGCCACCCCGGTACGGCTGATCTTCCAGCCGGCCGAGGAGATCATGCCCGGCGGCGCGCTCGACATGGTCAAGGCCGACGTCCTCGACGGCGTCGGGCGCATCCTCGCCGTGCACTGCGACCCCAAGGTCGAGGTCGGCCGGATCGGACTGCGCACCGGCTCGATCACCTCCGCCTGCGACCGGCTGGAGCTCTCCATGGACGGCCCGGGCGGCCACACCGCCCGCCCGCACCTGACCACCGACCTGGTGATGGCCACCGCCAAGATGGCCACCGAACTCCCCGCGGTCCTCGCCCGCCGCATCGACCCGCGCGGCGGGCTGTCGCTGGTGTGGGGACGCATCGAATCCGGTCACGCACCCAACGTCATCCCCCAGCACGCCGAGCTGGAGGGCACCGTGCGCTGCCTCGACCTGGCCGCCTGGCACGAGGCTCCCGACCTCATCCACGAGATCGTCGACCAGATCTCCTCGATGTACCGGGCCAAGTGGGAGGTCACCTACCAGCGCGGCGTCCCCCCGGTGGTGAACGACGCCGACTCGGCGGAACTGCTGCGCGACGCGATGACCGCCCGCTTCGGCGCCCACTGCGTCGAGGACACCGAGCAGAGCCTCGGCGGCGAGGACTTCTCCTGGTACCTCGAACACGTCCCCGGCGCCCTCGCCCGCCTCGGGGTCCGCCCCGTCGGGGACCCGGTGGTCCGCGACCTCCACCGCGGCGACTTCGACGCGGACGAGCAAGCCATCCGCGTCGGCGCCGAACTCTTCGTCCAAGCGGTCCAACTCTCCTGACGGTTCGCTCGCGCTGGCGCTCAGCCATCACTCCGTGGCCCGGTTCGCCCGTTTCAGGTTTCCGGGGTGGCCCCCGTTCGCCCCTGCCCGGTGGGTGGTTGGGGTGGGTTTTTGGTTTGGTTCGGCACCGGGTGGGTTCGCCTACTGCCGGTACGGGATCGGGGGCGCGCCGGGGGTGACTCCTCGCTCCAGGTATCCCCCAAGGTCGCGCTCCGGCTATTGGGTCGCTGCGGGGACACCCCCGGCACACCCCCTTCTGTCCGGTTGGCGGGTGCCTCTCTTCGCGGAGGGAGGGGTAAGGAGGAGGTTGGGGTGACCCCGGTCTTTTTCTCACCCCCTCCGTGCCGCAGCGCGGAACGATGCGGAACGGGGGCGTGCAGGGGTGTCCCCGCAGCGACCCAGCAGCCGGAGCGCAACCGTGGCGGATACGCGGAGCGAGGAGTCACCCCGGAGGGCCCCCGGACCCAAGGCAGACAGTGCGCGCCCCGCGCTATGCGAACACAGCCACGGGTGGGCGGGGGGAAACATCCGTGACGTCAGCCACGACGAGAGCGGGACCGGGGGCCCCCCGGGGAGGTAATGGCTGACCGCCAGCGCGAGCGAACCCTCACCCCGGAGGGCCCCCGGAAACCCAGGCAGACAGTGCGCACCCGCACTGTACGAACACAGCCACGGGTGGCGGGGGGGGGAAACGACTGGACGTCAGCCACGACGAAGCGGAAACGGGCGCACCCCGAGGAGGTAATGGCTGACGGCCAGCGCCAGCGAACCCGCTGACGGCCAGCGCCAGCGGACCCGCTTTCGAATCGGTAACAGGTTCACAACCCCCCTTTACCTGACATCTACGCGCGTTAAGCTGCCGCAGAACCAGCGCCGGACGGGGCGCTAGATGGATTGAAGGGGTACCCCTCGTGCGCCGGGTAACCACGCTCACCGCCGCCGGCATCGCCACCGCGGCACTCGCCCTCACCGCCACCGCGTGTGGCGCCAGCTCCACCGACTCGACCGGCTCGTCGTCCTCCTCGGGCGGCGCCGGGATGAAGGTCGGCGTCGCCTACGACGTCGGCGGTCGCGGCGACCACTCGTTCAACGACTCCGCCGCCCGCGGCCTGGACAAGGCCACCAAGGAGTTCGGCGGCACGCCGAAGGAGCTGACCGCCAAGACCACGGACACCGAGTCCGACCGCGAGCAGCACCTGTCGGACCTCGCGTCGGCCGGTTACAACCCGGTGGTCGCGGTGGGCTTCGCCTACGCCGACGCCATCAAGGCGGTCGCGCCGAAGTTCCCGAAGACCAACTTCGGCATCGTCGACTCGGTCGTCCCCGGCTCCAACGTGGACAGCATGACCTTCGCCAGCCCGGAGAGCTCCTACCTGGCGGGCGTGGCCGCGGCGCTGAAGTCCAAGACCGGCCACGTCGGCTTCATCGGCGGTGTGGACAACGCCCTGATCAAGGGCTTCCAGGCGGGCTTCGAGCAGGGCGTGAAGGACACCAAGCCGGCCGACAAGGTCACCGTGCAGTACCTGAGCACCGGCTCCGACATCTCCGGCTTCAGCAGCCCCGACAAGGGCAAGAGCGCGGCCAACGGCATGCTCTCCCAGGGCATCGACGTGATCTACACCGCGGCCGGCAGCTCCGGCTCCGGCGCCATCGAGGCCGTCCACGGCAAGGCCGGCGCCTGGGCCATCGGCGTCGACTCCGACCAGTACCAGGATCCGGGCCTGGCCGCCTACAAGTCCTCGATCCTGACCTCCGCGGTCAAGAACGTCGACCTCGCGGTGTACGAGCTGATCAAGAGCGTGCACGACAAGAAGCCGATCAGCGGCAACCGTACCTACGGCCTCGCCGAGGGCGGCGTCTCGCTGGCCACCAGCGGCGGCTACATCACCGACATCCAGGCGCAGCTCGACGCGGCCCGGAAGAAGATCGTCAACGGCCAGGTCAAGGTCAAGTCGACCCCGTGACCCGGCGGTAGCCGACACCACCATCCGTAGCGGGCCCGACGGGGAGGGCGACACCCCCTCCGGCGGGCCCTGCTACGCGTCAGGTATCCATGCCCAGCAGGGCCGCTACGCGCGTAGAGGTCCGAATTTCCGGACCACGCGGTACCTTCCACCCACGCCCGGCTCCTTCACCGCCCGGCTCCTTCGGCCCGAGGAGAGTGCGCCATCAGCCCCGCAAGCCCGCCGCCCGCCGTACAACTCACCGGGATCACCAAGCGGTTCCCCGGAGTTGTCGCCAATCACGACATCAACCTCACGGTCCACCGCGGCACCGTCCACGCCCTGTGCGGCGAGAACGGCGCCGGCAAGTCGACCCTGATGAAGATCCTCTACGGCATGCAGAAGCCGGACGAGGGCACCATCGCCGTCGACGGCCAACAGGTCTCCTTCCACCATCCCGGCGACGCCATCGACCGCGGCATCGGCATGGTCCACCAGCACTTCATGCTGGCCGACAACCTCACCGTGCTGGAGAACGTCGTCCTCGGCAGCGAGAAGCTGCACGGCATCGGCGCCAAGGCGCGCGCGAAGATCCTGGAGATATCCGACGCCTACGGCCTCGGGGTGCGCCCGGACGTCCTGGTGGAGGACCTCGGGGTGGCCGACCGGCAGCGGGTGGAGATCCTCAAGGTCCTCTACCGCGGCGCCCGCACCCTGATCCTCGACGAGCCCACCGCCGTCCTCGTCCCGCAGGAGGTCGACGCGCTCTTCGACAACCTGCGCGGGCTGAAGGCCGAGGGGCTCACCGTCATCTTCATCTCGCACAAGCTCGGCGAGGTCCTCTCGGTCGCCGACGAGATCACCGTGATCCGCCGCGGCACCACCGTCGGCTCGGCCGACCCCAAGACGATCACCCCCAAGCAGCTCGCCGAGCTGATGGTGGGCAGCGAGCTGCCGTCCCCGGAGACCCGCGAGTCCACCGTCACCGACGTGCCGGTGCTCACCGTCGAAGGGCTCCACCTGACCGCGCCCGACGCGGACGGCGTCGACCGCACCGTGCTCGACCAGGTCTCCTTCACCATCCACAAGGGCGAGGTCCTCGGCCTCGCCGGGGTGGAGGGCAACGGCCAGGCCGAACTGGTCGAGGCGATCATGGGCATGCGCAGCCCCGACTCCGGCACCGTCACCCTGGACGGCACCGACATCTCCCGCGCCGCCACCCGCAAGCGCCGGGAGAACGGCATCGGCTACATCCCCGAGGACCGCCACCGGCACGGCCTGCTGCTGGAGGCCCCGCTGTGGGAGAACCGCATCCTCGGCCACGTCACCGAACGCCCCAACAGCAAGGGCGCCCTGCTCGACCCGGCCGCCGCCCGCCGCGACACCGAGCGGATCGTCGCCGAGTACGACGTGCGCACCCCCGGCATCGACGTCACCGCCGCCTCGCTGTCCGGCGGCAACCAGCAAAAGCTCATCGTCGGCCGGGAGATGAGCCACCAGCCGAAGATCCTCATCGCCGCCCACCCGACCCGCGGCGTGGACGTCGGCGCGCAGGCGCAGATCTGGGACCAGATCCGGGCCGCCCGCCGGGAGGGCCTGGCGGTGCTGCTGATCTCCGCGGACCTGGACGAGCTGATCGGGCTCTCCGACACCCTGCGGGTGATGTTCCGCGGCCGGCTGGTCGCCGACGCCGACCCGGCCACCATCACCCCCGAAGAACTCGGCTCGGCCATGACCGGCGCCGCGGCCGGCCATCTGGAACACGACGAGGAACCGCAGGGCGGGGAAGACCGATGAAAAAGATCGACAAAGAGCGGGTGGCGCTCGGCATCGCCGCCCCCGTACTGGCGGTCGTGGCCGCCTTCGTGGTCACCTCGCTGGTGCTGCTGGCCACCGGCAAGGAACCGTTCCGCGCCTTCCAGATCATGTTCGACTACGGCTTCAAGAGCGACAGCCAGGTCTACATCCTCAACAAGGCGACCACGTACTACCTGGCCGGGCTCGCGGTGGCCATCGGCTTCCGGATGAACCTGTTCAACATCGGCGTGGACGGCCAGTACCGGCTCGCCGCGTTCATGGCGGCCGTGGTCGGCGGCTCGGTCAGCCTGCCCGGCATCCTCCAGGTGCCGCTGATCATCGTGGTGGCCATGCTGGTCGGCGCGATGTGGGCGGGGATCGCAGGGCTGCTCAAGGTCTCCCGCGGGGTCAGCGAGGTGATCGCCACGATCATGCTCAACTCGATCGCCACCGCGGTCATCAGCTACCTGCTCCAGCCCGGCCGCCTGGCCCACCTGGACTCCAACACCAACAGCGTGCACACCACCGTGCTCCCCAAGTCCGGCTGGTTCTTCAGCATCACGCCCAACCCGCAGGCCGGCTCCATCGAGGGCTTCATCGTCATCGCCGCGCTGGCCGGGCTGGTCTACTGGTTCGTCCTCTCCCGCACCCGGTTCGGCTTCGACCTGCGCACCGTCGGCCAGTCCGAGTCGGCCGCCCACGCCGGGGGCGTCAACGTCAAGCGCATGGTGGTGACCAGCATGGTCATCTCCGGCGCGGTGGCCGGCCTGGTCGGCATGCCCGCACTGCTCAACGAGGCCCACCAGTACAGCACCGAGTTCCCCACCGGCATCGGCTTCACCGGCATCGCCATCGCGCTGCTCGGCCGCAACCAGCCGGTCGGCATCGCCATCGGCGCCCTGCTGTGGGGCTTCCTCGACCGCACCTCCAACTGGCTGGAGTTCAACGGCTACGACAAGGAGATCGTCGGCGTGATGCAGGGCGTCATCGTCCTGTCCGTGGTCATCGCCTACGAACTCGTCCGCCGCTACGGCATCCGCCGCCAGCAGCGCAAGGTCGGCGAGGAACTCGCCGCCGCGGCCCGTACCAACCCGCGTCAGGAAGAGGTGGCGGCATGAGCGCCACGGCAACCACCACCACCGCGCCCAAGAGCGCCCAGGGCCGGGCCAAGCGGACCCGGCTGACCACCCCCGTCATCCTGCTGATCGTGGCCGGCGCGCTGCTCGCCCTGTCGGCGGTACGGGCGCTCACCGGCGCCCAGGACGTCACCTCCTCCGGCCAGGTGGCCGGCGCCCTCCAGATGGCCGTGCCGATCGGCATGGCGGGCCTGGCCGGCCTGTGGTCGGAACGGGCCGGCGTGGTCAACATCGGCCTGGAAGGCATGATGATCCTCGGCACCTTCTTCGGTGCCTGGATCGGCTGGCAGTACGGCCCATGGGCCGGGCTGGTCGCCGGTGTGATCGGCGGCGCGGCCGGCGGCCTGCTGCACGCGGTGGCCACCGTCACCTTCGGGGTGGACCACATCGTCTCCGGTGTCGCCATCACCCTGCTCGCCCAGGGCGCCACCCAGTACCTGGCCAAGCTGTGGTTCAACACCGGCGCCGCCGCTGCCAAGGGCGGCAACCCCAAGCAGTCGCCGCCGGTGCACGCGGTCCCCTCGATCACCGTCCCCGGCCTGTCGAGCGGGCTGGAGGCGATCGAGAAGCACCACTGGTTCCTCGTCTCCGACCTGGCCGGCCTGATCGGCGGCCTGGTCACCGGGTTGTCCTGGTGGACGGTGATCGCCGCGCTGCTCTTCGTCGCCACCTTCTTCGTGCTGTGGCGCACCCCGTTCGGGCTGCGGCTGCGCTCCTGCGGTGAGGCGCCGGTGGCCGCCGAGTCGCTCGGCGTGGACGTGTACCGCTACAAGTACGCCGCGGTCGTCCTCTCCGGCGCCCTGGCCGGCTTCGGCGGCGCGTTCCTCGCCATGGTGCCGTCGCACATCTACAACGAGGGGCAGACCGGCGGACGCGGTTACATCGGTCTCGCCGCCATGATCTTCGGCAACTGGCGGCCCGGCGGGCTCGCCATGGGCGCCGGACTCTTCGGCTACACCGACAGCCTCCAACTGCGCAACGGCGGCCCGGCCGCCCACGCGCTGCTGCTCCTGCTGGTGATCCTGCTCGCCCTCCTGGCGGGCTGGAAGGTGTACCGGAAGAGCTACCCGCAGGGCGTGCTCAGCGCCGTCGCCGCCGCGCTGCTGCTGTTCTGGTTCCTGATGACCGACACCATCCCGGACGAGTTCGTCAGCGCCACCCCGTACGTGACCACGCTGCTGGTGCTCGCGCTGTCCGCGCAACGGCTGCGGATGCCGAAGATGGGCGGCAAGCCGTACCGGAAGGGGCAGGGCAAGTGACCGACGTCGACTGGCCGGCGCTGCGCCGGGCGGCCCGGGACGCCATGACCCGGGCCTACGCCCCCTACTCCGGCTTCCCCGTCGGCGCCGCCGCGCTGGCCGACGACGGCCGCACCGTGGTCGGCTGCAACGTGGAGAACGCCGCCTACGGGGTGGCCCTGTGCGCCGAATGCGGCCTGGTCTCCGCGCTGCACGCCTCCGGCGGCGGCCGGCTGACCGCGTTCACCTGCTGCGACCGGACCGGCGCGGTGCTGATGCCGTGCGGCCGGTGCCGGCAGCTGCTGTGGGAGCACGGCGGCCCGGAACTGCTGGTGGACACCGCCTCCGGGATCCGCCCGATGCGCGAGCTGCTCCCCGACGCCTTCGGCGCCGAAGACCTCAACCGCTGAACCACGTTAGGAAGGCGATCCGAACGATGGACGTCATCTCCGTCATCCGCACCAAGCGCGACCGCGGCCGGCTGACCGACGAGCAGATCGACTGGGTGATCGACGCCTACACCCGCGGCGAGGTCGCCGACGAGCAGATGTCGGCGCTGGCCATGGCCATCCTGCTCAACGGCATGGACCGGGCCGAGATCGCGCGCTGGACGGCGGCGATGATCGCCTCCGGCGAGCGGATGGAGTTCTCCTCGCTGCCCCGGCCCACCGCCGACAAGCACTCCACCGGCGGCGTCGGCGACAAGATCACGCTGCCGCTGGCCCCGCTGGTGGCCGCGTGCGGCGCCGCCGTACCGCAGCTGTCCGGCCGCGGCCTCGGCCACACCGGCGGCACCCTGGACAAGCTGGAGTCGATCCCCGGCTGGCGGGCGCTGCTGTCCAACGACGAGATGATGGGCGTCCTGCGTGACGTGGGCGCCGTCATCTGCGCGGCCGGCGACGGACTGGCCCCGGCCGACAAGAAGCTCTACGCGCTGCGCGACGTCACCGGCACCGTCGAGGCGATCCCGCTGATCGCCAGCTCCATCATGAGCAAGAAGATCGCCGAGGGCACCGGCTCGCTGGTGCTCGACGTCAAGGTGGGCAGCGGCGCCTTCATGAAGACCGTGGCCGACGCGCGCGAGCTGGCCACCACCATGGTGGGCCTCGGCACCGACCACGGGGTGCGCACCGTCGCGCTGCTGACCGACATGTCGACCCCGCTCGGCCTGACCGCGGGCAACGCGCTGGAGGTCCGCGAGTCGGTCGAGGTGCTGGCCGGCGGCGGCCCCGCCGACGTCGTCGAACTCACCCTGGCGCTCGCCCGCGAGATGCTGGACGCGGCCGGGCTGCCCGACGCCGACCCGGCCAAGGCGCTGCGCGACGGCACCGCGATGGACCACTGGCGCCGCATGATCAGCGCGCAGGGCGGCGACCCCGACGCGCCGCTGCCGGTGGCCCGCGAACGCCACGTGGTCACCGCCCCCGCCACCGGCGTCCTCACCGGGCTGGACGCCTACGCCGTCGGCGTCGCCGCCTGGCGGCTGGGCGCCGGCCGCTCCCGCAAGGAGGACCCGGTCCAGGCCGGCGCCGGCGTCGAACTCCACGCCAAGCCCGGCGACCAGGTCACCGCCGGCCGGCCGCTGCTCACCCTGCACACCGACACCCCCGAGCGCTTCGACTACGCCCTCCAGGCGCTCGACGGCGCCGTCACCGTCGCCCCGGCCGGCACCCCCTTCACCCCGCGCCCGATCGTGCTGGAGCGGATCGGCTGATCATCGCCTCACTCGGAGACGAATGAACGGGACCGGTAGCTGAGTGCCGGTCCCGTTCGGCATGCTGGGATCGGTGACGTAACCGAAGAGGAGCACACCATGAGCGCACTCGCCGTCGAGCACGGGCCCGGTAGCGGCAACGGCTGGGACGAGGTCGTCCGGATCTGGGAGGAGACGGACGCGCCCGAGGGCTGCAAGGTGGAGATCATCGAGGGGATCGTCACCGTGGCACCATCGCCGTCGAACGAACACAACGACATCGCCGAGCGCCTGCACGGGCTGCTCTACAGGAGCATTCCGGCAGACCGCGACTGGGGCATCTATCAGACGCAGAGCATCAGCGTCCCGGAGCGCGTCGGGCTCTTCATCCCCGATCTGCTGGTTCTTCCGCGAGCGGTGCTACGGCAACCCGGCAACGTCGTGCCCGCCGGTGCCGCCGAGCTCGTCGTCGAGATCACCTCACGGCGCAACGCCAACCACGACCGCGTCGACAAGCTGCACGGATACGCATCGGCGGAGGTACCGTTCTACCTCTTGCTGGATCCCTGGCACTCCGGGCGACCGACGGCCACGCTGCACGGCGAGCCGAGGAAGGGCAAGTACACCGTCCTCGACGTCGTGAAGTTCGGCGACCCCCTCCACCTCCCCGCCCCCTTCGACCTCACCATCGACACCTCCGTCTTCCCCCTCACCTGACCGGCACCGCGGCCCGCCGCTCCCGCAAGGTCGCCCCGGCCGGCACCCCCTTCACCCCGCGCCCGATCGTGCTGGAGCGGATCGGCTGATCATCGCCTCACTCGGACGAATGAACGGGACCGGTAGCTGAGTGCCGGTCCCGTTCGGCATGCTGGAATTCCGGCGTACGCACTGAGGAGACCACCATGAGCGCACTCCCCGTCGATCCCCTGCCGGGCGACGGCTACAGCTGGGACGAGCTGGTCCGCCTCTGGGAGACGATGGACCATCCCGAGGGCTGCAAGGTGGAGATCATCGCAGGGAGTATCACGGTGACGCCATCGCCGGCCAACCAGCACCACAGCATCACCTTCAAGCTGCTGCGGGCACTGCTCGCGGGCATCCCACCCGACCGGGGTGTCTACACCACGCTCGCCGTCGCCATCCCGGGTTACGGCGTCTACATCCCGGACCTGGTCGTCGTGCCGGAGGCCGTGGTGGACGAGACACCGGGGAACTACCTTCCGGCGGGGCAGGCCGAGTTGGTCGTCGAGGTCACGCCGCCGTCGAACGCCGGACGCGACCGGATGACGAAGCTCGCCGGTTACGCGCTCGGCGGCATCCCCCTCTATCTGCTGATCGACCGCTGGGCGTCCGGGGGGCCCACCATCACGCTGTTCGGGGAACCCGGCGACCGTGTCTACAAGACCCTGCAGACGGTCAAGTTCGGCGACCCCCTCCACCTCCCCGCCCCCTTCGACCTCACCATCGACACCTCCGTCTTCCCCCTCACCTGACCGGCACCGCGGCCCGCCGCTCCCGCAGCGCCCCGTAGAGCGTCACGCCGGCCGCGCAGGCCATCGCGGCCAGGCCCACCAGCACGGTGGCCGGCCATCCCGCGCCGTGGTAGGCGGCGGCGCCCACCGTTCCGCCGACGCTGTTGCCGATGTAGTAGGCCGTCAGGTACAGCGCGGACGCCTGGGCCCGGGCGGCCGTGGCGGTGTGGCCGACGGCGCCGGAGGCGACCGCGTGGCCGACGAAGAAGCCCGCGGTGATCAGCACCAGGCCGCCGAGAACGGCCGCCAGCGCGTCGCAGAAGGTCAGCAGCAGCCCCGCGGCGACGGCGGCGGTGCCCACGTGGAGCGCGCCACGCCGGCCGAGCCGGGAGACCAGGCGCCCGGCCGCGGCGGAGCTGGCCGTACCCACCAGGTAGACCAGGAAGATCGAGCCGACCAGCCCCTCCGGCAGCCGGAACGGGGCGGCGGTGAGCCGGTAGCCGAGCACGGTGTACACCGAGCCGAAGACCGCCATGAATAGCATCCCCAGCAGATACAGCCGCACCAGCAGCGGATTGCCCAGGTGGCCGCCGACCGTACGGGCCAGTGCGCGCGGGCTGATCCGGG
Source organism: Streptantibioticus cattleyicolor NRRL 8057 = DSM 46488 (assembly GCF_000240165.1). Taxonomy (NCBI): domain Bacteria; kingdom Bacillati; phylum Actinomycetota; class Actinomycetes; order Kitasatosporales; family Streptomycetaceae; genus Streptantibioticus; species Streptantibioticus cattleyicolor. The sequence goes on from NC_017586.1 coordinate 4,067,153, forward strand.
CCGGGGTGAAGCACCGCGCGGGCGGCACCAGCAGCCGGAACGCCACCGCGCACGCCAGCGACAGCACCCCCAGCACCAGCAGCGCCACCCGCCACCCGGCGAACTGGGCGACGAACCCGGCGATCACTCGCGACGCCATCCCGCCGATGCTGTTGCCCGCCACGTAGAGACCGATCGCCGAGGCGATCGCCTTCGTGGAGACCTCCTCGGCCAGGTACGCCATCGCGGTGGCCGGCAGCCCGGCCAGCGCCACGCCCTGGAGCGTACGCAAGGCCACCAGCACCGCCAGGTTGGGCGACCACGGCACCGCCAGCCCGATCAGCGCCGCGCAGAACACCGACGCCGCCATCACCGGGGTGCGCCCGAACCGTTCGGACAGGGCGCTCAGCGGGATCAGCGCCACCGCCAGCCCCGCCGTGGTCATCGACACCGTCAGACTCGCCTGCGCCGGGGTCACCCGCAGCTCGTCGGAGATCACCGGCAGCAGCCCCTGGGTGGAGTACAGCAGCAGGAACGTCGCCGTACCGGCGGCGAAGAGCGCCACGATGGCGCGTCGGTAGGCGGGGGTGCCGGGCAGCAGCTTGGCGTCGGCGTCCACGGCGGGGACGGACGCCCGGGTATCGGCGGGTGACATGTGCTCGACGCTACGGCGGTGATATTGATGCGTCCAATGCATCGAACGCCGATAATCGATGCTGTGGAGCATCAGCGGAGGTCAGCGGCGGGTGGTTCGTCCCACCGTAGGAAAGAAGACCACTTCCGGCGGTCGGACGGCCCGGGAGCCGGCCCCGGCTGGGCGGAGCTGCTGGCGCCGCGGCTCGCCCAGTTCGCCGCCGTCGCCCGCCACGAACACGTCACCCGCGCCGCCGCCGAACTCGGTGTCCCGCAGTCCACCCTCAGCCGGGCCGTCGCCCGCCTGGAGGCCGACCTCGGGGTCACCCTGCTCGCCCGGCACGGCCGCACCGTCTCCCTGACCACCGCCGGCCGCACCTTCCTGCGCTCGGTGGAAGGCGCCCTGGACGGCGTGGAACGCGCCGCCGAGGCGGTACGGGCCGACGCCGACCCGGCCACCGGGCTGGTCGCCTTCGGCTTCCTGCACACCCTGGGCCCGGAGACGGTGCCCAGCCTGCTGCGCGAGTTCCGCGCCGACCACCCCGGGGTGCGCTTCCAACTCGTGCAGAACTACGGCGAGGCGATGCTGGAACGGCTGCGGGCCGGCGAACTCGACCTGTGCCTGACCGCGCCGCTGCCGGACGCCCCCGACCTCGTCGTCCGCCCGCTGGACGAGCAGCGGCTGCGGCTGGTCGTCCCCGAGCACCACCGGCTGGCCGGCCGGCGCCGGGTCCGCCTCGCCGAGGCCGCCGACGAGCTCTTCGTCACCCTCGAACCCGGCTACGGGCTGCGCCGGATCACCGACGACCTGTGCCGGAAGGCCGGGTTCACCCCGCGGGTGGCGTTCGAGGGCGAGGAGGCGGAGACGCTGCGCGGTCTGGTGGCCGCCGGGCTCGGCGTGGCGCTGCTCCCGCCGCCGCTGCTGCCCCGCCCCGGGGTGGCGGAACTGGCGGTCACCGCGCCCCGCGCCGCCCGCCAGATCGGCGTCGCCTGGCTCGCCGGCCACCACGACACCCGTCCCGTCGCCGCGTTCAAACGCTTCCTGCTCGCCCGGAGGGGAAGACTCCTGCCGAGGTGACCGGCCACGTGGGGAGGCAGCCGATGGAAGCCGGATGGACCAGGTCCAGCCACAGCCTCAACGAGGACTCCTACTGCGTGGAGGTGGCCATCGGCGAGCGGACCGTGCGGGTGCGCGACTCCAAGGACCCGACGGGGCCGCGGCTGACGTTCGGGCACGCCGCGTGGGCGGCGTTCCTGGACTTCCTCGTCACCCGCCCCCGAAGCCGGACGCCAGGGGCATGCGCAGGCCCAGTGGGGGAGGGGCGGCCAGGGCGTCGGTGACGGGGCGGGACAGGGCGTGGCCGCAGACCGTGCCCAGGGCGAAGTCGGCGGCGAGGGCGAAGACCTCGGGGCGGTGGTGGTGGAGTCCGTGGCCGTCGGTGTGCACCTCGAAGCGGCACACGTCCGGGTTGATCTTCTTGGCGCGCTCGGCGAACCGGAAGGAGGTGTCCGGGTCGCACGCGGCGTCGTCGGTGCCGTGCACCAACAGCACGTGGCGTCCGGCCAGTTGGCGCACCGGATCCGGCTCCTCGCCCGGCGGCAGCCAGGGGGCGACGGCGACCACCGAGGCCACCGCGGGGTGACCGGCGGCCTGGAGCGCGGCCCGGGCGCCCATGTCCACCCCGACCAGGCACACCGGTACGTCCCCGTAGCGGCGCACTACCTCGTCGGCGGCCCAGACCGCGTCGGCGACCGGGTGGGCGTGGCCGCCGTTCCAGCCGCGGAAGCGGTAGCGCACCAGGTGCGCGGCGAGCCCTTCGCCCCGGCCGGCCCGGGCCAGCCGCCGGGCCAGCGGATAGGCCGCCGCGGCCGACCACGACGAACCGCGCCGGGTGCCCACCGCACGCCCGGCGGGCAGCACCAGCACCGCGGCCCGGACCGTCTCCGCGTCCGCGGCTCCCACCGCCCGTCCCAGCCGCGCCCCACGCACCGGTAAAGCTTGCGAAGCCATGGCAGAACCTTGGCAGAAGCCGCGGTGTGCCCGGCCTGTCGAACAGGTCAATCTTCGGTATCGGATCGGACCGTTCCGCCGTGACCCATGCGATCTACGCGCGTAGGCGCTAGCATCGCGCAATGCAGAGCCAGAATCAGCCCACCCCCGTCCCCGGCGCGGCCAGTTCCGGCGCGCCCGTACCGTCCTCGGTCGGCGCGGTGCCGCCGGGTGCCGTCACCGCCGGAGTCGCCGACGGCACCTTCGCCACCCCGGACCGCATCCGGCGGGCCCCCAAGGTCCTCCTCCACGACCACCTCGACGGCGGGCTGCGCCCCGCCACCATCGTCGAGCTCGCCCGCGACGCCGGCTACACCGAGCTGCCCGAGACCGACCCGGAGCGCCTCGGCGTCTGGTTCCGGGAGGCCGCCGACTCCGGTTCGCTCCCGCGCTACCTGGAGACCTTCGCCCACACCTGCGCGGTGATGCAGACCCGCGAGGCGCTGTTCCGGGTGGCCGCCGAGTGCGCCGAGGACCTCGCCGCCGACGGCGTGGTCTACGCCGAGATCCGGTACGCCCCAGAACAGCACCTGGACGGCGGGCTCACCCTGGAACAGGTCGTCGAGGCCGTCAACGACGGCTTCCGGGAGGGCGAACGCCGCGCGCTGGCGGCCGGCCACCGCATCCGGGTGGGCGCGCTGCTGACCGCCATGCGGCACGCCGCCCGCTCCCTGGAGATCGCCGAACTCGCCAACCGCTACCGTGACCTGGGCGTCGTCGGCTTCGACATCGCCGGCGCCGAGGCCGGCTTCCCCCCCACCCGCCACCTGGACGCCTTCGAGTACCTCAAGCGGGAGAACAACCACTTCACCATCCACGCCGGCGAGGCGTTCGGCCTGCCGTCGATCTGGCAGGCCCTCCAGTGGTGCGGCGCCGACCGGCTCGGCCACGGGGTCCGCCTCATCGACGACATCCAGGTCGCCGAGGACGGCACCGTCAAGCTCGGCCGGCTCGCCGCCTACGTCCGCGACAAGCGCGTCCCGCTGGAGCTGTGCCCGACCTCCAACCTCCAGACCGGCGCCGCTCCCAGCTACGCCGAGCACCCGATCGGACTGCTGCGCCGGCTCCATTTCCGGGTGACCGTGAACACCGACAACCGGCTCATGAGCGGCACCAGCATGAGCCGCGAATTCGGCCACCTGGTCGACACGTTCGGGTACACCCTGGACGACATGCAGTGGTTCACCGTCAATGCGATGAAGTCCGCGTTCATTCCTTTCGATGAACGTCTGGCGATGATCAACGACGTCATCAAGCCGGGTTACGCCGAGCTGAAGGCGGAGTGGCTCTTCCGGCAGGCCGCCGCGGGCACCGGTGTGGCCAGCGGATCCGAGGCCCCGCGGGGCTGAACGGGGCCCGCCGGACAGGGGTGCGGGCGCGGTCGGAACCCGGCGGCGACGCGGGGTGGCCGACCGCGCCCACCTGTTTGCCTCGCCGCTCCGGCCTGGCTAGCGTCTGCGGACGGTGACCTCACGACAGCCTTTCGTGAGCACGTGTGCCGCTCCCGTGGAAAACCCTGGGGATTCCACGGCTCGGGCGGGCTGACAGGTTCCGGAATTCCGCGGTAACGGCCGTGCGCCATCGCGGGGCCGACACAAGCCACCCCTTTGAGGATGTAATTCGATGAAGACGGGAACCATCAAGACCCTCGGTGCCGCCGCGCTCGGCGTGGCCTTCGCGGCGACCGCCGCGGGCTCGGCGAACGCCGCCCCGCTGCCGCTGCCGGCCGCCGACCCGAGCTCGGTGCTGAACACCGCCACGAAGGTCCTCCCGGTGGAGAAGCTCACCGGGGCCGTCCCCGGCGCGGCCGAGGGCACCCAGGCGGTCAGGAACGTCATCGGCGGCACCCACACCGGTCCGCTCGGCCCCAGCACCCTGCTCGGCGGCCTGCCCACCGGCGCGCTCGGCCCGCTCAGCGCCCTCGGCGGCCTCCCCGGCGGCCTGGGCCACTGATCCGCCGCCACGAACGACAACGGGCCGGACCCCCGCGGGGGTGACCGGCCCGTTCGCCGTCCTGCCGCCGGGTCAGTACGCCGGGTACCGCTCCTCCTCCGGGAGCAGCACCCACAGCGCCAGGTAGACCAGGAACTGCGGGCCGGGCAGCAGGCAGGAGAGCACGAAGATCACCCGCATGGTGCGCGGCGAGACGCCGAAACGCCGGGCGAGACCCGCGCACACCCCGGCGATCATCCGGCCGTGACGGGGACGTACGAGTGCGGCGGCCATGGACAAGCAACTCCTTCGGCGACCTCGGGTACACGGTGCGGTCGCACCACCCGGCCGGACCACCCGGCCGATGACTCCACCGTAGAAGCGCCCGCCCGCCCCGGCCGTCGCCCTACGGTGCCACCCCGACCCTGGAAATCGTCGGGGTCGCACCCTGACCGACGCCACCCGGCGCGCCCGGGGCCCGCTCCGCGCCGCCGTCCGGCCGCCGCCGGCCACGCCGCCGCAGCCGGGCCCGCACCGCCGGCACCACCAGCAGATGCGCCACCGCCACGCCCACCGTGTTGAGCAGCACCGTGTCCACGTCGAAGACCTGCCCGGCCGGTCCGGTCCGCACTATGGCCAGCGCCAGCGAGAGCATCATCGCGGCGAAGACGGTACGGGCGAAGGAGACCGCCGCCGGGACGTCCACCCGCCCGCCGGACAGCGGCAGCAGCACCCCCAGCGGCGCCAGCATCGCCAGGCCCCCGCCGAGGTGGAACAGCGCCGACGTGCCCCCCAGGGCGAGATCGGCGCGGATGGTCTGGAAGGGGACGAAGTTGCCGGCCGCCACCCATCCGGCGGACGCGGGCTGGGTGGTCAGCCAGCACACGACCGTCAGATGCAGTGCGGTGAGCGCCAGGCCCAACGGGCGCGCCCAGGGGTTCGTCGGTCGCGGCTGCACAACGGGAAGGACGCCCGGTACCGGACCACGGTTCCCGGCCGTCCTCACGGCTGCCCCGACTCTGACTCCGACGGCGACGCGGACGGGGTCGAGGCGGACGGCGGCAGCGGCTGGGTGCGCAGCGCGTCGTCACAGCGGTAGCGCTCCACCCGGTGGTGCGGATCCGGCCCGCCGAGCACCACCGAACGGTCACCGGCCCCGGCGGCCGTCCCGGCGAACGTGCACACCAACTGGCCCACCGCGTACGACGGCAGGTCGTCCGGATCCTGGCTGAGCCGCAGCGCCTCCGGCGGATCGCCGTCGGCCGGGCCGCGCACCGCCAGCCCACCGGGCACCTCCGAGGTGAAGCCGCCGTGCTCCTCGGCCGGGTCCGGCTTGCGCTCCAGCTCGGCCAGGAGCAGCCGCGCGGTGGCCAGCCGGTCACCGCCCGGCCGGGCCACCACCCGCTGCACCGGGGAGACCCGCTGGCTGCACACCAGGTAGACGGCGGCCGTCGTGGTGCCCGGCCGCGCCGTCGCGGTGGCCGCCGCCTCCGGCACCGCGCACGACACCCGGGAGGGCGCCGCGCCCGCGTCCACCGGCACCGAGGTCGCGCGGATGCCGCAGCCGGCCGCCACGGTGCCCAGCAGCAGCGCGGCCCCGGCCGCCCGCCAGCCACGGCGCGTGAGGCCCGCCGTCCCCGCCGTGTGGTCCACTGCCGGTCTCACCGGTCACCTTCCTCGGATTCCGACTCGGGGTCGGCGGACTCGTCCGGCGGCATGGGCAGCCGCAGGGTGAAGACCGCGCCGCCCTCCGGCCGGTTGGCGGCGGTGATGGTGCCGCCGTGGATCAGCGCGTTCTCCCGCGCGATGGAGAGCCCCAGCCCGCTGCCCTCGGAGCGGGCCCGCGACGCGTCGGCCTTGTAGAACCGGTCGAAGACGTGCGGCAGCACGTCCTCCGGGATGCCCGGCCCGTTGTCGGCCACCTCGACCACCAGCTCACCCGGGCCGTCCGCCGGACGCTCGGTACGCACCGTCACCCGCACCGGGGAGCCGCCGTGCTTGAGGGCGTTGCCGATCAGGTTGGCCAGGATCACGTCGAGCCGGCGCGGATCGAGGCGCACCAGGATGCCGCGCGGCGCGTCCAGCTCCACCGCGTCCAGCCAGGCGCGCGCGTCGATGCACGCGGTCACCATGTCGGCCACGTCCACCTCGTCGAGCCGGAGCTTGGCGGTGCCCGCGTCGAACCGGGTCACCTCCATCAGGTTCTCCACCAGATCGCCCAGCCGCCGCGTCTCGGTCACCACCAGCCGCACCGCCGGGGCGATCATCGGATCGAGGGCGTCCGCCTCGTCCTCCAGCACCTCGGTCACCGCGGTGATCGCGGTCAGCGGGGTCCGCAGCTCGTGCGACATGTCGGCGACGAACCGCCGCGAGGCCGCCTCCCGGGTGCTCAACTCCTCCACCCGGCGCTGCAACGCCTCCGCCGTGCTGTTGAACGTCCGCGACAGCTCGGCCAGTTCGTCGGTGCCCGACACCCGCAGCCGGGTGTCGAGCCGCCCCTCGCCGAGTCTGCGCGCCGCGTCCCCCAGCCGCTGCACCGGCCGCAGCACCGTGCCGGCCGCCGCCTGCGCCAGCAGCGCGGCGCCGATCAGCGCCAGCGCCGTGGCGATCCCCAACGACCAGGCCAGCGACGACAGGTCGGACCGCTCGGCGTCGAGCGACTTGTACATGTAGCCGGTCGGCCCGTTGCCGATCATCTTGGCGCCGCCCACCAGGAACGGCCGGCCGCCGACCGTGGTGCGCTGCCAGTACAGGTGGTACCCGGCCCGGTTCTCAGCCGTGAGCGGACGCACCTTGGCGACCGCCTTCTGCAACGCCTCGGGCACCTCGTCCAGCGTGAACAGGTCACGGTCGGAGGTGGCCGCGCACTGGTTGCCGTCCGCGTCGGTGGAGATCAGCAGCACCTCGTAGCCCTGGGTGCCGGCCGCCATCCGGTTGGCCGCCTGCTGCAACTCGTCGCAGGGCGGATCGACCGGCAGCGAACCCACGTTGCGGCTCATCGACGCCCGGAAGTCGTCCAGCGCCGCGTTCTGCGCCCGGGTCAGCACCGCGTCGCGGTTGAGCCAGTAGGCGATCCCGGAGGCCGACACCGCCGCGGTCAGCGCCACCGCGGCGAAGACCGCCACCAGCCGCAGCCGCAGACTGCCGAACCGCAGGCCCACCAGCGCGGCCCGCAGCCGCCCCGCCCGCGCCGCATCGCTCACTGCGGAGCGTCCAGCCGGTAACCCACGCCGCGCACGGTACGGATCAGCTTCGGCGAGGACGGCACGTCCTCCACCTTGGCCCGCAGCCGCTGCACACACGCGTCGACCAGCCGCGAATCGCCCAGGTAATCGTGCTCCCACACCAGGCGCAGCAACTGCTGGCGGGAGAGCGCCTGCCCCGGGCGGCGGCTCAGCTCCAGCAGCAGCCGCAGCTCGGTCGGGGTCAGCTGGAGATCCTCGCCGTCCTTGGTCACCGTCATCGCCGAGCGGTCGATCACGATCGAGCCGAACGCCACCGAGTCGGTGCTGTCCCGCTCGCCGCGGCGCAGCACGGCCCGGATGCGCGCGTCCAGCACCCGTGGCTGGATCGGCTTGACCACGTAGTCGTCGGCGCCCGACTCCAGCCCGACGACGACATCGATGTCGTCGCTGCGGGCGGTGAGCAGGATGATCGGCAACTGGTCGGTACGGCGGATGCGGCGGCACACCTCGAACCCGTCGATCCCCGGCAGCATCACGTCCAGCACGATCAGGTCCGGACGCTGTTCGCGCAGGCGGTCCAGACCCTCCTCGCCGGACGCGGCGGCCACCACGCGGTGGCCCTGCCGGGTCAGGGCCAGTTCGAGGCCCGTGCGGATGGCGTCGTCGTCCTCGATAAGCAACAGGAAGGGCACGAAGGTCATTGTGGCCTACGCCGTACGGGGGTGAGCGGGCGCCCATGGCCGCCGGACCCCCGTCCACCCTGCACCGACGCCCGTCCGCCCGGTCACCGGCGCGCCACGGACCCCGGGACGCTGTGACGCGGCTGTGACACTCGCCGGACAGCGCGATGAAACTGGTCCGCCAGTCTGGTGACACAACGGCGGGGCCACCCCGCCGGAACGACCGACCAGCCGAAAACCGTCACCAGCCGGTTCCGTCCCCGGGGGCACGAGATGAGCGCCATGCACACCACCACCTCCGCCACCGACATCGTGCGGCGGCGTCCGCACAGCGACGGGCGGACCGGGGCGGCCCCGGCCCTCTCCGCCGCCCAGGCCCCGGCCCGCGGACGTGTCCGCGGCACCGCGCGGCCGGTACCGGGGACGGCGCTGCGCAACCGGGCCGGCCTGATGACCGCGATCGACGGCGGCGCCGCACCCCGGCCCGCGATCCCGCGCCCCGCGCCGGCCCCGGACAACGCCGCCGAGGCCGACTTCACCGCCTACGTCACCGAGCGCCGCGCCGCCCTGTACGCCACCGCCTACCACCTCACCGGCGACCGCCACGAGGCCGAGGACCTGCTGCAGAACGCGCTCTTCTCCACCTACCGGGCCTGGGACCGGATCAGCGACAAGGCGGCCGTCGGCGGCTACCTGCGCCGCACCATGACCAACCTGCACATCAGCGCCTGGCGCCGCCGCAAGCTCAACGAGTACCCCACCGAGGAGCTGCCGGAGACCGCCGGCGACGCCGACGCGATGCGCGGCACCGAACTGCGCGCCGTGCTGTGGCAGGCGCTCGCCAAGCTGCCGGAGCCGCAGCGCACCATGCTCGTCCTGCGCTACTACGAGGGCCGCACCGACCCGGAGATCGCCGACATCCTCGGCATCAGCATCGGCACCGTCAAGAGCAGCATCTGGCGCTCGCTGCGCCGGCTCCGCGACGACGAGGTGCTCAGCCAGGGCCGCGACTTCAGCGAGGCCTTCGGCGAGCTGGTCGCCTGACGGCCACGACGAACGGGCCCGGGGGGACGGGGTGGACGAGGGGCGGGACCAGGCGGCCGGGGGGGGGGCTCGCGGTCCCGCCCCTTCCCTTATGCCTTCGTGAACCCGGGGGTCAGGCCGGGGCCGCGGCGCGCTCCTCGGCGGCCCCGGCGTCCGCCACCGCGGCTATCCGGGCCAGCGCCTGAGCACCGTCGCAGGCCCGCGCGCCCAGCGCCGTCTGACGGGCCACGATCGGCCCCTCGGCGCGCATCAGCCGCCAGCCGCGCCGCACCAGGTACGGCACCGACTTGCGCCCCTCGCGCAGATCACGCCGGAACCGCCGCCACGCCGTCACCGCCGGCCGCCCCCGCAGGCACAACGCCTCGCCCAGCAGCCCCAGCTCCCGGCACCGCCCGACCAGCTCGGCGGCGAAGATCCCCTCCGCCACGAAGGCCGGCGCCGCCACCGGGCCGAACGCGCGGTGACCGGTGACCGCGCTGGCCGCGATGTCGTACACCGGCACCCGTACCGCGGCGCCCCGGGCCAGCGCCTCGATGGCGTCCAGCGCGGCCCGCGCGTCCCAGGAGGCGGGCGAGTCCCAGTCGGGGCCGCCCCCGGGCAGTTGGGGGAGCGTCGGGTCGCCGGCCGGCTTGTAGAAGTCGTCGAGCGCCAGCACCGGCAGCCCGGTGCGCGCCGCGAGCGAGGACTTGCCCGAGCCCGACGGCCCGGTGAGCAGGATGACGAGCGCGGCAGGGCGCGCGGGATCAGCGGAGGTCACGGAAGACCAGTGTGAACGACGTCCGGCCGCGGTGTGAACGGGCGGGGCGCGCCGGGTCCGCCGACAACGCGCCGAACCGGACGGAAGTGGACGCACCGGAATCATTCAACTACGCTGCGTGGCTCCGTGCTTGTGTCCGCAGTCCTGCGCTCGCAGTCCGCACCACCGGGTAGGTCGCCATGTCACTTCGCTCACGTCGCGCCATGCTGCGCACCGCGCTCGCCCTGTCGGCCCTGGGCACCGCGCTCACCGCCGGAACGGCGACGGCTACGGCGGCCCCGGCCGAAGTCCCCGGCGCCGGCGACGTGGTCGGCGGCACCCTGCACGGCCTGGAGAGCGGCGTGGCCCCCGTCACCCACCTCCAGCTCGACCCGCTGGCCCGCACCACCGTGGACCCGCTCACCAACGGCGTCGCCACCAAGGCGGCCGGATTCCGGCCGCTCGGCACCACCACGGTCACCAAGCCGCTCACCGACGGCGCCTCCCTCTCCGAGCTGCCGCTGCTCGGCCAGGTGGCCAAGGCGCTCCCCGGCGGCCGGTGAAACCGGTGTGCGGCGCGCCCTGGACGGAGGACGCGCCGCACCCGGAGGTCACACCCCGGTCGGGTGCCAGACCGTCTTGGTCTCGGTGAACGCCAGCATCCGGCCGGTGCCCGGGTCGGCGGCCCAGTCGGTCCCGCCGGCCGCCGGGCGCAGCACCCGCTTGAGGTTGTCGGCCGCCGCGACCTCCAGTTCCCTGGCCAGCTCGGCGTCGGCGCCGGTCAGGTCGATGGCGTTGACGTCGGCGTGCGAGGCCAGGTGCGGCGCGATCTCGGCCGCCTTGCCGGAGAGCAGGTTGACCACGCCGCCGGGCAGGTCCGAGGTGGCCAGCACCTCACCCAGCGACAGCGCGGGCAGCGGGGACCGCTCGCTGGTGACCACCACCGCGGTGTTGCCGGTGGCGATCACCGGGGCGATCACCGAGACCAGCCCCAGGAACGAGGAGCGCCGCGGCGCCAGCACCGCCACCACCCCGGTCGGCTCCACCGTGGAGAGGTTGAAGAACGGCCCGGCCACCGGGTTGGCGCCACCGGCCAGTTGACCGATCTTGTCGGTCCACCCCGCGTACCACACCCAGCGGTCGACGGCGGCGTCCACCAGCGCCGCGGCCTCGTCCCGCGAGACCCCCTCGGCGGCGGCCACCTCGGCGGCGAACTGCTCACGGCGCCCTTCGAGCATCTCGGCGACCCGGTACAGGATCTGACCGCGGTTGTACGCGGTCGCCCCCGACCAGCCCGGGAACGCCTTACGGGCGGCCACCACGGCGTCCCGTCCGTCCTTGCGGGACGCCAGCGGCGCGTTGGCCAGCCACGTGCCCTCAGCGTCGGTCACCTCGTACACCCGCCCGCTCTCGGAACGGGGGAACTTGCCCCCGACGAACAGCTTGTAGGTCTTGAAGACGCTCAACCGCGTACCAGCAGCACTCATTCTTCACTCGCCTTCGGCTTCGACGGGGCGAGGTACGCCTCCAGACCGTGCCGGCCGCCCTCGCGGCCGTAGCCCGACTCCTTGTAGCCGCCGAACGGCGACGTCGGGTCGAACTTGTTGAACGTGTTGGCCCACACCACCCCGGCCCGGAGCTTGTCGGCCATCCACAGGATGCGCGACCCCTTCTCCGTCCAGATGCCCGCCGACAGCCCGTACGGGGTGTTGTTGGCCTTCTCCACGGCCTCGGCGGGGGTACGGAAGGTCAGCACCGACAGCACCGGGCCGAAGATCTCCTCGCGGGCGATCCGGTGCGCCTGGGTGACCCCGGTGAACAGGGTCGGCGCGAACCAGTAGCCGCTGTCCGGGAGTTCGCACGCCGGCGACCAGCGCTCGGCGCCCTCCTCCTCGCCGGACCGCGCCAGCTCGGTGATCCGGGCCAGCTGCTCGGCGGAGTTGACGGCGCCGATGTCGGTGTTCTTGTCCAGCGGGTCGCCCACCCGCAAGGTGGCCATCCGCCGCTTGAGCGCGTCCAGCAGCTCGTCGGCGACCGACTCCTGGACCAGCAGCCGGGAACCGGCGCAGCACACATGGCCCTGGTTGAAGAAGATCCCGTTGACGATCCCCTCGACCGCCTGGTCGATCGGCGCGTCGTCGAAGACGATGTTGGCCGCCTTGCCGCCCAGCTCCAGGGTGACCTTCTTGCCGGTCCCGGCGACGGTACGGGCGATCGCCTTGCCGACCTCGGTGGAACCGGTGAAGGCCACCTTGTCCACGCCCGGGTGGGCCACCAGCGCGGCACCGGTGGCGCCGTCCCCGGTGACGATGTTGACCACGCCCTTGGGCAGCCCGGCCTGACGGCAGATGTCCGCGAAGAACAGCGCCGACAGCGGGGTCGTCTCGGCCGGCTTGAGCACCACGGTGTTGCCGCAGGCCAGCGCCGGGGCGATCTTCCACGCCAGCATCAGCAGCGGGAAGTTCCACGGGATGACCTGGCCGGCCACGCCCAGCGGACGCGGGTTCTCCCCGAAGCCGGCGTAGGAGAGCTTGTCGGCCCACCCCGCGTAGTAGAAGAAGTGCGCGGCGACCAGCGGCAGGTCGGTGTCGCGGGACTCGCGGATCGGCTTGCCGTTGTCCAGCGTCTCCAGCACCGCCAGCTCACGCGAGCGCTCCTGGACGATCCGGGCGATCCGGAACAGGTACTTGGCGCGCTCCCGGCCCGGCAGCGCCGACCAGCTCTCGAACGCCTTGCGGGCGGCGCGCACCGCCCGGTCCACGTCCTCGGCGCCGCCCCGGGTGTACTCGGCGAGCACCTCCTCGGTGGCGGGGGAGACCGTCTTGTCGAGGATCCCCTGGGCGCCCTCGGTGAACTCGCCGTCGATGAAGAGCCCGTAGGACGGCGCGATGTCGACCACCGCGCGCGATTCCGGGGCGGGCGCGTACTCGAATGCCATGGGTCAGTCCACCGTTACGTAGTCGGGACCGGAGTACCGGCCACTGCTCAGCTTCTGACGCTGCATCAGCAGATCGTTCAGCAGGCTGGAGGCGCCGAACCGGAACCACTCGGGGGTCAGCCAGTCCTCGCCCAGCGTCTCGTTGACCGCCACCAGGTACTTGACGGCGTCCTTGGTGGTACGGATGCCACCGGCCGGCTTCACCCCGACCTGGGTGCCGGTGGCGGCCCGGAAGTCGCGGACCGCCTCCAGCATCAGCAGCGTGTTGGGCAGCGTGGCGTTCACCGCCACCTTGCCGGTGGAGGTCTTGATGAAGTCGGCGCCCGCCAGCATCGCCAGCCACGAGCAGCGGCGGATGTTGTCGTAGGTGGCCAGCTCGCCGTTCTCGAAGATCACCTTCAGGTGGGCGGCGGTGCCGTCCGGGCGGACGCACGCCTCGCGCACCGCGGTGATCTCCTCGAAGACCTGGAGGTAACGGCCGGAGAGGAAGGCGCCCCGGTCGATGACCATGTCGATCTCGTCGGCGCCCGCGGCCACCGCGTCGGCGGTGTCGGCGAGCTTGACCGGGAGTGCGGCGCGGCCGGCCGGGAAGGCGGTGGCGACCGACGCCACGTTGACCGCCGTGCCGGCCAGCGCCTCCTTGGCGACGTGCACCATGTCCGGGTACACGCAGACCGCGGCGACCCGGGGGACGGTACGGTCGGTGGGGTCCGGATGGACGGCCTTGGCCGCCAGCGCCCGCACCTTGCCGGGCGTGTCGGCGCCTTCCAGGGTGGTCAGGTCGATCATGGAGATCGCCAAGTCGATGGCGTACGCCTTCGAGGTGGTCTTGATCGATCGGCTGCCGAGCATCGCGGCGCGGGCTTCCAGCCCGACCGCGTCGACGCCCGGCAGGCCGTGCAGGAAGCGCCGCAACGCCGCGTCGGAGCGGGTCACCTCGGCCATGGCGGCCGGCCGGCCCGCGGCGTCGTTGCCGTGCGCGCGTGGGGTGGGCCCAGGATTCAGCATGGTCACCAGCCGAGCATATCTACGCGCGTAGCGGCGCGCCACCCCCACGCTCGCGCTGGCGGTCAGCGGGTTCGCTCGCGCTGGCGGTCAGCCATTACTCCGCGGCCCGGTTCGCCCGTTTCAGGATGCCGGGGTGGCCCCCGTTCGCCCCTGTCCGGTGGGGGGTGGGGGTGGGTTTTGGTTTGGTTCGGCACGGGGTGCGTACGCCTACGGTGCGTTGGGGGTCGGGGGCGCGCCGGGGGTGACTCCTCGCTCCAGGTATCCGCCACAGCTTGGCTCCGGCTACTGGGTCGCTGCGGGGACACCCCCGGCACACCCCCTCCTGTCCGTTCGCGGGTGCCTCTCTTCGCGGGGGAGGGTGAGATAGGAGGTTGGGGTCACCCCGATCTCCTTTCTCACCCCCTCCGTGCCGCAGCGCGGAACGAGACCGGACGGGGGCGTGCAGGGGTGTCCCCGCAGCGACCCAGCAGCCGGAGCGCAACCGTGGCGGATACGGGGAGCGAGGAGTCACCCCGGAGGGCCCCGGAAACCAAGGAAGACAGTGCGCATCCCGCACTGTACGAACACAGCCACGGGTGGGCGGGGGGAAACATCCGTGACCTCAGCGACGACGAAAGGGAAACGGGCGCACCCCGGGGAGGTGATGGCTGGCGACGGCGCGAGCGAACCCGCTGGCCGCCAGCGGGAGCGTCTACGCGCGTAGGCGATTACCCGTTACCCTCGTCCGCGTGAACACGCATATCTCCGGAGACCCCTACGCCGCCGCCGACGCCGCCGCCGCCCGCCTGCGCGAGCTGACCGGCGTCGAGGCCCACGACGTCGCCCTCGTCATGGGTTCCGGCTGGGTCCCCGCCGCCGACGCGCTCGGTACGCCCGAGCACGAATTCCCCGTCACCGAGCTCCCCGGCTTCCCGCCGCCCGCCGTCGCCGGTCACGCCGGCACCATCCGTTCCGTGCGGATCGGCGAGAAGCGTGCCCTGATCTTCCTCGGGCGCACCCACCTGTACGAGGGCCGCGGCGTGGCCAGCGTCGTGCACGGCGTGCGCACCGCGGTCGCCGGCGGCTGCAAGACCGTCGTCCTGACCAACGGCTGCGGCGGCCTGCGCCCCGACTACCGTCCCGGCCAGCCCGTCCTGATCAGCGACCACATCAACATGACGGCCACCTCGCCGATCGTGGGCGCCAACTTCGTCGACCTCACCGACCTGTACTCGCCGCGGCTGCGGGCGCTGTGCAAGGAGGTCGACGAGACCCTCGCCGAGGGCGTCTACGTCCAGCTCCCCGGCCCGCACTACGAGACCCCGGCCGAGATCGGCATGGTCCGGGCGATCGGCGGGGACCTGGTGGGCATGTCCACCACGCTGGAGGCGATCGCCGCCCGTGAGGCCGGTGCCGAGGTCCTGGGGATCTCGCTGGTCACCAACCTCGCCGCGGGCATGACCGGCGAGCCGCTCAACCACCAGGAAGTGCTGGAGGCCGGCCGCGACTCCGCCACCCGGATGGGCAGCCTGCTCGCCCAGGTGCTCGGCCGTATCTGACCGATCCGCTAGGAGAGTCCAGGAGAGTCGCTGATGGGAAACGACACGCTCGCACAGGCCCGCGCCTGGCTGACCGAGGACCCGGACCCGCAGACCCGGGCGGAGCTGGCCGCGTTGGTCGACGGCGCGGCGGCCGGTTCGCCGGAGGACCGGGCGGAGATCGCCCAGCGGTTCTCCGGCACCCTCCAGTTCGGCACCGCGGGGCTCCGCGGTGAGCTGGGCGCCGGGCCCATGCGGATGAACCGGGCCGTGGTGATCCGCGCCGCGGCCGGGCTCGCCGCCTACCTCGAGGACGTGTACCTCAAGGACGCGTCCCGGTCCGACGGCCTGGTGGTGATCGGCTACGACGCCCGCCACAAGTCGTACGACTTCGCCCGCGACACCGCCGCCGTGATGGTCGGCGCCGGGCTGCGCGCCGCGCTGCTGCCGCGTCCGCTGCCCACCCCCGTCCTCGCCTTCGCCATCCGGCACCTGGGCGCGGCGGCCGGCGTGATGGTGACCGCCAGCCACAACCCGCCCCGGGACAACGGCTACAAGGTCTACCTGGGCGACGGCTCGCAGATCGTGCCGCCCGCCGACTCCGGCATCGCCGAGCGCATCGCGGCGGTCGGCGCGCTGGCCGGCGTACCGCTGGCCGAGGACGGCTGGCAGGTGCTGGACGACTCCGTGCTCGACGCCTACCTGGACCGCGCCGCCCGCGTGGTCACCCCGGACGGCGCCCGGGACGTCTCCGTGGTCTACACCCCGCTGCACGGCGTGGGCCGCGAGGCGCTGACCGCCGCGTTCGCCCGGGCCGGCTTCCCGGCCCCCGAGGTCGTCCCCGAACAGGCCGACCCCGACCCGGACTTCCCGACCGTGGCCTTCCCCAACCCGGAGGAGCCCGGGGCGATGGACCTGGCGTTCGCCCACGCCCGGCGCACCGGTCCGGACATCGTGATCGCCAACGACCCGGACGCCGACCGCTGTGCGGTGGCCGTCCCCGACCCGTCGGCGCGGTCCGGCTGGCGGATGCTGCGCGGCGACGAGGTCGGCGCGCTGCTGGCCACCTTCGTGGTCAGCCACCACAAGGCGGGCGTGCTCGCCGCCTCCATCGTCTCCTCCTCGCTGCTGTCGAAGATCGCCGAGGCGGCCGGGCTGCCCTACGAGGACACCCTGACCGGCTTCAAGTGGATCGCCCGCGTACCGGGCCTGCGCTACGGCTACGAGGAGGCCCTGGGCTACTGCGTGGACCCGGAGGGCGTACGGGACAAGGACGGCGTCACGGCGGCGCTGGCGGTGGCCGAACTGGCGGCCACCCTCAAGCACAAGGGCCGGACCCTCACCGACCTGCTGGACGACATCGCCGTGGAGCACGGGCTGCACGCGACCGACCAGCTCTCGGTCCGGGTCGCCGACCTCACCCTGATCGCGGACGCCATGGCCCGGCTGCGGCAGCGGCCCCCGGCCACGCTGGCGGGGCTCACCGTCACCTCGGCGGAGGACCTGAGCGAGGGCAGCGACCGGCTGCCGCCCACCGACGGCCTGCGCTACCACCTCGCGGGCGACGACCGGGTCTCCGGCGCCCGGGTCATCGTCCGGCCCAGCGGCACCGAGCCCAAGCTCAAGTGCTACCTGGAGGTCGTGGTGCCGGTCACCGGCCAGGACGGGCTGCCGGCCGCCCGGACGCTGGCCGCCGGGGTGCTCGCCGAGGTCAAGAAGGACCTGGCCGCCGCCGCGGGCATCTGACCGTGACGCGGAACGGCGGTGGGCCGGGGGTTCGCCCCCGGCCCACCGCCGTTCTCCGTGGTCGCGGCGGTACGCTCAGCCGGTCGCCAGCAGCACGGCCAGCGCGATCGCGCCGGCCACCGCCGGGGCGATGATCTCGTACGCCCACCGCACCCGCACCGGCCCCTGGGCCGCCTCCTCCGGGCCGTGGCGCTCGGCCAGCTCCCGCAAGGTGACGATCGC
Organism: Streptantibioticus cattleyicolor NRRL 8057 = DSM 46488; assembly: GCF_000240165.1. Taxonomy (NCBI): domain Bacteria; kingdom Bacillati; phylum Actinomycetota; class Actinomycetes; order Kitasatosporales; family Streptomycetaceae; genus Streptantibioticus; species Streptantibioticus cattleyicolor. The sequence continues at coordinate 4,084,823 of NC_017586.1, forward strand.
CTGGTCGGACGGGGCCCGTACGACGCCGTCGGCCAGGCCGCCGTGGACGTGACCGGGCACCCCCGCCGTACCCCGGCCGGTGCGGCGCAACGCGCGCTTGCGGGCCCGCAACGAGACCGGGACCGACCACAACTGGTACGTACGGCCGCCCGCGACCACCTCGCTGGAGTACCGCGCCCGGACCGACTCGACCGCCGACCACGGGATCGTGATCGTCCGGAACGGGTTGCGCACCAGCATCCGGGTGGCCCCGGCCAGCACCACCGGGCGGACGGTGAAGGCGATCACCAGCGGCGCCCCCAGCAGCAGCCCGGCCAGGGCGAGCCACGGGGTGCGCCCGGTGCCGCGGATCAGCGCGTCGACCACCATCCACACCCCGATGGCCAGCAGCAGCACCCCGCCGGTCACCCCGAGCGGTGACCGGTACCGGCGGTCCGCGTAGGCGGGCCGGGGGGCCGAGGGCGCAGGGTTCGTCATGCGGACGATTGTGCCCGACGGTCCCCGGGGGACCTACTCGGGTCCGCCGTCGGCCGGCGCCGGGGCGTTGGCGGAGGCCGGCGCCAGGTCGGTGGCGTCGAGCGCGGGACGCAGCGCCCGGGCCAGCTCGTTGCCGTCCCCGACGGCCCAGAAGTGCAGGAAGAACATCCTGGGCTGCTCGTCCAGCATGTGGTTGTGGAGTTCGACCAGCCGGATGCCGTGCTTGCGCAGCGCGCGGACGACCGGCTGCACCTCGTCGGCGCGGAGGACGAAGTCGCCGTTGATGGCGGCCTGCTTCTTGCCGATCGCCTGGAACTTGATGGCGGTGTTGACCCCGATCGGCCCGGGCAGGACGTGGCCGTGGCTGAGGATCCGGTCGCGCCGGGAGAGGAAGAACTTGTAGATCCGCCCCTCGGCGACCCCCTTGCGCCCCAGCTCCCTGTCGATCGTCGTGGTGTCGAGGTCGATGGGCCTGGTCTCCGCGGGGGGCGGTACGGCGATGGGGTTGCCGCTGACCTCCAGCACCGTCTTGAGCTTGCGGGCCAGGGTGACCGGGTCGCCCATCGCGTGGAAGTGCGTCCACCAGATGGCGGGCTGCTCGTCCGGCAGGTGCTTGTGGAGCGCGGTCTGGTCGATCCCGGCGGCCTGGAGGGCGTCGCTGGCCTTGTCGACCTCGTCCCCGGTGAGGACCAGGTCGCCCATGAGCATGGTGCCGTCGCAGTACCGGACGAACGCGGCGCTGCCGGCCAGCGCCAGCGAGGACAGGACGGTGACCCCGTGGCTGGTCACCTTCAGATCGCGGCGCGGCAGCGAGACGCCGAAGGCGACGTCCTCCCGGGTGGTGCCGGTACGGCCGAGCGCCTCGGCGACGCCCTTCCAGTCGGCGTCCTTGGTGCGTTCGGGGTACTGGACGTGGGGGCAGTGCGCCCGATGACGGTGCGCTCCGCGCGGGGCGGGCGGGCCGGGGTGTCCGTCACCGGCGCTGGTACCGGTGCCCGCGCCTTGGGCGGCGCAGGCGGTCAGGGTCACGGCGCAGGTGGTGAGTGCGACGGAGGCACGCAGCCGGTGGCCGTTGCGTCCGGAGCGGATGGCAGGCATGTCAACCCTCGGTGTCCAGGTAAGCGCCGGTGTCGTTTGCGCCCACGTCACGTCGTACGGGTTTCGCCATTCCCGTTCCGCCGACGAGTTCCCGGCCCGGACCCCCCTTCCACCCCGTTGGCCTCAGCCATTACGTCCTCGGGGTTCGCCCGTTCCCCTTTCGTCGTGGCTGGCGTCACGGATGTTTCCCCCCGCCCACCCGTGGCTGTGTTCGCATAGCGCGGGGCGCGCACTGTCTGCCTTGGGTCCGGGGGCCCTCCGGGGTGACTCCTCGCTCCGCGTATCCGCCACGGTTGCGCTCCGGCTGCTGGGTCGCTGCGGGGACACCCCTGCACGCCCCCGTTCCGCATCGTTCCGCGCTGCGGCACGGAGGGGGTGAGAAAAAGACCGGGGTCACCCCAACCTCCTCCTTACCCCTCCCTCCGCGAAGAGAGGCACCCGCCAACCGGACAGAAGGGGGTGTGCCGGGGGTGTCCCCGCAGCGACCCAATAGCCGGAGCGCGACCTTGGGGGATACCTGGAGCGAGGAGTCACCCCCGGCGCGCCCCCGATCCCGTACCGGCAGTAGGCGAACCCACCCGGTGCCGAACCAAACCAAAAACCCACCCCAACCACCCACCGGGCAGGGGCGAACGGGGGCCACCCCGGAAACCTGAAACGGGCGAACCGGGCCACGGAGTAATGGCTGACCGCCAGCGCGAGCGAACCCGTGGCGGCCTAACAGGGGCGCTTCCGCAGCGCCATCACATAGTCGTGCGGCGCCCCCGCCGACTCCGCCGCGTCGGCGATCTCACCGAGGTAGCGCGCCGACGGCAGTCCGCCTTCGTAGTCGTTGAGCACGAAGGCCCACGCCGTCACCTCCCCGTCCAGCGTGTGCACCCGCACCATCGTGCGGCGGTAGACACCCAGCGGGACGCCTTCCCAGCGGTCGAGGGAGGCCTCGTCGCGCGGGGCGATGTCGTAGAGGCCCACGAAGACCTGGTGCAGCGGGTCCTCGACGAGCGTCGCCAGCGCGCCTTCCCAGCCCATCTGCTCCCCGCCGAAGGTCAGCCGCCAGCCGTCCAGCCAGCCGGTGCCGCGCAGCGGGGAGTGCGGGGCGCGGCGGCTCATCAGCCGGGCGTCGAGGTTTCCTGCGTACGCGGCGTAGAGCGACATGCCCGACAGCGTACGGGAGCCGGGTGTGCGGCCCGGGGCGGGGCGGCGGCCCCGGTCGCCCGCTGTACGGGTCGTACGGGACAATGGAGCACGTGACTCGGATCGTGATCATCGGTGGCGGACCCGGCGGATACGAGGCGGCGCTGGTCGCGGCCCAGCTCGGCGGGGAGGTGACCGTCGTGGATTGCGACGGTCTGGGCGGAGCGTCCGTGCTGACGGACTGCGTGCCGTCGAAGACGTTGATCGCCACGGCCGAGGTGATGACGACGTTCGACTCCTCCTACGAGGAGCTGGGCATCACCGTGGCCCACGAGAACCCCTCGGCGGACGAGCGCCACCGGGTGCACGGCGTGGACCTGGGCAAGGTCAACCGCCGGGTGAAGCGGCTGGCGCTGGCCCAGTCGCACGACATCACCGCGTCGGTCACCCGGGCCGGGGCGCGGGTGCTGCGCGGGCGCGGCCGGGTCGAGCCGACGCAGGCGCCGGACGGTTCCCGGGCGGTGACCGTCACCATGGCCGACGGCACCACCGACACCCTCACCGCCGACGCCGTGCTGATAGCCACCGGCGCCCACCCCCGGGAGATCCCGGACGCGCTGCCGGACGGCGAGCGGATCCTCAACTGGACGCAGGTGTACGACCTGGAGGAGCTGCCCGAGGAGCTGATCGTGGTGGGCTCCGGCGTCACCGGCGCGGAGTTCGCCGGGGCGTACCAGGCGCTGGGTTCCAAGGTCACGCTGGTCTCCTCGCGCGACCGGGTGCTGCCGGGGGAGGACCCGGACGCCGCCGCGGTGCTGGAGGACGTCTTCCGGCGCCGGGGCATGAACGTGATGGCGCGGTCCCGGGCCGCCGCGGCCAAGCGGATCGGCGACCGGGTGGAGGTCACGCTGGCCGACGGCCGGGTGATCAGCGGTACCCACTGCCTGATGGCGGTCGGCTCGATCCCCAACACCGCCGGGATCGGCCTGGAGGAGGCCGGGGTGCGGCTGAAGGAGTCCGGGCACATCTGGACCGACCGGGTTTCGCGGACCACGGCGCCGGGCATCTACGCGGCCGGGGACTGCACCGGGGTGCTGGCGCTGGCCTCGGTGGCGGCGATGCAGGGCCGGATCGCGATGTACCACTTCCTGGGCGACGCGGTGGCGCCGCTGGACCTGAAGACCGTCTCGGCCAACGTGTTCACCGACCCGGAGATCGCCACCGTCGGCTACTCGCAGGCCGACGTGGACAACGGCACCATCGACGCGCGGATGGTGAAGCTGCCGCTGCTGCGCAACCCGCGGGCGAAGATGCAGGGCATCCGGGACGGCTTCGTGAAGCTCTTCTGCCGCCCGGGCACCGGGATCGTGGTGGGCGGCGTGGTGGTGGCGCCGCGGGCCAGCGAGCTGATCCACCCGATCTCGATCGCGGTGGACAACAACCTGACCGTGGAACAGATCGCCAACGCGTTCACCGTCTATCCGTCCCTGTCGGGTTCGGTCGCCGAGGTGGCCCGGCAGCTGCACAACCGGAAGACGGCGCAGGGGCGCTGAGGGATGCGCCCGGGCGCGGTGCGGCGCGCCCCTCATAGCACTCTTTGCCACTGTGCGTGAACAACTTCCGTTTATTGGTGCAAACTGCTGAAACAAGACGGTCGTTGGCGTTACTGTCAGTTTCGTGTTCGCAGCAGAACGTCGTCAGTTGATCCTCGAAATGGTGCGGGCGAACGGGGCGGTCTCGCTCCGGGAGCTCGCCCGTGTCGTCCAGACCTCCGAAGTGACCGTGCGGCGGGACGTGCGGGCGCTGGAGGCCGAGGGGCTGCTCGACCGCCGGCACGGCGGTGCGGTGCTGCCCGGCGGCTTCACCCGCGAGTCCGGCTTCCCGCAGAAGGCCCACCTCGCCACCGCGGAGAAGACGGCCATCGCCGATCTGGCCGCCGGGCTCGTCGAGGAGGGGCAGGCCATCGTGGTCGGCGCCGGGACGACCACGCAGGAGCTGGCCCGCCGGCTCGCCCGGGTGCCGGGGCTCACCGTGGTCACCAACTCGCTGCTGGTGGCGCAGGCGCTGGCGCACGCCAACCGGGTCGAAGTGGTGATGACCGGGGGCACGCTGCGCGGTTCCAACTACGCGCTGGTGGGCAGCGGGGCCGAGCAGTCGTTGCAGGGTCTGCGGGTCTCGCGGGCGTTCCTGTCCGGCAGCGGGCTCACCGCCGAGCGCGGGCTGTCCACCTCCAACATGCTCTCCGCCAGCGTGGACCGGGCGCTGGTGCAGGCCGCCGCCGAGGTGGTGGTCCTCGCCGACCACACCAAGCTGGGCATCGACACCATGTTCCAGACGGTCCCGGCGGACGTGATCACCCATCTGGTCACCGACGAGCCGCCGTTGGGCGACGACCGGGCCGCCGCCGAACTCCAGGCGCTGGCCGACTGCGGGGTACGGGTGACCACGGCGCCGGTGCCGGGTTCCGACGGCGCCGAGAGCGGCGGCGGACGCCCGCGCCGGGACGTCCCCGTACCCGGGCCGCGGCGCCACCACCCGCCGGCGCCCGCGCTGCGCGGTACCGTCCCCGGCGACCACCAGCCGGGCCGGGTCACCGACCTGGCGCCGCGCCGTCGTTAGGACGTCTCCCGGGCCCGCAGGCCGTCGACGGCCAGGGCCAGCAGCCGGTCGGCGAGTCCGGGGTCGTCCGGGTCGGCCTCGGCGGCCAGGCCGATGGCGTGGCAGAGCCGGAGCAGGTCGGGGATGTCCGCGTCCGGGCGGACCCCGCCGACGTCCCGGGCGCGTTCCAGTAGGGTGCCGCCGGCCTGCCGCAGCGGGGCCTGGCAGGAGTCCAGGCCGGCCGCGCCGGTGGCCATCAGGGCCTTGCCGAGCCCGCGGTAGGCCGTCGAGTGGGTGATGACGGCGCGCAGCCAGACGGCGAGGGCGTCGACGGGGTCGGGGCGGCCGGCGAGTTCACCGGCGAGGGAGACCAGGGCGTCCACCTCGCCGGTGAAGACCGCCGCCATCAGCGCGGTGCGGTCGGGGAAGTGGCGGTAGAGGGTGCCGATGCCGACCCCGGCGCGGCGGGCGATCTCCTCCAGGGGCGCGTCGCTGCCCTGGGCCAGGAAGGCGGCCTTGGCCTCGGTGAGGAGTCGCTGGTAGTTGCGTCGCGCGTCCGCGCGCATGGTGCGCGGTGCGGTTCCGCTCCTGGTCGCCATCGTGGGCCCTTCCTCGTGCGGCGATGCGTTCCGGCCTCCCCCCGGTTCCCCGTCAAGAATCGCACCGCCCGCGGCCGGTCGTCCCGCGACGCGAACGGGCCCGGCCGAACGGCCGGGCCCGTCGTGGCGGATGAGGCCGCGTCAGTCCTTGATCTCGCAGATGGCGGCGCCGGAGGAGACCGAGGAGCCGACCTCGGCGGTGAGCCCCTTGACGGTGCCGCTGCGGTGCGCGTTGAGCGGCTGCTCCATCTTCATGGCCTCCAGGACGACGATCAGGTCGCCCTCGTCGACCTGCTGGCCCTCCTCGACGGCCACCTTGACGATGGTGCCCTGCATCGGCGAGGCGAGGGTGTCGCCGGAGGCGGCGGGGCCGGACTTCTTGGCGGTCTTGCGACGCGGCGCCTTCTTGGAGCCGCCCGGCGCCGCGACCGTGCCCATGCCCAGCGACGCCGGCAGCGTCACCTCCAGCCGCTTGCCGCCGACCTCGACGACCACGGTCTCCCGGGCGCCCTCGCCCTCGTCCTCGTCGGCCACCGCGCCGCCGGTGAACGGCGGGATGGTGTTGTCGAACTCGGTCTCGATCCACCGGGTGTGGACGGTGAACGGCCCCTCGGAGCCGTGCACCTCGGGGGCGAACGCCGGGTCGGTGACGACCGCGCGGTGGAACGGGACGGCGGTGGCCATGCCCTCGACCTGGAACTCGGCCAGCGCCCGGCGGGCCCGCTCCAGCGCCTGCTTGCGGGTGGCGCCGGTGACGATCAGTTTGGCCAGCAGCGAGTCCCACGCGGGGCCGATGACGCTGCCGGCCTCCACGCCCGCGTCCAGCCGCACGCCGGGGCCGGAGGGGGCGTCGAAGCGGGTCACGGTGCCGGGGGCGGGCAGGAAGTTGCGGCCCGGGTCCTCGCCGTTGATGCGGAACTCGAAGGAGTGGCCGCGCAACGCCGGGTCGTCGTAGCCCAGTTCCTCACCGTCGGCGATCCGGAACATCTCGCGGACCAGGTCGATGCCGGAGACCTCCTCGGTGACCGGGTGCTCGACCTGGAGCCGGGTGTTGACCTCCAGGAAGGAGATGGTGCCGTCCTGGCCGACGAGGAACTCGCAGGTACCGGCGCCGACATAGCCGGCCTCGCGCAGGATCGCCTTGGACGCCCGGTACAACTCGGCGACCTGGCCGTCGGTCAGGAACGGCGCCGGGGCCTCCTCGACGAGCTTCTGGTGGCGGCGCTGGAGGGAGCAGTCACGGGTGGAGACGACGACCACGTTGCCGTGCTGGTCGGCCAGGCACTGGGTCTCCACGTGGCGCGGCCGGTCCAGGTAGCGCTCGACGAAGCACTCGCCGCGGCCGAAGGCGGCCACCGCCTCGCGTACCGCGGAGTCGTAGAGCTCGGGCACCTCTTCGAGGGTGCGGGCGACCTTCAGGCCGCGTCCGCCACCGCCGAAGGCGGCCTTGATGGCGATGGGCAGGCCGTGCTCCTCGGCGAAGGCCACGACCTCCTCGGCGCCGGAGACGGGGTCGGGCGTACCGGCCACCAGCGGGGCGCCGGCGCGCTGGGCGATGTGCCGGGCCGCGACCTTGTCGCCGAGGTCGCGGATGGCCTGCGGCGGCGGGCCGATCCAGATCAGCCCGGCGTCGAGCACGGCCTGGGCGAACTCGGCGTTCTCCGACAGGAAGCCGTAGCCCGGGTGGACGGCGTCCGCGCCGGAATCCTCGGCGGCCTTCAGCACCTTGGCGATGTCCAGGTAACTGGTGGCAGGGGTATCGCCGCCGAGCGCGAACGCCTCGTCGGCCGCGCGGACGTGCAGCGCGTCCCGGTCCGGATCGGCGTAGACCGCCACGCTGGCGATCCCGGCGTCCTGGCAGGCACGAGCGACGCGGACGGCGATTTCGCCGCGGTTGGCGATGAGCACCTTGCGCACGATGGCTCCCTCCTTGAAACAAGGCGAGTTTAGGGACTGCCGACACGTCATGCCGAGCCACCCCTATGGGTGAGCTTCCCCACACGCAGTGTGGCGCGACGCTCTCGGAAAACGCCGGATGCCTTGTCGCTCCACGGTACGCCGCTCGTCGCGGCGTTACCGGCAGCTTGCCCCGGCTGGCCGCCCGGTCCACCCGCCACGGGGTGGCATGGGGGAATCTTTGTGGGGTTCCCACTAGATGAGGGCGAAAAGTTTGCCGGGTGGCGGTCCTCGTACGAGTGAAGCGCGCAGGGGTCTTGTCGGCTCCCTTACCCATGAGTAGCGTCCTGGATGTCGATACCTGCGGTAACCAGGAGGGGGCGGCGGGCCGATGCGCAGAGGGGTGGCGGCGCTCGCCGCGGTGCTGCTGGTCGTCGAGGCGTGCGGGGTCGGGTTCGTCAACCTGGCGCTCGGTTACGCGGTGCGCCACCAGTCGATGTCGCTGGCCGGGCTGAAGCCCTCGGCCATGTCGGCCGGGGCGTGGGCGGCCGGGGCGCTGCTCGTCGTCCTCCTGCTCGGCTGCGCCGTGGTGGCGGTGGTCACCGCGGTGCGCGACCGGGCCCCGGGGCGCTTCGGACGGCTCGCGCTGATCCTCGCCGCGGTGCTCAACGGGGCGCTGGGCGCCGCCGCCGCGGGCATCGTCGGCTGGCTCTCCTTCGCCGTGGTGATGGTGATCCTCGGCGCCGTGGTGCTCACCCTGATCAACTACGGGCCGGGCGGCGCCGCCCCGGCCGTCGCACCGGAACCGGCGCCGCCCGCCACGCCCTGATCAGGCCCACAACTCCGTGATCCGCACGTCCAGTTCGGCCAGGAGCGTGCGCAGCAACGGCAGCGACAGCCCGATCACGTTCCCCGGGTCGCCGTCGATCCCCTCGACGAACGGCGCCGACCGGCCGTCCAGGGTGAACGCCCCGGCCACGTGGAGCGGTTCACCGCTGGCCACGTAGGCGTCGATCTCGGCGTCGTCCGGGGTGCCGAAGCGGACCGTGGTGGACGCGGTGCGCGAGACCTGCTTGCCGGTGACGGTGTCGATCACGCAGTGGCCGGTACGCAGCACCCCGCTGCGGCCCCGCATGGCGTGCCAGCGGGCGGTGGCGTCGGCGGCGTCCCGCGGCTTGCCCAGCGCCCGGCCGTCCAGCTCCAGCACCGAGTCGCACCCGATCACCAGCGCGTCCTCGGTGAGGCCGGCGGCGACCGCGGCGGCCTTGGCCTCGGCGAGGACACGGGCGAGTTCGGCCGGGGTGTCGGCGGTGATCGCGTCCTCGTCCACCCCGCTGACCACGACGCGCGGGGCGAGTCCGGCCTGCCGCAGCAGTCCGAGGCGGGCGGGGGAGGCGGAGGCGAGCACGAGAACACGGTCGGTGGTCATGGCCCCCAAGGGTAGCCAGCCGCGCCCCCGTTCCCGGCGGCCGGCCGGGGTCACCCCGGCCAGGCCACCAGCAGGATCAGCAACGGCGCCAGCACCGCGATCACCAGAACCACCCGCCGCAGCGCCTGTTGAGCGCGCCGCAACTCCTCGGGCGGCTCTTCGGACGGGTCGGACCACAGCACACCAATGATCCTGAACCGCCCAGCTCCGGCGCGCCTGAGTACGCGTACTCAAACCCGGCGGAACGACCGGTCAGACCGGCCAGTACGTGGTGCGCCAGGCGGCCGGAGCGGGGCGCGGCACCCGGCGCAGCAGCACCCCGCGCGCCGGGTCGGCCCACGCGCCGGCGCGCCCCGCGCCGTCCCGCGCCGGCGCCGCTACCGCCCGCGCCTGGACCACCGCCAGCGCGGCGGCCAACTCCTCCGGGGTCGGGTTGCCCCGTACGACCTTGATCATGAAGACGGCCTTCCTGCGCGGGGATACGTCCGGATCACAGCGGGATGTTGCCGTGCTTCTTCGGCGGCAGCGTCTCGCGCTTGTTGCGCAGCGTGCGCAGCGCCTTGACGATGTGGGCGCGGGTCTCGGACGGCGGGATGACCGCGTCGACGTAGCCGCGCTCGGCCGCCACGTACGGGTTGAGCAGGGTGTCCTCGTACTCGGCGATCAGCTCCTGGCGCAGCGGGTCGGGGTCCTCGGCCTCGGCGAGCGTGCGGCGGTGCAGGATGTTGACCGCGCCCTGCGCGCCCATGACCGCGATCTGGCCGGTCGGCCAGGCCAGGTTGAGGTCGGCGCCCAGGTGCTTGGAGCCCATCACGTCGTACGCGCCGCCGTACGCCTTGCGGGTGATCACGGTGATCAGCGGGACGGTGGCCTCGGCGTAGGCGTAGATCAGCTTGGCGCCGCGCCGGATGATGCCGTTCCACTCCTGGTCGGTGCCGGGCAGGAAGCCGGGCACGTCCACGAAGGTCAGCACCGGGATGTTGAAGCTGTCGCAGGTGCGCACGAAGCGCGCGGCCTTCTCGCTGGCGTCGATGTCCAGGCAGCCGGCGAACTGCATCGGCTGGTTGCCCACCACGCCCACCGGACGCCCCTCCACCCGGCCGAAACCGGTGAGGATGTTGGGGGCGAAGAGCGCCTGCGTCTCCAGGAACTCCCCGTCGTCCAGGACGTGTTCGAAGACCCGGCGCATGTCGTACGGCTGGTTGGCGGAGTCCGGGACGATGGTGTCCAGCTCCAGGTCCTCGTCGGTGACCGCCAGGTCGGCCTCCTCGTCGAAGGCCGGCGGCTCGGAGAGGTTGTTGGAGGGCAGGTAGGACAGCAGCGCCTTGACGTACTCGACGGCGTCCTTCTCGTCGGCCGCCATGTGGTGGGCGTTGCCGGAACGGGTGCTGTGGCTGCGGGCCCCGCCCAGCTCCTCGAAGCCCACGTCCTCACCGGTGACCGTCTTGATCACGTCCGGACCGGTGATGAACATGTGCGAGGTCTGGTCGACCATCACCACGAAGTCGGTGATCGCCGGCGAGTAGACGGCGCCGCCCGCGCACGGCCCCATGATCAGCGAGATCTGCGGGATCACCCCGGAGGCGTGGGTGTTGCGGCGGAAGATCTCCCCGTACATCCCCAGCGAGGTGACGCCCTCCTGGATGCGGGCGCCGCCGGAGTCGTTGATGCCGATCACCGGGCAGCCGGTCTTCAGCGCCCAGTCCATCACCTTGACGATCTTCTCGCCGAAGACCTCGCCCAGCGCACCGCCGAAGACCGTGAAGTCCTGCGAGAAGACCGCCACCGGACGGCCGTCCACGGTGCCGTAACCGGTGACCACGCCGTCGCCGTAGGGGCGGTTGTGCTCCATGCCGAAGTTGGTCGAGCGGTGCCGGGCGAATTCGTCCAGCTCCACGAAGGACCCCTCGTCCAGCAGCAGTTCGATCCGCTCCCGGGCGGTCAGCTTGCCCTTGGCGTGCTGCTTCTCGACCGCCCGCGCGGAGCCCGCGTGCGTGGCCTCCTCGATCCGGCGGCGCAGATCCGCCAGCTTCCCCGCGGTGGTGTGGATGTCGGTCTCGGCCATGTCGGGCGGCTCTCCTGGGGTGGGGGCTCGGACGTGACTGGTGAGTAACGCTGTTCGTAGCGTAGTGGGACGGTACGGGGGTCGACACTGCGGCGTTGGCCACAATCACCCGGGCCCGAGCGCCGTAGGGTGCCGTCATGACCTCCGCCAACCGCTGGTCCGACCTGGAACGACCGCCGCTGGACGCCACCGCGCTGCGCCGCGCGCTGCTGGTCCCCGGCGGGCTGTGGACCGCCCTGGACGTGGTCGACCGCACCGGTTCGACCAACTCCGACCTCGCCGCCCGGGCCCGGGAGGGCGCCGCCGAGGGCACCGTGCTCGTCGCCGAGGAGCAGTCGGCCGCCCGTGGCCGGCTCGACCGGCGGTGGAGCGCCCCGCCCCGCTCCGGGCTCTTCCTGTCGGTGCTGCTGCGCCCGGCCGGCGTCCCGGCCGACCGCTGGGGGTGGCTGCCGCTGCTCGCCGGGGTCGCCACCGCCACCGCGGTCTCCCGCACCGCCGGGGTGGACACGGCGCTCAAATGGCCCAACGACCTGCTGGTCACCGTCGGCGGCGAGGAACGCAAGACCGCCGGCATCCTGGCCGAACGGGTCGGCGCGGACGGCGTCGTGATCGGCATCGGCCTCAACGTCACCCTCCGCGCCGAGGAACTGCCGGTGCCCACCGCCGGCTCCCTCGCGCTGGCCGGCGCCCCCGTCACCGACCGCGACCCGATCCTGCGGGCCGTGCTGCGTTCGCTCGCCGAGTGGTACGGACGCTGGCGGGAGGCCGACGGCGACCCGCACCCCTGCCGGCTCCAGGAGGCGTACGCGGCCGGCTGCGCCACCCTGGGCCGCGCCGTACGCGCCGAACTGCCCGGCGGACGCGAGCTGACCGGCGAGGCGGTCGCGGTGGACGCCGAGGGCCGGCTGGTGATCGACAGCGACGGGCGCCAGGAGGCGGTCGGGGCCGGTGACGTGGTCCACGTCCGCCCGGCCGGGGCGGCCGGCGGCAACCGCCGGTGAGCGTGAGCCAGAGCACACTGCCGTATCGTTGATCCGACGTTCTCCGGGTCCGTCCCGGGACCCCAGTGTGATCGGAAGGGCAGTGGTCGGAGCCTTGCGGCAGACCCCGGCCGGAGCGGGCCGCGGCGTGCGGTGCGGACCTCCGGCGCGGCGGCGTACGGTCCCCGGCGCGGCGCGCCGCCGCGCCCGGGGGCAGGCAGGGGGCGAGCGGTGAGCGCGGAAGACGAGGAGTTCCGTCCGATGGGCGCCGGATCCGCGGCGGAGGGCGCGCCGTCCGCCGCTCCCGGCGACGCCGTGGTCTACGGCCCCGCGCTGCCGCCGGAGGACGACGAACCGGGCGAGGGCGAGGAACCCGGGGCCGGCGAGGACCCGCTGGCGCTGCGCCTGGAACACCTGATCCTGGGCGCCGAACGCCGCTACACCCCCTTCCAGGCGGCGCGCAGCGCGGGCGTGCCGATGGAGCTGGCCTCCCGCTTCTGGCGGGCCATGGGGTTCGCCGACATCGGGCAGGCCAAGGCGCTCACCGAGGCCGACGTGCTCGCGCTGCGCCGGCTGTCGGGCCTGGTCGAGGCCGGACTGCTCAGCGAGTCGATGGCCGTCCAGGTGGCCCGGTCCACCGGCCAGACCACCGCCCGGCTCGCCGACTGGCAGACCGACTCCTTCCTCGAAGGGCTCACCGAGCCCCCGGAACCCGGCATGACCCGCGCCGAGGTCGCCTACCCGCTGGTGGAGCTGCTCCTGCCGGAGCTGGAGGAGTTCCTGATCTACGTGTGGCGCCGCCAGCTCGCCGCCGCCACCAGCCGGGTCGCCCAGGCCGACGACGCCGAGGCGGTCAACCGCCGGCTCGCCGTCGGCTTCGCCGACCTGGTCGGCTTCACCCGGCTGACCCGGCGGCTGGAGGAGGAGGAACTCGGCGAGCTGGTCGAGGCGTTCGAGACCACCTCCGCCGACCTGGTGGCCGCGCACGGCGGCCGGCTCATCAAGACCCTGGGCGACGAGGTGCTCTACGTGGCCGACGACCCCGGGGTCGCCGCGGAGATCGCGCTGCGCCTGATCGAGACGATGACCGGGGACGAGACGATGCCGGCGCTGCGGGTCGGGATGGCGTTCGGCACGGTCACCACGCGGATGGGCGACGTCTTCGGCACCACCGTCAACCTCGCCAGCCGGCTCACCTCGATAGCGCCACGGGACGCCGTGCTGGTCGACCCGGAGCTGGCCGACGCGCTGCGGGCCTCCGGTGACGCCCCGGTCTCGGAGGGCGACGCCGGCGAGGACGAGAAGTACCGCTTCGCCCTCCAGCCGATGTGGCGCCGCCCGGTGCGCGGCCTCGGCGTGGTCGAGCCCTGGCTGCTGAGCCGGCGCGGCTGAGCGTGGCCCTTTCCGTGGACGCCGGTGCCCTGCGATGATCCGTTAACGATCGTTGACGTATCTCGGGCGGGAACGGAGCGTGAGCACGATGGCGGAGGCCACGGCGGCGGAGGAACGGTTCGGCGAGTGGGTCGCGGTACGGCGCCACGGCGACGGCGGCCACGTCGCCGAACTGGTGCTGGACCGGGTCAAGGCGATGAACGCGGTCTCCACCGAGATGGCCCGGTGCGTGACCGCCGCCTGCCAGGCGGTCGCCGCCGACCACGGGGTACGGGCGGTGGTGCTCTCCTCCACCCACGACCGGGCCTTCTGCGTCGGAGCCGACCTGAAGGAACGCAACTCCTTCAGCGACGCCGACCTCGGCCGGCAGCGCCCGGTCACCCGCGCGGCCTACACCGCCGTGCTCGACCTGCCGGTGCCGGCGATCGCCGCCGTCCACGGCTTCGCCCTCGGCGGCGGCTTCGAGCTGGCGCTCTCCTGCGACGTGATCGTGGCCGACCCCACCGCGGTGGTGGGGCTCCCGGAGGTCTCGGTGGGCGTGATCCCCGGCGGCGGCGGCACCCAACTCCTGCCGCGCCGGGTCGGCGCCGCCAAGGCCGCCGAACTGATCTTCACCGCCCGCCGGGTCGCCGCGGTGGAGGCCCACGCGCTCGGCCTGATCGACGTCCTCACCGACCCGGGCCTGGCCCGCGAGGAGGCGCTGGCGCTGGCCGGACGGATCGCGGCCAACTCGCCCGTCGGACTGCGCGCGGCCAAGCGGGCCCTGCGGTTGGGGCAGGGGCTGGGCCTGCGGGAGGGGCTCGAGGTGGAGGACGGGGCGTGGCGTGAGGTCGCCTTCTCGGCGGACCGGGCGGAGGGGGTGGCGGCGTTCAACGAGAAGAGGCGGCCGGTGTGGCCCTCCTGAGGGTTCGCTCGCGCGGGTTCGCTCGCGCTGACGTCAGCCATTACGTCCTCGGGGTGCCCCCGCTCCCGGTTTCGTCGTGGCTGGCGTCAGCCATTACGTCCTCGGGGTGCGCCCGATTCCGCTTCGTCGTGGCTGGCGTCACTGATGTTTCCCCCCGCCCACCCGTGGCTGTGTTCGTACAGTGCGGGATGCGCACTGTCTGCCTTGGGTCCGGGGGCCCTCCGGGGTGACTCCTCGCTCCGCGTATCCGCCACGGTTGCGCTCCGGCTGCTGGGTCGCTGCGGGGACACCCCTGCACGCCCCCGTCCGGTCTCGTTCCGCGCTGCGGCACGGAGGGGGTGAGAAAGGAGATCGGGGTGACCCCAACCTCCTATCTCACCCTCCCCCGCGAAGAGAGGCACCCGCGAACGGACAGGAGGGGGTGTGCCGGGGGTGTCCCCACAGCGACCCAGTAGCCGGAGCCAAGCTGTGGCGGATACCTGGAGCGAGGAGTCACCCCCGGCGCGCCCCCGACCCCCAACGCACCGAAGGCGTACGCACCCCGTGCCGAACCAAACCAAAACCCCACCCCCCACCCACCGGCCAGGACGCTCCCACCCACCCGCCCACCACGGCGTGGCCGGACCAGCCGCGGGCAGCGGGGATCCGGGGGTACCGGCCACCAGGTGATGGCTGACCGCCAGCGCGAGCGAAGCGGTGGAGCGCTTAGCCTGATCGCATGGGTGACCGGGAGATCGGGGGCGACGCGCGGTTGATGGCCGTGGTCGCGCTCGCCCGGGCGGTGGCGGCGGCGCAGACGCCGGTGGACGCGGCCCGGGCCGCGGCGGGCCATGTGCGCGAGGCGCTGGGGGCCTCGTTCGCCGCGGTGTCGGTGTGGGAACGCGAGCGCGGTCTGCTGAGGGTGCTGGTCAACGACGGGCGGCTCGCGCCGGGGGAGGAGCGGTTCCCGGCCGACGAGACGTATCCGGTGCACGACTTCCCGGAGGTGGTCGAGTACCTGCACGGCGAGTGGGCCGGCGGTGGCGAGCCGCACGCGTGGGTGGAGACCGCCGACGGCCGCGGCACCGGCCCGTACCCGCACCAGCGGGTGGCCGCGCTGCGGCGGCGCGGCCGGGGGTGCTGCGTGGTCGCCCCGATCGTGCTGCACGGCCGCGCCTGGGGCGAGCTGTACATCGCGCGGGAGCTGGACGAGCCGGTGTTCGGCCGGGCCGACGCGGAGTTCGCCACCGTGCTGTCCGCGGTGATCGCCGCCGGGGTCGCCCAGACCGAGCGGCTGGAAGAGGTCCGGCGGCTGGCGTTCACCGATCCGCTGACCGGGCTGGCCAACCGGCGCGCGGTCGACGCCCGGCTGGACGAGGCGCTGGAACGCCACCGTACCGAGGGCACCGAGGTCTTCCTGGTGGTGTGCGACCTCAACGGCCTCAAGCGGGTCAACGACACCCTCGGCCACGAGGTGGGCGACAAGCTGCTGGTGGGGTTCGGCTCGGTGCTGTCGTTGTGCGGGGCGATGCTGCCGGGGAGCCTGGCCGCGCGGCTGGGCGGCGACGAGTTCTGCCTGCTGGCCGAGGGGTGCGCGGCGTCGGAGGTGGAACGGGCCGCGGAGGAGTTGTGCGTGCGGGCACGCTGGCTGGGGCTGGGCGACGGGGTGGCGGTCGGGGTGGCCTCGACCGACGCGGACGCCGGGCCGGTGCGGTCGGCGCGGCGGTTGTTCCGGCTGGCGGACGCGGCGCAGTACCAGGCGAAGGCGGAGCGCTCGGCCAAGCCGGTGATCGCCGGACGGGCCGTCGCCGAGCTGGCCGACGCGCCGCCGGGGCCGCCTCCGGAGCCGGGGGAGCGGCGGACGTTCCGGGGCCGCCGGTAAGGGGCGCCGCCCGGTCCCACCCCGTGACAGATGGAGATTCAGTCTTTAGGGTTCGTGAATATGGATATGCAGACTGTGGTCCTGGGCTCCTCCGGGACGAGCGCGGACGACGTACTGGCGGTGGCGCGGGGCGCGGCACGGGTCGAACTCGCCCCCGAGGCGCTGGCGGAGATCGCCGCCTCGCGTGCGGTCGTCGACGCGCTGGCCGCCAAGCCCGAGCCCGTCTACGGGGTCTCCACCGGCTTCGGCGCCCTCGCCGTGATGCACATCAGCCCCGAACTGCGAGCCCAGCTCCAGCGTTCCATCGTGCGTTCGCACGCGGCCGGCATGGGGCCGCGGGTGGAGCGCGAGGTGGTGCGGGCGCTGATGTTCCTGCGGCTGAAGACGCTGGCCTCGGGGCGGACCGGGGTGCGTCCGCTGGTCGCCGAGACCATGGCGGCCATCCTCAACGCCGGGATCACCCCGGTGGTCCACGAGTACGGCTCGCTGGGCTGCTCCGGCGATCTGGCACCGTTGTCGCACTGCGCGCTCACCCTGATGGGCGAGGGCGAGGCGGAGGGCCCGGACGGAGTGGTGCGCCCCTCGGCCGAACTCCTCGCCGAGGCCGGCATCGCCCCGGTCGAGCTGCGCGAGAAGGAGGGGCTGGCGCTGCTCAACGGCACCGACGGCATGCTCGGCATGCTGCTGATGGCCTGCGCCGACCTCGCGGGGCTGTACACCGCCGCCGACATCACCGCGGCGCTGTCGCTGGAGGCGCTGCTCGGCACCGACCGGGTGCTCGCCCCGGAGCTGCACGCCATCCGCCCGCACCCGGGCCAGGCCGCCAGTGCGGAGAACATGCGCCGGGTGCTGGCCGGCTCCGGGCTGACCGGCCACCACCAGGACGAGGCGCCGCGGGTGCAGGACGCGTACTCGATCCGCTGCGCCCCCCAGGTGGCCGGCGCCGGCCGGGACACCCTCGCCCACGCCCTGCTGGTCGCCGAGCGCGAGCTGGCCGCCGCGGTGGACAACCCGGTGGTCCTCCCGGACGGGCGGGTGGAGTCCAACGGCAACTTCCACGGCGCCCCGGTCGCCTACGTGCTCGACTTCCTCGCCATCGCCGCCGCCGACCTCGGTTCGATAGCCGAGCGCCGTACCGACCGGCTGCTGGACAAGAACCGTTCGCACGGCCTGCCGCCGTTCCTCGCCGACGACCCGGGCGTCGACTCCGGGCTGATGATCGCCCAGTACACGCAGGCCGCCCTGGTCGGCGAGAACAAGCGGCTGGCGGTGCCGGCCTCGGCCGACTCCATCCCGTCCTCGGCGATGCAGGAGGACCACGTCTCCATGGGCTGGTCGGCCGCCCGCAAGCTGCGGCAGGCGGTGGACAACCTCGGCCGGGTGCTCGCGGTCGAACTGGTCGCCGCCACCCGGGCGATCGAGCTGCGCGAGCAGTCCAGCCCGGTGCTCACCGCGGCCCCGGCCACCCGCGCCGTCGTCGAGGCGGCCCGTGCGGCGGGCGTCGAGGGGCCGGGACGGGACCGTTTCCTCGCCCCCGACCTGGCGGCGGCCGAGCGGTTCGTCCGCTCCGGGGCCCTGGTCGCCGCGGCCGAGTCGGTCACCGGCCCGCTGGCCTGAGCCCGTCCGGGTCCGCCCGGCTCAGTACGACGGCAGGGCGCGGCGCCGCGCGTACACCAGCAGCGCCGCGCCCATGCCGAGGAAGACCGTCCCGCCGATCACGTACGGGGTGGTGTCGACGCCGCCGGTGTCGGCGAGCCGCGGGCCGGTGACGGCCTGGACGGCGGGGGTGTGCCGCACCGTCGTGTGGTGGACGGGGGCGGCCGGGGGCGCCGGGGTGTGGCCGGCGCTCGCCGCGGCCGTGGGCGTCAGGCAGAGCGCGGCCACCAGGGCGGCCGAAGCGGAGGCGGTGGTGGTGAGCGAGCGGCGCGCGGCCATGGAACCCCCTTGCGGACACGGCGACTTCACCGTGGTCCCCGATGGTAGTGAGGCCCGGCCACGGTACGGAAGCCGGGCAGGAGGCGGCCCTGGCCGCCGCCGTCCGCGGCTGCCGAACCGGTGACGGCCCGCCCCCGCGTTCCGCCGTGTCCGGCCACCACACGACCCGGGGCGCCTACGCTCCGTCACATGAGCACCGAGAACACGCAGGACGAGGCGACCTCCCGGTACGTACGCCTCCAGGTCGAGCTGATCGTCGAACTCACCGACACCGAGGCGCTCACCAGCGCCGCGCTGGACCAGATCGGCGAGGACGAGTACATGCCCGAAGACGAACGCGGCCACGCCGAGGACGCCGTGCGGCGCGACGAGGCGGAGGCGCTGGCCTATCTCGTCGACCCGTTCGACCTGGTCACCTCGGTGCCCGGGATCGAACTGGTCCAGGCGTCCTGGAGCAGCGCGCACACCGACTACGACCCCGACGACGAGGAGTGGGACCTGTACGAGGAGGACGAGGCCGCCGACGAGGACGGCTGACCGGCCCTGCCGTGATCCGCCCGGCGGCGGCACCCCTTCCCCGGCGCCGCCGCCCGGGCACCCCACAAGATCCACACAAGCGGAGCGTGGCATTTCTCACACCCTGTCCCGTCCCGGAACCGGACCTAAGGCGACAGACGTTGCTCATCGGTACGAGATGCTGGACGGATGGAGAAACGCGTGAAGTCCCCGGAAACCGGTACCGGTACCTCCTGTGAGCGCCGCCGAGGACCTCTGGTGCGGCGCGGTCTCGCCGCCGCTTCCGTACTCCTGGGCGGCACGCTGCTGCTCACCGCGTGCGGCGGCTCCGGCTCGGCCGGGGCGTCGGACAAGTCCAAGCAGGCGGCGGCCGACGCCGCGGCGGCCAAGGACGCCTCCGACGCCCAGATAAAGATCACCCCCGGTGACAAGGCCACCAACGTCGGCATCAACAACGACGCCAAGGTCGCCGTCACCGGCGGGACGCTCACCAAGGTCACCATGACCGAGGTCAACTCCGGCAAGCCGGTCTCCGGCGCGATATCCGCCGACGGCCGCAACTGGCAGCCCTCCGGCCCGCTCGACCGCGCCACCGCCTACCGGATCGCCGCCGCCGCCAAGGACGCCAAGGGCCGCGCCGCCACCGCCAACTCGACGTTCACCACGGTCTCCCCGGCGCACAGCTTCATCGCCTACTACACCCCGGACAACGGCACCACGGTCGGCGTCGGCATGCCGGTCTCCATCAACTTCGACAAGGCCATCTCCGACAAGAAGGCCGTCCAGTCGCACATCCAGGTGACCTCCAGCAGCGGCCAGCAGGCCGTCGGCCACTGGTTCGGCGCCAACCGCCTCGACTTCCGGCCCCAGGACTACTGGAAGGCCGGCTCCACGGTCACCCTCAAGCTCGACCTGGACAACGTGCAGGGCGCGCCCGGCGTCACCGGCGTGCAGAGCAAGACCGTCACCTTCCACGTCGGCCGCGCCCAGGTCTCCACGGTCGACGTGAACACCCAGACCATGACGGTCACCCGGGACGGCAAGGTCGTCCGCACCATCCCGGTCTCCACCGGCAGCCCCGAACACACCACGTACAACGGGCAGATGGTGATCTCCGAGAAGTACCTCCAGACCCGCATGGACGGCTCCACGGTGGGCTTCGGCGGCGAGTACGACATCAAGGACGTGCCGCACGCCATGCGGCTGTCCACCTCCGGCACCTTCATCCACGGCAACTACTGGTCGTCCAAGTCGGTCTTCGGCAGCACCGCCACCAGCCACGGCTGCATCGGCCTCAGCGACGTCCAGGGCGCCGGCGACTCCAGCACAGACGCCGCCTGGTTCTACAACAACTCCGAGATCGGCGACGTCGTCGTGGTGAAGAACTCCAACGACCACACGATCGCCCCGGACAACGGCCTCAACGGCTGGAACATGTCCTGGAGCCAGTGGGTGGCCGGCAGCGCCGTCTCCTCCTGACCCCGCCAGGCCCCACGGGCCCCGGCGTCCTGTCCGGGACGCCGGGGCCCTGGTGTTCCGCCGCGCGTCGCGTCGGCGGTTCTCATCCGCGCCTCATGTCGGATTCAGCGGGTTTTGACGTGGGTTGCCTAGGCTCCCCGCCGGTGAGGTGGCCGGAGGGCGAGGGGTGGCGGTGTTCTTCACGTGCTTGCTGGGTGAGGTGCGGCGGCGCGGGTGGGGGGTGGTGTCGCTGGCGGTGGGGATCGCGTGCGGGGTCGCGGTGGCCGTGGTCGTCACGGCGGTGGGGACCGGCGTGGAGCGGGCGCGGGACGGGGTGGTCGCGTCGTCGTACGGGCGCGGTACGGATCTGACGGTCAGCGGTGCGCCGGGGCGGACGGTGACGGGCGCGGCGCGGTTCGCCGGCGGGCAGCGGATCACGGTGGCCGGCCGGGGACCGCTCGGCGCCGGCGTGGTGGCCGCCGTGGCCGGCCGGTCCGGGGTCGCCGCGGCGGCCGGCGGGCTCACCCTGCGGGTCACCCCGGTGGACGGCGCACCGCACCGCGCCACCGCCTCCGCCACCGCCGGGGAACTCGACGGCCGCCACGGCTACGGCGGTTACGGCGGCTACCGCGGCCGGAACGGCACCGGCGACTACCGGGTCGACGGGGTGGACCTCACCGCGCCCGCGCTCGGCCCGCTCACCGCCGCCACCGTCACCGACGGCACCGGCTTCACCCGGGCCCAGGCCGACGCCGCCGTCGCCGTGGTCGACACCGGGTACGCCCGCCGGGCCGGCCTGCGCGTCGGCCGGACCCTGACCATCGGCGGCACGGACTTCCGGGTGATCGCCACCGTCACCGCCGCCCCGGGCGCCGCCGCCGACGTCTACCTGCCGTTGCGACAGGCCCAGCGGCTCGCCGGGGCCCAGGACCGGGTCACCACCGTCTACGTCCGCACCACGCCCGGCACACGGGCGGAGACCGTCCGTACCGCGATCCGGCGCGGCGTCCCGGGCACCACCGTGACCACGGCGGCGGGGCTGGCCCGGAACGTCTCGGGTTCGCTGCCGGTCGCGGCCGGCGTGGCGGAGGCGCTCGGCCGGTGGCCGGCGATCGTGGCGGTGGCCGCCGGCACCGTTCTCGGCGCCTCGCTGACCCGGGCCTCGGTGGGGCGCCGGGAGGCGGAACTGGCGGAGCTGGGCGTGCTGGGCTGGCCGCGGTGGCGGATCGCCGCGCAGGTGGCCGGGGAAGCGGTGACCGGCGGGGCGCTGGGCGGGGTGCTCGGCGCCGCGCTGGGTTACGGGGCGGCCCGGCTCGTCCAGGCGGTGGGCCCGGCGCTCACCGCCCGTCCGGCGGGCGGACACACGTCGCGGGTGGCGCTGTGCGCGCCGGTGGGCGTTCCGCTGCTGCTGGCCGCGGTCGCGCTGGCGGTCGGCGGCGGGCTGGTCGCGGGCGCCGTGGGGGCCGGCCGGGCGGTGCGATGTACCGGCTGAGCGGGGTGGGCAAACGGTACGGGGACGGTACGGCCGCGGTGACCGCGCTGACCGGGATCGACCTGGAGATCGGCGCCGGGGAGCGACTCGTCGTGCAGGGGCCGCCGGGGGGCGGCAAGACCACGTTGCTGCGGCTGCTGGGCGGGCTGGAACGCCCCACCGAGGGCCGTGTCCTCCTCGACGGCGTCGACCTGGGGTCGCTCGGCGACCGCGCGCTGACCCGGTTGCGGGCGCGGCGCATCGGCTTCGTCCCCCGTCGGCCCGTTCTGGTGGCCACCCTCACCGTCCAGCAGAACGTGGAGGCGGCGCTCGTCCCCCTCGGCCTCAAGGGCGCGCACCGCCGCCGGACGGCCGCCGAGGTGCTGGACGCGGTGGGCCTCGCCGACCTGCGGTCCGCCCCGCCCGGCCGCCTCGACCCGGAACAACGCCAACGCGCCGCGCTCGCCCGCGCGTTGGCCAAGGACCCCGCCGTCCTCCTCGCCGACGACCCCACCGGCGACCTCCCCGCCCCCGACCGCGCCCCCGTCATGTCCCACCTCCACCACGCCTGGCGCGACCGCGGCCTCACCCTCGTCCTGGTCACCCACGACACGGCCGTGACCTCGTCGGCGCGTCGGGTGGGGACGCTGCGTGGGGGACGCCTGGCGCTCGACGCCCGGCGGACGGCTACGCGTTGACGGCGGTGCGTGCTTCGCCCCGGAACACCTGCGTCGTGTGCCACTGCACGTACGCGCCCGCCACCCGGTCGCTTCCCGGCTGCGGGCCCCACAGACCGCGCCCGGCCAGCGCCACCACCTGGCCGCGTGCCACCTCACCGCGCGCGATGAACCGCCGCGACACGGTGATCCGCAACTCCTCGGTGAGCCCGAGCACGCCCTTGTCGAAGAGCTTGTGGTGCAGCGAGCACAGGCACAGCCCGTTGGCCACCTCGTCCGGGCCGCCGAAGGCCCACCACCGCACGTGGGCCGCCTCCACCCCGACCGCCGAGCCGTCCAGCATGCCGCCGTAACCGCAGAACGCGCACCGGTACTCGTACGACTCCAGGATCTCCCGCCGTACCGCCGGATCCCGTCGCCGCAACTCCGCCTGGAGCGCGCCACGTTGGCGGACGACGGCGGAATCCAGATCCAGCCCGACGGCCTCGCAGATGTCGGCGTGCAGGGACGGGGCGAAGTTGGCGTCCAGCAGCAGCCGCGCCGCCCGGTCCAGCAACCCCGGCTCCGCGGCCAGCGCCCGCCGCAGCCCCGGCGCCAGCCGCCCCGTCGCCCCGCTCTCCCGCAACACCCGCGCCCCGGCCCCCGGACTCCCCGGCCCCGCGTTCGTCCACACCTCCCACACCTGCGGATCACTGCCGAGGTGATGGAACGGGTACGTCGCACTCGTCGGCCGGGCCGGCCCGAAATCCCGCAACAACCGCCCCAACTCCCCCTCGATCTCACCGAACCTCAGCCCCGCCGCCTCCCCCTCCCGCTGATACCGCCCCAACGCGTACAGCAACAACAACGGCTTGTGCGCCGCCCGTTCCCCGTTGCGCGACCACTGCCGCACACCACCGAGCCGGTCCAGCCATTCCTCCGTCGTGGGCATGAGCACATGATGGCGTGGGCTGTGGCATGGCCTGGGGCACCGCTTACAGAGCCGCCCTCGTCCATCCCTCCAGGCACATCACCAACTGCCCCGCTCGAACCCGGCGGATCCGGGGATCGCCGTACCGCACCCCTCCGACCTCCGTCACGACCGGAAGCGGCCCGCCGGGGCCGTACAGCGCGCCGTGCACGCCCACCGGCGCGCAAGCGCTCACCCGCAGGGCGACGCACCCGGCGCGCAGCCGGGGGCAGACGCGGAGCGAGCGGGCGGCGCACGACAGGCAGACCGGTGGGTGCGTCGTGGTGAGGGGGCGCGGCCAGGAGTCCGGGGCGGCCGGGTCCTCGGTGATCAGCCACAGCACACCCTCGGCGTCACGGTCCGCCGGGCGGGCGCATACCTGGCACAGCAGTCTGCGCATCGCTCGCCGCTGCCGGAGCGCGTGCACCGTGCCGAACTCCGGCCGCCCCCGGCCGGGACTCGACGGCACGCGGGTCCACAGCACGCCGTCGGCGTCACGGTCGTAGGGATGCTCGTCCGCGTAACCGATCCGGTCGCCGCGCGAGATGACCAATGGGCCCGCAGCCCGCTCCGAGCTCCAGGCCGTGATGTATGGCACCAGGCTGCCTGGGTGTGCTTCGACGCATTCGGCCTTTACGGTCTCCATGGTTTCAAACTGGCCTCACCGAAAGGACGAATCTCCCCTTCTGCGCGGACAGTTGAGGCATCTCGGCGGTAGCGTGGAAAACGCCCAAACGTCCCGGGAGAAGCCTTGAACACGTCCTTACGCTCTGCTATGGCTGACGCCGGTTTGACCGCACGCCAGTTGGCGATGCGCGTAGGGGTGTCGAACAAGACGGTCGAACGCTGGATCGCCGATGACGAACTGATCCCGCACGCCCGGAACCGGGAAGACGCCGCAGCCGCGTTGGGAGTTGAGGCAGCCATGTTGTGGCCCAAGGCCATCCGGAACGCTCTCAGGACGAGCGCCGATCAGGAGATCATCGGCAGTTACCCGTATCGCTCGGCGTGCCCTTCGTCGGTGTGGGGGGAGTTGACGCGGGGGGCGGGGCGGGACGTCCTCTTCGCCGGGTACACCAATTACTTTCTGTGGATCGACCAGCCGGCCTTCGCGGAGACGTTGCGGCGGAAGGCGGAGGCCGGGTGCCGGGTGCGGTTTCTGCTGGGTGATCCGGACGGTGAGGTGACACGGCGCCGGGAGGAGGTCGAGGACGTGGCCCTCTCGGTGTCCACCAGGATCCGCGTCACCCTTGAGCACCTGGCGAAGCTCGGCCCCGCGGCCGGGGTGGAGGCCCGGTTCTCCGACGCGTCGGACGCGATGAACCACGTGTCGCTGTCGGTCTTCCGGTTCGACGACGAGGCGCTGGTCACCCCGCACCTGGCGCGCGGCGTCGGCCACGACTCCCCGTTGCTCCACCTGCGGCGCCGGGGACCGGACGGCATGTTCGACCGCTTCGCCGGGCACGCCGAGGAGCTGTGGGAGCGGGGGCGCCCGGTCTGACGCCCCGGCGCCGCTCCACCCGTCACCGGGGCGGGATCGACAGCGCGGCGTGCGCCTCGTCCAGGATCCTGCCGATCTCGCGGGCGGCGCGCCGAGCCTGGGAGGCGCCGCCCGTCGCCGCCGTGTCCTCCCAGTGGCGAAGTTCCGCCGCCAGGTGAGGCCGGCGCTGGATGTGGACGTAGACGGACCACTGGGCGACGAACCTGCGCAGCGGCGCGAGGTCGGACCCTTGCCGGGACTGGTCGGCCGCCTGGTCCAGTTCACGGGTGAAGGCGGGCAGGGCCGCCGGTGCGATCCGGTTGAGGGCCTGACGCAGTGCGCCGACATCGGCGGAACTCATCGCCGCCCGGAACCTCACCCCTCCGCCCGGGCCACCCCCACCGGGCAGCTCACGCCCGTGCCTCCGATGCCGCAGTAGCCCGCCGGGTTCTTGTCGAGGTACTGCTGGTGGTGGTCCTCGGCGGGGTGGAAGGGGGCGGCAGGGGCGATCTCGGTGGTGATGGGGCCGTGGCCAGCGGCGGTGAGGACGCGCTGGTAGGCGTCGCGGGAGGCGGTGGCGGCGGCGGACTGGGCGGGGGAGTGGGTGTAGATCGCGGAGCGGTACTGGGTGCCGACGTCGTTGCCCTGGCGGAAGCCCTGGGTGGGGTCGTGGGACTCCCAGAAGACCTTCAGGAGCTGCTCGTAGGAGACCTCGGCCGGGTCGAAGACGACGCGGACGGCCTCGGTGTGGCCGGTCAGCCCGGTGCACACCTCCTCGTACGTCGGGTTGGGGGTGTGGCCGCCCTGGTAGCCGACGAGGGTGGTCCACACCCCCGGGGTCTGCCAGAAGCGCCGCTCGGCACCCCAGAAGCAGCCGAGGCCGAAGTCGGCCACCTCCAGGCCGTCGGGGTAGGGGCCGAGCAGTGGGTGGCCGAGGACGGTGTGGCGGTCGGTGACGGTGAAGGCGGGACGGTCGCGGCCGGGCAGCGCCTCCTCGGCGGTGGGCAGCTGCGTCTTGTGACGGGCGAAGAACATCGGCCTTACTCCTGTCGGCTCAGGGCACACCGCGCGGGCGCCGGGCGTCGTTCATCAGAACGTATCCGTGCGACCAGGGATTCCGTTCCGGCGGCGGGCGCGCGGAGCATTACCCTCGGCGTCATGAGCGACGCGCACACCCACGGTCAGCACAGCTTCGAGACCCTCGCCATCCACGCGGGGCAGCCGGCCGATCCGGCGACCGGAGCCGTGGTCACACCCATCTACCAGGTCTCCACCTTCAAACAGGACGGTGTCGGGGGCCTGCGTGGCGGTTACGAGTACAGCCGGTCGGCCAACCCGACCCGCACCGCGCTGGAGGAGAACCTCGCCGCGCTCGAAGGCGGCCGGCGCGGCCTCGCCTTCGCCTCCGGGCTCGCCGCGGAGGACTGCCTGCTGCGTACCCTGCTGCGCCCCGGCGATCACGTGGTGATCCCCAACGACGCCTACGGCGGCACGTTCCGGCTGTTCAGCAAGGTCGCCGAGAACTGGGGGGTGCGCTGGTCGGTGGCGGACACCACCGACCCGGCCGCGGTCCGCGCCGAGGTGCGTCCTCAGACCAAGGCGATCTGGGTGGAGACGCCCAGCAACCCGCTGCTCGGCATCACCGACATCGCGGCGCTCGCCGAGGTGGCCCGGGCCACCGGGGTCCGCCTGGTGGTCGACAACACCTTCGCCAGCCCCTACCTCCAGCAGCCGCTCGCGCTCGGCGCCGACGTCGTGGTGCACTCCACCACCAAGTACATGGGCGGCCACTCCGACGTGGTCGGCGGCGCCCTGGTGACCACCGACGCCGAACTCGGCGAGCGGCTGGCCTACCACCAGAACGCGATGGGTGCCATCGCCGGCCCGTTCGACGCCTGGCTGGTGATGCGGGGCGTCAAGACGCTGGCGGTGCGCATGGACCGGCACAGCGCCAACGCCGCCCGGATCGCCGAGATGCTCACCGCCCACCCGAAGGTGACCCAGGTCTACTACCCGGGGCTGCCGGAGCACCCGGGGCACGAGGTCGCGGCCAAGCAGATGCGGGCGTTCGGCGGGATGATCTCGTTCCGGGTGGCCGGCGGCGAGGAGGCGGCGCTGCGCGTCTGCGACCGGGCCGAGCTGTTCACCCTGGGCGAGTCGCTCGGCGGGGTCGAGTCGCTGATCGAGCACCCGGGGCGGATGACGCACGCCTCGGTGGCCGGTTCGGCGCTGGAGGTCCCGGCCGACCTGGTGCGGCTGTCGGTGGGCATCGAGGCGGTGGACGACCTGCTGGCCGACCTCACCGAGGCGCTGGCCTGACGCAGGGGCACGCCGGGGCCGGTGTCCCTCAGGGCGCCGGCACCGGCAGCGGCTGCGCCGCCGGCCAGAGGCGGACGGCCAGCACGGCCGCGGTGACGGCGGCGGCCAGCAGCAGCGTCCAGCAGACCAGGCGGACCGCCCGGCGCAGCCGCACCAGCCGGCGGCCGTGGGCGAGGGCGCGGGCGGTCAGGTCGGGCGGGACGGGGCGCGGGTCGGCCGCCAGGAGCCGCCGCACCTCGGTCTCCTTGCGGTCCGGCGGGGCCTGCGGCACCCCGGGCGGTTCGGGGACGGCCGCCGCCCCGCTCACCGGGTGCTCCGTACGGCGGCCAGCGCCCGCAGGCACAGGGTGCGCACCTTCTCCGGCGGCAGCCCGAGGTGGGCGGCGGTCTGTTCGGCGGGGAGCCCCTCGTACAGCTGGAGGACGAGGGCGAGACGCTGGGCGGGCGGCAGCGGGGCGAGGAGTCCGCGGCGCGGCCGGCGGTAGCGGCGGGCGCGGCGGCCGAAGCGGGCGGCCAGCTCCTGGCGGGTGCGCACGTACGGGTCGTCGCCGCGCAGCCGGAACCAGTCGGCGTAGGTACGGGCCAGCGCGGCGATCAGCAGCCGCTCGCCGTCCGCGGGGTCGCCGGCGAGCAGGGTGGCGAGGTGCAGCAGCCGTCCGGCCGCGCCGGCGGTGAACGCCGCGAACTCGCGGTCCCTGCGACGGCGCCGGGCCTGACGACGCGTACCCACCATGGCTTCCCCCGGTACGGCCCCGGCACGGCACTGACTGCCCGCTATGGGACGCCACCGGGCAGGCGCCGGTCAAGGGCCGTGCGGAACCGGGTCGTTGGGGGTCAGCGCTCTTCACGCGGCCCGGCGTTGTGGTAGTCGGACAGCGCCGCGTTGAACCGGGCCAGCAGCGTGCAGAACATCTCGCGTTCGTCCTCGCTCCAGTCGTCGGTCACCACCGCCATCAGCTTGCGGCGGGAGGCGCGTACCTCCTCCAGCCGGGCCCGGCCGCGCGGGGAGAGCGCGAGCACCACGGCCCGGCCGTCCTCGGGGTGCGAGGTCCGCTTGACCAGGCCGGACTCCACGAGCGGCGCGACCTGCCGGGTCACCGTGGAGGAGTCGATGCCCATGCCTTCGGCGAGCGCCTTAACCCCCATGGCGCCCTCCCGGTCCAGCCGGTTGAGCAGCAGGTAGGCGGCGCGGTCCATGGAGTTGCGGGCCTTGCCGACGCCACCGAGCCGGGTCTGCTCCGCCCGGCGGGCGAAGAGCGCGACCTCGTGCTGGAGGCGCTCGTAGAGTGCGGTGGTCGTCAGGTCAACGGAGGTCGGCATGTCGGAAGGGTACGCGGCCGGGCGCTGCCCCGTACCCCAGCCGCCCAAACGCGGCACACGAGTGGGCGGAGCGCGCGTTTCGCCGGATGAATCCCGTATCGACGCAAGCATCCGAACTGTCAGACTTGCCGCATGGCAGTCAGCACACCCGGCGCCACCGGCACCGTCACCCTCGACGACGTACGCGCCGCGCTGCGGACGCTGGCCGGGGTGGCCCGGGTCACCGCGCTGGAGGGCAGCCGGCACCTGAGCGCGCTGGTCGGCGCCCCGGTGTACTTCAAGTGCGAGAACCTGCAACGCACCGGGTCGTTCAAGGTGCGCGGCGCCTACGTGCGCATCGCCCGGCTGTCGGCGGCGGAGCGGGCGGCCGGGGTGGTCGCGGCGAGCGCCGGCAACCACGCGCAGGGGGTGGCGCTGGCCGCCACGCTGCTCGGGGTGCGGGCCACCGTGTTCATGCCGGAGGAGACCCCGTTGCCGAAGGTGGCGGCCACCCGTGAGTACGGCGCCGAGGTGCGGCTGCACGGGCAGGTGGTGGACGAGTCGCTGCGTGCCGCCCAGCGGTACGCGGCGCACACCGGCGCGGTGCTGATCCACCCCTTCGACCACCCGGACGTGGTGGCCGGGCAGGGCACGGTGGGGCTGGAGATCCTGCGGCAGTGCCCGGAGGTGGCCACGATCGTGGTGGGCATGGGCGGCGGCGGGCTGGCGGCCGGGATCGCGGTGGCCGTCAAGGCGGTGCGCCCGGCGGTGCGGGTGGTGGGGGTGCAGGCGGAGGGGGCGGCGTGCTATCCGCCGTCGCTGGCGGCCGGGCGCCCGCTGGCGCTGGACGCGCCGGTGACCATGGCCGACGGCATGCGGGTGGCGCGCCCCGGGGACATCCCGTTCCGGATCGTCGGCGAGCTGGTGGACGAGATCCGCACGGTGACCGAGGACGCGCTCTCCCGGGCGCTGCTGCTCTGCCTGGAGCGGGCCAAGCTGGTGGTGGAGCCGGCCGGGGCCAGTCCGGTGGCGGCGGTGCTGGCGGATCCGTCGGCGTTCGCGGGGCCGGTGGTCGCGGTGCTCTCCGGGGGCAACGTGGACCCGTTGCTGATGCAGCGCGTCCTCACCCACGGCATGGCGGCGGCCGGGCGCTACCTGTCGCTGCGGCTGCGGCTGGCGGACCGCCCGGGCGCGCTGGCGCTGCTGCTGGCGGTGCTCTCCGAGGCGGGCGCCAACGTGCTCGACGTGGGCCACGTGCGCACCGACCCCCACCTCGGCCTCACCGAGGTCGAAGTGGAGCTCCACCTGGAGACCAAGGGGCCGGAGCACTGCTCGCTGGTGGTCCAGGCGCTGGAGCAGGCCGGCTACCGGGTGACGTGCTGAGCGCGGCGGCGGTGGCGTAGCCGGGGTACGCACGGGGACGTACGCCGTCGATGCGGGGCCGGCCTGCGCGGCTTGACGCGATATATCGCGTGACGCCATACTCACGATGCATCGCATTACGTGCAGCGTGCAAGCAACCCATCGCTCACCCAACGGGAGACCTCAATGGCAGCCGCCATCCACGCCGAAGGGCTGGTGAAGACCTTCGGCGGAGTACGGGCCCTGGACGGCGTCGACCTCGACGTACCGGAGGGCACCGTGCTCGGCCTGCTCGGGCCCAACGGCGCGGGGAAGACCACCACCGTCCGGGTGCTGACCACCTTGCTGCGGCCGGACAGCGGCCGGGCCATGGTGGCCGGGATCGACGTCCTGGCACACCCCAACGAGGTGCGCCGCTCCATCGGCCTGTCCGGCCAGTTCGCCGCCGTCGACGAATACCTCACCGGCCGGGAGAACCTCCGGATGGTCGGACGGCTCTACCAGATGCCGTCCCGCGCGGCCAAGGCCCGCGCCGACGAACTGCTGGAACGTTTCAACCTCGCCGACGCCGCCGACCGCCCGGCCAAGACCTACTCCGGCGGCATGCGGCGGCGCCTGGACCTGGCCGCCGCGCTGGTGGTCCGGCCGCCGGTGATGTTCATGGACGAGCCCACCACCGGCCTCGACCCCCGCAACCGGCAGCAACTGTGGGAGGTGATCAAGGAGTTGGTGGCCGGCGGCACCACCTTGCTGCTGACCACCCAGTACCTGGAGGAGGCCGACCACCTCGCCCACGACATCGCCGTGGTCGACCACGGCCGGGTCATCGCCCGCGGCACCTCCGACCAGCTCAAGGCGCGCACCGGCGGCGAACGCGTCGAGGTCGTGGTGCACGACGCGGAACTGCTGCCGACCGCCGCCGAGGTGATGAACGGCTTCGCCAAGGCCGCCGCCACCGTGGAGACCCACACCCGGCGGATCACCGCCCCCGTCACCGGCGGCGCCAAGCTCCTCGCCGAGGTCATCCGCGAACTCGACACCCGGGGCATAGAGATCGACGACATCGGACTGCGCCGCCCCACCCTGGACGACGTCTTCCTGTCGCTCACCGGCCACGCGGCCGACGAGGCGGCCCGGCCCGAGGAGGCGGCCAAGTGACCACCATGACCAGCACCAGCCTCGCCCCCCGCGCCCGCGGCGGCCCGGTCCAGGCGGTCCGCGACTCGCTCGTGATCGCCCAGCGGAACATCATCCGCATGCTCCGGATCCCCGAGATGGTCATCTTCGGGCTGATCCAGCCGATCATGTTCGTGGTGCTCTTCACCTACGTCTTCGGCGGGTCCATACGGGTCGGCGGCTCGCTCTCCCAGCAGAGCTACCGCGAGTTCCTGATGGCGGGGATCTTCGCGCAGACGGTCACCTTCGCCACCGCTGGCGCGGGCGCGGGCATCGCCGACGACATGCACAAGGGGCTGATCGACCGCTTCCGTTCCCTGCCCATGTCACGCGGCGCGGTGCTCACCGGACGCACCCTCGCCGACCTGGTGCAGACGGCGCTCACCCTGGTGGTGCTCGCGGGCGTCGCCCTGCTCGTCGGCTGGCGCACCCACGAGAACATCGGCAAGGTGCTCGGCGGCTTCGGGCTGCTGCTCCTGCTGGGGTACGCCTTCTCGTGGATCGGCGCGCTGATCGGGCTCTCGGTGCGCACCCCGGAGGCGGCCACCTCCGGCGGACTGATCTGGCTGTTCCCGCTGACGTTCATCTCCAACGCCTTCGTGGACTCCAACAACCTGCCGGCGTTCTTCCGGTACATCGCCGAGTGGAACCCGTTCAGCACCACCGTCCAGGCGAGCCGTGAGCTGTTCGGCAACCTGCCGCCCGGCTTCCGGACCCCGGACGCCTGGCCCATGCAGCACGCGGTCTGGGCCTCGGTGCTGTGGTCCGTGCTGATCCTGGTGGTCTTCCGCACCCTGGCGGTGCGCAAGTACCGCTCGGCCTCCGCCTGACCGTACGCGCGACGCCCCCGGACCGGTGACGGTTTCCGGGGGCGTCGCGGCACGGGTACGCGGGGCGCGGGCTCAGCCCTCGTACGGCCGGGTCTGGAGGATCTTCACGGTGGCCTTGCCGCCGTTGGGCATCTCGTAGCTGGCCTCGTCGCCGGCCTTCTTGCCGTTGACGGCGCTGCCCAGCGGCGACTGCGGCGAGTAGGTGTCCAGCTTGTCGGAGACGTACTCGCGCGAGCCCAGCAGGAACGTCAGGGTGTCGTCCGGGTCACCGTCGAAGGCGATCGTGACCACCATGCCGGGAGCGACCACCCCGTTGTCCGCCGGGGCCTCGCCGACCTTGGCGTGCTGGAGCAGGTGGGTCAGCTGGACGATGCGCGCCTCCAGCTTGCCCTGGTCCTCGCGTGCCGCGTGGTAGCCGGCGTTCTCCTTGAGGTCACCTTCCTGGCGGGCTTCCTCGATCTTGGCCACGATCTCGGCGCGTTTGGGACCCGACAGGTCTTCCAGCTCGGCCTTGAGCTGGTCATACGCCTCCTGGGTCAGCCAGGTGACGTTGTCGCTGGTCTGGGTCACAGGTGCTCCTCGTCGGTACTCGGGTTGCTGTTCTCGGCCACCCTGCCGGGGCGGCGTGCTTCGGGCGGTGTCCGGCGCCGGGCGCACCGGAGCCAGATGTGCTGAACGCCCTTCCGGCATGCTTGCGCCATATCGGAGGGGCGAAACCACGAGCGTAACAATTCCCGCGCTCAGGGGGGAGACAGCCGGCGCGCGGACGTCGTCAAAACCGGCCGCGGGCGCCCGCCCGGCCGCCGGTCAGCGCCCGCCGGCCGCCTTGCAGCTCAGCAGCTCCGCGGTGGTGCCGCGGGCGGTGGTGCGGATCGTCACATCGGCCTCGACGCGGGTGCCGGGGCCGGAGACGGTGACGTCCTTGCGACCCACCTCGGTCTGGTCGGCCGACTGCGAACGCAGCGTGCACACGGCGCTCTGCCCGGCGTCCTTGACGACCTCCAGATGGGCGTCGACCCGCGTGTCGGAGACGACCCGGAAGGTGACGACCTGGCCGCTGACGTCGTTGGCCGACATGTACCACCAGCCGCCCACCCCGAGCGCGACCACCAGCAGGCCGCCGAGCACCGTGCCGAGCACCCTGAGCGTGCGGTCCTTCGCCTGGTCGGCGGAGCGCCCGTAGCGCCCCCGGGGCGCCCGTCCGTAACGCCCCTCCGGCACCCGGTCGCGCACCGCGCTCATGCTCGTACCTCCTGGGGCTGACCCGCACGGGATTAATTCACCGCCCCGCGTCGGTCACTATAGAGGGCGTCCGCAGACGCACCGACACCACTCCCGCTAATTGCGTAAGGACCTTGTCTTGACCGATCAGCTACGACTGATGGCCGTACACGCGCACCCGGACGACGAGTCCAGCAAGGGCGCGGCGACGATGGCGAAGTACGTGTCCGAAGGCGTCGACGTGCTGGTGGCCACCTGCACGGGCGGAGAACGGGGCTCCATCCTCAAC
This sequence comes from Streptantibioticus cattleyicolor NRRL 8057 = DSM 46488, assembly GCF_000240165.1. Lineage (NCBI taxonomy): Bacteria > Bacillati > Actinomycetota > Actinomycetes > Kitasatosporales > Streptomycetaceae > Streptantibioticus > Streptantibioticus cattleyicolor. The sequence continues at coordinate 4,118,237 of NC_017586.1, forward strand.
CCCAAGCTCCAGGGCGACGCCTACATCGAGGCCAACATCCACGAGGTCCGCCGCAAGGAGATGGACGAGGCGCGGCAGATCCTCGGCGTCAAGCAGGCGTGGCTGGGCTTCGTCGACTCCGGGCTGCCCGAGGGCGACCCGCTGCCCCCGCTGCCCGAGGGGTGCTTCGCCCTGCAGGACGTGGACGAGGCCGCCGGGGCCCTGGTCAAGCTGATCCGCGAGTTCCGGCCGCACGTGATCACCACGTACGACGAGAACGGCGGTTATCCGCACCCCGACCACATCATGACCCACAAGATCTCGATGGTGGCCTTCGACGCGGCCGGCGACCCGGAGCGCTACCCGGAGGCCGGCGAGGCGTGGACGCCGCTGAAGCTCTACTACAACCAGGGCTTCAACCGGCCGCGCACCGTGGCGCTGCACGAGGCGCTGCTCGCCCGCGGCCTGGAGTCGCCCTACGGCGAGTGGCTCAAGCGCTGGGACGACATGGACCGGCCCGAGCGGCAGATCACCACCTTCGTGCCGTGCGCCGACTTCTTCGAGATCCGGGACAAGGCGCTGATCGCCCACGCCACCCAGATCGACCCGGACGGCTTCTGGTTCCACGTGCCGATGGACCTCCAGAAGGAGGTCTGGCCCACCGAGGACTACGAGCTGGCGCGCTCCCGGGTCGATACCTCGCTGCCCGAATCCGACCTCTTCGCGGGCATCCGCGCGGCCGGGTAGACAATGGAGGGCGTGAACGCATCCCTCGTCCTCGCCGCCACGCCCCTGGTGACCCTCGCCGACTTCGACAAGAACAAGGTCACACCCGGTCTGCTGGGCTTCGTGATCTTCGCGGCGCTCGGTGCCGCCACATGGTTCCTGATGAAGAGCATGAGCAAGCAGTTCAAGAAGGTGACCTTCGAGGAGGAGCCGGAGCCGGCCCGGGCCCCGGCGGAGCCGTCGTCGGACGGCGCCTCCTCCACCGACGGCTGACGTCCCGGCGACGGCCGGCACCGACGGCTTCCCGCCGCGGTGCCGGCCGTGCCGTGGTTCAGCCGCGGTTCAGCTCGTGGCCGGCCTCCTGGCTGCGCAGCATCCAGTGGCCGGGTGCCACCCGGCGGCGCTCGGCGGCCCGGTGGTCGCACGCGTGCCGCATCCGCATGGCCGCCGAGCGGTGCTCCAGGTCGGTGCGGCCCAGCTCCCGCGCGGTCCCCGTCACCGTCAGCAGCCGCCCGCCGGGGGCGCACCGGAAGCTGTCGGCGCGCAGGGTCATCCGCATGTGGCCGATCTGCCCGGTGACGGTACGGATCGGGCGCACCGCGCGCCCCATGGCCTCACTCTCCGGCATCAGCCGCAGCGTGCGGCCGGCCCGCTCGGCCAGCTCCACCACGATGACCGGCCGCTCACCGCCCCGGACGGTGGCGATGCCGTGGTACGCCCGTCCGCCGCGGAACGTCGCGTCGAACGCGTACGGCGCCCCCTTCAGATAGGAGGCGCCACTGCCGCACACCACCCGCTCGGCGGCGTGGGCGCCCGGCGCGGCGAGCGGGAACATGGCGATGGCGGCGGCGGTGGCGGTCAGGGCGACCGCCACCCGCGAGACTGTTCGCATGGGGACTCCTCGTGGGGGGATGACGATGTGTCATCATCTGATTACCCGATCATCTGGGCAGCCCCTACCGGTTCACTCCGGACGGTGACTGCGGTGCGCCCGCCCGGCCGCAGGGGGTGCGGAGTGGGGGGGCGGGCCGGGGAGATGGCTTGGCCGTGGTGTCCGGAGGCGTTGGAGGAGGCTCGGCGCCGGGGGGGGGTGCCGGTGTTGCTGAGCGTAGGGTCTCGCTGTCAGGTCAGATGGTGCCGAGGTCCACAGTGACGGAGAAGGGCGCGGCAGCCTTGATCGCGCCGGTGAACATCTCGCCGTCCCGGTAGACCTTGGTGGCGGGGTCTAGGACGTAGGTGTAGATGATCGGGACACCGGTCGCGGCCTGTTCGACGCGCCAGTAGAAGGGGATGCCTGCCTTGGCGTACTGGTCCACCTTGACGATCCGGTCGGTCGTCTCCGAACCGGGCGACACGACCTCTACCACCAGCAACACGTGTTCGGGGCGGGTGGGCGTGAGGTCGATGGTCTCCGCGCGGTAGACGACGACGTCCGGACGGCGGTTGGTGAGCGGGACGTCCTGCAGGCGGACGTCGAAGTCCGTGTCGGCGTTCCAGTCCGGGCCCGCGGCGGCGTCCAGGGCATTGGCCAGGATCCGGGCCAGCCGGTTGTGCCGCTTGGAGGCGCTCGGGCTCACGACGACCATCCCGTCCACGATCTCGATGCCGGCGCACTGCTCCTCGGACCAGGAGTCGTACTGTTCCGCGCTGATCTGCGTATGCATCCACGCGGGCGCCACCATCTCGGCGGTCATGGTGTACCTCCTTCGAGGAGCCCCGACGGTCCAGCGCTGCTGTGCTCAGCGTACTGTCCTGTTCAACCTGCCACGGCTACCGCTGCCGCAGGCAGTTGCGCCAAGCGAGGCAGGGCCCGTACGGACCGCCCTGCCCGGGGCGGGCGTTGTGAGAGGCTGGCCGATATGAACCGGTTGGCTGGCTCGACCTCGCCCTACCTCCTCCAGCACGCGGACAACCCGGTCGACTGGTGGCCGTGGTGTCCGGAGGCGTTCGAGGAGGCTCGTCGCCGGGGGGTGCCGGTGTTGCTGAGCGTGGGGTATTCCAGTTGTCACTGGTGCCAATGACCGCTCCGTAGTCATCCGGTAACAGAACGAGCATTTTGCGCCGTCGAGTCTCCTCGAACACCTCAGGCCTCAAGGCCGTCAGTCGACTGGCTTCTCAGCCTGCTGAAGCAGATAAGGCGAGGTCACGCCAGCTACAGGGTTCGCGCGAGACAGCTTCTCACACTGTCCCGATCACCAAGCATGGAACCCGCGCCCCTCCTGCTGCTTGGCCGATCTCCGCTCATGCGCCATCACGTGGTGGATGGGGCCGCCCGGGATCGGGCGCGCGTCACGAGAGAGGGAGCCGCGCCGTATCGGACAGCACCGAGGCGATCCACAACTGGCTTGCCGAACTCGCCGCTCCGGCGCCCGTAGCCGGGTGATCGACCTGGGCTGCGGGCTGCCGGACCCACGCTTGCGGCACTCAGTCCGTCCCGGACTCCGTAGTGATCGGTAGGGTCGGGGAGTTCATACAAGTACGTTCGATCCTATTGTCCTGGCTCCCAGTCCCGAGTAGCGCCGAGATGCTTGCCAATTTCGCCGCGGACCAGGCAGGTGACAGAGCGAGCTGCTCCTCGACCCAGGCGTCGATCTTCTCGTCACCGCTTGCGCTCACCGCGGGTGATGCATCAGGGCGTTGATGTGATAGGCGGCTCATACTCCATTTTCTGGACAGAGGCGGTCGGGGTCCACGAAATGCAGTCCTGGGCGCCCCACGGCTGAGGGTCATGCGTCGATGCCGTTGTCGCCATTCATCGCGTCTGCGAGCACCTTCAGCGATTCGGGGTCCGTGGGTGCGGAGCGGCGGTATTGCGGGTGGTCGAGGTCCATCTGGAGCGCTGCATGTTGGGGGGCCGCATACCGGGTGCGGTCGGACCAGGCAATGGCTTGGTGGCTGAGGCGGGCGGCGGCGACGGCGAGGTGTTCGCGCTGGTAGTCGGGCTTGGTGCACATGGGCGTGATTTCGCGGGTGCTCATGGCGTACCAGGGTGCGTTAAGTTCGTTTTCCTTGCGCTCGTCGGCGTTCTCGGAGGCGTTGCCCGGTTCGGCGCGCCAGCGGGTCTTGTACTGGCCGTGGCGCTTCTTGCCGTAGTTGCGCGGTTCGGTGTAGAGGAACCAGGGGTGGCCTTCGGGGCGTTCGGCCGGGTAGTACAGGTCGCTGGACGTTTTGAGGGTTTTCTCCTTGCCGTTCTTCAGTTTCTCTGTCACGTAGGCGAGACGGGGCATCTCCTCTTGGTCGCAGTTGAGGCGGATGATGCTCACCGGAGTGGCGTGGGCCGGAAGTCCGGTGCTGGGGAGCCATAGGCGCGAGTCGGTGGCGTCGGGCTGCTTGCCTTGCTTGTTGTTGTTGAGGCCGGGCCACATCCTGCGGCAGGCTTTGCCGTCGATGATGAGGGCGTAGGGGAGGTCGTCGAGTTCGTCGGCGAGGTCGTGCAGGGCGAGTTTGACGTCGTGGCCGGCCTGGGTCCAGCGCTGGATCTCGTTGTCGCCGTCAGCTCGGTGGAGGGGGTAGTTGGCGGCGTGGAAGCGGGCCTGGGCGGTGGGGTAAGGCTCCCAGACCGGGCTGAGGTTGCTCCAGCCAAGCATCCGCCAGGCGCCTTCTGGAGTGTCCGGCGGGATGATCACGCTGGCGGTGACGATCCGCTTGGGCTCGCCGCGGAACCTTCGGTCGGTGGCCTGCTTGCGGATGTGGACGCCGCACCAGGCGATGCGGGGGATCGGATAGGGGTCGTCCGGGCCGTAGAGCGCTTCCTCGAAGCGGGCGTCGATGATGCCGCAGGAGCGGTAGAGGTCGAGGAGTCCCATGTAGACGCGGTGGTCGTCGTACGGCTTCTTCGGGACGGTGAGGAGCTGGTCGCCCGTGGCGCCGTCGCGCTGGCGGCCGACGAGGTACTGGCTGGGGACGAGCGTGGCAGCGAGGGCGCGCCTGGTCTGGAATTTCGCGTCGTTGTCCTCCAAGGCCCTCTGCACCTCGGAGGACTTCAGCTGCTTGTGTTCCTCCCCGGCGATGGGCTTCTCGGTTTCGCACCAGGCGGCCAGCATGATGCCCGGTTCGCTGTAGGCGTCGATCACGGCGCGGGTGTCGGCGGCCCGGGTTGCGGCCGGACCGTGGGCCAGAAGGTCCTTGGCGTAGTGGAAGATCGCTTCCACGCCGGGCGCCAGCGCAATGCGCTCGCCGTCCACGCTGCGGTCGATGTCGGACGGGTCGAGGCCGTAGGAGTGCGCCAGCCCGTGAAGCATGCGCATCCGGGTCGGTGCCTCGTAGTACAGGCACAGAATCCGTAGCGTCTTGTAGCCGGCTGCTTCGATAGAGCGCTGGATGCTGGCGGGGTCCGGCAGGCCGACGAGGTCGATGTACCGGTTGTCCTTCTTGCGGGCGGCCTTCTCCGAGGCCGAGATGGTCTCGAAGGGGCGTGGCGAGAAGACGCTGCCCTTGGACTTGAGCTCCAGCAGGCGGGCGGTGCCGCCGAAGGCGCGTTCGATCTGGTCGCGGAGCAACTCCAGGTGATAGAGGCCGGCGCCGGTGCCGACGGCGTACCACTTCGGCGGAGTGGGTACGACGGGGCGGACGGTTCCGGGCGCCGGGGTCAGGAGGGTGGGGCGTTTTCCGTTCTCGTCGCGGGTGTTCCACAGATCCCGCTCCCGCTGGACGCGGCTCTCCACCGCGTTGAGGGCGGTACGGTCGGCGTCCAGCTTTGCGAGGATCTCCATGGCGTAGGTGTTGGCCTGCCGCAGGCCCCGGCCGTCCAGGGTTACCTTCAGCAGCGGTCGGCTGGCTCCTTGGTCGACGAGGGCGGTGCGGGAGAAGATCAGGGCGTTGTTGACGCGCCGCACGTGGGCGTCAGTGTTGATGATCGGGTGGTCGACCGCGGTGTAGGTGGCCATCTTGACGGTCATCCTGGACATGGCGTACTGGAGCCTGCTGGGGCTCGCGTCCGTGGGCCAGTCCCGGGTGAGGTCGTCGGCTTTGATGGGGTGCCCGCGGCCGGCGAAGACCGGGCCGATGGGGTGGTCCCAGGCGACGAGGCTTCCGTCGTTGGCCGGCCGGTAGTGCACCTCGGCCCGGGCGCCCTCGCCCTCGGCGGGCTGCCAGTCGACGATCCGTTCCTTGGTCTCGCCCTTCTTGTCGATGTACTTCTCCGTGACGCCTTCCATCTTCTGGTCGATCAGCGGTACGGCGGCGAGGCGCTTGGCGATGTGCCACTTCACGGCTTCGTACGCCCAGTTGGGAGGGTTGACCACGCCTTCGTCCCCGGTGGCGAGGATGTGCTCGGCCAGCGGCAGGCGGCGTGCCGGGGTGGCGGCGATCAGCGTGGCGAGGCGGGAGTCGACCTGGAAGGGAATCTCGTCGAGGGGGATCTTCCGGACGATTCCTTCCAGGAATGTGAAGACCTTCGCCAGGGTCTTGGGCGTGATCTCGGTGAGGCTCACCATGTACCGCAGGTGCTTGTCGAGGTGGACGTAGCCGTCGGCGAGTTGCTGCAGTACGGTCACGACGATGGAGTAGGGGACGAGGAAGGCGTCTTCCTCGCGCTGGTCGCGGATCGCCTTGGCGTTCGCGCGGGCTGTCTTCTGCAGGCCGCGCCATTCGTTGCGCGTGTCGTCGTCGCACTCCCAGACAAACGCCTCCATGCCCTTCAGGAGGTCGGTGGTGCAGTGGATTGCCGTGGTGTGCGCGGTCAGATCGCGCTCGGCGGCACGTCGCCCCATTCCGCGGTCCCCTTCTCTGTCGTCGTCCTGGGTGGGTTGGTTGGCTACTGGCTTGGACGGTGCTATAGGTCGGCGTCGGGCACACCCGCGTACGACAGAAACGCCTGCAGGGCCTGGCCGTAGAGCTCGTTCATGATCCGCTTCTGCTCCCGTGTCCAGTTGCCGTGGATCCGCTGGATGATGCTGGCCAGGTCGGAGCTGAACTTCGTGTCGTGCAGGGAGTGGTCGACGATGTGGAGGGTCATGTCCGTCTCGCCTCGGCGTGCGCGGCCGGCGAGCTGCACGAGTTGGACGAGCATGCCCGCGATGAGTTCCTCCTGCAGTTCGTGGGCCATCTGCGAGAACCGCGACGGTGAGTGCAGGATGCGCCGCAGCTGGCGCCACGATGCGTCGCGGGCTTTCTCGATCGCCAGCAGCGGATCGGCGCAACCGCCTGATGGAAGGGCGTTGATGCCGGCTGCGTTGACCGAGCCGTGGATCCACTCGGTGTCCTCGATGCTCAGGACCGGTCGCACGCACAGGAAGATCTCGCTGACGGCGGAGCGGGTACCGACGACGATGTTCAGGCCCCGGGCAATCACGGCCAGTGGGGCGATGAGGATCTCGCCGTGTTTGGGGAAGGCCTCAAGTTCCTCGCGCACCATGCGGCGGACGTGGGAGGGCAGGTGCTGTTCGTAGTCCCGTTTGTGGAAGTCCTTGACCAGCAGGCAGATGCGGTGGCGAAGACCCTCGGCCTGCGCGAGGCCGTGAGCGAGATAAGCGCACTGTTCGTAGGAGTTGGCGGTCAGAATCACCCGCGCCCGGTCCTCGTCCCGCCTTTCGTTTCGCTCTTCCAGGCGCCGCAGCCGTCGGTCCAGGTGCTGCTCGTACAGCAGCCGGCCGAGGTCCCGTAGAACCGCGGGTTTCTTGTCTGCCCAGATGCCGCCTACGCGCAGAGCCTCGCGCTCATCGCCGGAGTTCGGGTCGATGACGGGGGTGGCACGGGTGACGATGGAGCGCGGCCTGGTATCGGGCAGCCACCATTTCACCGGGGCGTGGACGTGCTCCTGGACGGCCTGGGGGAAGTAGGCGGTGGCGGACAGCCCGAGCACCGGGCGTTGGACACCGGCGACCATGAGGGCCGTGAGTCCGCCGAGTTCGGAGACGAAGGTGTGGGGGTCGCCTTCAAAGCAGCGAGAGAGCAGTTCGGCCTCGCTCTCCTTGGCTTCGAGGCCACGGATCTGGTAGCCGCTGATGGAGCGCCCGAGCGTGGAGAGCGGGTACAGGACGGTCACTGTGCTCTTGTGAAGCCCGTCGAGGATCTTGCGGACGGAGGCCAGGTCGAGGTGGCTCAGCGCGGAGGCCTGGCGGCGCAGGTTGTCCAGGCTGACGTCGAGATCGCGGAGGATGGTGCGGGTGGCGAGGAGGTTCACCACCGCGGCCCGGTCGTTGGCGACGGGGACGGCTTCGCTCAGCAGACCGTGGAGTGCCTGCTGGACGAGGGAGAGGAAGTTCTCACTGCGGGGCGAGGTCAGCGCGGCCAAGGCTCGTTGCAGGGCGCCCCAGTCCGCCGAGGCGGGGTGGTCGGTGCTGTCGGCCGGTTCGGGCGCGTTCCACCGCTCGGGCATGATGTCTTCGAGGAAGCGGAAGAGCTGCGGGGGAACCGCGTCGGCGCTGGGCGCCAGGTCGGGGAAGAGCAGTTGGAGGATCTCGCGGTCGCGGGAATGGGTCAGACGCCATCCGTCATTGTCGCGCCCGGCGGCGCCCCACCCCTCGGCCTCGTTGCCGGGATTGAGCTTCAGGGCGCGAGAGCAGAGCCACAGCAGCAGGAACTCCGCCATCAAGCGGGCGTGGCTGACCGGGGACAGGATCTGTTCCTGGTTCTCGCTTGGCAGCCGCTTGGCGTCCTGGTCGATCTCCCGCAGGGCGCTGTCCCGCTTGCGGGAGGCCAGCACGACGGAGGAGGTGCAGCGGCCGATCGCGGTCTTCTGGAAGGCGTCGACCTCATCCACGATTAGTGCGTCGAACGAGCGCAGTGCCAGTTCCAGGGCGCTCACGCCAGCGGTGCCGCGGGCCTGGCCGCGCCACTCGTGCCCGTCGATGACGGCTCCGACCCGCAGGGCGCCGTCCAGGAGGTTGGCGTGGTTGGTGACCACGATGTCTGCCTCGGCCGCCTCGTAGACGGGGCGGAACTTGTCGCACACCGGGAGGTAGGGGCAGGCGTGCCGCTTGGCGCTGTCCGCTGCCGGCGCGATGAGCGTCAGGCAGTTTTCCTCCCCAGGCGGATAAAGGTCAGGCGGGTCCATGAGGACGCGCTGCGCGCACCCGTAGGCAAGGTGGGCGATGTCACGTTGTCCTCGCAGGTTCCACTCGGTGATCTTGGCCGAGGGGGTCAGCGCGGCGTAGTCCATGGCCCGCTTGTGCATGCTGGCGGCCGACATCAGCGGCACGCAGGTGGCCAACTTGTCGAGCTTCCCGGTTTCGTAGAGCCAACCGAGGTCGTTGTTGATGTCCCAGGCCATGTTGAGCGTGGCGCGCACATCGGTGAGCGCGATGGCTAACCGATACCCGTGGAGGACCGCCCAGGAGGCCATGACGCGTACGAGCACCGTCTTGCCACTGCCGGTCGGCGCGTTGAGCACCTGCAGCAAGCCAGACAGCAGGTCCAGCTCGGAGAGCTCACCACTGGCGCTGCTCTTGAGGTCGCTGAGGAACTTCTTCAGCACCGTGTGCAGGTAAGCCACCGACTCGTCGCGTTCTGACAGCCACTGCGCGACTTCCAACAGCTCCTCCACGGGCGCCGAGATCCGCTCGCATGCCGGCGCGGTCACCAGCCGCGGAAGCGCCTCGTGCCCGGGTGCCTTCTCGAACAGTGGGGTAGCAGGGAACTCGATCTCCCGGCTGGTGACCCCGTGCTCCTGGCCCAGGTAGGTGGTCCTGGTCTTCCACACGCCCGGCCCGGCGAACTCAGCGGCCTTGGGCCGCTTCCCCGGTGTGAAGAACCGCCCGGTCAGGCGTTCGGCATGGCCGAGGAAGTCACCCCCGATCTTCAGCAGCGCGGCTTCCGCCGCGAAAGGATCACCGCCGACCAGGGTGACTGTGCCACCCGACCTGTCATATCCGTCACCCTCCGGAGCGAGCTTGCCCACGAACGCCAGGACGGCCGACTTGAACGCCTTCGGGTTGCACCACTCGGCCGGCATCAGCTGCCCCACTTGGCGGACCACGCGTCGCTCGGCGAGCGTCAGCATCGGCCACTGGTCCCACGCCTGCGGCTTGCGGGCGGCGAAGTACGCCGCGTCCCTGAAGGAGGCCACTACGTTGCCATCGGCGTCCTTGCGCCTCATGCAGTGCGAGGCCAAGGCGAGGGCTCCGATCAGGCCGGCCTCCGCACCGGTCAGTTCTCCGTTCACGCCCGTCCCTCCCGGACCGACGCCAGTACCTCGTCCACGAAGCCGCTCGCGGTGATCGCCCGCATTCCGTAGCGGCGGCACACCGGATCGAGCGTCTGCACCTGTTCGTCCCGATGGTCGGGCACCACCAGCCACTTGGCGTCGCCCTTGTCGCCCGCGTCCATGTCCAGCTTGTCGACCAGGTGGTTGACGAAGGTGTAGTCCTTGAAGTCGGCCGGGAATGCGGTCTTTCGCCTCGGACCGTTGTCGTTAGCGACGTGCAGGTCGATGCGGTCGCCGTCGACCCACAGCTCAGCCCGCCAACCTGTGCCCTTGAGATGGTGGTTGAGGACACGGTGAAGCCTCAGTTCCGGCAGCCCGGGCACACAAGTGCTCCGCCACACCGACCTCACCAGCGCCTTATGGCCCTCGACGGGCTGAGCCTGCGGCACCTCGGGGACGCAGCCTGTCCACAGCTCACCCTGTCGTCCCTGCGGAACGTGACACTCGAACACGGGATGCAGCACGGGAGGTTCGGCCTCGGACGGTTGGAACAGGTAGGTTGCGCCGGTCTGCTCATGCCAGGGATAGAGGCACCAGGCCCTGCCCTGCTCCCGTCCGTCTGCTCGGGCTAACGAGACTTTCATCGGCCATCTGCACGCCGGGCAGGGGAACCACCACCCGCGGTAGCGCGCGTGCTGAGGCACCGGCCGGTAGAAGTCGATCGCCCGGGTCGGGAGCTCCAGGTCAGCGAGGGCCGGTCGGTCGCTGACGGCGGTGGCCGTTTCCTTCTCCAGCACCACGGGGTGCTCGATCAGGTTCGTGCGGTGCCTCTCGTAGTAGGGCCCCTTGATGGCACTGAACACCGACTCCTGGCTGTGCTCGTCGTCGAGGGCCGTGAACGTGACCCGCCCGGCGAACCTGCCCACCTTCTTCGCGGCCCGGATGACCCGCTCGGCCTCCAGCCGAAAGTCGAAGGCATCCCCCGGCGCTACCCCGTCCACATCGAGGAACCGAAGCCCGTCCAGGCTGCCTGGATCCGCCCACTCGGGCATCAGGCCCGTCATGGAACCCGCTTCTGCACCGGTCAGCCTTTCCAGAAGATCGGTGAACCTGACACGGTGCCCCGGGCCAGCGGCGGCCATCAGCGCTCCTTGGGCTTCCATGAGGCGCTCCAGTCGGCCGGGGCCGCTCAAGTCCTCTCGCGTGAGAGCGTCCCCGCACACCGCGAAGGCCATCGCCGCACTGAGCAACGCCTCCGTCTGGCGGAACTGCTCCGTGCCGCTTGCCTGTTCGCTGTCCACGTCGGAACGCTACGTGGCCTCGACAAACGAACTGCCCTGTTCCTCGGAGGTATTCACTCGATCGAGTGGTTTAGGTCAGAAGCCTCAACCTCCGGGTACAGCTTCTGATATGCGCCAAGGTAGTCCTTCACATGCTGTCGGCCGCTGTCGGTCAGGAACCAGAAGTACGGGCCGCTGTCCACGCCGTCCGGATGACGCAGAACGATGAATCCTCGGCTGGGGTGGTGGCCATCCGGGCTCCGCCCAACAGCCAGGGCGTGCGGGGCCCGCCCCGCCAACGATCCGTCCAGACCGACCCCGTCGGCGCGGGCGACGCGCACGAGGACACTCCACAGCCAGCGGGACAGCAGCGGGGCCGGCGCTCCTGTGCTGCTTGGAACCTTCAGGGCCGCTCGTGCGACGCCTCGTCCGCGGCGTGTCACCTCAACCAGAGTTCGGGCGACCTCACCGACGCCGTCGATGTACACGCGGTCCCGGTAGGTGGTGACCAGGCCGCGTCGCCGCAACGCGGCGACCGACGAGCCCACTCCTGGATCGCGCACACCCTCTTGCCGTAGCCGCTCCTGAAGCCTAGTTAGCCCGACTAGTTCCTTTGGCGCGTGGAGCGCGAGGGGCATTCTTCGCCACTCGCGCGCAGCACTGCGGACGCCGCCCATCGCGTGGCTCCGCCGTTGCAGTAGTTCCTCCTCCTGGTCCTGCCAGAAGAGACAGGTCAGGTAGATGCGCTGGCGCTCGTTCAGCCCTTCCCACAGTGCCAGCGGTCCGGACGTCTCTTCACTGCTAGCCGCCCTCCTAGGAAGGACCGGCACAGTCCCGTCCGCCGGCCGACTGCGACGCCAGGCATCCAGCAGCACCCGCTCAGGTACTCCGTACACCCGAGCCAGGGCACGCGCTACTCTCCCGGCCACCTCCGGGGACTCTCCATCCCACCCCGGAACGGTCTGTCCGAGCTCCAGCGCCCGGAGCTTCCTGGCGTCGAAGCCCAAGCTCCGAGCCCATGCTTTCTCGGCCACCGCGGCAGCGGCCTGACCTACATCCAGCCCGGCGTCCCGGCGAAGATCGGAAAGCGTCTCCGTTCCGCGTAGCCTGCCGCACAACTCCTGCGCGTCGCACCGCAGGACAGCCAGCAAACGCCCGAACGACCGATCACCAGGAGCACTCCGCCCCGCCAGCCAGTACTGCACGGCCCGCTCGGAGACGCCGACGGCCCTCGCCAGCTCGGCCGTGCCCAGGCCGCGCAGCTCGATGTACCTCGCCAGCGCGGACGGAGAGAACATGGCCTCGGTCATGTGCCCAGGTAACGGTAAGAGCGCGGTCCCGGGCAACCGCGGAACAGGGACCAACTGTGTGACCCTGGTGCCGATTTTCCCGCTCCCCCGAAAGCAACCGTCCTGTCAGTCTCGCGGGTGCCCTGAGACGGAAAGAGCTTCGTTGACGACGTCGAGGAGCGCGCAGGGATGCCATGCGCGGGCTGCGAAACGGGGCTCGTTGGCACCAGGGAGACCGTGGTCAATGTCCCAGGACGTCGTGGATGATGATCAACGCTGCCGGAGGCCGATGGCCTGGCCTGGGCGACCTTGTGCTTGTCGCTCCAGAATGTCGGGTAGGGCGCCGTAAGGTGTGTCGTCGTTGGAGAACAGTTCCCAAAAGAATCGCCCTATGCTGTTGCTGGAATCGGGAGCCAAAGCATCCGAGCGTGGGGCGAGTCGGTAGGCCGGCCATCCACCGAGACGTCGATAGCCAATGTGCGGCCGATCTTTCCGTGCGTCAGACCCACGGTCAGGTTCGTGAACCGCGCAGAATCTGGTGAACGCGGCTCCGACTGACGCCGAGAACCTCCTGAAGTTCCTCGATAGTTGCCCCGGCCTGTCGGAGTGCTCGCGCCTTCTCGGCTCGCTGAGCGAGAAGCGCAGCATGCTCCTCTTCATTCGCGCGAAGCCGCGCGGCGATGGCTTGCGCTTCCCTGAGAAAGCCGACTCTGGCTTCGGTGCGCTCGAGAGCTGACATGGTGAGGATCGTAACAGCAGCCGGCTGTACGCTATCGTGCAGCATGCTGGACATTTTTGGGTATAGCGCTGTACACTTTACGGTGTCGTGCTGCCAGGTAGGCTGGTGCCCTTCGGGAGGACTCCTTGCATCGTGGTCGACTGGCTAGGCGCTCGCGGGGCCATGGATGACAGTGCTACGTCGGGGCGGTGTGCCCTTCGATGTCTCCATCGGTACCGTGCGCGGCAGGCAACTACCTGATGCGCGGCGATCAAGAAAATCGGCGAGGCTCGCACTGACCATTGCTGGCCGGACGGCATGCTGTCGGGGGTTGCGTCTACCATCCCGGTCGGGGAGACGTGAGACCTGAGGTACTCGTCGCGCTTGCGCGCCTACGCCCCGAGTGTCACCAGGATGGGGCCGCCGGCCCCGTAGGAGGAGAAAAGAGTGACCCTGGCGCCCGAAGCTCGCCATGCGAAGCCAGACACCCCGCGCAACTTGTCGATGGTGGGCATCAGCGCTCTGGAGGATTGGGAGCAAAGCCTTTCTCCAGCGACCGCCAGAGTCATTACTGGTGACGCTCGCGATACGGGCCTACCGGACGACTCCGTGGACCTGATCGTTACCTCGCCGCCCTATTGGCAGAAGCGCGACTACGAGCACCAGGACCAGATTGGGCAAGAGTCGACTCCGCAGGCTTATGTCGAATCCATGATGGAATGCCTGGACGAATGGAAGCGAGTTCTCCGGCCCACTGGCTCCATCTTCCTCAACGTGGGCGATACGTACTATAATCGCTCTCTTATGGGCATTCCCGGCCTCTTGGAGTTCGATGCCGTACAGCGCGGGTGGCTGATTCGAAACCGCATCATCTGGACCAAGGACGGAGGCATGCCCGAGCCGGCCAAGAATCGTCTAGCGAACCGGCACGAGTACATTATCCACCTTGCGCTCAAGCCGAATTATTACTACGACCTCTTCGGCTATGCAGAGTACATGGGCAATGGTGCCAACCCTGGCGACGTTTGGAAGATCAACCCCGAACGTAACATGGGCAGCCATCTCGCCCCATATCCTCAGGAACTGGTGCGGCGGTCCATCATGCTTGGCTGCCCCCCTCAAGTGTGCCTGACTTGCAACAAGCCTCGAACCAGGGTGTTCGAACGAACCCGGGAACTCGATCCCAATCGCCCTCAGGCCAAGAGGGCGATGGAACTCGCAGATGCAGCCCGGCTCACCGACGACCATATCCGTGCGATCCAGGCGACAGGTGTTTCTGACGTCGGCAAAGCCACCAAGTTCCAGAACGGCACCGGCCGCAACTCTAAGGAGGTACAGCGCCTCGCTGCCGAAGCGAAGGCTGCGCTCGGTGGCTATTTCCGAGAGTTCACTTTCGCCAAAAAGGTCACCACTGGCTGGACCGACTGTGGTCACGGCACGCCTGCACGAGGCATCGTGCTTGATCCGTTTATGGGGACCGGTACGACGCTGAAGACTGCGCAAGAAATGGGTCGGGATGCGGTCGGTGTCGACCTCCTCCCTCTCATGGAGGAGAGGGAGGTTCCGGCGCCTAGGACTTCTGCGAAGTGATCAGATCGCTAAGCTGCTTGGCCATCTCCTCCAGCTCAGCCTCCAGATCGTCGGCACCCAGGTCGACCCGGTATTGCGCGACGATCGTAGATCCGATCCTCCCGGCAATGTAAAGTCCCTTTTTTGAGTCTGCGCGGCACGGATGGATAGTCATGGCAACGGGACTCCTGTAGCGGTGCCCATAGAGGACGACCTGCTCGACTTCCGAACGCTCGGCGTAGCCCTTGACGTTGGAGTATTTCACGTCAGCGACCAGTGGGTGGGTGCCGTCACTCAAACGGAACACGATGTCAGGATTTGCCTCTGGGGCCTTTCCAGGCGCGGTAGGTTTCTCGTGGGCTGGCAGATCCTCCCTCTCCGTATCAAGCAGATCCTCGTAAAGCTTCACCTTGCCCGGTTTTTGATTTCCATCGAGCACGGACAATATCGTGTGATTGCTCATAGCCTTCTGGAGGCTCACTCTGATGAATTCTTCAAAGAGGTCCTCGGTTTTGACCAGAAGCGACGGCATGCTGAGATTGCCGGTGTGATCATCGAGGTTGATTCCTCGTCCGGTCAGGACCGCGACCGCGAGTTCGAGAGCGGGCCGGTAGTAGGCACGCGTCTCCGGCAATGGCGCGTCGCCCCGTACTTGCGGGTCGTGGAGACTAAAAGGCCGGACTTCCAGCTTGACCTCTTGGAGAACGCGCATCGACTCTGCAAGTCGAGCGATTCTTTGGCGAACGCCTTTCTGGCGAGGTATCCTGCTGTATCGAGCGTGTAGCAATGCTACAGCGCTCTTCAGGCACCTGTTGGGTGCATTATCAGCGGTCCGCTCGAACCACGAAAACTCTGCCTTGTGATTGATGCCTCGCGACGCATATCGCAACATGGACGAAGTCGTGTTGACGCGTCCGTGCGGATATGAACCAGCGTCGGTGCGATGGTGATAGGTGCGGTGTAGCCCGTTTAGGCTAACCGTATCCAGGGCAGCGAGCAGAGCGTCCGCCATGACATCAAGCAACCAGTCACTCGCTTGGTCAGCAAGTTGGTAATCGCGTAGAGCTGGCAGCATTGTCGGTACATAGCCGCAGACCGTCACCATGTGTGTGAGATTGCGAAGAGGGAAACGTGGGCGGACCTGGATGGCGATGCGATCAGTGAGAGGAATGAGTCCCGAGACGCCTTTCGCGGACAACCGAAAGCCCTTGTCCACGAAGTCGGCCTGGACGTACTTATTAAGCACTTGAGGGAAGAGTGCCAGCCGTCCGCTCGGTCCGAGTACGTCTTCTGGAGCGACGTCAATCGGCCCATACTCTTTGCAGGGAATGATGACGAGGTTCGGCTCAGTCGGCCGGTTTAGCGGGACAACCGTCATGGTGATGCTGTCTCGTCAGCAGTTGGCACTTCTTGGTCAGCAGGGCTAGCGAAGATATCGGCCCAACCGTTCATTATCTCGATCCGAGTCTCCGGGTCGTACTTGAAGGCCCTCTCCACATGGTGCTTCAACTGGTAGTCCCAAACCTCCTGCAGAGTCTCGGGGTCGACAACGTCAGCAAAGTAGGCATGCCCAATGGCTGCGGCCGGCGTCTGAGCACTTCGGGCGTTGATCTTGCTGAACCACCCGAGGAGGCGTCGCTGGACAGTCTCATCCAGGAATCCGTTGCGGTTGAGGAGTTCCTCTAGCAGGTCACGACGGGGTGGCATGTCGACCTTTGCGAATCGGCGCTCGAATGCGGCGTCGACCTCATCCACCCCACGGTCGAGCGGATTCATCGTGGCGATCAGGTAAAGGTTCAGAGGGATGGAGCACGGTTTCCCTGACGGAAGTACAAAGTTCTGCCCGCGCTTTGAACGCTCGATGTAGGTCAGAGCCTCGCCGAAGACCCGGCCGACGTCGGCTCGGGACAATTCATCGATGACAATCACGTAATCGGTATCAGGGTGCTTGTTAGCTTCCCTGACGAGGCGGAGAAATACTCCATCGCGCGGCTCGAATCCACTGGCGTCTTCCTTTGGCCTGTATCCCTCGATGAAGTCTTCAAACTGATAGGAGGCATGGAACTGGATGTCGGCGCGACGGTCGTCGTGGCCCTCCGTGATCTTGTCCGCGACTTGTCCCGCAAGCCATGACTTACTCGTGCCGGGAGGCCCAGACAAGATTACGCCACCGAACCGCCTGAGCAGCCGCAGGATCGTCTTTAGACGCGGGTCATCCGAGTGCAATAGCGGGGCATCCGGGGCGCTCGAACCGTGCGATATCTGAGCTCGGTGTTCATATCCGATGTCCAAGTCATCAGCGGACAGTTCACGCACGTCCTTGATGAGAGTGACGTCAGTCATCGGAGCCCTCCTCGTCGGGCGGGGTGCTCTGGCCTGCGGTAAGAGTGAATGGTTCGAACCAGTCCCCGGAGAACGAGGTCGGCTCCTCGTCCTCAAAGAGCACACCGAAGTCGGTGCCTTCCTCGAACCTGAATTCCTTTTTGAACGCAGTGACCAACTCGTTGTACCCGCCATCGCCCTCGAAGGCGAATGCGTAGTTGCGCAGGTAGTAGGCAGCCAGTGCCCACGCCGGGACCTTCTTTCCTTTCAGCAACCGCTCAAGGGCCTGCTGGGCGTGGTCGATGGGGAGTGCGTATCCTTCGCCTTTCGCATCGAGCATGAATGCTGATGTTGCCCTTATCGACTTAGGCGCGTAACTGCCAGCCAGGTTCTTGTTGTACCAGTACCCGGCCTCATCCTTCCGCTTTACTGAACTGAACGGTCGATAATGCGGCTTTGTTGGTGGGCCTCCCGGCATCCGAAGGAGGTCGCTGACATCCTTCCAGTTCGGACTTAAGTCCGTCAGTGAGCCCGAGGTGACCCCCAACTTTCGCAGGTGCAAGTAAGCCGGAAAATGCTCGTGGATATGTTGCGCCTTCAGCGTGCGGATCCCAGCTTTCACTGCCGCTCTCGTGAGTACACGCAAGCCCTCTCCAACGACCGTGAGCTGTTGCACCTGCTCTGGTAGGTCATCGAGCCCCTGTGGGGGCTGCTCTTCCGACTCTGTCACGCGGGCCAACTTATCGAAGACGCAGACTCATGGTCGAGAGCTACAGCTGAGCTTCCGAGCGCGTGCGGCCCTCGCGGTGGACGGAGCGAGTCAGGCCAGCTCGCTCCCAGCGGCCCACCCCGCCCGGCCTCGGCTCCGATCGCGCTGCCACTGCCTGAACCGGGCTGGCGCAGACTCGCTACATCAGCAACCCTGTCAAGCCCGGCAGGGCCATGCCCTGAGTCTGGAAGGTTCACGCGACCGCTGAGGTTCTGGCCTCAACCACTCGATGGGATCCCGCGAAGCGGGCCGCGGCTCAGTACGGATCGTGCGACGATGACGGTATGAACCGACTCGCGAACGCGACGTCGCCCTACCTGCTCCAGCACGCTTCCAATCCGGTGGATTGGTGGCCATGGGGAGAGGAGGCGATGAATGAAGCTAAGCGGCGGGACGTACCCATCCTTCTTTCGGTGGGCTATGCGTCCTGCCACTTATGCTTCTACGAGTTTACTGGTGTCATGTGATGGCGCGGGAATCGTTCGAGGACGAGGTGGTGGCGGCCTTCCTCAACGAGCACTTCGTGGCTGTGAAGGTGGACCGCGAGGAGCGGCCGGACGTGGACGCGGTGTACATGGATGCGGTGGTGGCGGCCACCGGGCAGGGGGGCTGGCCGATGACGGTCTTCCTGACGCCGGAGGGGGAGCCGTTCTACTTCGGTACGTACTTCCCGCCCGCGCCGCGCCCCGGGATGCCCGGCTTCCGGCAGGTGCTGGAGGGGGTCGCCGCCGCGTGGCGGGATCGCCGGGAGGAGGTCGGCGAGGCGGCGGCGAAGATCGTCCGGGATCTGCTCGGCCGGCAGTTCGAGTACGGCGGGGCCAACCCGCCCGGCGAGGCGGATCTGCACACCGCGCTGATGGTGCTCACCCGCGGGTACGACGCGGTGCACGCCGGGTTCGGCGACGCGCCGAAGTTCCCGCCCTCGATGGTGCTGGAGTTCCTGCTGCGCCACCACGCCCGCACCGGTTCCGAGGCCGCGTTGCAGATGGCCCGGGACACCTGCGAGGCGATGGCCCGCGGCGGCATCTACGACCAGCTCGGCGGCGGCTTCGCCCGCTACGCGGTGGACCGCACCTGGACCGTGCCGCACTTCGAGAAGATGCTCTACGACAACGCCCTGCTCATCCGGGTCTACGCCCATCTGTGGCGGGCCACCGGATCGGACCTGGCGCGCCGGATCGCCCTGGAGACCGCCGACTTCCTGGTCCGCGAACTCCGCACCGAGCAGGGCGGTTTCGCCTCCGCGCTGGACGCCGACAGCGACACCCCCGACGGCGGCCACGCCGAGGGCGCCTACTACGTGTGGACGCCCGCGCAGCTGCGGGAGGTCCTCGGGGAGGACGACGCGCTCGCCGCGCAGCGCTGGTTTGGCGTCACCGAGGAGGGCACCTTCGAGGCGGGCGCCTCCGTACTGCGGCTCGCCGACGGGGAGTTGACCGACGCCACCCGGATCGACGACATCCGGGCCCGGCTGCTGGCCGCCCGCGAACGGCGACCGCTGCCCGGCCGGGACGACAAGGTGGTCACCGCCTGGAACGGCCTGGCGATCGCCGCGCTCGCCGAGACGGGGGCCTACTTCGAGCGTCCGGACCTGGTGCAGGCCGCGCTGGACGCCGCCGACCTGCTGGTCCGCGTCCACCTCGACGCCCACGGCCGCCTGGTGCGCACCTCCCGGGACGGCGTCCCCGGCACCGGCGCCGGGGTGCTGGAGGACTACGCCGACCTCGCCGAGGGGTTCCTCACCCTGGCCGGGGTGACCGGCGAGGGCACCTGGGTGGAGTTCGCCGGGCTGCTGCTCGACACCGTGCTGCGCCACTTCTCCGCCGAGGACGGCACGCTCTACGACACCGCCGACGACGCCGAGGAGCTGATCCGCCGCCCGCAGGACCCCACCGACAACGCCACGCCCTCCGGGTGCAGCGCGGCGGCCGGCGCCCTGCTGTCGTACGCCGCGTACACCGGGAGCGATCGCCATCGGCGGGCGGCGGAAGGGGCGTTGGGGGTGGCCGGGGCGCTGGCCGCGCGGGCGCCGCGGTTCATCGGCTGGGGGCTGGCGGTCGCCGAGGCGGCGCTGGACGGCCCGCGGGAGACCGCCGTGGTCGGCCCCGCCGAGGATCCGGCCACCACCGCCCTGCACCGCGCCGCGCTGCTGGCCCCGGCCCCCGGTGCCGTGGTGGCCGTGGGCGCGCCCGGCAGCGAGGAGTTCGCGCTGCTGCGGGAGCGCGGGCTGCTGGACGGCCGCCCGGCGGCGTACGTGTGCCGGGGGTTCGTGTGCGACGCGCCGACGGACCGGCCGGACGAGGTGGTCGCGAAGCTGCGGTGAGCCCCGGTCAGCGGCTCAGGTGGCCGCTGAGCACCTCCAGCGCCCGGTCGACGAGGGCGGCCAGGTCTTCCCGGCCGTCGCACTCCGACCAGTGCAGGACGGTCTCCGCCCAGGCGCCGAGCAGGGCGCCGGTGACCACCCGCAGCTCGAAGTCGTCCGGGGAGCGGCCGGCGCGTTCGGCGAGCACGGTCACCAGCTGGCGGGCGGAGCCGGCCGTCGCCTCGCCCATCCGGGCCCGCAGCCCCGGGATCTGACGGGCGAGCCGCAGCCGGTGCAGCAGCTCTTCGCGGTCGTCCGCGGTCATCCGCCGCAGCGGTTGCACGACCGCGTGGCGCAGTGAGGCCACCGGGCTCTCCCCGGCGGGGCGGTCCCGCAGCTCATCGGCGACCGGGTCGTACTCGTCGGTGAGGACGACGTCCTCCTTGGCCGGGAAGTAGCGGAAGAACGTGCTGGGGGAGACCTCGGCGGCGGCGGCGATCTGCTCGATGGTGGTGGCCTCGTACCCCTGCCGTTCGAAGAGCCGGAAGGCGGCCTGCCGGATGGCCCGGCGGGTCTTGAGCTTCTTGCGTTCGCGCAGGCCGGTCGGGGCGGCGGCGGGGGAGGTCGGTGCGGGGGCCATGGGACGTATTGTCGGCCATGGCGGGGCCGCCGGGCGGCCGGTGGACGGCCGCCCGGCGGCGGGGTTCACGCGTGCGTGTAGGCCACCAGCGAGATTCCCACGTAGTGGACGATGAACGCGGCCAGCGTGAGCGTGTGGAAGACCTCGTGGAAGCCGAACCAGCGCGGGGACGGGTTGGGGCGCTTGATCCCGTAGATGACGCCGCCGGCGCTGTAGAGCAGGCCGCCGACGCTGACGCAGACCAGCACGGCCACCCCGCCGGTACGCAGGAAGTCCGGCAGGAAGAAGACCGCTGCCCAGCCCAGCGCCAGGTAGCACGGGGTGTACAGCCAGCGTGGGGCGCCGACCCAGAAGACCCGGAACGCTATCCCGGCCAGCGCGCCGGCCCAGATGAACCACAGCAGCGCGGTGGCCGTGCCGCTGGGCAGCAGCAGGATGGCCAGCGGGGTGTAGGTGCCGGCGATGATCAGGAAGATGTTGGCGTGGTCCAGCCGGCGCAGCACGGCGGAGACCCGCGGCGTCCAGTTGCCGCGGTGGTACAGCGCGCTGACGCCGAACAGCAGGCAGGCGGAGAGCGTGTAGACGGCGCACGCCACACGTCCGCGCGGGCTGTCGGCCAGGGCGGTCAAGACCACCCCCGCGAAGAGGGTGGCCGGGAACATCCCGGCGTGCAGCCAACCGCGCAACTTCGGTTTGACGGGGGCGGGCAGGTGGAGTCTCGATGCCACGCCCCGGTCAGCGGCGGGGGGCTCTTCGACGGCGGTCATGGTGGTCATGCTAGCTACGGAACCGTAAGTTACGGCTAAGTAATAAATCGGGTTGGAAGTGGTAATGCTCACCCCTTCCGGGGTGGACAGATCACCCGAACAACGCGGACACTCATATGAGTGCGGTCGGCACCGGATGAGCGGCCATGAAGCATCCGGGTCGCAGCCCCCAAGGGGCCCAACAACCCTCGACATCTTCACGCCCGGATCTGTGCGTTCCGGGCGGAACGGAGCGATCGTGGCGCGCAGCAATGCGGCTCCCACCAAACACCAGGACCTGATCGCCTGGGTCGACGACATAGCGGCCCTCACCCAGCCCGACCAGGTGGTCTGGTGCGACGGTTCGGAGCAGGAGTACCAGCGTCTGTGCGACGAACTCGTCGCCAAGGGGACCTTCAAGCGGCTCGATCCGGTCAAGCGTCCCAACTCGTACTACGCCGCCTCCGACCCCAGCGACGTGGCCCGCGTCGAGGACCGGACGTTCATCTGCTCCGCGAAGGAGGAGGACGCCGGCCCGACCAACCACTGGAAGGACCCCGCCGAGATGCGGGAGATCTTTACTGGTGGCAAGGGGCTCTTCCGGGGGTCGATGCGGGGCCGGACGATGTACGTCGTCCCGTTCTGCATGGGTCCGCTGGGCTCGCCGCTGTCCGCGCTCGGCGTCGAGATCACCGACTCCGCCTACGTCGCCGTCTCCATGCGCACCATGACGCGCATGGGACAGGCGGTGCTGGACGAACTCGGGGAGGACGGCTTCTTCGTCAAGGCGGTCCACACCCTCGGCGCCCCGCTGGAGCCCGGCCAGGCCGACGTGCCGTGGCCGTGCAACTCCACCAAGTACATCTCGCACTTCCCCGAGTCACGGGAGATCTGGTCGTACGGCTCCGGCTACGGCGGCAACGCCCTGCTGGGCAAGAAGTGCTACGCCCTGCGCATCGCCTCGGTCATGGCCCGGGACGAGGGCTGGCTCGCGGAGCACATGCTCGTCCTCAAGCTCACCCCGCCCAAGGGGCAGCCGAAGTACGTCGCCGCCGCCTTCCCCAGCGCCTGCGGCAAGACCAACCTGGCCATGCTGGAGCCGACGATCCCGGGCTGGACCGTGGAGACCATCGGCGACGACATCGCCTGGATGAGGTTCGGCGAGGACGGCCGGCTGTACGCCATCAACCCGGAGGCCGGCTTCTTCGGCGTCGCCCCCGGCACCGGCGAACACACCAACGCCAACGCCATGAAGACCCTGTGGGGCAACTCGGTCTTCACCAACGTCGCCCTCACCGACGACGGCGACGTGTGGTGGGAGGGGATGACCGAGGAGACCCCGGCCCACCTGACGGACTGGAAGGGCAACGACTGGACGCCCGGGTCGGACACCCCGGCCGCCCACCCCAACGCCCGCTTCACCGTCCCGGCCGCCCAGTGCCCGACGATCGCGCCGGAGTGGGAGGACCCCCGGGGCGTGCCGATCTCGGCGATCCTCTTCGGCGGACGACGGGCCAGCGCGGTGCCGCTGGTCACCGAGTCCTTCGACTGGCAGCACGGGGTCTTCCTCGGCGCCAACGTGGCCTCCGAGAAGACCGCCGCCGCCGAGGGCAAGGTCGGCGAGCTGCGCCGCGACCCCTTCGCCATGCTGCCGTTCTGCGGCTACAACATGGGCGACTACTTCGCCCACTGGGTGCGCGTCGGCCAGGAGCACGACGCGGCGAAGCTGCCGAAGATCTACTACGTCAACTGGTTCCGCAAGGACGCCGACGGCCGGTTCGTGTGGCCGGGCTTCGGCGAGAACAGCCGGGTGCTCAAGTGGGTCGTCGAGCGGCTGAACGGCGAGGCCGAGGGCGTCGAGACCCCGATCGGCGTGCTGCCGACCCGTGCGGCGCTGGACACCAAGGGCCTCCAGATCGACGACGCCGACCTCGACCTGCTGCTCTCGGTCGACCCCGAGGTGTGGCGGGAGGAGGCCGCGCTGATCCCGCAGCACCTGGAGACCTTCGGCGACCACACGCCCAAGGAGCTGTGGGACGAGTACCGGGCGCTGGTCGAGCGGCTCGGCTGACGTCTACGACGAAGGGGGTGCGGGGCGATCGCCCCGCACCCCCTTCCGCGTCGGGCGTCAGTGCTGGGCGTAACCGGACAGGAAGGTGCCGATCCGCTCGATGGCGTCGGTGAGGTCCTCCGCGCGCGGCAGGGTGACGATCCGGAAGTGGTCGGGCTCCGGCCAGTTGAACCCGGTGCCGTGCACGATCATGATCTTCTCGGCGCGCAGCAGGTCGAGGACCATCTGCCGGTCGTCCTTGATCTTGTAGACCGACGGGTCCAGCCGCGGGAAGGCGTACAGGGCGCCCTTGGGCTTGACGCAGGCGATGCCGGGGATCGCGGTGAGCGCCTGGTAGGCGGCGTCCCGCTGGGCGCGCAGCCGGCCGCCGGGGAGCACCAGCTTGTCGATCGACTGGTGGCCGCCGAGCGCGGTGGCGATGGCGTGCTGGGCCGGCATGTTGGCGCACAGCCGCATGTTGGCCAGGATCGTCAGCCCCTCGATGTAGCTGGCCGCGTGCGTCTTCGGGCCGCACACCGCGAGCCAGCCGCTGCGGTAGCCGGCCACCCGGTACGCCTTGGAGAGCCCGTTGAAGGTCAGCGTCAGCAGGTCGGGGGCGATGGCGGCGGTGGGGGTGTGGGTGGCGTCGTCGTAGAGGATCTTGTCGTAGATCTCGTCCGAGCAGACCACCAGGGAGTGGCGGCGGGCGATCTCGGTCAGCCCGCGCAGCAGCTCGTCGTCGTAGACCGCGCCGGTCGGGTTGTTGGGGTTGATGATGACGATCGCCTTGGTGCGGTCGGTCACCTTGCGCTCGATGTCGGCGAGGTCCGGCATCCAGTCGGCCTGCTCGTCGCAGCGGTAGTGGACCGCGGTGCCGCCGGCCAGCGAGACCGAG
Source organism: Streptantibioticus cattleyicolor NRRL 8057 = DSM 46488 (assembly GCF_000240165.1). NCBI lineage: Bacteria > Bacillati > Actinomycetota > Actinomycetes > Kitasatosporales > Streptomycetaceae > Streptantibioticus > Streptantibioticus cattleyicolor. The sequence goes on from NC_017586.1 coordinate 4,142,607, forward strand.
GCCGTCCACAGCGGGTAGTCGGGGGCCGGGACGAGCACCTCGTCGCCGTCGTCCAGCAGCGCCTGCATCGACATCTGGATCAGCTCCGAGACGCCGTTGCCCAGGTAGATGTCCTCGACGTCGAGCGCGATGCCTTTGGTCTGGTAGTGCTGCATCACCGCGCGCCGGGCCGACAGCAGCCCCTTGGCGTCCCCGTAGCCGTGGGCGTCGCCCAGGCTGCGCAGCATGTCCTCCAGGATCTCCGGCGGGCACTCGAAGCCGAACGGCGCCGGGTTCCCCGTGTTGAGCTTCAGAATGCGGTGACCCGCCGCCTCCAGGCGCATCGCCTCCTCAAGCACCGGACCACGGATCTCGTAACAGACGTTGGCGAGCTTGCTCGACTGGATCACCTGCATGGCGACACCCTAAGGGCGCCCGGAGCGGCCCGCCCGGTGTTTTTCACCACGTCCGCGTACCGAGCGCCCCGCCAGGACGTCGGTGCGGACCCCGTCGTCGATCACGAAACGGCCGTCGATCAGCACGTACGGGATGCCGGTCGGCGGGGTGCGGGGACGGTCGAAGGTGGCCGCGTCGCCCACCGTGGCCGGGTCGAAGAGCACCAGGTCGGCGCGGTGACCGGGGCGGATCAGACCGCGGTCGGCCAGGCCCAGGCGGGCGGCCGGGCGGCCGGTCAGATGGGCCACGCACTCCGCCAGCGACAGCACGCCCAGCTCGCGTACGTACCGGCCGAGGAACCGGGGGAACGTCCCGTACGCCCGCGGGTGTGGTTTGTCACCCGTGAGGATGGCGTCGCTGCCGCCGGTGTGGACCCGGTGGCGCATGATCGCCCGGACGTTCTCCTCGTCGCCCACGTGCTGGAGGACGACGGTGCCGAGGGAGTCGGCGATCAGCAGGGCGCGGGCGGTGGCGAACGGGGGCTCGCCGCGCTCGCGCGCCGCCTGCTCGATCGTGCGCCCCACGAAGGCCCCGGCGAGCGCCGGGTCGGCGACCCCGGAGACCTCCACGGCCGCCCAGTCCACCGGCACCCCGTGGCAGCCGTCGGACCCTTGGACCTCCAGCGCGTGCCGGATCCGCCGCGCGGTGGCGTCGTCCCGCAACCTGGCCAGCGTCGCCGCCGGGCCGCCGGACGTCGCCCAGCTCGGCAGCAGCGCGGCGAGCGTGGTGCACCCCGGCAGGTACGGATAGGTGTCCAGGGTGATGTCGGCGCCCTCGGCGAGCGCGTCGTCCAGCAACGCCAGCAACTCGGGCGCCCGGCCCTTGTTGACCTGGAAGTTCATCGTGGCGTGCGCCAGGTGCAACGGGCAGCCGGCCCGCCGGGAGACGGCGATCATCTCCCGGTAGGCGTCGAGCGCGCCGGAGCCGTAACTGCGGTGGTGCGGGCAGTAGTAGCCGCCGTACCCGGCCACCACCCGGCACAACTCGGTCAGTTCGGCCGCCGAGGCGTACATCCCCGGCGTGTACGTCAGCCCCGACGACATCCCCACCGCGCCCTCCGCCATGCCCTGGGCGACCAGCCGCTTCATGTGCGCCAGCTCGGCCTCGGTGGCGGGACGGTCCTCCCAGCCCACCGTGAGCGCGCGGACCGTCCCCTGCGGAACGAGGTACGCGGCGTTGACCGCGACGCCCTCGTCGAGCCGGTCGAGGTACTCGCCCACCGAACGCCAGGTGAACGCGACGTCGGAGCCGTCGCCGTTCCACCCGGTGATCTGGGCCCGGATGCCGTCCAGCGTGGCGTCGTCCACCGGAGCGTACGACAGGCCGTCCTGGCCGAGGACTTCCAGGGTGACGCCCTGGGCGGTCTTGGCGAGGTGGGCGGGGTCGCGCAGCAGGGCGAGGTCGCTGTGGGCGTGCATGTCGATGAACCCCGGCGCGACCACCAGCCCGTCGGCGTCCAGTGTCCGCCGCCCCGCCGACCTCGTGCGGTCGGCTCCGCCGAGGGGGCGGATCTCGGTTATCCGGCCGTCTTCCACGCCGAGGTCGGCGTGGTACGGCGTACCGCCCGTGCCGTCCACCACGAGGGCGTGGCGGATGAGTAGGTCCATCCCTGACCCCTTTCGCTCACGTTGCCGTCCACCCCGGACTCTTCGGGGTGCCCCCGATCCCCCGTCTCGTCGTGGCTGACGTCACAGCTGTTTCCCCCCGCCCACCCGTGGCTGTACGCGTATAGCGCGGGGTGCGCTCTGTCTTCCTGGGTTTCCGGGGGCCCTCCGGGGTGACTCCTCGCTCCGCGTATCCGCCAAGGCTGGGCTCCGGCTGCTGGGTCGCTGCGGGGACACCCCTGCACGCCCCCGTTCCGCATCGTTCCGCGCTGCGGCACGGGGTGGGTGAGAAAAAGACCGGGGTCACCCCAACCTCCTCCTTACCCCTCCCTCCGCGAAGAGAGGCACCCGCACGACGGCCGGAGGGGGTGTGTCGGGGGTGTCCCCGCAGCGACCCAGCGGGGCGGGGGAAAGCCGACAGCGAAACCTGGAGCGAGGAGTCACCCCCGGCGCGCCCCCGACCCCGTACCGGCAATAGGCGAACCCACCCGGTGCCGAACCCAACCAAAACCCCACCAACCACCCACCGGACAGGGGCGAACGGGGCCACCCCGGCAACCCGAACCGGGCGAACCGGCCACCACTGCATGGCCGGCCCAGCCGTGGGCCACGGGGATGCGGGGGCACCCCCGCCACACCGGGCCCGCCGGAGGCGACCCCGCATCCTGGAACGGGCGAACCGGGCCACGGAGTAATGGCTGACCACCAGCGTGTAGCGAACCCTCAGAAGAAGGTGCGGACATAGTCCGTCACCGCGTGGTCCGCGTCGACCAGGGGGATCGCCTGCCATTTGTCGAAGGCGGTGCAGGGGTGGGAGATGCCGAGGGCGACCCAGTCGCCGATGTCGAGGGGGGTGGTGGGGGCGAGGGAGAGGAAGGTGTGCTGGTCGGCGAGGGCGGTGACGGTGAGGCCGGTGGCGGGGCGGGGGTGGGGGAGTCGGGGGAGCGGATGAGGCGGGGGAGGGGGAGGTCGAGGTCGTGGGGGAGGTCGCGCTTGCCGGCGTTGAGGTAGGCGCGGCCGGGTTCGGGGCGGGAGACGACCTGGGCCCACAGCAGGAGCGCGGAGCGCAGCCCGTCCTCGGGGAGGCGGTGGTGGTACGGGGTGACCTGCCGGTAGTGGCCGTCGTCGTGGGTGACGTAGGCACCGGAGCGCAGGAGTTTCAGCGAGGGCAGGGAGAAGCCGTCCGCGGCGGCGAACGCCTCGGCGACCACGTCGAACCAGGCGCTGCCGCCCGCGCTGACCACGATCTCGTCCGCCCCGGCGAAGCGTCCCGCCGCGTCGAACCGGCGGGCGAGGCCGACGAGCCGGTCCAGCCAGGCCCGTACCGTCTGCGGGGTGCGATCCGGTATCCCGCCCTCGTAGCCGGCCACGCCGGTCAGCCGCAGGTGGCGGGAGGCGGCGACGGCGTCGGCGACCTGGTCGGCGGTGGCCTGGTCGCGTACCCCGGTCCGGCCGCCGGCGACGCCGAGTTCGACGACGACGTCGAGCGGGTGGGTGAGCGCGGCGTCCATCAGTTCCACGCCGCGTACCGAGTCGACGTAGACGATCACGCGGAAGCCGGGGTCGGCGGCGAGTTCGGCGGAGAGCCAGGCGAGGGCGGTGGCGTCGACGACCTCGTTGGCGAGGAAGACGCGGGGGACGCCGAAGGCGCGGCAGACGCGGACCTGGGCGGGGGTGGCCGCGGTGATCCCCCAGGCGCCGAGGGCGAGTTGGCGGGCGAAGAGCTGCGGGGCCATGGAGGTCTTGCCGTGCGGGGCGAAGGCCAGCCCGTGGCGGGCGGTGAAGCCGGCGAGGCGGGCCAGGTTGTGGTCGAGGGCGGCGGAGTCGAGGGTGAGCAGCGGGGTGGTGAAGCCGCCGGTGAACAACGGGCGGCGTTCGGCGGCGAGTTGGCCGAAGGTGTACCCCTCGGCGTCCGGCGGCAGGCCCTTGAAGCGGTGGTCGACGCGTTCCCCGGCGAGCCGGGCGACGGCCGGTGGGGTGACCTCCATACGGCCTCCAATTGCAGTATGTGCAACGGCCATTGCGGTGTTTGCTTCAGGGTGTCTAACATCCCGGCCGACGCCAGGTCAACGAAGGGAGCGGAGGAGCGATGCCGACCGCCGCGCGGTTCGACGTGGTGTGCCTGGGCGAGTCCATGGTCACCTTCGTGCCCGGACGGCCGGGCCGGCTGTCCGAGGCGTCGGTCTTCCACCGCGGCATCGGCGGCGCGGAGTCCAACGTCGCCTGCTACCTGGCCCGTACAGGCCATCGCGTCCGGTGGATCAGCCGGGTCGGCGCGGACGGCTTCGGCGACCACCTGGTCGCCGAGATCGCCGCCGCCGGGGTGGACGTCGGCGCGGTCCGCCAGGACCCGGCGCGCCCCACCGGGGTCTACTTCAAGGAGCCGCGGCCGGAGGGCACCGCGGTGCTCTACTACCGGGCCGGCTCGGCCGCCGCCGCGATGTCGCGGGAGAACGTGGACGAGGCCGCCGTGGGCTCCGGGCGGCTGCTCCACCTGTCCGGGATCACCGCCGCGCTCTCGGCCTCCTGCCGGGAGCTGATGACCGCGCTCACCCGGCGTTCCCCGGGCCGTCCGGCGGTCTCCTTCGACGTCAACTTCCGCCCGGCGCTGTGGCGTTCGCGGGACACCGGGCTGCTGGCCGAACTCGCCCGCGGCTGCGACATCGTCTTCGTGGGCGAGGACGAGGCGGCGGCGGCCTGGGGGGTGCGCGGGGCGGACGCGGTGCGGGCGGCGCTGCCGGAGCCGGCGGTGCTCGTGGTCAAGCAGGGCGACCGCGGCGCCACCGTCTACCGCGCCGGTCAGGAGGGCGTCTTCGCCCCGGCGCTCGCGGTGGACGTGGTGGAGCCGATCGGGGCCGGCGACGCCTTCGCGGCCGGGTTCCTCGCCGCGACGCTGGCCGGCCGGCCGGACGCCGAGCGGCTGCGGTACGGCCACGTGATGGCCGCCGCCGCGCTCACCGTCGCCGGCGACCTGGGCCCCCCGCCGCCCGGGCCGGTGGCCGACGCCCTCGTGGCGTTGGACGCGCGGGCGTGGGGCAGACTGCGCCTCGGGCCCGGGTGGACCGGTGACCGGGCCGTCCGGCAGGTGGAGGTACCCCGATGAGCCAGACCGTCGACCGCGCCCTGAGCATCCTTCCGCTGCTCGCCGAGGGGCCGGCCAACCTCGAACAGGTGGCCACCCGGCTGGACGTGCACAAGTCCACCGCGCTGCGGCTGTTGCGCACCCTGCGCGAACACGGCATGGTCTACCGCCAGCGGGACCAGCGCTACCGCCTCGGCGCCCGGCTGTTCGCCCTGGCGCAGCAGGCCATGGAGACCATCGACATCCGCGAGATCGCCCACCCGCACCTGGCGGCCCTCGGCGAGCGCTGCGGCCACACCGTGCACCTCGCGGTACGGGAGGACGGGGAGGTGATCTACGTGGACAAGGTGGAGAGCCGCTACCCGGTGCGGATGTACTCGCGGATCGGCAAGCCGGTGGCGCTCACGGTGGCCGCGTGCGCCAAGGTGCTCCTGGCCGACCTGCCCGACGCCGAGCGGCGCGCGCTCGCCGAACGCCTCGACTACCCGTCCTACACCGCCCGTTCCACCCCGAACGCCGCCGCCTTCCTCGCCGAGCTGGCCACCGTGCGCGAGCAGGGGTGGGCGAGCGACCTCGGCGGCCACGAGGAGTCCATCAACTGTGTCGGGGCGCCGATCCGGGGCACCGACGGCCGGGTCGTCGCGGCCGTCTCCCTCTCGGCGCCCAACGTCGTCGTCCCGGCCGAGGAACTGCTGCGGCTGCGCCCGCTGCTGCTGCGCACCGCTGAGGCGGTCAGCCGCGAGTACTCCGGCCGGACGCCCGTCAAGGAGGACCACGCATGAACGAGGAGCGCTCATGACCGACAAGATCGCGATCACCCCGGCCACCCACACCGCGCCGCCCGCGAAGTTCTCGCACGGGGTGCGCAAGGGCAACATCCTCCAGGTCGCCGGGCAGGTCGGCTTCCGCCCGGCGTCGGCGGGCGAGGAACCCGTCCCGGCCGGCCCGACCTTGCGCGAGCAGACCCTGCAGACCCTGGCCAACGTCCGGTCGGTCCTCGAAGAGGGCGGCGCCACCTGGGAGGACGTGGTGATGGTCCGCGTCTACCTCACCGATCCGGGCAGCTTCGAGGAGTTCAACCGGGTGTACGACGAGTACTTCGCCGACCTCAAGGGCGCCCCCGCCGCCCGTACCACCGTCTACGTGGGGCTCCCCGGCGACCTGCTGGTCGAGATGGACGCCCTCGCCGTCCTCGGCTGACCGCCCCCGTCCCGCCCCTCGACCCCTCAAGGCCCTTGCGACACACCCTCGTCCAGCGCGCACGCGGACCGCCGCGTGGCGCCCACCCCTGCCCGCGAACGTGGAGTCCCCATGGCCGCCGCTCCCGCCGCCCCGCCGCACACCGGCGGGGTCCTCGCCCTGATCCCCGGTACGCCGGGGCTGCTGACGGTCGCCGCCCTCGGCGTCGTGCTGCTGCTCGTCCTCATCATCAAGGTGCGGCTGCAACCCTTCGTCGCCCTCCTGGTGGTCTCGGTGGCGGTCGGGCTGGGTGCCGGGCTGAGCGTCACCGAGCTGTTCGGCACGGTGCAGCGCTCGTCCGCGGTGAGCCTGATCGAGTCGGGGATGGGCGGCATCCTCGGCCACATCGCCGTCATCATCGGGCTGGGCACCATGCTCGGGGCGATCCTGGAGGTCTCCGGCGGCGCGGAGGTGCTCAGCGGGCGGCTGCTGGCGCTCTTCGGGGAGGAGCGCGCGCCGCTGGCGATGGGGCTGACCGGACTGCTCTTCGGCATCCCGGTCTTCTTCGACGTCGGGATCTTCGTGCTGGCCCCGCTGGTGTACGCGGCGGTGCGGCGCGGCGGCAGGTCGGTGCTGCGGTACGCGCTGCCGCTGCTGGCCGGGCTGTCGATGACGCACGCCTTCCTGCCGCCGCACCCCGGCCCGGTGGCCGCGGCCGGGCTCCTCCACGTCCAGCTCGGCTGGGTGATCCTGATGGGCGCGGTGTGCGGGATACCCGCGGTGCTGGCGGCCTGGGGTTACGCGGCGTGGATCGGTGAGCGGATCTTCGTCCCGTTGCCGCGGGAGATGGCGGAGGCGTCGGCCGAGTCGCGGGCGGCGGTGGTGGCCGAGCGGCGGGCGGCGGGGGTACGGACACCGGAGGAGTCGGTGGCGCTCACGGTGGTGCTCGCCGTCATCGGCACCCCGCTGCTGCTGATCCTGGCGGCCACGTTCTCCTCGGTGGCGCTGGGGGAGGGCGCCGTCAGGTCCGCGCTGGAGTTCTTCGGCCATCCCTTCGTCGCGCTGACCATCGCGCTGCTGCTGGCCTACTGGCTGCTGGGGGTCAGGCGTGGCTGGAGCCGGGGGAGCCTGGAGGCGGTCTCCACCTCCTCGCTGGGGCCGGTCGGCAACATCCTGCTGGTCGTCGGGGCCGGCGGGGTCTTCGGCGCGGTCCTGGGGGGCAGCGGGGTGGCCGACGCGCTGGCCCGGACCTTCCACGACGTGGGGCTGCCGGTGATCGTGCTGGCGTGGCTGATCAGCGTGGTGCTGCGGGTGGCGCAGGGGTCGGCGACGGTGGCGATCGTGACCACGGCGGGCATCGTGCGGCCGATGGTGGAGCACGCCCGTTACAGCCAGCCGCAGTTGGCGCTGGTCATCGTCGCGGTGTCGGCCGGGTCGATCTTCGCCTCGCACGTCAACGACGGCGGCTTCTGGATGGTCGCCAAGTACTTCGGGATCGGCGAGCGGGAGACGCTGGCCTCCTGGACGGTGCTGGAGTCGGTGCTGTCGGTGGCCGGATTCGCGATGGCGGGACTGGTCGCGCTGGTGGTATGAGGCGGCGGCCCGCGCTCTTCTCCGCGGGACACCCGGGCTTGATAATGCTCACGTCAAGTCCGGGGTCGTCGCCCCGGACCCCTTCCGGCAACGGAGAGGATCCCCCCGCATGACATCCCCTCTCATCGGCGCGTTGACCGCGGGCGCCCTGGCCGCCGCGGGCCTGCTCGGCACCACCGCCGCGCCGGCGCACGCGGCGCCCCCGGCCGCCTCCGCCCACGCCGTCACCCCGCACGCGGTCACCTTCGCCGGCACCGTGGCGCTGAGCGACTGCTCCGGCTCCGTCATCCGCACCGCCACCTCCGCCGACACCGACCCGGCCCTGGTCATGACCAACGGCCACTGTCTGGAGACGGGCATGCCGGGCGCCGGCGAGGTCATCACCGACCAGCCCTCCAGCAGAAGCTTCACCCTGCTCAACGCCTCCGGCGGCGCGGCGGGCACACTGCGCGCCACCAAGGTCTCCTACGCCACCATGACCGACACCGACATCACCCTCTACCAGCTCAGCAGCACCTACGCGCAGATACGCCAGCGCTACCACATCGAGGCGCTCACCCTGTCGTCCGCGCACCCGGTGCAGGGCGAGGCCATCGAGGTGGTCTCCGGCTACTGGAAGCGCACCTACAGCTGCGCCGTCGACGGCTTCGTCTACCGGCTGCGCGAGGGCGACTGGACCTGGAAGGACTCGGTCCGCTACACCCCGTCCTGCGACACCATCGGCGGCACCTCCGGCTCGCCCGTCGTCGACCCGGCCACCGGCCAGGTGGTCGCCGTCAACAACACCGGCAACGAGGACGGCGAGCAGTGCACCGTGGACAACCCCTGCGAGGTGGACAGCGGCGGCAACGTCACCGTCCACCAGGGCACCAACTACGCCGAGGAGACCTATGAGATAGCCGCCTGCGTGGCGGCCGGCAACCGGATCGACCTCACCCTGCCCGGCTGCACGCTGCCCAGGCCCTGACCGCGCCGCGGACAGGGAACCGGCCAGTACGCGCACCCGCGTACCGGCCGGCTCGTCGCCCGTCGGGCGGTGTCACGGCATGGCGTGCACGTGGGTGCCCACGCCGTTGGCGAAGGAGTTGCCGGCCGACGCGTCCCAGTTGGTCGACCAGGTCATCGCGCCGCGCAGGGACGGCCAGGTGGTGGCGGGCTTGAAGGAGCCGCAGCCGGTGCCCTTGGTCAGGCAGTCCAGCGCGTTGTCGACCACGGTCGGCGAGACGTAGCCGCTGCCCGCCGCGCTGCTGGAGGCCGGGACCCCGATGCCCACCTGGGACGGGTCGAGGCCGGCCTGGATGGCGGTGCAGGCCAGCGAGGTGATGAAGTCCACGCTGCCCTGGGAGTAGACGTTGCCGTCACAGCCGTTCATCGAACCCGAGTTGTAGTACTGGGTGTTGACGACGGTGAGGATGTCCTTGACCTTCAGCGCGGTGGCCAGGTAGTCGCTGGAGGACGAGAGCATGTCGATGGTCTGCGGTGCCATGGTGACCACCAGACCGGAGCCCGCCTTGGCCGACAGCGCGTGCAGCGCCTGGCTCATGTAGGTGGGGTTGATGCCGTTCTCCAGGTCGATGTCGACACCGTTGAAGCCGTAGTTCTGCATCAACGTGTAGACGCTGTCGGCGAAGTTGGCGGCCGAGGCGCTGTCGCCCACCGAGATGGTGCCGTTCTGGCCGCCGACCGAGACGATCACCTTCTTGCCGGCCGCCTGCTTGGCCTTGATGTCGGCCTTGAACTGGGCGTCGCTGTAGTTCAGGCACGAGTCGAGGGAGAAGTCGACGGCGCCCGGGGTGGTGGTGGCGTTGGCGAAGGCCACCGCGATGATGTCGTACTGGCTGTTGACGTCGCTGAGCTTCTGCACGGTGGCGCCGTTGCAGAAGTCCTGCCAGTAGCCGGTGACGGCGTGCTTGGGCAGACCGGTGTTGCCGGGCGGCGGGGTGGGTGTGGGTGTCGGGGTCGGCGTGGGTGTGGGCGTCGGCGTGGGGGTCGGCGTCGGCGTCGGGGTGCCGCCGCTGCCCGCCGGGCCGGTGAGCGACACGTCGTCCGCGTCGTACGCCGGCTGCCCGTACCAGCCGTGCAGGTAGACGGTGACCGAGCGGGTCGAGGCGCCGGTGGTGAAGGTCGTCGTCAGCTGCTGGTACGAGGTGGCCGACGGGGTCCAGGTGGAGACGTCCGTGGTGCCGGTGCCGCTCGCGCCGAGGTAGACGTAGGAGCCCTGGACCCAGGCGCTGAGCGTGTACGAGGAGTTGGGCTGCACGCTGACGACCTGGGAGCACTGGGCGTCGTCGCTGCCGGCCGGGGTGGCCTGGAGGGCGGCGTTCCCGCTGTGCACCGGCGAGGAGACGACGGTGCCGGAACCGGCCGAACACGACCAGGTGCCCAGCCCCGACTCGAACCCGGGGTCGACCAGCAGGTTGGCGTCGGCCGCGTGGGCCGTCATGGTGAGCCCCAGTCCCAGGCCGCCGCCGACCAGGGCGGTGGCGGTGAGGACGGGCAGGGTGTGGCGCAGCCGTCTGCGGAACGGTGCAGAATGGCGTGAACCTGACATACAAGCCTCCGAGGGGGGACGCCGGCGCGTCGGGAGGGTGAACGGTTTGGTACGGACCAAAGTGGTCCAGACCAGTGTCGGGTGTCAATAGACCGGACACGACCGGATCCGCCGCCGCCCGGCCCGCCCGCCCGGGTCCCGCCCGTTGCCCGCGAAGCCGCTGACCGCCGGGGAAAACCTGGATAGGCTGCGCAGCGTCATAGCGCGAACGCGGTACGCGAGGTTCTCCCGCGGGCGGACGTGCCTGCGTGGGTGACAGGGCGTCCCGGGCGGACGCCCGGCCCCCGTCAGGGCCGCCGGAAGCGGTGGGACGGTGGAGGGTTGGCCATGTCGACCGTCATAGGCGTCACCAGCGACGGCCTGCTGCTGCCCGGCTCCGGGCAGCCGGCCGCGCCCGCCGTCGTCCTGCCCGGCGCCGACGCCCGCCCGCTCGACCGGCAGCTCGCCGAGGTGGCCGCCGTGCTGGAGAACGCCGGCTACCTGGTGGTGCTCGTCCCCGACTGGGCACCGCCGGTCCAGCGGTTACGGCTGCGGCGGATCCGGGCGCTGCTGGAGTGCGACCGCGTCGCGCTGGTGCCCACCGCCCTGCCGCCGCTGGCGGTCGCCGTACTCGCCGCCCAGTTACGCCAGATCGCCCGCTACGACCTCGGCCCCGGCGTCATCGCCTCGGCCGCCGGACTCCTCGGCCACTACCTGTACGCCGGCGCCGTACTCGGCAGCCTCGCCCGGCTCGACCGGGTCCCCGTCGCCCTCCCCGCCCACCTGGCCTCCTGGATGCCCGGCGTGTGGTTCGCGGTGCTCGCCGCCCCCGAGCGGCGGCTGGTCAAGGTCACCGAGGACGCCCGGCTGCCCGGCCCGTCCTTCGCCACCGGGCTCACCCTCGCCGCCGACGCCCCCGGCACGCCCGGCGCCGACTGGGTACGCAACCGGCTCGCCGCCGACTGGCGCTGCGGCCAACTCACCGAGACCGCCCGCCCGTCGGACTCGGCACACTGGTGGGGGACGTCCCGGTCGGCGGAGTTCACCGCCCACATCACCGACGTCGGCGTGCTGTGCCGGCTGGTCGCCGCCGCCCACCGGGAACCGTGCCGCTGGTGCGGCCTGGAACTCCTCGGCGACCGCTGCGCGTTCTGCGCCACCGGCAACCTCCCGCTGCCGCGCCGGACCGCCCCCGCCACCTGACCGGCGTCCCGCCGCCCCCCGTCCGCCTCGACCGAAAGCCCTCCGGATGAACTCACGTCAGCGACGCGGTGCGATCCTCCTGGTGTTCTCCGCGCTCTGTGCGCTCGCCGCCTTCCTCGGCGTGCTCGCCTTCGTCGACGACGTGGACGCCAAGGTGGGCCCGCAGGTCACCGCCTACCAGGCCAAGGAGGACATCGCCGCCTACCGGACGCTCGACCCCGGCCAGTTCACCACCGTCGCCATGCCGCGCCGCTGGCTGCCGGCCACCGCCGTCACCGACCTGCGCCGGGTGACCGGACGCATCGCCGCCGTCCCGTTGCGCAAGGGCTCGCTCCTCCAGGCCGACATGGTCGCCGACCAACCCGCGCTCGCCCCCGGACAACAGGAGCTGGCCATCATGATCGACGCCGCCACCGGCGTCCCCGGCGAGATCCACCCCGGCGACAGCGTCAACATCTACGCCACCTTCCCCGGCAACCAGCAGCAGGGCGGCAGGAACGAGTCCCGCATCATCGTCACCGGCGCCCGGGTGCTCAAGATCGGACGGCAGACCCCGATCAGCCAGACCAGCGACCAGACCGACGCCCGGGCCACCCGGCAGGCGGTGCCCGTCGCCTTCGCGCTGACCACCCTGGACGCCCAACGCGTCGCCTACGCCGAGTCGTTCGCCACCCACGTCCGCCTCGCGCTGACCGCCCCCGGCAGCCCCGCGCCGGTGCCCTCCGCGGAGCGCACCTACACCCTCGAAGGCGACCGGTGAGGACGGCATGACCATCCGCATCCTGCCCGCCGTCGCCGACCCGGAGGCCGCCCGCGCCGTCGCCGCGCTCACCGGCCGCCTCCCGGAGGCCGAACCCGCCGCGCCCGCCGCCGACTCCACCACCCTTCTCGACACCCTCGGCCGCCTCGCCGCCCAGGGCGTCGACCACCTCCCCGAGGTCGTCGTCGTCCACCAGGCCATCGGACCGCTGCCCGCGCTCGAACTCGTCCGCGAGGTGGCGCTGCGCCACCCGGCGGTCGGCGTGGTGCTGCTCACCGCCGACCAGGGGCCCGCCGCGTACTCCGCCGCGATGGACGCCGGCGCCCGGGGCGTGGCCGGCCTCCCGCTCTCCCAGGCCGAACTCGACCACCGGGTACGGGCCGCCGCCGCCTGGGCCACCGGGGTCCGCCGCCACCTCGGCGCCGGCGACGGGGCGACCGCCGGACCCGGCGGCACCGTGGTCACCGTCAGCGGTGCCAAGGGCGGCGTCGGCGCCACCACCGCCGCCGTCCAACTCGCCCTCGCCGCCCGGGCCGCCGGCCACCCCACCGCCCTGGCCGACATGGACCTCCAGACCGGGGACGTCGCCTCCTACCTCGACGTACGCTTCCGCCGCTCCATCGCCGACCTCGCCGGGATCGCCGACCTCTCCCCGCGCGTGCTGGACGACGCCATGTTCCGCCACGACAGCGGCCTCGCCCTGCTGCTCTGCCCGGCCGAGGGCGAACAGGGCGAGACCGTCACCGACCGGGCCGCCCGGCAGATCGTCACCGCGCTGCGCGCCCGCTACGACACCGTGGTGATCGACTGCGGCAGCCAGCTCACCGGCGCCGGAGCCGTCGCCGTCGAAATGGCCGACACCGCGCTGCTGGTCACCACCCCCGACGTGGTCGCGGTACGGGCCGCCAAACGCACCGTACGGCTGTGGGACCGGCTGCGGATCCGCAAGCCCCAGGAGACCGTGACGGTGGTCAACCGCCACACCCGGCACACCGAGATCCAGCCCGCGCTGATCGAACGCATCACCGGCACCCGGGTCGCCCGCACCGCCGTACCCGCCGGCTACAAGGAACTCCAGCCCTGCGCCGACAGCGGCCGGATGCACGAACTCGACCCACGCGGCGCCGTCCGCCAGGCCCTGTGGTCCCTGGCCGCCGAAACCGGCCTCGTCCCCACGGACCCCCGATGACCGGCGAGGACCGCACGGCGCCACGGACGACGGCGCGCCGTACGCCGCGGGACTCCGGGCAGATCAGCGTCGAGCTGCTCGGGATCGCGCCGTTGATCCTGCTGGTGCTGCTGCTGGTGTGGCAGTTCGTGCTGGTCGGGTACACGTGGACGCTGGCCGGGGAGGCGGCGGACCGGGCGGCGCGGGTGGCGGCGGTGGGCGGGGACGCGGAGGGGGCGGCGCGGGAGGCGTTGCCGGGGGCGTGGGCGAGGGGAGCGCGGGTCGGGGTGGGCGGGGACGGGGAGTTGGTGCGGGCGGACGTGGCGGTACCGGTGCCGGTGCTGCTGCCGGGGCTGGGCGCGCTGTTCACCGTGCACGGCACGGCCGGCGCGGCCAGGGAGCGGCCGTGAGGGGGCCGGGCCGCCGGGACCGGGGCTCCGCCTCGGTGGAGTTCCTCGGCTTCCTGCCCGTCCTGCTGCTGGTCGCCCTCGCCGGCGTGCAGCTCGGCCTCGCCGCGTACACCGCCGCGCAGGCCGGCACCGCCGCCCGCGCGGCGGCCCGCACCGGCGACCCCGGCGCCGCCCGCGCCGCGGTCAGCGGCTGGCTCTCCCCCCAGGTCCGCGCCGACTACGGCGACGGCTGGGTCCGCATGACGGTCACCGTGCCGGTGCCCTCCGTCCTGCCCGGCATCCGCTTCGTCGACCCGGTGACGCGCAGCGCCACCATGCCCAGGGACTGATCGCCATGAGCAGCCTGCGAGCCCGCATCGCCGCCCCCGAGGAGACCTCCGGGCACCACCAGGAGACCCGGCTGGTCGCCGCCTACCGGGCCAAACTCCTGGAGGAGATCGACCTCGCCGAGATGTCCGCGCTGGCCATGGCCGACCGCCGGGCCCGGCTGGAACGCGTCCTGGGCCACCTCATCAGCCGCGAGGGCCCGGTGCTCTCCACCCGCGAACGCGACCGGCTGATCCGCCGCGTGGTCGACGAGGCGCTCGGCCTGGGCGTCCTCGAACCGCTGCTGGAGGACGCCTCGGTCACCGAGATCATGGTCAACGGCCCCGACCACGTCTACGTGGAACGGGCCGGCCGGGTCGAGCAGGTGGCCGTCCGCTTCGCCAGCGACGAGCAGCTGATGCAGACCATCGAACGCATCGTCTCCGCCGTCAACCGCCGGGTGGACGAGTCCACGCCCATGGTCGACGCGCGGCTGCCCACCGGCGAACGCGTCAACGTGATCATCCCGCCGCTGGCGCTCACCGGACCCACCCTCACCATCCGCCGCTTCCCGCGCACCTACACCCTCGGCGAGCTGCTGGAACTGCGCTCGCTCGACGAGCACACCGTGATGCTGCTGGCCGCGATGGTGCGCGCCCGGTTCAACGTGATCGTCTCCGGGGCCACCGGATCCGGCAAGACCACGCTGCTCAACGCGCTGTCCGGACTGATCCCCGAGGGCGAGCGGATCATCACCGTGGAGGACGCCGCCGAACTCCAGCTCCAGCAGGAACACGTCGTCCGGCTGGAGACCCGGCCGCCCAACATCGAGGGCAAGGGCCGGATCACCGTACGCGACCTGGTCCGCAACTGCCTGCGGATGCGCCCGGACCGGATCATCGTCGGCGAGGTACGCGGCGGCGAGACCCTCGACATGCTCCAGGCGATGTCCACCGGCCACGACGGCTCCCTCGCCACCGTGCACGCCAACTCCGCCGAGGACGCGCTGACCCGGTTGCAGACCCTGGCCTCGATGAGCGAGGTACGGGTGCCCTTCGAGGCGCTGCACGACCAGATCAACAGCGCGGTCGACGTCATCGTGCAACTGGCCCGCGGCGCCGACGGGGCCCGCCGGGTCGGGGAGGTCGCGGTGCTCTCCTCACGCGGCCGGGAACCCTTCCGGCTCGCCACGGTCAGCCGCTTCCGGCCCGCCCCGGCCGGGGCCGACGGCACGGTGCCCGGCGCCTTCGAACACCACCGGCTGCCCCGCCGGACCGCCGAACGGCTCGCGCTGGCCGGCGAATCCTTACCGGCCGCCTTCGGGGTGGCCGCCGACGACCACCTCCTCATCTCGCGAAAGGCCGAATGACCATGGAGACGACGGGCTGGGCAGCACTCGGCGCCACCCTGGCCGCCGGTGTCCTCGCCATCGCCGGGCTGCGTACCTGGACCACCGGCCGGGCCCGCCGGCGCGAGCTGCTGGAACGGCTGGCCGACACCGCCGCCCCGGCCGGGCCGCCCGGCCGCCGGGCCCGGTTCGCCCGTACCGGCGCCGCGGTGCGCCGCACCCGGGCCGGGCGGGCGCTGGAGCGGCGGCTGGCCGCCACCGGACTGACCGTCACCGTGGGCGAGTTCACCGTGGCGGTGGCCGCGGCGGTGACCGGGACCTGGGTGGTGGCGGCCACCGCGCTCGCCCCGTTCTTCGGCCCGCTCGCCGCCCTGGCGGCCCTGTGGTCGGCGCACGCCTTCCTCAACTGGCGGCGGCAGAAGCGCATCGAGCGCTTCATCGGCCAACTCCCCGAACTCTCCCGGCTGCTGGCCAACGGCTCCTCGGCGGGGCTGGCGCTGCGCACCGCGATCGGCATGGCCGCCGAGGAGATGGAGGCGCCGGCCGGCGAGGAACTGGCCAAGGTCGCCGACGCGCTCGCCCTCGGCCACCCGCTGGAGGACGCCCTCACCGAGCTGAAGGAACGGCTGCCCTCCCGTGAACTGGCCGTCCTGGTCACCACGTTGATCCTGGCCGGGCGGACCGGCGGCACCCTGGTGGAATCGCTGCGCAACCTCACCGAGACCCTGGAGGAACGCAAGGAGACCCGCCGCGAGGTGCGCACCACCCTCTCCCAGGTCACCGTCACCGCCTACGCCGTCCCCGCGATCGGCGTCGGCGCCCTGCTGCTGCTCGACAAGATGGCCCCCGGCTCGCTGGAGACCATGACCGGGACCTTCCTCGGCCAGGCCGCCGTGGTGGTGGCGTTCGCGCTCTACGGGGTGGGCTTCGTGCTGATCCGCCGGATGGCGAGGATCGATGTCTGACCGCCCGATGGCGTTGCTGGTCGCGGCCCTGGCGGCGGTGGCGGTGGCCGGGGCCAGGGCCGGCCTCGCGCTGCTGCGCCGCCCGCCCCGGCTCCCCGCCGACCTCGCGGTCGCCCTGGAGGTCGGCGCCACCCGCACCACCCGGGTCGGCTCGCTGGTCGACCGGCTCGGCATGCGGTACGCGCCGCTGGTGCTGCGGGCGATGGGCCCGGCCCGGGTGGCGAAGGTACGCCGCCGGCTCGACCTGGCCGGCAACCCCGGCGGCCTGACCGTCGACCGCTACGCCGCCCGCCGCGCGGTCTACGGCGCCCTCGGCCTGACCGGCGCCGTGGTCTGCGCCGCACGCGGCCGGTTCCTCCTCGTCCCGCCGCTGCTCGCCTTCGCGCTGTGGTGGACGGACCTGGGCATCTGGCTGGCGGTCCGGCAGCGCAAGGAGGAGATCGAACGCACCCTCGCCGACTTCCTCGACGTCCTGGCGGTGGTGGTCGGCGCCGGACTCGGCTTCCGGCAGGCGCTCGAACGCGTCGCCGACAACCACCGGGGACCGTGGGCCGACGAGATCCGCATCACCCTGCGCCAACTCGACCTGGGCGTCGGCCGCCGCCAGGCCTTCGACGAACTGCGCCGGCGCAACGGCTCCGACCAGGTCGCCCAGTTCACCACCGCGTTGCAGCAGGGCGAGGAACTCGGCGCCCCGATCGCCGAGACGCTCATCCGGATCGCCAAGGACATGCGGCGCACCGACGCCCAGAACGCCCGCCGCCGGGCCGCCCGGGCGGTGCCCAGGTCCACCCTGGTGATCACCACGCTGATGGTCCCGGCCACCATGATCCTGCTGCTCGCCGGGTTCTTCCTGGGCAACCACATCGGCTTCGGGCAGGTCATCGGCGAGTGACGGATCCGGCCCGCGCGCTCGACGTCTCCGCCCTCCAGGCGCTGTGCCGCCAGGTGTTCGGGTTCCGCCTGGCGGTGCTCGCGCTCGCCTCGCCGGTGGCGCTGGTACGGGTCGGCCCGGGCGCCGCGGCCTGGGCCACCGGATCGGCGGTGGTCATCACCTTCATGGGCAGCTACCTGCTCTTCCGCGACTGGGAACGCTTCGGCCCGCTGCTGCTGCGCCACCCCGCGCTGCTCGCGGTGGACTCGCTCTTCGCCGCCGTGCTGCTCACCGCCGGCACCGTGCACAGCCCGCTGGCGTACGTGACGGTGTGCACCCCGCTGCTGGCCGGGCTCGTGTACGGGCGGCGCGGGGCGCTGCTGTTCACCGCGTTGCAGATCGCGGTGCTCGGCGCCGTGGTGGCGCTGGACGGACCGGGCGGACGGCTGGACGGCGTGCTGCTGCTGCCCGGCTTCTGCGTGGTCGCCGGGGTCGCCGGGGTCACCCTGCGCCGGCTGATGCTGGGGTTCGGCGAGGCCACCCGGGCGCTCACCCGGACCCGGGCGCGGCTGGCGGCGGCCGAGGCGGTGGCCGCCGAACGGGCCCGGCTCGCCCGGGAGATGCACGACTCGGTGGCCAAGACGCTGCACGGGGTCACCCTGGCCGCCGAGGCGCTGGCCGCCTGCGCCGACCGGCTCGACCCCGCCGCCCTGCGCGACCGGGCCGACCTCGTGGCCCGTTCCGCCCGCCGCGCCGCCGACGAGTCCCGCGCGCTCCTGGCCGGACTGCGCCGCGATCCCGACGACGGCCCGCTGGAGCGCCGACTCGCCGGGGCGGTGGCCGAGTTCACCGACCGCGCCGGACTGCCCGTGGTCCTCGTCCCGCCTTCCGGTCCGTTGCCGGAGCTGCCCGCACCGGTCGTCCGCCATCTGGTCGCCATCGTCCGGGAGGCCCTGGAGAACGCCCACCGGCACGCCGGGGCCGGCCACGCCGAGGTGGCCGCCGCAGTGGTGGACGGCGCGGTGCGGATCACGGTGCGGGACGACGGGCGGGGGCTGCCCGCGCACGCCACCGTGGCCGACTGGCGGGCGCGGGGCCGCTTCGGGGTGGTCGGCATGGTCGAGCGGGCCGAAGCGGTGGGCGCCCGGATCACCATCGGCCCGGCCCGCGACCGGACCGGCACCGAGGTCCGCGTCGACCTGCCGGCCACCACCGCGTCCCGACCGTCACCCTCCCGGAGGTCCCCATGACGACGCCAGGCACCCTGCCCCGGCCGCTGCGGGTGGTCGTGGCCGACGACAACCCCGTGGTGCGGGCCGGACTCGGCGCGCTGCTCACCGCCCGCCCCGGCATCGAGGTGGTCGCCGAGGCCGCCGACGGCCGCCAGGCGTACGAGGCCGCCGCCGCGCACCGGCCCGACCTGGTGCTGCTCGACGTCCGGATGCCCGGCACGGACGGGCTGGCCGCGCTGCCCGGGCTGGCCCGCATCGCCCCGGTGCTGATGCTCACCTGGCGCGGCGAGCCCGGCACCGTACGGGAGGCGATCCGGCGCGGCGCCGGCGGATACCTGGTGCATGGCGAGTTCACCGCCGACCAGTTGGTGGCCGCGGTGCGGGACACCTCCGCCGGGCGGGCGGCGCTGACCACGAGCGCGGCGACCGCGCTGCTGGCCGAGGTGCGCGGCGGGACCGGGGAGCCGGAGCCGGACCGGGCCCGGTTCCGGCTCAGCCGCCGCGAGGCGGAGGTGATGGAGCTGATCGCCGGCGGCCTGAACAACCGGCAGATCGCCGCCGCCTGCTTCATCAGCGAGAAGACCGTCAAGAACCACGTCAACCGGATCTTCGGCAAGCTGCACGCGGACAGCCGCAGCCAGGCCGTCGCCCGCTGGCTGGGCACCGCCCGCTGACCCCGACCGGCCCGCCTGGGCCCGCGATTGGGCCCCCGGGCCCTGTCCCGCGCCCGGCGCCGGGCCGTACCGTCCGGCCGTCGCCGCAGGCAGCCACGAGGAGGGGTTCCCGTGCCGAAGCGCTTCGCCGGCCAGGCCGCCACCACCGGCCACGGACGGCCGCGGGCCGCGGTCCGCCGCCTGGCCGCCCGCGCCGCCCGCCACGACCGGGGCCAGACGTCGGTGGAATACCTGGGGATCATCGCGGTGGTGGTGCTCATCGTCGCCGCGATCGCCGGCACCGGCATCGGCCACCAGATCTACTCGGCCATCGTCGCCGAGATCGCCAAGGTCACCGGCTGAGCCCCGTGCGCCGTCGTCCCGGGCCGCGGTGGTACGCCGCGGTGCTCCGCCGGGCCGGCGACGACCGGGGGCAGGCGCTGCCGGTGTACGTCACCGCCATCGGCGCGCTGCTCGTCCTGGCCTTCGCCTACGTCGCCGTCGGCCGGGCCGCCGTGGTCGCCGGCGGTGCCCGTACCGCGGCCGACGCCGCCGCCCTGGGCGCCGCCTCCGCCACCCGGGACCAACTGCGCGACGCCGTCGCGCGGATCGTGACGGGCGGCCACGGCGATCTCGGCGCCGTGCTGGACGGCCGGTGGCCCGGGCTCCCCGACCCGTGCGAGGCGGCCGGGGCGTTCGCCGGACGCAACGGCGCGCACCTGACCGCGTGCCAGGTGGACGGCGCCCGGTACACCGTCTCCGTCGAGACCGACGCGGACGTGGGGCACACCCTCGTCCCCGGCACCGAGGGCCACCGCGGACACGCCGGGGCCACCGCCGAACTCACGCCGCGCTGCGGTCTTTCGGCCACTTCGCCGGGGACGCCGGGGACGCCGGGGACGCTCCACTGCGACGGCGGCGACTTCCCGCTCGACCCGGCGCACCCGGGGACGCTGCCGTCGGCGGCCGACCTGTTCGCCGTACGACTGATCCGCTGACGACGACCGAGGGGCCGCAGATGAGGATGGGGAGGACCCGGCGGACCGGCCGCGCCGGGGAGCGCCGGGCGGCGACCGTGGCGGTGTCCGCGGCGTTCACCGTGCTCGCCGTGGTCGCCTTCGCGGCGGTGGGGTGCGGCGGCCCGGCCGGCGGTTCCCCGGCGCCCCCGGGCACCTCCGCCCCGGCTCCCGGGTCCTCCGGCGCCCGGGGCACGGCCGCCGGGGGCCGGCAGCCGCTCGCCACCATCAAGGGCACCGGCGGCGTGGTGGTCACCATCGACTCGGCCACCCGCGACCCCGGCGGCTTCGTCACCGTCACCGGCCAGGTGCGCAACACCGGCACCGAGCCGTTCACCGGCACCTCGGCGTGGCGCGGCGACGAGGAGGAACTCCAGAAGAACGGCGGCTCGCTGGCGGGTGCCACCCTCGTCGACACACTCGGCCGCAAGCGGTACTACGTGCTGCGGGACACCGAGGGGCGCTGCCTGTGCACCACCGGTCTGGACGTGATCCGGGCCGGGGCGAGCCTGCCGGTCTACGCGCAGTTCCCGGCGCCGCCGGCCACCACCACCCAGGTGGACTTCGACCTGCCGACGCTGCCGCCCGCCTCGATCGTGCTGGGCCGGTGAACCCCGTCGTGCGCCCCGCCGTCCCGCTGGCGGTGGCCGCCGCGCTGCTGTGCTGCTGCGCCGCCGCCCCGGCACCGCCGTCCCCGGCCGGGACGCCGCCCCCGCCGGTGCGGGTCGACCCGCGCGCCCCCGGGCTCCGGCTGACCCCGGGCGCCACCCTCGCCCCGCCCAAGGTGCTCGACGTCAAGACCGTGGTGGAGGACTCCAACGGCGACGAACGCCGCGCCGACACCAGCGTGGCCGTCACCTTCTCCCTCCAGACCGAGGTGGTCTTCGACAAGGACAGCGCGAGCCTGGGCCCGCGGGCGAGCGCCCGGATCCAGGCCGTCGCCGACGAGATCACCCGGCAGAACGCCAAGACCGTGCGGGTCTTCGGTTTCACCGACGACCTCGGCACCCACGAGCACGGCCTGGAGCTGTCCAAGCGCCGCGCCGAGGCGGTCTACGCGCTGCTCGCCCGCGACCTCGCCCCCGACCCGGGGCTGACGTTCGAGGTACGCGGGTACGCCGAGCAGTACCCGGTGGCCGACAACGCCACCGAGGACGGCCGCCGCAAGAACCGCCGGGTGGAGATCACCTTCCCCAAGAGCACCGGCTGACCCGGCCCCGTCCGGCACCCGTCCGCCACCCCGGGGCTCACCGTGGCTCCGGGGTGATCCGCACCACCGCGCCGGGGCGCAGCCCCCAGCCGGCCATCGCGCCCGCCGGGGCCTCCAGCACGTGCCGGGCGCGCAGCCGTGGCCGGCCCAGCCGCCCCGGCCGCATGGTGCGCACCGCCAGCACCCGCAGGCCCCGGTCCAGGTAGGCCACGTCGATGGCGAACCGCATCCGGAAGGTGTGCACCCCGGAGGCCGGGGTGAGCAGCAGCGCCCCGGCGAGCCCGTCCTGGCCCAGCAGCCCGCGGGTGCGGGCCCGGTAGGAGGCGGCGATCTCCAGCGGCACCACGGCCCGCTCGGCCGGCGCCCCGCCCCCGTCCCCGCTTCCGTGCGCCCCGCCGTCCGCCGGTCCGGTCACCCGCAGCGTTCCGCGTCCGTCCGACCACCGCCGTGCCATCGCCGTGCCTCCCCGTCGCCGTACCGGGCAGAGTACGGCCGGTCCCGGAGCGTGCACAGGGTGTGTGCGACGGGCCGTACGGTGGCCGGGCGACCACCGAGCGTCAACATTCGTCCATACTTTCACCCCTCTCCGTAGCGAGTCGGTGGTGTCGGAGGGGGCCGGTTCGGCGCGGAGCGCGCTACAGTGAAAGTCCCCCCCTCGGGCCGATCCGCATCCCACCCCGCGGATCGGCCCGTTTCTCTTCCCCCGCCCGCCCGGCCCCCCGGCGCCCGCCGTACCCCCGGGGTTCACCCGGCCGTCCCGGTGGCGCAACGCGGCGGGGTGACACTGGGCACCCCGGCGGCGCGGGGCGCGCGCGGGTAACGTGGGAGCGCGGACAGCGCGATAGCCATGCCGCGCCCTGATGGCCTGTGTGAGGGTGAGTGTGAACAGCTCGATCGGCACAACGAAGCGGTGGCGCGCGCTGGTCGGCGCCGGGGTCGTCCTGCTGCTCGGCCCGGCCGCGGCCGGCTGCGGGGTGGGCCACGGCGCACCGGACAGCTGGACGTACCTCAACGCCCACGGCATCGCCCTCGCCCACCCCAAGGGGTGGCGGGAGATGAGCGGCGCCCGGCTGCCGCACGGGATGCTCGGCGAGGCCGTCCTGGTCCAGCACGGCGACACCGTCGGCCGGGTCGAGGTGCTCACCGGCGCCGACAAGCGGCGGCCCAAGGGCGTGAAGGTCAAGAACAGCGCCGAGTTCAAGCTCGGCGGCAAGCCCGCGGCCCAGGTCTCCTACGTCTACCGGCCCAAGCCGGACGGCCCCCGGCTGCGGGTGATGGACGTCACCGCGCACACCGCGCACGGCACCCCGGTGCTCATCCGGATCAGCGGCATCCCCGGCGAGGTGACCCAGGACACCATGAACCGGATCGCCGACAGCATCCAGGTCGGCACCATCGGCAAGGGCAACATCCTCAAGACCTGAGAAAGCCGGGGCGCCGCGCCGGTAGCGTCGGCGCCGTGCATGGCGTCGGCGCGCACGTGTTCCCGGCGGCGGCGACCGGATGGGGGGCGCTCGCCGGCCTCGTCCTGCCCCGCGCCGTCCACCGCCTCTCCGTCCCGCCCGGCGAGCCCTGGCGCCCCGGGTTGCGCCCCGGCGCGCGCGGCTGGCTCGGCCCCGGCCCGGGGCGACGGGCGACGGCGGTCACCACGGCGCTGACGGCGGCCGGTTGCGGCGCGGTGGCCCAAGTGGCGGGCGTACGGCCGGAGTCGGCGGTCTGGCTGCTGCTGGTGCCGCTGGGCGTCCTGCTGGCCCGGGTCGATCTCGCCGTCCACCGGCTGCCGGACGTCCTCACCCTCCCGGCCGCGGCCGGCACCGCCGCGCTGCTCGGGGTGGCGGCGCTCCTCCCCGGCCACGCGGGCAGCTGGCCGCGCGCGCTGCTGGGCGGGGCGCTGCTCGGCGCCGGCTACCTGGTGCTGCTGGCGGTCAACCCGGGCGGAATGGGCTGGGGGGACGTGAAGTTGGCGCCCACCTGCGGGATGGCGCTGGCCTGGTACGGCTGGCCGGCCCTGGTGGGCGGGGTCTGCCTGGGGTTCGGACTCGGCGCGGTGGTGGCGCTCGGGCTGCTGCTGACCGGGCGGGCGGGCCGGCGGTCGGCCGTCAGCTTCGGGCCGTTCATGCTGCTGGGCACGTTGGGCGGGGTGCTGCTGGCGCGGTGACGCGCTCAGGCGCGCCGGGCGCGTTCGTACAGCGCCCGCGCCTCGGCGCCGAACACCGAGGAGTAGACCGCCGCCGGGCCGGGTCCGCGGCCGTCGGTCCAGCCGTCGGCGTCCACCCCGACCTGCACCCCGCCCCCGGTGGCCGTGTCCAGCCCGCGTATCCACGGGCCGCCGCTGGCGCCCTCGGTGAAGCCGCAGTGCGGCAGCGTCGCGCCGCGCCCGGCCGCCGGATCGGCCGCCGCCCGGTGCGCGCAGTACCGCAGCGTCTCCCCGTCGTACGGCGGCGCCGCCGGGAACCCCAGCGCCGTCACCGGTCCGTCGACCGCGCCGAAGGCGACCGGGAAGGCGCCCACCACGTCCTGCACATGGCGGCCGGTCACCGGATCGCGGGCCAGCGCGGCGAAGGCCACGTCGTGGTCGGCGTCCTCGCGGCGCCGCCAGGCCCGGTCGGTGAAGGCCCGGCGCAGCCGGTAGGTGCCGTAGGGGCGGGCGCCGTGGCGGTAACCGGGGACGAACTCCGCCCAGTCGGCGGCGCCGCCGTACTCCGACCGGTACAGGCAGTGCGCCGCGGTGCTGATCAGGTCCCGGCTGGCGGCGTCGACCACGGTGGCCGAACACGCCGCCGTCTGCCCGGCCGGCAGCCGCGGGAAGTGGACGAAGAGCCGCCCCACCGCGCGCACCGCCTCCGGCCGCCCCGGCCACTGGGCACCACTGGCCGGCGGCGGCGGCGCGGCCCGTACCGGAACGACCGCCACCGCCGCCGAGACCAGCGCGCCGACGAGGCCACGTATCACGGCCATACCGGCACCGTAGGGCGCGGCCCCGGGCGCCGCACGCCGCGCTCACCCGGACGGGGGCGCCACGGCCGGACCGGGCGGTACCGGGGCCGCCCCGGCGCCGCGCGCGGTACTCTCGCTGCCGCACCCCCGCGAGCGCCCCGCCGGCCTTCCCGAATCGTGGTCCGGGCGCCGCCCGCAGTATCGTGACGGCGGGGTGCCGTATTGCACGAGGGGCTGGAACAGCATGAAACTGCGCGACCTGGTCTATGGCCTGTACGCACGCCGGGTCGAGTCCCACCTGGACACCGAGCAGGTCCCCAAGCACATCGGGGTCATCCTCGACGGCAACCGCCGCTGGGCCCGGGCCGCCGGGGGCACCCCCGCCGAGGGCCACCGGGCCGGCGCCGACAAGATCGCCGAGATGCTGGGCTGGTGCGAGGAGACCGGGGTCGAGGTGGTCACCCTGTGGCTGCTGTCCACCGACAACCTCGGCCGGCCCGCCGAGGAGCTCGACCCGCTGCTGAGGATCATCGAGGGCGCGGTCAGCGGGCTGGCCTCGACCGGGCGTTGGCGGGTGCACCACGTGGGCACCCTGGACCTGCTGCCGGCCGGCACCCAGCGCGTGCTCAAGGAGGCCGAGGAGGCCACCGTCGACGTGGCCGGCCTGCTGGTCAACGTCGCCGTCGGCTACGGCGGCCGGCAGGAGATCGCCGACGCGGTCCGCTCCCTCCTGCTCGACCACGCCTCGCGCGGCACCTCGGTGGAGGACATCGCCGAGGTCCTCGACATCGACCACATCGCCGAACACCTCTACACCCGCGGCCAGCCCGACCCGGACCTGATCATCCGCACCTCCGGCGAGCAGCGGCTGTCCGGCTTCATGCTCTGGCAGAGCGCCCACTCCGAGTACTACTTCTGCGAGGTCTTCTGGCCCGCCTTCCGCAAGGTGGACTTCCTGCGGGCGCTGCGTGACTACGCCGCGCGCCACCGCCGTTACGGCGGCTGAGGGATCTTCGCCGCAGGGGCGGACGAAACCGGACGGGCGGACCGGGCGGCGCCTGGTCGTCGCATACGCAACCACCTTCGAGGGAATATCCCTTGCGAGGCCGGCACCCGTGCCATGGGCGTCGCCTCTACGGGCGGCACGGTGCCGCCCGACCGGGAGGCCCCTTGCACACGGACGTCCTGTCAACCGGCGACGCGTGCCGCGGCATGACGCAGGGCCGCGGTCGGCCCTCGGCCCCACTCCCGGCCCTCATCCGCGCGGCGCCCGTCACTTCCCGCGGCGCCGTCGCGCCCCGACCTCTTTCGAGGGGGTTCGTCCACCCGTGGTGACCAGCAAGAACCGCCGGGAGCACGACCGGCGCACCTATGTCCTCGACACCAGCGTGCTGCTGGCCGATCCGCAGGCCATCACCCGGTTCGACGAGCACGAAGTCGTGCTCCCCGTCGTGGTGGTGACGGAGCTTGAGGCCAAGCGCCACCACCCCGAGCTGGGTTACTTCGCCCGCCAGGCGCTCCGGCTGCTCGACGAGTACCGCATCCGGTACGGGCGGCTGGACGCGCCGGTGCCGATCGGCGAGATCGGCGGCACGCTCCGGGTCGAGCTCAACCACTCGGACCCCGCCATCCTGCCGCCGGGCATGCTCACCCAGGCCGGCGGCAGGCTCGGCGACAACGACTCCCGGATCCTGGCGGTGGCCCGCAACCTCCAGGCCGAGGGGTACGACGTCACCGTGGTCTCCAAGGACCTGCCGCTGCGCGTGAAGGCGTCGTCGGTGGGGCTGCTCGCCGAGGAGTACCGGGCCGAACTGGCCATCACCTCCGGCTGGACGGGCATGGCGGAGCTGGCGGTGGGCGCGGACGGGATCGACGCGCTCTTCGCCGAGGAGGTCGCCGACCTGCCCGACGCGGCCGGACTGCCGGTCCACACCGGCCTGGTGCTCTCCTCCGAGCGCGGCAAGGCGCTGGGCCGGGTCACCGCGGACGGCAGGGTGCGGCTGGTGCGCGGTGACCGGGAGGCGTTCGGGCTGCACGGCCGCAGCGCCGAGCAGCGGATCGCCCTGGACCTGCTGCTCGACCCGGAGGTGGGGATCGTCTCGCTCGGCGGCCGGGCGGGCACCGGCAAGTCGGCGCTGGCGCTGTGCGCGGGGCTGGAGGCGGTGCTGGAACGGCGTCAGCACCGCAAGGTGATGGTGTTCCGCCCGCTGTACGCGGTCGGCGGCCAGGAGTTGGGCTACCTGCCGGGCACCGAGGCCGAGAAGATGTCCCCGTGGGCGCAGGCGGTCTTCGACACGCTCTCCGCGGTGACCTCGTCGGACGTCATCGAGGAGGTGGTGGAGCGGGGCATGCTGGAGGTGCTGCCGCTCACCCACATCCGGGGCCGCTCGCTGCACGACGCGTTCGTCATCGTGGACGAGGCCCAATCACTCGAACGGAACGTCCTGTTGACGGTGCTCTCCCGGATCGGCGCCGGCTCCCGGGTGGTCCTCACCCACGACGTGGCCCAGCGTGACAACCTGCGGGTGGGCCGGTACGACGGGGTGGTGGCCGTGGTGGAGAAGCTCAAGGGACACCCGCTCTTCGCCCATGTGACGCTCACCCGTTCCGAGCGCTCACCGATCGCCGCGCTGGTGACCGAGATGCTGGAGGATGTCCAACTCTAGCCGGTTCAGGCGGGTTTGAGGCAAGAGGGCTGCTGCGCCGCGTGGGCGCAGCAGCCTAGCCATGTCGGCGGCGGGAGTGGGGCGCTTTCCGTGAATCGGCCGCCTCAAACGCCGTGTGACCTTTGACACGTGGCGGGGAATTGCGTCCGCGCGGCGCGGTCGGGCAGGGTGTGAGGCTGTCAGGCCCCGCTCACGGCACACCGGCACCCTCCGTGGTGTGCCACCCCAAGGCCCCACAGCCGCCGGGCTGTCCAGCCCGACAACTGAAGAGCGCCGCCGTGAGCCGCCCAGAACCACGCGGACCCCGAGCGTTCGGGGGTCTGTCCGGGCCAGTGCCTCCCGTGACCAGCCGGACCCCGGTCCGGACCAAGGGGAGGCCCGTGTCAGGGGCACGATTGCGTCCGCGCGGTCACCACGCGGGCGATGCTGGAAGGAAACCGTGTGAGCCGGATCTCCGTCCGGGGAATCGCCGTCGCGTCAGCCACCGCGGTGACCACCGTCGGTGCCGTCGTGGGCGTTGCCTCAGGCAGCGAGCCGACCGCCGTCGCCGCGCAGCCCGTCGCCGATGTGACGCCGCTGGACACCATCGACGCCGGCCAGCAGGCCAACGCGCAGGTCGCCTCGCTCACCGAGCAGGTGCAGTCGCAGCAGGCCGCCGCCGACGCCTCGGCCAAGCAGGCCGCCGCCGAAGCCGCCCGCAAGCAGGCCGCCGCCGACGCCGCCAAGAAGAAGGCGGACGCCGAGGCCGCGGCCAAGGCCAAGGCGGAGCACGAGAAGGAGCAGGCCGCCAGCCGCGACGAGCAGCGTTCGTCGCTCGGCTCGGTCAGCACCCTCAGCGCCGGTGACTACTCGGTGGCGGGCATCCAGGCGCTCGCCCGGCAGATCATCGGTGACGACACGCAGTACCAGTGCTTCTCCAACATCGTCTCGCGGGAGAGCGGCTGGGACTACAAGGCGGTCAACGCCTCCTCGGGCGCCTACGGTCTCGTCCAGGCGCTGCCCGGCTCCAAGATGGCCTCCGCGGGCGCCGACTGGCAGACCAACCCGGCCACCCAGATCAAGTGGGGCCTGAGCTACATGAACTCCAGCTACCACAGCCCCTGTGGCGCCTGGCAGTTCTGGCAGGCCAACAGCTGGTACTAGGCCCTGTCGTCAAAACCTCGCCTGCCCCGCGGGGTCTTTTGACGACAGAGCCTGGGCCGCCACAAGCACCTTCCGAGCCCGAAGCCCCCGCCGGTCGTATCCGGCGGGGGCTTCCGGCTTCCGGCTTTCAAGATCGGGCTCCACGTCCGGCGCCGTGCCCGGGTAACGTCGTCCTTCTTCACAGTCCACCACGATGGAGCAGCGCTCAGTCCAGCGCAGGGATGAGGAAGGCAATGCCGAACAAGGGGGTCCCCCCGCGGCGCTGGGGGAGCCAGTGGGGTGCCGGGCTGGCCGCGGGGCTCGGCAAGCTCAGCAGCCGTCTCGACGAGCACCGGGCGGAGGACGCCGCGGAGCCGCCGGCCCAGGCGCCGGCCGTCGAGGCGGCGCCCGAGGTCCACGTGCCGCCGCCGCCCGCGTACGCCCCCGCGGTCCGCGCCCCCCGCCAGCCGTCGGCCGCGGTGCCCTGGGGGGTGCGGGTCGCCGCCGAGGTGGCCTGGCGGTTCCTGGTGCTGGCCGGCGCCCTCTACCTGCTGATGCGGGCGATCAGCTCGGTGCAGCTGGTGGTGCTCTCGTTCGCCGCCTCACTGCTGATCACCGCGCTGCTCCAGCCGACGGTGGCCCGGCTCAAGCGGATGGGGATGCCCCGCGGGCCGGCCACCGCGGTGGCCTTCATCACCGGTTTCGTGGTGATGGGCCTGGTCGGCTGGTTCGTGGTGTGGCAGGTGATGGAGAACACCGACACGCTCTCCAACCGCGTCCAGGCCGGCATCGGCGAGCTGAAGTCGTGGCTGCTGCACTCGCCGCTGCACGTCACCGAGAACCAGATCAACCAGGTCACCAAGAACCTCCAGCACGCCATCGGCACCAACGCCGAGCAGATCACCTCCGCCGGGCTGGAGGGGGTGACCGTGGTGATCGACCTGTTCACCGGGATATTCCTGGCGATGTTCTGCACCCTGTTCCTGCTCTACGACGGCGCGGGGGTGTGGAAGTGGCTGCTCAAGCTCTTCCCGCGGGACGCCCGGGACGGCATCGCGGGCGCCGGTCCGCGTGCCTGGCGCACGCTCACCCTGTACGTGCGCGGCACGGTGATCGTGGCCTTCATCGACGCGGTCTGCATCGGCGTCGGCATCTTCTTCCTGGGCGTGCCGATGGCGGTGCCGCTGGCCGTGGTGATCTTCCTGGGGTCGTTCGTGCCGCTGGTGGGCGCGGTGGCCTCGGGCGCGCTGGCGATGATCGTGGCGCTGGTGAGCGAGGGTCCGTTCACCATGCTGATGGTGCTGGCGGTGGTGTTGGCGGTGCAGCAGATCGAGGGCCACATCCTCCAGCCGTTCATCCTGGGCCGGGCGGTGCGGGTGCATCCGCTGGCGGTGGTGCTCTCGGTGGCCTCCGGGTCGCTGATCGCCGGGATCGGCGGCGCGGTGGTGGCGGTGCCGCTGGTGGCGGTGACCAACACGGTGGTGGGCTATCTGCGCCAGCACAGCCGGGAGGTGGCGCTGCGCACCGCGCTCGCCGCGAGCACCGCCGAGCCCTCCGGATCCTCCGAGCCTCAGGCGCGGGACGAGCGGGACGAGCGGGACGCGCCGGGGCCGTCCTCGTCCGCCGTGGCCACCGCGGAGCCGGCGGCCGAGGAGGGCTGAGCCCCCGCCCGGGAGCGCCGGAGCTCCGGGAACGACGAAGCGGGGTACGGGACCGAAGTCCCGTACCCCGCTTCGGGGTTGGCGCCGTTCAGCGGGCGCCGGGCGGGCCCGCCGTCAGGCGAGCACCTCCTCGGCGTCCAGCGTGGTGCCGACGGCCTGCACGACCGCGGCGATCTTGAACGCCTCCTGGACGACCTCGCGCTCCACGCCGGCCTTGCGGAGCACCTGCTCGTGCGAGTCGAGGCACATCCCGCAGCCGTTGATCGCGGAGACCGCGAACGACCACAGCTCGAAGTCGGTCTTGTCCACGCCCGGGTTGCCGATGACGTTCATCCGCAGGCCCGCGCGGAGCGTGCCGTACTCCGGGTCCGACAGCAGGTGCCGGGTGCGGTAGAAGACGTTGTTCATCGCCATGACGGCCGCGGCGGCCTTGGCGGCGGTGTACGCCTCCGGCGACAGGTTGGCCTTGGCCTCCGGCTCCAGCTCGCGCAGCACACGCGGGCTGCGCGAGGCGATCGCGCAGGCCAGCACGGTGCCCCACAGCTGCTGCTGGGTGAGGGCCTCGTTGTTGCCGATGACCGAGCCGAGGTTGAGCTTGAGGTCCTTGGCGTAGTCCGGCAGCGCGGACTTCAGCTCATCGAGGGCCACGGTCACTCACCGGCCAGCAGCTTGACCGGGTCCAGGGTCTCGTCGCCCTTGCTCCAGTTGCACGGGCACAGCTCGTCGGTCTGGAGGGCGTCGAGGACCCGCAGGACCTCCTTGGGGTTACGGCCCACGGAACCGGCGGTCACCATGGTGAACTGGATCTCGTTGTTGGGGTCGACGACGAAGACCGCGCGCTGGGCGTAGCCGTCCGCGCCCTCGACGCCCAGCGCCCGCATCAGCTCGTGCTTGGGGTCGGCCAGCATCGGGAAGGGCAGGTCGGCCAGGTCCTTGTGGTCCCGGCGCCAGGCGTGGTGGACGAACTCCGAGTCGCCGGAGACGCCGATGATCTGCGCGTCGCGGTCGGCGAACTCGTCGTTCAGCTTGCCGAACGCCGCGATCTCGGTCGGGCAGACGAAGGTGAAGTCCTTCGGCCAGAAGAAGACCACCGACCAACCCTTGGCGAACTGCTCGGAGCTGTACTCCTTGATCTCCAGCTTGTCGGCGGACGGGCCTTCCACGCCCATGAGCTGGTAGGCGGGGAACTGGTCACCAACAGTGAGCACTGCGTGCCTCCGTGTTTCTTGCGGGTTGGACCCGTCCACCGTGCCACAGAGGCATTGATATAGAGAAATAGCCGCTCCGGGGTAATCTGATAAGAACTTCCGATCAACGCCCTGTGACCCCGCCCGGCCCGGAGCCGGAGCCGCCAAGGAGACGGTAACCCCATGCGCCAGCCCACCCTCGCGCAGCTGCGGGCCTTCGCCGCGGTCGCCGAGCACCTGCACTTCCGGGACGCCGCCGCGGCCACCGGCACCAGCCAGCCGGCGCTCTCCGGCGCGGTGGCCGCGCTGGAGGAGACGCTGGGGGTCCGGCTGCTGGAACGTACCACCCGGCGGGTGCTGCTCACCCCGGCCGGGGAACGGCTGGCCGGCCGGGCCCGTACCGTGCTGGCGGCGGTCGGGGCGCTGCTGGAGGAGGCCAAGGCGGTCCGCGCGCCGTTCACCGGACCGCTGCGGCTGGGCGTGATCCCCACCGTCGCCCCCTACCTGCTGCCCATCGTGCTGCGCCTGGTGCACGACCGCTACCCGGCGCTCGACCTCCAGGTGCACGAGGAGCAGACCGCCTCGCTGGTCGACGGCCTCACTGCCGGCCGGCTCGACCTGCTGCTGCTCGCGGTGCCGGTCGAGGCCCCGGGCGTCACCGAACTCCCGCTGTTCGACGAGGACTTCGTGCTGGTGATGCCGGAGGGCCACCGGCTGGCCGGACGCGGCGACATCCCGCGTGAGGAGCTGCGCGAGCTGGACCTGCTGCTGCTGGAGGAGGGCCACTGCCTGCGCGACCAGGCGCTGGACGTCTGCCGTGAGGCCGGCCGGGACGCCTCCCACCCGGTGACCACCAGCGCCGCCGGGCTGTCCACCCTGGTCCAGCTGGTGGCCGGCGGCCTCGGGGTCACCCTGCTGCCGCGGACCGCGGTACGGGTGGAGACCGCCCGCGGCGGCCACCTGGCCACCGGCTACTTCCGCGATCCGGCGCCGGCCCGCCGGATCGCGCTGGTGCGGCGGAGCACGGCGGCCCGGGCCGAGGAGTTCGAGGCCTTCGCCGCCGCGCTGCGCGAGGCGCTGCGCCCGCTGCCGGTGCGCATCGCCGGGTGACCTGCGCGGGTCACTCGGTGCGCAGCCCCTCCGGGCGCATCATCCGCCACAGCGGCGGCAGCGACAGCGCGGTCACCGCGGCCACCACCGCCGCGCCGGCCGCGGTGAGCTGCGCGACGACGGACCAGTCGTAGCCCACCGGCACCCGCACCAGCCGCAGCAGCAGCGCGCCCAGCCCCAGCCCGGCCGCCACCGCCAGCGCGAGCCCCAGCACCATCGGCACCGCCGCCTGCCACAGCACCGACAGCGCCAGCGTGCCGCGCCGGGTGCCGAACGCCACCAGCACCGCCAGCAACCGCCGGCGCTCCCGCAACTGTTCCACCAGCGACACCAGCAGACTGGCCCCGATCACCAGCAGCGTCGCGACCGCCCCGATCCGCATGGCGTGCTCGATACGGGCGTAGGTGCTGTCGGTACGGGTCGCGCTGAGCACCATCGTCGGGTCGGTGGGGTCCAGCCGGACGCCGGTGTTGCGGACCCGGTCCGCGGCGTCCGGGTCGTGCGGGTCGAGCCGCATCATGACCATCGCCCGCGGCTCGGCCAGGTCGCCCGGGCTGAGCGCGCCGGGGGTGGCGAAGAGGCCCTCGCGGGAGCCGTCGGCCGTCGTGACGGCGGTGACCTGGCGGGTGCCGGCCGGGATCCGCCACGGTCGCGGGGGCCCGGTGACGTGCTCGCCGGGGCCGACGGTGTTCAGGTCCAGGGTGCGCCCGGGGCGGGCCAGCGCGGTCAGGGCGGTCGCCGGGTCCTCCCCGGTGTGGTCGGTCCGCGGATCGGTGACCACGAAGACGTCGCCGTCCCGGCAGGCGCCGATCCGGGCGATCTGCCGCAGCGTGCCGCAGTCGGCCACGCCCACCGGCACCTGCGGCACCCCGTCGGCCGTGCGGCGCGCGCCGACCACGGCCGCCGCCGACTCGGTGGTGCCGACCAGCGAGGCGACGCCCGCCGTGGTGCGGAACGCGGTGATCACCTGGCGGGCCTGGACCCCGTCGCGTACCTGGACCGACGCCTGGATCCGGCCGCGCGCCGGGTCGTGGTCGGCCTCGGTGACGTAGCGGTTCTCCACCGCGTGGAAGAGCGTCTGCACGGCGATGGCACCGGCCACCGCCACGGTGATCCCGGCGACCGTGCGGGCCGCCGCGCCGCTGCTCAACTGGAGCCGCCGGGTCGCCAGTTGCCACGGCACCGGGCCGCCGCCGAGGCGCCGTACCACCGCCTCGACCAGCCAGGGCAGCAGCGTGGTGCCGCCGGCCAGGACGAGCACCGCGCCACCGGCGACGGCGTAGCGGTTGACGGACGAGGAGGAGCCCACCGCGGCCTGACCCGCCATCGGCAGCAGCACCAGCAGACCCGCCACCGGCAGCACCAGCCGCCACCACAGCCGCCGCCGCCTCGGCGTGGCCTGCCGCATCAGCCCCAGCGGCTCGATGGCCACCCCGCGCAGCGCCAGCAGCGTCACCCCCACCGACGCCGCCGGCACCCCCACCGCGACCAGCGCGGTCAGCCCCGGACCCGGCATGATGTCGGCCGGGAAGACGTTGAGGTCCAGCAGCGAGATGCCGGTGAGGAACTCCCGGACGACCAGGAAGAGTCCGGCGCCCAGCACCAGTCCGAGCAGTGCCCCGGACAGCGCCTCCCCGGCCGCCGTCCGCCGGGTCATCGCGGCGTCCGCGCCCACCAGCCGCAGCGCCGCCAGCCGCCGGTCGCGCCGCTCACCGCCGAACCGCACGGCGGTGGCGATGAAGACCCCCACCGGCAGCAGCAGCACCACCAGAACGATGACCACCAGCACCAGCAGCACCGGGTCCTGCCGCTGCTGCTGTTCCCGCTGGCCGAAGTGGTCGATCCGCCGCACACCGCCGAAGAACGGCCCGGTGTTGCGGTATCCGGCGTAGTAGGTGACATCGCGCGGCCCGGTCAGCCCCGCGTCACCGATGGTGCCGACCACCCGGTAGGGCAGCCGTTGGCGCAGCAGCGCGTTGCCGGGGTCGGCGAGCATCCGCCGCAGCTCGGGGGAGGCCACCATCTCGCCGGGCGCGGGGATCCGGTCCACCCCCGGCGGCAGCGGCGGCCGGGAGCCGTCCGGCCGCAGCAGCGTGCCGTGCACCGAGGTGTCGCGGAAGGTGGTGTTCGCCTGGATCACCGTCATGGTGGTGTCGGACGCCTTCACGTCCTCGCCCTGGGTGACCGGCGGGGAGACGGCGGCCTCGCGCTCGAAGCGGGCGGCGTACATGGCCGGCGCGGCGGCGGCGAAGAGCAGCACCATCACCCCGAGCGCCACGCCGATCCCGGTGAGCGCGGTGCGGGTCCACCCCTCCTTGCCGCCGCTGACGGCGAGCCGGGCGCCCAGCAGCAGGTCCCGGCTCCAGCGGGTCGACGCGCTCATGCGGCCGGCTCCAGATCCCGGCAGCGGCCGTCGCGCACCACGACCTCGCGGTCGGAGTACGCGGCGACCCGGGCCTCGTGGGTGACCAGGACGACGGCGGTGCCGTTCTCCCGGGCGGCGGCGGTCAGCAGTCCCATCACGCGTTCTCCGTTGAGCGAGTCGAGGGCGCCGGTGGGTTCGTCGGCGAAGAGCAGCCGGGGGCCGGTGACCAGCGCCCTGGCCACCGCGACCCGCTGGCCCTGGCCGCCGGAGACCTCGCCGGGGCGCTTGGCGGTCACCTGCTCGACCTCCAGCCGGGCCAGCCACTCGCGGGAGCGTTCCTCGGCGGCCCGGCGCCCGGTCCCGGCCAGCCGCAGCGGTAGCGCCACGTTCTCCAGGCAGGTCAACTCCGGGACGAGCTGGCCGAATTGGAAGACGAAGCCGAACTCCCCGCGGCGCAGCGCGCTGCGTTGGCCGTCGCTCA
The DNA here is from genome assembly GCF_000240165.1 of Streptantibioticus cattleyicolor NRRL 8057 = DSM 46488. Classification (NCBI taxonomy): domain Bacteria; kingdom Bacillati; phylum Actinomycetota; class Actinomycetes; order Kitasatosporales; family Streptomycetaceae; genus Streptantibioticus; species Streptantibioticus cattleyicolor. Next base: position 4,177,704 of record NC_017586.1, read on the forward strand.
TCGCGGACAGCTCCCGGTCGCGGTAGAAGACCTGGCCGGCGTCGGGGCGGACGATCCCGGCCAGGCAGTGCAACAGCGTGGACTTGCCGGAGCCGGAGGGGCCCATCACGGCGACCACCTCACCGGCGCGGAGGGAGAACTCCGCGTTCTCCAGCGCCCGGGTGGGGCCGTAGGACTTGGCCAGCGCGGTGGCGCGCAGCAGCGGTGCGGTCATCGTCGTATCTCCCTCGCGAGCTGGTCGAGCCGGGCGGCGGTCAGCTCCAGCCAGCGCAGATCGGCCTCCAGGTGGAACAGCGCGTGGTCGCAGACGAGCTGGTCGGCGAGGTCGCCGCCGGTCTTGCGGCGGGTCAGCTCGCGCATCAGCCGCAGATGCTCGGCGCGCTGGGTGTCGAGCACCTCGTGGGCGCCGCGTCCGGTGAGCAGCGCCAGCACCACTTTGTGGTACAGGGTGCTCTGCAGGTACGGTTCGGGCTTCTCCGGCTGGGCGAGCCAGCGGGCGATGTCGGTGATCCCGGCGTCGGTGATGGCGTACCGCTTGCGTTCCGGACCGCCGCCCGGCTCGATGCCGTCGACCTCCACGAGCCCGTGCTTCAGCAGCCGGGCCAGCGTGGAGTACACCTGCCCGTAGGCGAGCGGACGGTCGTGCCCGAAGCGCTGGTCGAAGGCGCGCTTGAGGTCGTACCCGTGGCGTGGGCCGGACTCCAGGAGCCCGAGGAAGGTGTGGCCGATGGACATACCGGCGACTCTACACCACGCGTATACACCGCGTGTATAGATCATCGGGGGCCACCCCGGACGGATGGCGCCGGGCGGCGTCACTCGTCCGGGTGGCTCTCCTTGGGGGGCCGGCCGGGGCGGCGGACGGGGCGGACGCCGCCGGGCATCCGGCCGCCCTCGGCGAGCGCACGCCGCAGCAGGAACTCGATCTGCGCGTTGGTGCTGCGCAGCTCGTCCGCCGCCCAGCGGGCGATGGCGTCGTGGACCGCCGGGTCCAGCCGCAGCAGCACCTTCTTTCGCTCGCCGCGGGGGGCGGGCCCGCGCGGCGGGTCGGGGTGCTCGTCGGTCACTGGTAGAGGGTGCCCGTGTTGAGGACCGGCTGGGCCGCGCGGTCGCCGCACAGCACCACCAGCAGGTTGCTGACCATGGCCGCCTTGCGCTCCTCGTCGAGGTCGACCAGGCCCTGCTCGGCGATCCGGTTCAGGGCGCTCTCGACCATGCCGACCGCGCCGTCCACGATGGTCTGCCGGGCGGCGACGATCGCCCCGGCCTGCTGGCGCTGGAGCATCGCCGAGGCGATCTCCGGGGCGTAGGCCAGGTGCGTGAAGCGGGACTCGATGATCCGCACCCCCGCCGACACCACCCGCGCCGCGATCTCCGCGGAGAGCTGCTCGGTGATCGCCTCGGCGTTCTCCCGCAGCGACAACTCGTCCGCGCCGTGCGCGTCGTAGGCGTAGTTGGTGGCGATGTGGCGGACCGCGGTGTCGGTCTGGATGGAGACGAAGTCCACGAAGCTGTCCACCTCGAAGACGGCCTGCGCGGTGTCCTCCACCTGCCAGACCACCACGCAGGCGATCTCGATCGGGTTGCCGTAGGCGTCGTTGACCTTGAGCACGTCGGTCTCGTGGTTGCGCAGCCGGGTGGAGATGCGGCGGCGCGAGGTGAACGGGTTCACCCAGCGCAGCCCGTCCTGCCGGATGGTGCCCTGGTAGCGCCCGAAGAGCTGGCAGACCCGGGCCTCGCCGGGGGCGACCTGGGTGAGCCCGGCCAGCGTGATCAGATCGGCGACGATCACCACCGCGCCGATGAGCACGAGCGCGACGGACGTGGCCGACGAGCCGGACGAGGACATCCCGGCGCCGACCGCGACCAGCGCGATGCCGCCCGCCAGCGCGACCAGGGCCAGCAGCAGGAAGGGGAGCCCCGGCATGCCCAGGGCGCGCCGCTCGGTGATCCGCGGCGCCGGCATCTCGGGCGTGCCGAGGGGGTCGGTGGCTATCGGGTCGGACATGGCTTCCCCGTCTCTCCGGCGCTCTCGACCGGACGCTCGTGGTGCGTGGAGACGCTGTCGTGCGTCTAGCAAAGTGTTAGCACATTTTTTGGTTGCGGGGCAGGGACGTGGGCCTTCTCACGTGCCGAAATTGTGCGACTTTTGCCAAATAAAGAGAGGTTCGGGTGCTAGCTTCAACGGTCGCGCTTCGGTAAGAGCAGCGTGGACGAAGATCGCCAGGCGGGGTGAGGAGAGGCCGTACGTGGGCACCAGAAGCAAGGCCGGGTCACGCAGAGCCGACGCGGCCGGCGGCAAGCCGCGCCGCCGGCTGCTCAAGTGGTCGCTGGGCAGCGTCCTCGGTCTCGTCCTGCTCGGCATGGCCGCCTTCGCGGCGCTCTACCTGTACGTCGACATACCCAAGGCCAACGCGGCGGCCATGGCCCAGGCCAACATCTACAAGACGGCCGACGGCAAGGTGATCGCCCGCACCGGCCAGGTCAACCGGGAACGTGTCCCGCTCAGCCAGATACCCCAGCCCGTCCAGCATGCCTTCGTGGCCGCGGAGAACAAGACGTTCTACAGCGACAGCGGCGTCGACCTCAAGGGCATGACCCGCGCCCTGTACAACACCGTCTCCGGCCACGGCAAGCAGGGCGGCTCGACCATCACCCAGCAGTACGTCAAGAACTTCTACCTCAACCAGAACCAGACGGTCTCCCGCAAGCTCAAGGAGCTGTTCATCTCCCTCAAGGTCGACCGGGAGATGAGCAAGGACCAGATCCTCGAGGGCTACCTCAACACCGTCTTCTTCGGCCGCCGCGCCTACGGCATCCAGGCCGCCGCCCAGGCGTACTACGGCGTCGACGTCTCCAAGCTCACCGTCGCCCAGGGCGCCTACCTCGCCACCCTCGTCCAGGCGCCGGGCGAGTACGACATGGCCACCGCCACCCCCGAGGGCAAGCGGCTGGCCACCCAGCGCTGGAACTACGTGCTCGACAACATGGTCCAGATGCACTGGCTGGACCCGGCCCAGCGGGCGAGGACCGCCTTCGCGCAGCCGCACGCCCCCAAGGGCACCCCGGGGCTGACCGGCCAGACCGGCTACTTCGTGGAGCTGGCCAACAAGCAGCTCACCTCCAGCGGCGCCGTCGACGCCGACGAACTCGCGGCCGGCGGCTGGACGATCACCCTGACGATAGACCCGGCCAAGCAGAAGGACCTGGAACAGGCGGTCAAGACCGAGCTGACCGACCAGCTCGACCCGGCGCAGCGCAAGGCCGACGCCGACGTCCAGGCCGGCGCCGTCTCGGTGGACCCGCGCAACGGCCAGGTGGTCGCCCTCTACGGCGGCGCCGGCTACCCCAAGCAGTGGATCTCCAACGCCACCCGCACCGACTACCAGGTGGCCTCCACCTTCAAGCCGCTGGTGCTCGCCGCCGCGCTGGAGAACGGCGCCTCCACCCAGGACGGCCGCCGGATCACCGCCGACACCGTCTACGACGGCACCAACCGCCGCCCGGTGCAAGGCACTCCGACGCCGTTCGCGCCGCCCAACGAGGACCAGGTCAGCTACGGCCCGATCACCGTGCAGAAGGCCATGGACCAGTCGGTCAACTCGGTCTTCGCGCAGATGGCCGTGGACGTCGGCCTGAACAAGGTCGCCGACACCGCCGTCAAGCTCGGCATGCCCGCCGACACCGCGGGGCTGCGGGACGGCCCGGCGATCGCGCTGGGCACCATGGGCGCCAGCCCGTTGCAGATGGCGGGCATCTACGCCACCTTCGACGACCACGGCCGCAAGGTCACCCCGAGCATCGTGAAGTCCGCGGTGCGCGGCGGCACCCCGGTCCAGCTGAAGAACCCCGTCGGCGACCAGGCGGTCAGCCGCTCCACCGCCGACACCCTCACCTCGGTGCTGACCGGCGTGGTCAACTCCGGCACCGGTACCTCCGCGCACCAGGACAGCCAGGTGGCGGGGAAGACCGGCACCTCGGACAACAACAAGTCGGCCTGGTTCACCGGCTACACCCCGAACCTGGTCACCTCGGTGGGGCTCTTCGCCCAGGACGCCAAGAACGGCTCGCAGTCCACGCTGCGCGGCCTGGCCGGCGGCGGCCGGGTCAACGGTGGCGGCCTGCCCGCGCAGATCTGGGGGAGCTACACCCGGGCCGCGCTGGAGGGCACCGACGCCCAGCAGTTCGACCTCCAGACCGACCAGGGCGCCGCGCTGCAACCGGACACCCCCGTCGGCTCGGCCCCGCCGGCCACCTCCTCGGCGCCCCCGTCGACGCCGCCGTCGGCGCCCGCCTCGCACGCCGCTTCCGCCCCGCCGGTGCCCGGCTCCGGCAGCAGCGACGCCCCGTCCCACGGCAACCATGGCGGCGGCTCGCACCAGCCGGGCGGCGGCCCCGGCGGAACCGGCGGCCACACCCAGGCGCCGCCCCCGGTGCAGCCGACCGTGCCCCCGCCGCCGACCGGCAACGCCCAGCAGCCGCCCGGCGACGGCGGCCAGGGCCAGGGCTGACCCCGGCCGGACCACCGCGACCCCGCCCCGCTTGAGAAGGGGGCGGGGTCGTGGCGTTCCGGACGGCGTCTCACCCCGCGGGCGGCAGCGGCAGCTCGAACCAGACGACCTTGCCGGCGCTCAGCCGCGTCGCCCCCCAGCGCTGGGCCACCCGGTTGACCAGGAACAGGCCGCGCCCGTTCTCGTCCTGCGGCTGGGCGTGGCGCATCCGCGGCAGCTGCGGGGCGTCGTCGCCGACCTCCACCCGCAGCACGTCGGTGCGGAGCAGACGCAGCGTGATCGGCCGTTCGGCGTGCCGAACCGCGTTGGTCACCACCTCGCTGACCAGCAGCTCGACCGCCTCGGCCAGATCGTCCAGGGCCCAGCGGTGCAGGGCGCGGCGCACCAGGCGGCGGGCGCGTCCGGCGGTCTGCGGATGCGGCTCCAGGAACCAGTAGGCGACGTCGCTGGGGGCTATGCCGTCGAACCGGGCCGCCAGCAGCGCGATGTCGTCGTCCCGGTCCCCGGGACCGAGGATGTCCAGCACCTCGTCGCACAGCGGCTCCAGCGGCGGCGGGCAGACTATGGAGCCCACGGTGCGCAGCCGCTCCCGCAGCCGTTCGATGCCCTCCCACACGTCCCGGGTGCGCGACTCCACCAGGCCGTCGGTGTACAGCAGCAAGGTGGCGCCGGCCGGGGCGGGCAGCTCCACCGCCTCGAACGGCACCCCGCCCACCCCGATCGGGGCGCCGGGCGGGACCCGCAGCACCTCGGTGCGGCCGTCGCCGTGCAGCAGGACCGGCGGCGGATGGCCGGCGTTGGCCACCACCAGCCGGTGGGCGATCGGGTCGTAGACCGCGTAGACGCAGGTGGCCATCCGGTCGTGGCCGAGCCGCTGGGCCTGCTCGTCGAGGTGGTAGAGGACCTCCTGCGGCGGCAGGTCGAGCCCGGCCAGGGTCTGCACGGTGGTGCGCAACTGGCCCATGATCGCGGCCGATTGCATGGAGTGGCCCATCACGTCCCCGACCACCAGCGCCACCCGGGAGCCGGGCAGCGGGATGGCGTCGTACCAGTCGCCGCCGACCCGGGCGGTCTCCGCGGCGGGCAGGTAACGGCTGGCCAGCCGGACGCCGGTGGGCTGCGGCAGCGAGTCGGGGAGCATGGCGCGCTGGAGCGAGTCGGCGATGTCCGCCTCGCGGCCGTAGAGCACCGCCTTGTCGACCCCGAGCGCGGTGTGGGTGGCCAGCTGGGCGGCGACCAGCAGATCGGCCGGGTCGAACGCGGCCCGGTTGGGGCGGCGCAGCAGCACCACCGCGCCGATCACCCGGCGCCGGCCGCGCAGCGGGGCCAGGATCGCCCGCCGGCCGCCCGGCACCGTGGCGCCGACCAGTTCGGTCAGGGCCTGCGCCACCTGGGGTCCGGTGGCGAACAGCGGGCGCACCCCGCGCAGCACCTCGGCCAGCGGACCGTCCATCCGCACCTCGGTGGTCTCGGCGGCGCCGCTGACCTCGGGGGCCGGCATCAGCGGCAGCAGCGGACCGTCCTGGGCGTGGCCGGTGGTGTCGGTGTCGTCGGCGATGCGGTCGGTCCGGCGCAGCCGCAGCACCAGCGGCTCCACCGGCCGCTCGTCGCCCACCGGCAGCGGGTCGCGCAGGTAGACCAGGATCGCGTCGGAGAAGGTGGGCACCACCGAACGGCACAGCCCCAGCACGATCTCGTCCAGGTCGATGCCGCGGGCGATGCGCCGGGTGGCGGCGCCGATGTACCGCAGCCGCTCGGTGTCGTGCGGCTCCTCACCCTCCGGGCGCGGCCGAGGCGGATCGGCGGGCCCTTGGGCGCCCGGGCGCGCCACGGCCGGCTCCGGCGGCACCGGCAGCGCGGCCGGCACCGGGCCGGGCGCGGGACGGGTACGCCCGTCCGGCGGGTCGCTCAGCGGACGCGGGCCGGCCGCCTCCGACGCGGGGTCGCGCGGATCGTCGTGGCCGCCCGGCTCGTCGGCGGGCGAGGCGGCCTGCGCCGGCACGGGGCGGTGGACCCCGAGCGGGTCGGGCACCGCGGCCGGGGCGCCGCCCGGCAGCCGGGTGCGTGCCTCCGCGGCCGGAGCGGTACGCGGGCGTGCCGCGGCGCCGCTCGGCGCGATTGTCTCCTGGGCCGCCCGACGGGGGGGCGCGGTGCTCCGTCACGCTAGGGGTTCCATCCGTATCCGTCCGTGCGCCGCAGGCGATCTGGGTAGCCGGTCAGGCGAGCCGTCGGCAGTTCAGGAAGAGCTGTTCCTCCGGCGGCACGTCGGTGCTCGCCGGCGCGTACGCGTATGACGTCTCCTCGACGATCTCGAAGCCCGCGCCGCGCACGACCCGGCGCAAATCGTCCCGCAAGTATCCGGATACCCGAATCGCGTTTCCCAGGAACGGAATCACGACATCGTCCACATCGGCCTCCACCATGGAAAGCGCCAGCAACCCGCCGGGCACCAGGAGGTCATGAATGGCGGTCAGCGCCTCGGTGATCTCCGCGCGCGGCAGCATCAGCAGGGAGAAGAACGCGGCGACGGCGTCGTAGCGGCCGGTGCCGCCGAGGGCGGCGGCGCCCGCGGCGCCGGGGGCCAGATCGGCGATGTCGAGCCGGTGGAACGTGGCCTGCGGCACCTGGCGCCGGGCCAGTTCGACCATGCCGGCCGACAGGTCGACGCCGGTCACGTCGAGCCCGGCCGCGGCGAGCTGGCCGGCGGTGGGCAGGCCGGTGCCGCAGCCGAGGTCGAGCACCCGGGCGCCGGCCGGCAGCGACTCGATCAGCCAGCGCCCCGCGGCCAGTTGGCCCTCCTTGTGCGGGAACGCCTCGTCGTACCGGTCGCCGATGGCGTCGAACGCCTCGGCCTGGCCGGTGCGGTCCCGCCGCCGGTCCTCGGTGCGGGGGACCCCTGTCTCGTCGTAGCGGCCGGTTGTCACGGAGCCCCCTGACTGAGCGTCAAGCTTTGGTTGCTGCTTGCGTTTTCGCCGATGTTGCGGAGGACGATCCTACGTACCGGGGGGAGGGGCACATCAAGGGGCTTACGGATTTCCCGGCGGCCGGCCGTGGTCCCACGGGAGCCGGTCCCACCCGACCGGGAGCGCCGGAACCGTCCAGGACGGGTCCGGACGCCAGCGCGGCCAGCCGTCCCGGAACGGCGGACCCCACCGTTCGATCACGGAGACCGCGCGCTCCCCGGCCCGCCGCACCCCGGCCGCCGCCGCCTCGTCCAGCAGTCCGTCGGCGAGCGCCTGGGCGAACTCGTCCTCGTCCCGCCACTCCCAGCCGCCGTCCGGGGCCACCACGATGTCCAGGAAGTGGTCCTGCGAGTCGACCCCGCCGGGCCAACGGCGCAGCGGCTCCTCCAGGTTGACGTACCAGTTCTTGAACTCCCAGTCGGGGTGCCAGAAGAGCCACACCGACCACGGCTCGCCGGGCCGGGCCAGCTTGAGCACCCCGGTGCCGTGCCACGGGTCGACCCTGGTCGCCCGGGGCTTGCGGTACCGGGTGGCGAGCGGTTCGGCGTGCACCGGGGTGCCGTCGGCGAGCACCGGGCGCACGCACGGCGTGCCCGGCGCCATCCAGACCGCGAGCAGCCCGGGGTCGTCACGGACCACGGTGACCGGGCGCGCGATGTGCACCTGCCGGTCGTAACGGGCACCGTTGCCCCGGTAGCGCCACAGGATCTGCGCCCCCGGCGCCCAGCGTCCGCCCGCGGCCGGGCCGGGGACGGAACCGGCCGCGGGCACCCGGGCGGCGGCCGGCACGGGTGGTGTCTCGGCTGTCATCGTCTTCCTTCGCCTCCGGGGCCTTCGGTCCGATGCCGACACTCCTCGACGCCGCGCTCGCCCGTTCCTCGCTCGCTCGGTCTCGTCGCTTTCGGCATCGGCGGCCCCTTCGTGACCGGATCCTACGGAGCGCCGTCACGGCCGGGTCATCCGCAGCACGTCGAGCGCCTCGTCCAGTTGCTCCTCGGTGATCAGCCCCCGTTCCACATAACCGGAGTCCAGCACCACCTCACGGATCGTCCGCCGCTCGGCCAGCGACCGCTTGGCCACCTTGGCCGCCTCCTCATAACCCAGGTAACGGTTGAGCGGGGTGACCACCGAGGGGGAGGACTCGGCGTACTCCCTGGCCCGTTCGGCGTTGGCGGTGATGCCGGCCACCGTGCGGTCGGCCAGCAGCCGGGAGACGTTGGCCAGCAGCCGGACGGACTCCAGCACGTTCTTGGCGATCACCGGCAGCATCACGTTGAGTTCGAAGTTGCCGGCCGCGCCGGCCACCGCGATGGTGGCGTCGTTCCCGGTGACCTGGGCGGCCACCATCAGCACCGCCTCCGGGATCACCGGGTTGACCTTGCCGGGCATGATGGACGAACCCGGTTGCAGATCGGGCAGGTTGATCTCGGCGAGGCCGGTGCGCGGCCCGGAGGCCATCCACCGCAGATCGTTAGCGATCTTCGTCAGGCCCACCGCGATCGTCCGCAGCTGGCCCGAGGTCTCCACCACCGCGTCCCGCGCGCCCTGCGCCTCGAAGTGGTTGCGCGCCTCGGTCAGCGGCAGCCCGGTGGCCCGGGCCACCTCGGCGATGACCGCCGGGGCGAAACCGGGCGGGGTGTTGATCCCGGTGCCCACCGCGGTGCCGCCCAGCGGCAGCTCGGCCAGGCGCGGCAGCGCCGACTCCAGCCGCTCGATCCCGTACCGCACCTGCGCCGCGTAACCGCCGAACTCCTGGCCGAGGGTGACCGGCGTGGCGTCCATCAGGTGCGTGCGGCCGGACTTGACCACCTCGGCGAACTCGGCCGACTTCGCCTCCAGCGCGGCGGCCAGGTGGTCCAGGGCCGGGATCAGGTCGCGGGTGACCGCGGAGGCGGCGGCGATGTGCAGCGAGGAGGGGAAGACGTCGTTGGACGACTGGCTGGCGTTGACCTCGTCGTTGGGGTGGACCGGGCGGCGCAGCCGCTCGGCGGCGAGGGTGGCGATCACCTCGTTGGCGTTCATGTTGGACGAGGTGCCCGAGCCGGTCTGGAAGACGTCGACCGGGAAGTGGTCGTCCCAGCGGCCCTCGGCGACCTCGCCGGCCGCCTGCACGATCGCCTCGGCGACCTCCTTGTCCACCACGCCGAGTTCGGCGTTGACCTTGGCGGCGGCGGCCTTGATCCGGGCCAGCGCCTCGATGTGGGCGCGCTCCAGCCGGCCGCCGCTGATCGGGAAGTTCTCCACGGCGCGCTGGGTCTGCGCCCGCCACTTGGCGTGCGCCGGGACGCGCACCTCGCCCATCGAGTCGTGCTCGATCCGGTATTCGTCACTCATACCTATGACAGTGCCCGGGGCCACCGAAGTGTTCCCGGGCACCGTCTCATTCGCTCGAAAGGGTGTACGACACGCCGTCAGCGGGTCATGAGGAACGCACCGGGATGCTGGTGAACGTCGGGGACGGCGCCGGGTCGGTGAAGAAGTCGTTGCCCTTGTCGTCCACCACGATGAACGCCGGGAAGTCCGCCACCTCGATCTTCCACACCGCCTCCATGCCCAGCTCCTCGTACTCCAGGACCTCGACCTTCTTGATGCAGTCCTGGGCGAGGCGGGCGGCCGGGCCGCCGATGGAGCCGAGGTAGAAGCCACCGTGGGCGTGGCAGGCGTCGGTGACCTGCTTGCTGCGGTTGCCCTTGGCGAGCATCACCTTCGAGCCCCCCGCCGCCTGGAACTGCTCGACGTAGGAGTCCATGCGGCCGGCCGTGGTCGGGCCGAAGGAACCGGAGGCGTACCCCTCGGGGGTCTTCGCCGGGCCGGCGTAGTACACCGGGTGGTCCTTGAGGTACTGCGGCATCTCCTCGCCCGCGTCCAGCCGTTCCTTGATCTTGGCGTGCGCGATGTCGCGCGCCACGACCAGCGGACCGGTCAGCGACAGACGGGTCTTGACCGGGTACTTGGTCAGCTCGGCGAGGATCGACTCCATCGGCTGGTTGAGGTCGATCCTCACCACGTCGCCCTCGTCGAGGTGCTCGTCGGTGGTGTCGGGCAGGAAGCGCGCCGGGTCGGTCTCCAGCTGCTCCAGGAAGACGCCCTCGGCGGTGATCTTGGCGACCGCCTGGCGGTCGGCGGAGCAGGAGACCGCGATGGCCACCGGGCAGGAGGCGCCGTGCCGGGGCAGCCGCACCACGCGGACGTCGTGGCAGAAGTACTTGCCGCCGAACTGGGCGCCGATGCCGATCTTCTGGGTCAGTTCGAAGACCTTCTCCTCCAGCTCGGTGTCACGGAAGCCGTGGCCGAGCGGGGAGCCCTCGGTGGGCAGGTTGTCCAGGTAGTGCGCGGAGGCGTACTTCGCGGTCTTCAGCGCGTACTCGGCGCTGGTGCCGCCGACCACGATCGCCAGGTGGTACGGCGGGCAGGCGGCCGTGCCCAGCGAACGGATCTTCTCCTCCAGGAACCTCATCATGGACGCCTCGTTGAGGACGGCCTTGGTCTCCTGGTACAGGAAGGACTTGTTGGCGCTGCCGCCGCCCTTGGCCATGAAGAGGAACTTGTAGGCGCCGCCGTCGGTGGCGTACAGCTCGATCTGCGCGGGCAGGTTGGAGCCGGTGTTCCTCTCCTCCCACATGGTCAGCGGCGCCATCTGGGAGTAGCGCAGGTTGAGCTTGGTGTACGCGTCGTAGACGCCGCGGGAGAGCGCCTCCTCGTCGCCCCCCTCGGTCAGCACGTTCTGGCCGCGCTTGCCCATCACGATCGCGGTGCCGGTGTCCTGGCACATCGGCAGCACGCCGGCCGCCGCGATGTTGGCGTTCTTCAGCAGGTCCAGGGCGACGAACTTGTCGTTGGCGGACGCCTCGGGGTCGTCGACGATCCGGCGCAGCTGGGCCAGGTGGGCCGGGCGCAGGTAGTGCTGGATGTCGTGGATCGCCTCCTCGGCCAGCTTGCGCAGCGCCTCCGGCTCCACCTTGAGGAACGTCCGCCCGCCGGCCTCGAACGTGCTCACGCCCTCGGAGGTCACCAGCCGGTACGGCGTGGTGTCCTCGCCCTGGGGAAGCAGATCCGTATAGGCGAATTCAGGCATCGCAAGTCCTCACTCGGCGGCGTCGACGAAGGCGTGACAAGCGTAGAACGTTCCGGGACGGGCCGAGCCGTGAGCTCCCCCACCTCCGCCCGGGACCCGGAACTGGTCACGATCTATCGCGTTTGGCTATCGTGGTCGCCGTGGACGAGTCGCCGCTCCAGAAGCCGTCGCTCATCAAGCGAACCCAACAGCCGGCCGGCACCGACGCGGAGGCCGCGCTGCGCGCCTCCGACGCGGACCGCGACCGGATCGCCGAGATCCTGCGGGAGGCCCTCGCGGAGGGCCGGCTGACCGCCGAGGAACACTCCGAACGCCTCGACGCCGCCTACGCCGCCCGGACCGTCGGCGAGCTGGCCCCGCTCGTCCGCGATCTGCCGGCACACCCGGCCGACCGGACGCCGCGCCCGGAGCCCGCCGGGTATCCGCCGGCCGCCCCCGCCGGTGAGGCCGACACCCAGAACCTCGTCGCGGTCTTCGGCGGCTCCGTCCGCAAGGGCCGCTGGCGGGTGGGGCGGCGCACCAACGCCTTCGCCTGCTTCGGCGGGATCGAGATCGACCTGACCGAGGCCGTCTTCGAGCAGCGGGAGGTCGTCGTCAACGTGGTCGCGGTCTTCGGCGGCGTGGAGATCAAGGTGCCGGAGAACGTCACGCTGCGCGGCACCGGCAGCGGCGTCTTCGGCGGCTTCGACGTCCGCACCCACGAGTCGACCGACCCCGACGCCCCCGTGGTGGTCGTCTCCGGCGTCGCGCTCTTCGGCGGGGTGGAGGCCAAACCGCGCCGCGGCAAGCGGCTGCGCGCCTGGACGCGCGGTCAACTCGACGGCTGACGGCGGCAGTTGACGGCCACCGGGCGAGTACGGGCGCGTACTCTCCGCATGAACCAGCGCACAGCGGGTAAGGCTTCCGCATCGTCTCTCGCACGGCTGGGCGGGGAAGGGTCACGGCAAGGACAGCCGTGCGCAGCGACGGGCAAGGGTGACACAACGCCGAAGCCGTCGTCAGGAGTACCCCGTGCTGCAACCGATCGAGACCGCGAAGGACGGGCTTGCGTCCCCGCTTCGTCACCCCCGGGACCTGGCCGGTCCCTGGCACGCCGAGGCCGCATGCCGGCGTGACGAGGCCGGGATGTTCTTCGCGCCGTCGAAGGAGCCGACCGCCGCGCGGTTGTCCCGGGAGGAGGCCGCGAAGAGGGTCTGCGCGCGGTGCCCGGTCATGCTCGAATGCCGGGAGCACGCGCTGCTGCAACCGGAACCGTACGGCGTGTGGGGCGGGCTGACCGCGGCCGAACGCCGGGTGGTGCTCGCCCGGCGGCGGCGGCGGGACGCCGAACTCCAGCGCGCCTCCCGGATCGCCGCGGCCGGCTGAGCCGCGCGCCGCGCCTGCGTCACCACGGGACCGGGGCCCCGCCGTCACGGCGGGGCCCCGGTCCCGTTACGCCGTCGTGGGACGGCGGCGGTTCAGCGGGCGCGGTCGAAGTCGATGGCGCTGTAGGCGCGCAGCTTCGACAGCCGGTGGGAGGAGTCGATCTGCCGGATGGTGCCCGACTTGGAGCGCATCACCAGCGACGAGGTGGTGGCGGTCTCCGCCTTGTAGCGCACCCCGCGCAGCAGCTCGCCGTCGGTGATCCCGGTGGCCACGAAGAACACGTTGTCGCCGCGGACCAGGTCGTCGGTGGAGAGCACCCGGTCCAGGTCGTGGCCGGCGTCCAGGGCCCGCTGCCGCTCGGCGTCGTCCTTGGGCCACAGCTTGCCCTGGATCACCCCGCCCAGGCACTTGATGGCGCACGCGGTGATGATCCCCTCCGGGGTGCCGCCGATGCCCAGCAGCAGGTCGACACCGGTGCCCTCGCGGGCCGCCATGATGGCGCCGGCCACGTCCCCGTCCGCGATGAACTTGATCCGGGCGCCGGTCTCCCGGATCTCCTTGACCAGGCCCTCGTGGCGCGGCCGGTCCAGGACGACCACGGTGACGTCCTCCGGCGAGGACTTCTTGGCCTTGGCCACCCGGCGGATGTTCACCGACGGCGGCGCGGTGATGTCCACGTAGTCGGCCGCCTCCGGGCCGGTGACCAGCTTGTCCATGTAGAAGACGGCGGACGGGTCGTACATCGAGCCGCGTTCGGCCACCGCCAGCACCGAGACCGCGTTGGGCATGCCCTTGGCGGTGAGCGTGGTGCCGTCCACCGGGTCGACGGCCACGTCGCACTCGGGTCCGGTGCCGTCGCCGACGCGCTCGCCGTTGTAGAGCATCGGCGCCTCGTCCTTCTCGCCTTCGCCGATCACGACGACGCCGTTCATCGAGACGGTGTGCACCAGGGTGCGCATGGCCTTCACCGCGGCGCCGTCCGCGCCGTTCTTGTCGCCACGGCCGACCCAGCGGCCGGCGGCCATCGCGGCGGCCTCGGTCACCCGGACGAGTTCCAGGGCCAGGTTGCGGTCGGGAGCCTCCGGGCTCACTTCGAGCTGGGACGGCAGGTGGTGCTCGGTCATCGGAGCGCACCTTTCTGTACGGCGACGGCCGGAAATATGAGGGTCCTGTGACTGTATCGGTCGCGCTCCCGGCTGAGCAGGGCGCCTGTCACATGAGCGGCACAACCACGCCACCGGCGGCGTGCGGCCGACCCCTGCGCGGCGCCGCCACGGCCATGGGGGACGATGGAGGCGTGGCTAGCATGCGCGGAAAGCAGACGGTACGGGACATGGTGCTGTCGTTGGCGGCGATCGGGGTGGTCGTCGCCGCTATCTACCTGTTCGTCCCGCACTCGGGTGAGGACCCCGTCAAGACGGTGAGCTACAACGTGGAGCTGGGGCAGGCCCGGCGTGCCGCGCCCTACCCGGTGGCGGCCCCGGACGGACTCGGCGGGAAGTGGCGCCCCACCTCGGTGCACTACGACGCCGCCGACCCCAGGGCCACCACCTGGCACCTGGGCTTCATCGACCCGGAGAACGAGTACGTGGCCGTCGAGCAGAGCAACGGCGACCCGGACAAGTTCATCGCCGCCACCACCGTGCAGTCCGGCAAGGACGGCTCGCAGCAGGTGTCCGGCGTCACCTGGGACCGCTACGACGGCGGTCGCTACCGCGCCCTGGTGCGCCACGGCCACGGGGTGACCACGCTGGTCACCGGGACGGCGCCGTACGGCCAGCTGGCGAGGATGGCGGCGGCGCTGCGGACGTCCTGACGGCACGGGGCGCGCGGCCACCTGCCGCGCGCCCCGTTCCGTCCGGCCGGCTCAGACGGTGGTGACGACCTCGTCGTAGGCGAGCCGCGGGCCGCGCGGGCGGAACGCGTCCGGGCCCGGCTTGCCGATGTTGACCACGGCCAGCACGGAGTGGTCGCCGTCGGCGAAGAACTCCTTGGCGACCCCGTCGGCGTCGAACCCGGTCATCGGGCCGGCGGCGAGCCCGGCGGCGCGCACACCGAGGATGAAGTAGCCGACCTGGAGCGTGGCGTTGAACGCGGCGGAGCGCTCACGCACCGCGCGCTCGGCGAAGAAGACGTCCTTGGCCTGCGGGAACGCCGGGAACTGGGTGGGCAGTTCGGTGGTGAACTCGTGGTCCGCGGCCAGGACCGCCACCAGCGGCGCGGCGGCCGTCTTGGCCTGGTTGCCCTCGGACATGTGGCGGACCAGCCGCTCGCGGGCCTCGGCGGAGCGGACCAGCACCACCCGCAGCGGCTGCTGGTTGAAGGCGGTCGGCGCGTACTTGACCAGGTCGTACACGGCCCGTATCTGCTCGTCGTCCACCGGCTCGTCGGTGAAGGAGTTGGCCGTGCGGGCGGCGCGGAAGAGCAGGTCCTGGGCGGCGTCGTCGAGTGCGAGAGTCATGTGGTGAACCTTCGGGTCGGGCAGGAGGCGGACGCGCCGCTGCGGCGCGTCCCGGGCACTCTATCCAACTTAGATGAAAGTTCAACAATTCCGGCGTCGTGCGGTGACCTCGCTCACGCGCCGCCAGGGCGCCCCGGTCACGCCTCGGCGGCCGGGGCGTTCTCCGCGGGCGTGGCCGGCTCCTCCTCGGCCAGCGCCGCGTCCAGCCGGCGGCGGGCGCCCTCCAGCCAGTGGCGGCACACCTTGGCCAGCTCCTCGCCGCGTTCCCACAGGGCCAGGGATTCCTCCAGCGTCGAGCCCCCGGCCTCCAGCCGCCGCACCACGTCGACCAGCTCGTCGCGCGCCTGCTCGTACCCCAGCGTGTCCTGATCTGCCATGCGGCAAGCGTAGGCGCCGGGTACGACACCACGGTGCCGCGCATCCGGCCAGGCGGGAGGGGACGGGGCGGTCAGGCCGGATCCGCCGTCACCCGTACCGCGAACTCGCCGTCGGCGACCCGGGCGCGCAGCCGCTCCGCCTCGGCGACCTCCTCCGGCGCCCGCACCACCGCCCCGTCCGCCCGCTGGAGCACCGCGTACCCCCGGCGCAGCGTGGCGGCGGGGGAGAGCGCCACCACCCGGGCCCGGGTGTGCTCCAGATCGGCGTCGGCCCGGTCCAGCAGGTGGCCCAGGGTGCGCCGGGCCCGGTGCAGCAGCCCCGCCACCGCCTCCTCCCGCTCCGCCACCATCCGGTAGGGGTCGGCCATCCACGGCCGGCTCAGCACCGAGGCGAGCCCGCGCTCCTCACGGTCGAGCAGATGCGTCACGCAGCGCAGCGCCCGCTCCTCCAACTGCCGCACCCGCGCCAGCTCTTCGCCGACGTCCGGCACGACCTTCTTCGCCGCGTCGGTCGGGGTGGAGGCGCGCAGATCGGCCACCAGGTCCAGCAGCGGCGAGTCCGGCTCGTGCCCGATGGCCGAGACCACCGGGGTACGGCAGTCGGCGACCGCGCGCACCAGGCGCTCGTCGGAGAAGGGCAGCAGATCCTCCACGCTGCCGCCGCCGCGCGCCACGATGATCACGTCCACCTCGGGGCGCGCGTCCAGCTCCTTCACCGCGTCGATCACCCGGGCCACCGCCTGGGTGCCCTGGACGGGGACGTTGCGCACCTCGAAGCGGACGGCGGGCCAGCGGTGCCGGGCGTTCTCCAGCACGTCGCGCTCGGCGGCCGAGGCACGGCCGCAGACCAGCCCGATGAGCTGCGGCAGGAACGGCAGCCGCTTCTTGCGGTCGGCGGCGAAGAGCCCCTCGGCGGCCAGCGACCGCTTCAACCGCTCCAGCCGCGCCAGGAGTTCACCGACGCCCACCGGACGTATCTCCGTCGCCCGCAGCGACAACTGCCCCCGCGGCGCGTACCACTCGGGCTTGGCGAAGACCACCACCCGGGCCCCCTCGGAGACCACGTCCGCCACCGCGTCGAAGACCGCCCGGAAACACGTCACGCCGATCGACACGTCCCGCGACGGATCCCGCAGCGTCAGGAAGACCACCCCGGCCCCCGGCCGCCGCGACAACTGGGTGATCTGCCCCTCGACCCACACCGCCCCCAGCCGGTCGATCCACCTCCCGATCAGCCGCGACACCTCACCGACCGGGACCGGCGCTTCCGCTGACGTGTTCAGTGCCATACCGCGACCATAGCCGCCGCTTCGGACAATCCCTCCCGGACGACGGCCCGCGATCCAGGACGTATTCGAACGCATCGCCGAGGCTGGCGCGTCACGCGTCCCGCGCGCGGATCGGCGCGGGTGCGCACCTACTTTGGTGGCGTGGACCAACCCCGTACGCGCACCCCGAACACCTCCCGCGCCCCCGGCGGTCGGCCCAGGCTGCCGAGGCCCGCCGTCGCCCGAGGACGCCAGGGGAACCGGCCCGCCACCACCCCCGCCCCCCGGACGGCGGAGGAGGAACGGGCCACCGTCTACGGCACCCGGCGCCGGACCCCGCTGCCCCGGGCGGCCGTCGCCGCGCTCGCCCGCGCCGCCCGACCCAAGGCCCGGCTGACCGGCTTCGGCACCGGCGTCCTCATCACCGCGCTCACCCTGCTCGGCGGCGCCGCCGACGCACTGCTCTCCGACGGCCCCGGAATCTTCTGCGGCCTGCTGTTCACCACCGCGAGCCTGCTCGGCGCGCTGTGGGTACGCCCGGCCGACCTCGCCGCCGCGCCGGTCAGCGCCCCGATCGCGTTCGCGCTCACCCTCGCCGTCACCGGACCCGGCGCCGGGGAAGGGGTGCTCGGCCACCTCATGGGCATGGTGACCTCGCTGGCCACCCACACCGGCTGGCTCTACACCGGCACGCTGCTGGCCGCCGCGGTGACCGCGACCCGCAAGCTCCTGCCGGCCCGGGGCGGCCCGGCCCGCTGAGCCCCCGGCGTCAGGCCGTGCCGGTCCCCGCGCCCGCGTGCTCGGCCGCCGCCTCCATCGCGGCCCCGACGATCCCGGCCTCGTTGTGCAACCGCGCCGGGACGATCTTCGCGCGCACCCCCCTGAGCAGCGGCAGGAACTTCTCCGCCTTGCGGCTGACCCCGCCGCCGAGCACCAGCAGCTCGGGCGAGAACAACTTCTCCACCTCGGCCAGGTACTCCTCGACCCGCGCCGCCCACTGCGGCCAGCTCATGCCGTGGTCGTCCTTGACCCGCGCGGCGGCCCGCTTCTCCGCGTCGTGGCCGTGCAGCTCAAGATGGCCCAGCTCGGTGTTGGGCAGCAGCCGGCCCCGGTGGAAGACCGCGCTGCCGATGCCGGTGCCGAAGGTGAGCACGATGACGGTGCCGTCGTGGCCCCGGCCCGCCCCGAACCGCATCTCGGCCAGTCCGGCGGCGTCCGCGTCGTTGCGCACCGTGACCGGCACGCCCAGCGCCTCGGAGAGCAGCGCCCGCGCGTCCACGTCCACCCAGTCGGGGTGCATGTTGGCCGCGGTACGGGTGACCCCGTCCGTGACGACACCGGGGAAGGTCACCCCGACCGGTCCCGACCAGCCGAAATGCCCGACGACCTGACGCACCCCGGCCACCACGGCGGCCGGCTCGGACGGATGCGGGGTCAGCACCTTGAACCGTTCCCCCGCCAGCTCGCCCCGGCCGAGATCGACCGGGGCGCCCTTGATCCCGGAGCCGCCGATGTCCACACCGAAGACAGTCATGGGCCTACGCTACGGCCCCGGGAACGGCGGCACCCGGCGAAACGATCATTCCGTGGCGGGAAGCGGTCCCGCGGGCGGGGTCACTCCGCGGCGGCGGTCTCCGCCCGCAGATCCCGGCGCAGCTCCTTGGGGAGCGAGAACTGGATGCTCTCCTCGGCGGCCCGGATGATCTCCACGTCCGCGTAACCGCGCTCGGCCAGCCACTCCAGCACGCCCTGCACCAGCACCTCCGGCACCGAGGCGCCCGAGGTGACGCCGACCGTGGTGACCCCCTCCAGCCACGCCTCGTCGATCTCGTCGGCGAAGTCCACCAGGTGGGCGTCGCCGGCCCCGGCCTGGAGGGCGACCTCCACCAGCCGCTTGGAGTTGGAGGAGTTGCGCGAGCCGACCACGATCACCAGCTCGGCGTCGGCGCCCATCCGCTTGACCGCCAGCTGGCGGTTCTGGGTGGCGTAGCAGATGTCGTCGCTGGGCGGGCTGACCAGGGCCGGGAAACGCTCCTGGAGCTTCTCCACCGTCTCCATGGTCTCGTCCACCGACAGCGTGGTCTGGGAGAGCCACACCAGCTTGTTCTCGTCCCGCACCCGCACCGAGGCCACGTCCTCCGGGCCGTCCACCAGGTGGATGCGGTCCGGCGCCTCGCCCATCGTGCCGATGACCTCCTCGTGGCCCTCGTGCCCGATCAGCAGGATGTCGTAGTCCTCGCGGGCGAACCGCTGGGCCTCCTTGTGCACCTTGGTCACCAGCGGGCAGGTGGCGTCGATGGAGGCGAGCTTGCGCTGCGCGGCCTCCTCGTGGACCACCGGCGCGACGCCGTGCGCCGAGAAGATCACGATGGAGCCCTCCGGCACCTCCTCCGTCTCGTCGACGAAGATCGCGCCCTTCTTCTCCAGCGTCCGCACCACGTACTTGTTGTGGACGATCTCCTTGCGCACGTAGATCGGTGCCCCGTACTGCTCCAGGGCCTTCTCGACGGTGATCACGGCTCGGTCCACGCCCGCGCAGTAACCACGGGGAGCGGCGAGCAGGACCCGACGGGCAGTTGTGGCAGTCATAACCCCATCGTACGGAAGGCCCGCCCCGGGCAACGGCGGCGCCGGGGGTGGTCGAACCGGGGCGCCGCGGGGGAAGAGAGGAGACCGGGGGCACGGCGGGGGCGACGCGGGCGGAAGGAGAACGACCAGATGGCGACGACGAGGGACCCGGCCCCCGCCACCGGCCACCCGGCCGGGGCGCTCCACCGCACCCTGGGCCTGCGCGACCTGGTGGTCTACGGGCTGCTGTTCATCGCCCCGATGGCCCCGGTCGGCGTGTTCGGCGCGCTGGACGCCGCCTCGCACGGCGCGGTCGCCCTGGTGTACGTGGCGGCCACGGTGGCGATGGGGTTCACCGCGTACTCCTACGCCCAGATGGTGCGGGTGGTGCCGCAGGCCGGCTCGGTCTTCGCGTACGCCCGCGCCGGGCTGGGGTCCGGCGCCGGGTTCGTGGCGGGCTGGATGGCGCTCCTGGACTACCTGCTGATCCCGGCGGTCGCCTACCTCTTCTGCGGCATCGCGCTGCACGCGCTGGTACCCGCCGTCTCCCAGTGGGTCTTCACCGCCGCCGCCGTGGTGGCCACCACCGCGCTCAACCTCGCCGGGGTGCGCACCGCCGCGCTCGTCGGCTTCCTGGTGCTCGCGCTGGAGATCGCGGTGCTGCTGGTCTTCGTGGCCGCCGCCTGCGTGGTCCTGGTCTGGCACGGCGCCACCCGTGGCTGGGCCTCCCCGTTCACCGGCCAGGCCTCGGCCGGCGGCTTCTCGGCCCCGGCCGTGGTGTCGGCGGTGTCGGTGGCGGTGCTGTCGTACCTGGGGTTCGACGCGATCGCGGCGTTCGCGGAGGAGGCGTCGGGGGGAGGGGAGGCGTCCGGTGGCGGGGACGGTGCCGGGGCCGGCCGGGTCGCCCGGGCGCTGCTGTTCTGCCTGGCGCTGGCCGGGGTGCTCTTCATGGCGCAGACGTATCTGGTCTCGCTGCTCACCCCGGAGCCGGCGGCCGTCCTCGCCGCGCAGCCGGCCCGGCAGGGCGCGGCCTTCTACGACGCCGTGGAATCCGGCGTGGGCCACTGGCTCCACCAGCTCGTCGCGGTCAGCAAGGCGATCGGGGCGGCGTTCGCGGCGCTGGCCGGCCAGGCGGCGGCCGGCCGGCTGCTCTTCGCCATGGCCCGGGACCGCCGGCTGCCCCCGGCGCTGGCCAAGGTCGGCGCACGCAGCGGCGTACCGGGGCGGGCGCTGCTGGTCGCCGCGGTCGTCACGCTGGTCGCCGCGGTGTGGGCGGCCCGCCGCGCGGACGGCCTGGACCGGCTGGTGTCGGTGGTGAACATGGGCGCGCTCACCGCCTTCGCGCTGCTGCACCTGTCGGTGGTCGGCTGGTTCGCGGTACGCGGCCGGGGCCCCGCCTTCCGCTGGTGGAAGCACGTCCTGGTGCCGCTGCTGGGCCTGGCGGTGACGGTCGCCGTGATCGCCCGCGCCTCCCGGCCCGCGCAGTGGGTGGGGCTGGGCTGGCTGGCGGTGGGGCTGGTGGTGCTGGCGGGCCAGCGGGTGGCGCGGGCGCGGGGGAGGGCGGTGCGGTGAGGTCAGGGGTCGCGTGGCGTACGGGGCCGTGGGGTGCGGCGCGGGCCGCTTAGACTGGGGGATCGGTCCGCAACGGGCCGGTCATTTTCTCCGTCCTCGCCCCGGGAAGTCGCCACGTGTCGCTCACGATCGGAATCGTCGGCCTGCCGAACGTCGGCAAGTCGACCCTGTTCAACGCCCTGACCAAGAACGACGTACTGGCGGCCAACTACCCGTTCGCCACGATCGAGCCCAACGTCGGCGTCGTGGGCGTTCCCGACCCCCGTCTGACCAAGCTCGCCGAGATCTTCGACTCGCAGCGGGTCCTCCCCGCCACCGTGGACTTCGTCGACATCGCCGGCATCGTGCGCGGCGCCAGCGAGGGCGAGGGCCTGGGCAACAAGTTCCTGGCGAACATCCGTGAGTCGGACGCCATCTGCCAGGTCATCCGGGCCTTCAAGGACGAGAACGTCGTCCACGTGGACGGCAAGGTCTCGCCCAAGGACGACATCGAGACGATCAACACCGAGCTGATCCTCGCCGACCTGCAGACCATCGAGAAGGTCCTGCCGCGGCTGACCAAGGAAGCCCGCCTGCAGAAGGACAAGGCCGCCGTCCTCGCCGCGGTCGAAGCGGCCCGGACCGTCCTGGAGGAAGGCCGCACCCTCTTCTCGGCCGGCATCACCAAGGGCACCGACACCGGCGTCCTCCTCCACGACCTCCACCTGCTGACCACCAAGCCGTTCCTGTACGTGTTCAACGTCGACGAGGAAGAACTCGTCGACGAGGACTTCAAGAACGAGCAGCGCGCCCTGGTCGCCCCCGCCGAGGCGATCTTCCTCAACGCCAAGATCGAATCCGAGCTGATCGAACTCGACGACGACGAGGCCCTCGAACTCCTCCAGTCCATGGGCCAGGACGAACCCGGCCTCGCCACCCTCGCCCGCGTCGGCTTCGAAACCCTCGGCCTGCAGACCTACCTCACCGCCGGCCCCAAGGAAGCCCGCGCCTGGACGATCAAGAAGGGCGCCACCGCCCCCGAGGCCGCCGGCGTCATCCACACCGACTTCCAGAAGGGCTTCATCAAGGCCGAGATCGTCTCCTTCGACGACCTCGTAGCCTGCGGCTCCATCCCCGAAGCCCGCGCCAAGGGCAAGGCCCGCATGGAAGGCAAGGACTACGTCATGCAGGACGGGGACGTGGTGGAGTTCCGGTTCAACGTCTAATACGTCTGGCGAAAGGCCGTCTGACCTGCGACGGAGCGGGTTGGGCGGCCTTTGCGGTCCGCACAGAGTCCGCAGCGTGCTGACTTCGATCAGCGCTCGGGGGAGCGGCTACGCCGCTTCATCGACCTGCGGCTGGGCATCGGCGGACTGGTCCGCGTACGCCTTGTCGACGGCGGCCCGGGTCCGCTCCTCGGAGTCGGGCCACAGGTGGGTGTAGATGTTCAGCGTCATGGCCGCGTTGGTGTGGCCAAGTCGCTCGGAGACCGTCTTCACGGACTCGCCGTGCTTGATCAGCAGGCTGGCGTAGTGATGCCGGAGGGCGTGAGGTCCGGTGCCTTTCGGTATGCCGGCCTTCGCGCAGGCGGGCCGCCAGGACCCGTCCATGAAGTGCGTGTAGACCACGGGTCCGCCTTGCGGCGCCGTGAAGATCCAGCCCTCGGGCCCATCGGCGGGGAAGTCCCGCAGGTGGGCCTTCATCGCATCCACCGCCATGCGGGGGAGCGGGACCGTGCGGTGCGAGCGATCGGTCTTGGGCGGGCAGACGTACACGCCGTGCTTGGCGGTCTGCTGGATCTGCTGCTCGACCGAGACGGTCGCGTGCAGCAGGTCCACGTGCTGGAGCTGGAGGCCGAACAACTCGCCGGGGCGGAGCCCGGTGGCCGCGCCGAGCAGCACGAGGCCCTTATAGCGGGCGGGTATCTCTTCGGACAGCGTCCGTACCTGCTCGACGGCCAGGGGCACGATCTTCTTCCGTGGTACCGAGGGCAGTTTCGCCTCGGCGCAGGGGTTGTGGGGGATCATCCGGTCACGAACGGCCGCCCGGAAGACGGCGTTGACCGTGTTGAAAACCGTCCGTGAGGTGCTGGCGGCCAGCCCGTGCGTGGTGGTGAGGCCGGTGACCCAGCTCTGTACGTCGCCGGGCTTGATGGCGCCGAGTGCCCGCTTCTCCCAGGCCGGGTAGACGTAGCAGCGCAGGTGCTGGGCCACCGCCTTGGCCGTGGAAGGCCGGTGCGGCTGGATGGCCCGCCATTCCTCCGCGTACTCCTTGAAGGGCTTCTTCGCCGATCGAGGGTCAACGTACTGACCGGTGACCAGGCTGGCAGTGACCTCGTCGATCCACCGCTGGGCGTCGATCTTCCGCTCGAAGTGGCGGGCATGCTCCTTGCCGTCGAGGTCGCGGTAGCGGGCCCGCCATTTGCCGTTGGGGCGCTTCTGGATGTTGGCCAAGTGGCCTCTCCTTCGTGTCGGTTGTCAGTAGTGGCCGCCGTCCTCGATGTCACCGCTGAGGGTGCGAGCGTCCCGCTCGTCACCCATGAGGCGGAGGCACTGCTCGTGGATCGCCCGCGAGCTGTCGGGGTGGGCCTTGATGTGGTCGGCGATGGCGACCACGGCGTGGTGCAGGCGGTCGCGCGCGTCTCGGGCCTCGTAGAACGCTTCGACGGCCTCTTGGACGAGGCGCCGGCTGTCGATGTCGAGCCCCTCCAGGGGCGGGGACATCAGTTCTTCGAGAGGAAGCTCGAAGACGCGTGAGAAGGCGAGGGCCTCGTCGAGGTTGATGCGCCGACGGGGGGTGCCGTTCTCGATGCGCCAGACCGCTGTCTGGTTCATCTTGACGCCGGCTCTGGTCACCCGCTCGGCCAGCTCGGTCGTGCTCCACCCTCTGACCTCGCGCTCCAAGGCCACGCGCGCGGCCACGTTCCCTTCGCTGTAGAGCAGCGGTACTTCGCCGCCCTCGGGCCTGTCGCCTGCCATCACGCCTCCATCGTCACCTTCGCTATCCCAATTGAAACATGGGCTTCCCGATTTGGTTAACCGCCGATCTCGAGGTACAACTCTATGCAGGTCGAATCGCCACCTAGTCGAATGGGAATGCATGCGATACCTGACCACTGCCGAGGTCGCCGAGCGCTACCGCACAGCAGAGAGCACCGTCCGCTACTGGCGCCACATCGGAAAGGGGCCGCGCGGCATCAAGGTCGGCAAGCGGGTCCTGTACCCCGAGGCCGAGCTGCTGCGGTACGAGCGCACGCTGATCGACGGCCAGGACGAATGGGACCTGGCCTCGTGAGCCACCGACAGGCCCAGACACAGCAACGGCCCCCGGCGCGCCAACGCCGAGGGCCGGAGATTCCCCTGCACGTCGCCCATCCCTGAACGAACGAACCGGTGAAGGTCGGGACCTTGCCCGTCCCGTCCCTCACCTGAGAGGAACGTCGATGGAGGACTCTACGTCCCCCTCCACCTCGAACACATCCCACAAGGTCGTCTGGCCTACCGCTGCGGTCCCCGGCCAGGGCGTCCCCTGGCGCAACGGGGACCGAAGCGGGGACCGAAAGGAGTCACGGTCCCCGGCTGCACCCGCCAGCGGCGATACTCCGACGGGCGTTCCGGTCGGGGACCGAAATTTCCCCAGCACGGAGCATGCGCAGGTCAGCGTCTTGGGGACCGGTCCCGCCGGAGCGGAAGCCGGGGACCGGGTGGAGACTTTCGGTCCGCCGGTCCCCGAACCCGGTCCCCGAATTTCGGGCGAGTACGGCGCGCCCCGAGCCGATGGTGAGAGCCACGGTCCCCACGAATCTGCGGGGACCGTGGTCCCCGACGGCGGATCGGGGACCGGGGACCGCGCTGGTACGGGCGGCGAGACGGCCGACGAGGGAGCCGCGCTGCTGGACGACCTGCACGCGGCGATCGGCCGGTACGTGGTGCTGCCGAGCGGCGAGGCATTGACCGCGGTCACCCTGTGGGTGGCGGCCTCCCATATCCAGCCCGCCCTCCAGCATGCGCCGCGCCTGACGGTGGTGGGGCCGACCAAGGGGTGCGGCAAGTCCCGGGTCTTGGACGTGCTCCACGAGACCGTGTCCCGGCCGATGATGACGGTGAACACCTCGCCGGCGGTGGTCTTCCGGATCATCGGCGAGGACCCGCCGACGCTGCTGGTGGACGAGGCTGACACCATCTTCGGCCCCAAGGCCGGTGACAAGGAGGACCTCCGGGGCCTGCTGAACGCCGGACACCAGCGCAACCGCCCCGCCTGGCGGATCTCCGGCCCGGAACACAAGCCGACCGCGTTCCCGACCTTCGCCATGGCCGCGCTGGCAGGCATCGGCGACCTGCCGGACACGATCATGGACCGTGCCGTCGTGCTCCGCATGCAGAAGCGCAAGCCCGGCGAGAAGGTCGCTCCCTTCCGCTCCCGGCACTCCGTCCCGGAACTGAACGCGCTGCGCGACAGGCTGGCCGCATGGCTGACCCCACTACGCGGGACAGCGCACCGCCTGGTGCCACCGATGCCGGTCGAGGACCGCGCCGCCGATACGTGGGAGCCGCTGGTGATCGTCGCCGACCTCGCCGGCGGCCACTGGCCCGTCCAAGCCCGTGCGGCCTGCCTGGCGATGACCAGGAACGAGGTGGTCCATGACGAGCAGACGACGCTGAAGACCCGGTTGCTCCGGGACATCCGCCGTGTCTTCGAGCACCAGGGCGACACGGAGGCGCTGCGCAGCCACGACCTGCTCGCCGCCCTCGTCCAGGACGCCGAGGCGCCGTGGGGCGAGTACGGGACGAAGGGCCTGAACGCCTACCACCTGGCCAACCTGCTGCGCGACTTCGGCATCAGCCCGGCCAACCACCGCTTCGAGAACGGCCGACAGGCCAAGGCGTATGCCCGCAACCAGTTCCTCGACGCCTGGGCCCGCTACTGCCCCGACCCCGCCCAACCGGCCCCCGCAGCCAACGAGGCCACGCTCGCACGTCGAGCCCAGGGCAAGCCACCGGCCCCTCCCTCGGGGACGTTGCCCATC
Organism: Streptantibioticus cattleyicolor NRRL 8057 = DSM 46488; assembly: GCF_000240165.1. Taxonomy (NCBI): domain Bacteria; kingdom Bacillati; phylum Actinomycetota; class Actinomycetes; order Kitasatosporales; family Streptomycetaceae; genus Streptantibioticus; species Streptantibioticus cattleyicolor. The sequence continues at coordinate 4,203,869 of NC_017586.1, forward strand.
GGCCCGCCAGGCGGGCCTGCCGGCCCCAGGTCCACTCGCTGACACCAGCTCCGTATCAATCCGTCGCATCCGTCCCCGCGCAGGTCAGCGCGGGGACGGACTTCCTCGCCGATACGGATCACTCCGTACCTTCGACCGCCTCCGTACCTGTCCTGACCAGCTACGGGACGGATGCAACGGACGTGACGAAGCCCCACCCCACACGACCACCGGAGCACCACCATGCCCGAACCGAGCACCGACAACTCCCCCACCCGCCGCCGCAAGGGATTCTTCGGCCTGACCCGCCGATCAGCAGCAAGCTGGAGCGAACGAGCCTCTAACGAGGCTTCGTCCGCGCTTGCCCCCGCCCCAGGGGTGGCGGAGGAGAAGGCCGAGCGCCAGGGGGCGCCCGAGCCGGAGGGGGTCATAGCCGACTCCGCCGACCTCCGCACCCAGCCGCCGACCGACGTCCAACCGCCCATCGAGCAGCCCTCCTGGCGAGATCCCGATGCCCCCGCCCTGCCCGCACTGATGAACCGCAAGCGCACCGTGGAGAAGCGCGACCAGGAGAAGACCATCCGCTTCACGCGGACCGCAGTCGGCGTGATCAGCGCCGCCGCTCACCAGCGCGGGCAGAAGTTCGCCGGATTCGTCGGCGACGCCGCCCTCGCCGTCGCCCTGGGCAAGGCAGGACTCGTCGGCAGCCCGGAGGACGACCCGGTCCGCCCGCTGATCGAGGCCGTCGAGGCACATACGGTCGCGCTGAACCGCATCGGCGGCAACCTCAACCAGATCACCGCAGCCATCCACCGAGGAACCGTGCCCGAACGCGCCGAGGCAGTGCTGGACCGCGTCGAGCAAGCGGCCGAGAACAGCTACCGACTGAGCGACCAGCTCCTGACGGAAGGCACCGCGCATGGTTCCTGACGTCTCCACCGGATCCGACACACGCGGACTGATCGTCTACCTCTTCGGCCCCGGCCGCCGAGACGAACACACCGACGCTCACATCGTCGCCGCCTGGGACATGGCCGGCGCCGCCGACCCCGGCCGCGACCCCGAGGCCAGCTACACCCTGCTGGCCAAGCGCCTCGACCACCACGTCGACCTGCGCACCCGCGAGCTGGGCGGCAAGAAACCACCTCAGTACGTCTGGCACTGCCCGGTCCGCACCGCGCCCGGCGATCGCTACCTCACCGACACCGAGTGGGCCGAGGTAGCCCGCCGCATCGTTCACGCCACTGGCATCGCCCCCGAAGGCGACGAGAAGGCATGCCGGTGGATCGCGGTGCGTCACGCCGACGACCACATCCACATCATGGCCACCACCGTCCGCGCCGACGGCCGCCGCCCGCGCACCCACCACGACGGACAGCGCGCCCAGGCCGAGTGCCGCAAGATCGAGGCCGAGTTCGGCCTGCGCCGCCTGAAGTCCGGCGACCTCACCGCGCCCCGCACCCCCACCGGCGCCGAACGCGCCAAGGCCGAGCGCCAGGGCCAGACGGTCACGGCACGGCACTGGCTGCGCGAGCAGGCGTACGCGGTCGCCGCTGCCGTACGAACCGAAGCCGACTACATCACCGTGCTGCAGTCCCTGGGCATCAAGGTCAAGACCCGCCTCGGCCCGGAGACCGGCGACGTGATCGGCTACAGCCTCGCCGCCCCCGGCGACACCAACGCGGCCGGCGAACCCGTCTGGTACGGCGGCTCCAAACTCGCCCGCGACCTCTCCATCAACCGCCTACGCGAACGCCTCCCCGACCAGAAGGTGGCCGACCACCCGCGGTATGTGGCGGACCCCGCCGACCCATGGCGGCACACCACCACCGCCATACACGCGGCACGCACTGTCCTCGACTCCGATGACGATGCCGCCGCCCAGGGCCACCTGGCCGCCTTCGGCGACGCCCTGTGCAACATCGCCAGCACCACGACCAGCCCACACCGGGCGGAACTACGGGCAGCGGCCATGGCGTTCAACCGCGCCCGCCGTTCCGCCACCCGTGCCGACCACCAGGCCGCCACCGCCCTGCTCAAGGCCGCCAAGGAACTTGCCTACGCCTCCAACGAGCCGGGCGGACTCGCGATCGCCCTGCTCTTCGCCACCGTGCACCTGGCCCGCGCCGCCGCCAAGTGGCACGAACAGCGCGGCCACGAACAGCAGGCGGCGGCAGCCGAGGAAGCCTTCCGCCACCTCCAGGCGGGCTACCGACAGGCCGCCACACCCGTCTTGGCCGACTTGGCCCGCCGCGCACCACGAGCCGCAACCGCCCGCCGCTTCGAGCAAGACGTGCGCGCGGCCCTCCCCGACCACGCCGACCGGATCCTCGCCGACCCCACTTGGACCGCCCTGACCACAACCCTCGCCCAGGCCGAGACCGCCGGCCACAACCCCCGACGTCTCCTGGCGGAGGTGGGCACCCAGCGGGAACTCGACAGCGCGGAGCGCCCCGCCGAGGTCCTCAACTGGCGCATCACGGCTCAGCCGAACCGGCGGGCTCAAGCGGCTCGCAGCCGAAGCACCATCAGTGGAACGTCGTCCATGTCCGCCACGCCACACACTCCGGCCACCCCAGTGGCTACGAGGCCCGAAGAGCGCAGTCGGCACCGCTGATCTCCGGTCAGATGCCCTTGCTGCGCGTGGTGGCGGGGCATCGGGTCGGAGACAACGGCAAGCGCGGCACCATCCACCAGACCGGGACGGCATGGAAGACCAGCTGGGCGCGCTCGGCCTGGTCCTGAACGCCGTGGTGCTCTGGACGACCCGGTACATCGACGCCGCCGTCGCCCAGCTTCACGCCGAGGGGCCCGAGATCTGGGACGAGGGCATCGCGCGGATGTCCTGCTCAAGCACCGTAACCTCAATCCGCTGGGCAGCTACAGCTTCGCCGTGTGCTGCGGTCGTTGCGCGACCCGGACGCGCCCGGGCTCGATGAAAATTGAACGGTCTTGGCCACCGTCCGCGAGCACCCCTCCCAGTGCGCGGCGCGGCCGCAGCCCGCGGTGCCCCCAGATATGGTGGCGGCCGCCCGATCATTGGCCGGGCGGCCGCAAGCCTGCGGTGATCTGTCAGCGCTTCTTGTACCAGCTGGTGACAGCCTCCACGATGTAGCTGATGTTCTGCTGGCGCATCACCGGCGCGTACGCGCCGACCTCGAAAGACTCCGAGGTCTTCGGATCCTTTCGCCAGATCGACACCTCTTCCACCGGCGCCCCCATGGCGGGGGCGAGGCTGCGGAAGTGGGCCGTGATGGCCTCGGTCTCGACGCCGTCCGAACGCAGGTTGTGGAACACCGCCGCGAGGACGCGGAGCATGCCGACCGATCCGAGGAGCGAGTTCTCACGCAGCGCCTGCGGAGAGAGAGTGCCCTCGGCGACGGCGGTGAGGTCCGGGAAGGCTTCGGTGATGCAGTCGAGGAAGTCGAGGACGGCGGCGACGACCTCGTTGTCTTCGAGTGCGGCCTCCTTGGCCTTGCTCGTGCGGCCGGTCCCGAACATCACACCCCGGCTGACGTCGGCGACATGCTTGGCCCCGATCAGGTTCGGGTTCGTCTTGGTCATGCGGTCCTGCTCCATGTCCACGCGCCCCTTCAGGAGAGCGTGACGGATGACGTGGTCGAGAGTGCGATTGGCGACCTTCGAGGAGTCAAACCGGGACTTGACCGCAGCCGAGATGCCGCGGGCGTTGTCGGCGACGTCCACGAACATCTGCCGGGCGAGCGCCCCGTCCTTCTCCGCGTAGATGTCCACACCGATGGACTCCGCCCGCAGCCGCTCCAGCTCTCCGACGAACTTGGCCTTCTGCGTGTTCAGCTTCTCCACCCGGTCGGACTTGAGGCCGCCCTTGGCCAGGGCCCGGTCAATGCCTTGGATCTCGTGTGCCACTCGTTTGATCTCAAGGTCCACGCCGAGGAGCCGATGCTGACCGTCGATGGTCAGCATGAGAGACAGGCCGGAGTCGGTCCACGGGATCGTCAGATAGCCGATCTCCCCATTCGAGCCCTTCAGGGGATCGAAGGTGCAGCCGCCGGCGTCACGGACCAGGAGGGCCGGAGCCACCCACCGGGGGTTCGCGAGGTACAGCCCGAACTCCTTGGCGTGGCGCAGGTTGACGCGCCGATTGTCCTCGTCCGGGTCCTCGGGGTCCGGCAGCGGGAACAGGGTGGTCAGGTCAGTGAGGGGGATGCGGACGCTGTAGACGTCCCGGCCACCCTGGATGGAGTGCATCGCGAGGTAGGTGGACTCTCGCTTCACGCCGCTGAGGCGGCGAGGGTCAACGGACATCTCCATACCTAGTAACTCCTTAACTCGCACAACTAGAAGTTGATGTGACGGCTAAGAAGTTACATGCGCCGACAAGATCATGTGATGGCATTTAAGAAGTGGCGGACTGTCTTCCGGAACAAGGTGGCGGCGAACCTCGGTGAGTCAGCAGAAGATCGACCTCAACGGCGCAACTCCCTGCTGTGGAAGGCCGAAGCCGCCGCAAGCTGCCATCCCGTTCCAGAAGCTGAACGGCGTCCAGGCGCAAGCAGGGCCCACAGCGCACCTTGGTGGCCTCGGTGCTCGTGGCAGCGAGGGCACCAGTCGTCAGACGGCGCGGGCTGTGGGTAACTGCGCGACCCACGTTGCCACCTCAGTCAGATGCTCGGGCTGCAGCCCGAGGTGGGGAGCGGGCTGAACGAGGAGAGTCGCCGTTCCCTTGGCGGTGCGCTCCGCCGCCCAGGCGTGGTCGAGGCCAGTGAAGTCGTCGTCGATCCAGACGGCGGGGGCGTCGCCCAGCCAGGCGTCGACGTGGTCACGCTTCCACAGGTAGCCGTTGGGGTGGCTGGTGGTGATCTGCGGACGCGGGAGATCGACGTACGGCAGGGTTGGAAGGCCGAGGAGCGGGCCGATGAGGGTGGTGGCGTCCCGGCGCCAGCTGGTGCACCAGACCGGGGTGACCAGGCCGGTGCGGATGACGTCCATGAGCAGGCGGCCGTGGTCGGGGTTGAGCCAGACGGTGACCGGGTTGTCGGCGCTGCGGCCGGCGGGGACGACGACGTGGCGGGCGTGCGTGGCCGGGGTCGAGCCGTGCTCGTCGGGGAAGGGTATGAGGACGCCGTCGATGTCGAGGAGCAGGTAGGGCGGGCGCATCGGTTCCTCCGGGGGAAGCCGGGGCGGGTGGCTGGTCAGAGCTTGCGGGCGCGGATCAGCAGGGTGGTGGGCCAGTGGCCCATGCGGGGGTCGTGGAACTCCTGGGCAGAGGTGAGCCAGAAGCCCGCCCGGCTGAGGTGTCTCTCCCAGCGGTCGGTGTCGAACTCCCATCGGGCGATGGGGAGCCGGGTGCGGTCGGGCAGGGTGACGAAGTCGCGGCGGGGCCGGTCGTCGCCCGAGGGGCTTCGGCCACCACGCTGCGGGTGGGGGACGGAGAAGGCGAGCACTCGTCCGAGCGTGAGGCGCTGCGCGATGGCTGGCAGCAGAAGCTCAGGGGCGACGAGGCCGATGGCCCCGAAGACGGAGTAGATCGCGTCGAACTGCTCGTCGGAGGCGTGCAGGTAGTGCAGGGCGTGACCGGCGACGAAGGTGAGGTTGTTCAGCCGTCCGTAATGGGAGCGGGCGCGGCGGACCTGGAGGCCGACCAGGTCGACGCCGGTGGCACGGGCGCCATGGCGGGTGGCGAGGTGGGCGGCGTTGTGGCCAGGGCCGCAACCGAGTTCCAGGAGTCGCTTGCCGCGCAGGTCGGGGCCGAGGACGTCGGCGCCGGGACCTTGGCCGGGTCTCGTCGTCCACTCCATCCGGGCGGGTACTGCCAGAGGTTCGGCGAGTCCGGCGGCGGTGCGTTGGAGGGCGTGGGCGTGCCAGGGGGATGCCTGGGCGAGCACGTCAGATCTCCAGGAGGTGGAGGACGTCGGTGAGGTGGCGGCGGACGGCCTTGATGTAGGCGGGGTCGGTTGCCGGGTCGTTGATCCAGCGGATGGCCTGCTCCATGAACCACTCGACGGCCCACATGCGGTGCCAGCCCAGGGCCCAGTTCTCGGCGGTGAGCCCGCCGCGCGGAGCGAGGGCGTCGGGGGTGCCGCCGGCGGTGACGTACTGCTCCAGGAAGACGCGCAGGCGCACGGGGTGCGGGGGATCGATGGTTCCGTGCCAGCTGGCGAGGTCGAGCAGGCCGGGACCCGTGAAGGCGCGGGCGAAGTCGAGCAGCCGCCAGCCGCGCTCGCCGATGTGGAGGCTGGTGGGGTGGAACTCGGAGTGCACCCAGCCGAACGGTTCCAGCGGCGCTCCGGCCGAGCGGGCCTCGGCGGCCTGGGCGATTCGGTCGAGCGCGTCCGCGACGTCGTCGGCGTCCTGCCACCGGTCGCCCTTGCGCAGCCGTTCGAGATGCTCCAGCGACCTGGCCGGCAGCGTGCGCAGCCGGTCCTGGTCGAGGACGGGCAAGGATGGAGCCGTACGGGTGCCGTGCAGGACCACGGCCGCGGCGACGCCGTCGAGGTCGTCGGCCTCGCGTACGGAGGGTCCGAGGTCCTCCATAAGCATGCCGAGCCAGCCGTCCAGGACGGCGGAGGCGTGGACCTGGGGGACGGGTACGCCGAGGGTGTGGGCCAGGCGGAGGGCCTGGTCCTCGCTGTCGAAGGGCTTCTTGGCGTACTTGAAGATCGCCGTGGTGCCGTCGGGGAAGGTGACGCGCTCGACTCCGGACATGGACCACACGCGTACCTCCTCCCGTACGGCAGTGGTCTGGCCGGCCATGGTGAGCAGGTTGTCGAGGAGTTCGGCGCTGGGGTTTGTGGTCACGGGAGGGCTCCGGGGAGGGGTGGTGGCGTCCGGGGCGGGCGAGGGATGCCGGCCCGCCCCGGAGCCTGATCGGGAGGTGGGTTACGCGGCGGGGTTCACGCGGTGGGCGTAGACCTGCTCGATCCAGCTCGCCTTGAACGCGGCGAGGTCGTCGCGGAAGTTGGCCATCGAGGCACCGTAGGGCGCGACCACGCCGCCGGACTGGTCCGGCACGGACTGACAGCCGTGCACGAGCCGGCCGCCGAGCGCGGCGTGGGCCTTGATGGACTCGATCCGGCGGTGCTCGTTGAACCAGCCGCCGTGGTAGACCTCGTCGAGCATCCCGCCCGTCTCGTCGTCGAGGTCGAAGACGACGGAGGTGGCGGCGGGGAAGAACCAGCACGGGCCGACGTTGGAGATGTGCCCGTCCAGCTCGACCTTGTTGAGCGCCATGAGCGTGGCGGCCTCGCGGAGCATCCGCAGGTGGTCGGCGGTGATCTGCGGCAGGCCGAGGCCGGCCAGGTGCTCCTCGCGGAACAGGTACGCGTACACCTCGTACGCGGTGGCCAGGACGCGGGCGGCGTCGGACGTGGACTCGCTGTGCTGCTTGATGAAGTCGAGCGCGAGCTGCTCGACCGCGCTCTCGGTCGTCTCGTCCACGTTGAGGAGCTGGGACTTGACGAGCTCCCAGTCGGCGACGAGCCAGGTGTTCGACTCGAAGCGGAAGAAGTACTTGGCCGGGTCGATCGTGATGCGTCGGCCGTCGACCTGGATGCCGGGCAGGCGGCTCCAGCGCGGGTCGAACGCCTCGGGCAGCTCGACCGTGATGGCCGTGGTGTCGATGGTGGTCACCGTGTCTCCGTCTCTGATCGGCCGGGTTCGGGCACAGGAATGCCCGAGCCTGGTGTGGGCGTACGGAACTTCGGGGTGCCGCCCGGACCAAGGGGGAGCCTGGATCACGGTCGCGCCGTTCCGGGCAGCTGCTGATAAGTGAACCGGTGGTCACGCTCAGTGGGTACGGTGGAAGGCAGTTGAAGCGGTATACGCGGTTTACAGCTCCAGGACGGAGGCGATCGTGGCGGCGCAGAGAGAACCCAACTCCCGTCTGCGCGATGCCATCGACGCGGTCGGCTGCACCTACGAGGCTCTCGCCAGAGATGTGCGGCGCATCGCCGCCGAGAACGGCGAGATCCTCCAGACCAACAAGTCGGCCATCTCGCATTGGGTGAACGGCACCCGTGCCCCGTCCGGCCGGGTAGGTCAGTACCTGGCCGAGGCGCTGTCCCGCCGAGCGGGGCGCACGGTCACCCAGACCGAGATCGGTCTCCAGGCCAGCGATGACGAAGCGCCGGCGGAATCCGACCCTGTCCTCGCCGCCACCGACCTGGGCCGCGCCGATGTCGAGCGCCGCCGCTTCCTCGCCATCGCGGCCTTCACCACCGCCGGCGTCGCCATGCCGCTCGGATACGACCACGAAGCCACCGCCCGCATGCTCCGCGCCCGCACTGGTACGTCCCTGGTCGGGGCGGAGGACGTGGACGTCGTACGCCAGATCACCGCGGCCTTCAGCGCCGCCGACGAGCGCCTCGGCGGCGGGCACGGCCTGACCACCGTCACCGCGTACCTCGCCGACACCGCCGCTCCCATGCTGCGCGGACGCTTCCCCAGCGAAGCCTTACGCCGGACCGCCTTCGGCGCCGTCGCTGAACTCGCCTACCTCGCAGGGTGGAAGCACCACGACCTCGGCCAGGAAGGCGCCGCCCAGCGCTACTACCAGGTCGGCTACAAGCTCGCCTGCGAAGCCGACCCCCACGGCCACGCAGCCTGGATGATGCGCGCCCTCGCCCACCAGGCCCTGAGCCTCAAACAGCCCCACCACTGCGTCGACCTCGTCGAAGGCGCCCTCCGCACTGGTCTCGGCCACGTCGACGGCCAGACCGAGGCGCTCCTCCACATCACCCACGCCCGCGCCTACGCCGCCACCGACGAGAACCCGTCGGCCGCACGCGCGCTGCTCGCCGCCGAGGACGCCCTCCTCCGCGACGACGGCCCCCAGCCCAGCTACTCCCGCGTCAGCGGTCCCGCCGCGGGCACCGTGGCCAGCCACACCGCCCGCACCCTGACCGACCTCGCCGACCACATCGGCACCGAACAGCAGCACCGCGACGCCCTCACCCGCTGGGACCCGGAGAAGTACAAGCGCGTCCACGCCCTCACTCACGCCTACCTCGGCGACAGCCTCGCGGCCCAGGCCCGCGCCGACGAAGCCGTCGCCGCCTGGACTCAGGCCCTGGTCCTGATGGAGGGCATGACCTCCATCAGGACCCGCAAGGCGATCACCTCGATCCGCTCCACGCTCGCGGTCTACCAGCGGCGCAAGGTGCCCGGTGCCGCCGATCTCGCCCGCCGCGCCCGCGAGGCCCTCGCCTAACATGCCCAACAACCCGCCCGACGAAGGGAAGACCGTGGTTCAGCCGAAGACCGACGACCAGCCGAAGGCCCTCAAGCCGGCGCTCGAATCGATGACCCTGCTGGTCGCGGCCGTCATCGTCCACGACAAGGCCACCAACCGCGTCGTCCTCCTCCAACGCAGCGAGAACGCGAAGTTCGCCCAGGGCATGTGGGACCTGCCTGTCGGCAAGAGCGAGCCGGGCGAGCCCATCACGGAGACGGCAGTCCGCGAGCTGTACGAGGAAACCGGCCTCACGGTGAAGCCCGAGTCCCTCAGGGTCGCCCACATCATCCACGGCGCCTGGGGCGTCGAGGCCCCCAACGGCTTCCTGACGGTCGTCTTCGCCGCCCATGAATGGACCGGTGAACCCGAGAACCGCGAACCCCGCAAGCACTCCCGGGTCTGCTGGGTTGATGCCAACGCCATCCCCGAAGCCTTCGTGGACACCACCGCGAGTGCTCTGAAGCACTACCTGGAACGAGGGGCCACAGTCTCCCTGGCTGGCTGGTGAGCGTTGTGCGCAGGGCCGGGGTATTCATGCGCTGTGCACGACAGCGAGGGGCATTCGGGTCCTGAGCGAACCTTGCTCGGGGGCTTCCGCCGTCCTGACAGCCAGGCGCGTGAGAAGTAGAGTGTGAAGTGTGGACATGGTTGAGCGGGGCCCCCTCTTCGAGCGCGTGGTAGTGGACGACGTGCCGTTGCCTGATGCGCCTCTCGTCAGAGTCATCGGACAGCTACGCTTTGGCACGTTGTCGGTGCTCGCCTCAGGCAACGATGCCGCCCAAGCCTTCATGAAGGAATTGTCCGGGGACTACCCCTTCGTCGAGCAGGGGTTCGAGCAGACGATGCTCTTCACGCCCGGGCAGCCGATGAAGCAAGCGGAGGCGGGAAGTATCTGGCGACTGCGCTCTGCTGATCAAAGCAGTGTTGTGGCGCTGACTAATGGTGCCCTCACCTTGGAGACCACCGCCTACCAGGGTCGCACCGAATTCTGTCGAGAACTCACACGGCTGGGCAGTCTGCTCGAGTCTGTTACGCGCCTGCCATCGTTCAGTCGAATCGCTGTGCGGTACACCAATCGTCTGGTTGGTGAGACCACGCTGAGTAGTCTGTCGTCTCTCGTCCATCCAGAGCTCGTGGGTCTCGTGGGAGCGCCGCTGGGGGGCGGGGCTCAGCTCACCTTTGCCCTGTCGCAAGCCCTCCTCGCGCTGAACGATGGCAAGCTGCTGGTTCAATTTGGCCGTCTCCCAGAGAACGGCACGATCGACCCCACACTCCCGGCGGTCGCCGAGCCCAGCTGGCTACTGGATCTTGACTCGTACGGGGAGTTCCCTGACCCGCGGAGCGCCCTTCCGGCCGAGGCTGAGCAAATTTCGCGTGCTGCGGTTGCGTGTGCCGAGCGGGCCCACACATTCTTCCGGTGGGCAGTTACGGAGGAGTTCCTGACCCATTTCGGTGGCCGACCGTGACAAGTGCTGCGCTCATGTCCCCTCCAGGCCCCTACGTGGCCACCTCGGCTCAGGTCGAGCCTGCCCACGAGGAGGCCCAAGGGGGCGCCCCGCGAATCACTCGTGTGTGGATAACGGGTCCGATGGCAGTGGCTTGTCTGAGTGCCAGCATGACTCTTGGAAGTCTGGCAGTTCCTGCCTCGGCGACGACACCCTTGGAAGCGCGGACGGCGACTCCTCAGGTGCGCCTCATCCGAGGTGCTGCTGGTGAACGGGCGCCGTCACGGGAAGGGCTGGGCACACCCTATTCGCCGGTCAAAACCGTCGCCGAATCCGTGACTTACCTCCATGATCAAACAGGCTTGACCTGGGAACAGCTTGGGAAGCTGTTCGGAGTGAGCCGGCGGGCTGTGCACATGTGGGCGGCGGGCAAGCGGATGAACGCCAGGAACGTGCAGCTGTTGGGCGAGCTCCTGCGCCTCGTTCGCGCAGCCCCAGTCGAGTCCCCCGATGCTCGTAGGATGTGGCTATTCGCGCCTGAGGGTGACGGTGTGAGTCCAATTGAGCGATTCTTGGCGGAGCATCGTCGTCCGGGGCCCCCGCTTTCAGGTTCTGGGTACACGCCGGCGGGGCTGTTGGGGATCAGCGACGAGTGACAGGGGCGGACGCACGATGACGGAGCCGTCGATGGATTCCTCAGGGCCTGCAGGACAGTTCTTGTCTCAGATGGCGACATCAGCGGAGTCGGCGCGAGTGAATCTTGATGGCTTCCAGCAGGCTGATGTATTGAAGACCGAGCGCATACCACTGCTCGGCCCTGAGGGTGAGGTGCATTGGCACCCCACCCCCCAAGGTGTTGTTCTCATCAGCCAGACGTGCGACATCGTGCAGCCTACGAAGGCATACCTGCAGGTGGCGCCCGTGGTCAGGCTGCAACCGCAGCAGGTAAAGCCTGCTGCTAAGGGCGCGATGCCGCGGTATGTCGCTGTGCCGGCCGTAGGCGTCGACGCCTTCGCTGACCTTGACCATGTAGCCACCGTGTCTAAGGAGCATGTAGCGCTGCTGGTTCCTGAGCGCGGCGTCGAGACCACGCAGGATCTGCGCAGGTTTGGGATGCGTGTCGGCCGTCGGTTCGCTCGTTTCGGGTTCCCCGACGAGGTGGCGTATTGGCTCAACCCGCTGAAGGACCAGGTCGTCAGTAAGGCGGGAAACGTCAGCAGCCCTCTCGGCCGCGTGCTCGATGAAATGGTCGAGTCTCTGAGACTGGAATGCGACCCGGGTTGGGAGAGCGGGGCGCCGTACCAACTCAAGCTTCTAGTCCTAGTCAAGGCTGGCTTGCTCCCGGCGCTCGATGAAGGGGAGATCCCGTCCGTGCCGCTAGCGTTGTCGCAGTGGTTGTACGACGAGGGTGGCAAGATCATGCGGAAGCCAGCGCAGGTGGCAGAGCGGATTCTGGGCATGTCCGACTCCGTTGATCGCTACGAGCGGCAGTGGCTTTGGGAGGCGTTCGCGGAGTCTCTGGCTGCCGTATGCCGGCCGAAGGCTTCTGCCCCACCGGAGGCTCATGACGCGGTTGTCGATGGCGAGATCGGTGCGGAGGTCGCCACCGTCCAGGAAGTCAGCTACGAGCGCATCCTCCGTAGCGAGGAGATCGATGTCGAGCATTTGTCTCCGCCGTTGCCGCGCTAGTCATGAGCTGGGCGGCTGGCGGACTTCCTGTCGTGAGCGGGATCTTGTCTCGTCTCTGTTCGATGAGCCAGTCCGCAGGGAGTCCGCGGGACGGTCGTAATCACCCGTCGGAGACCAACGCAATCAACGGAGAAGGTGCTGGTCAGAGCCCTGGGTAGGGCTCCGCCGCAGGTCAGGGTCAGGCTGCAGACGTTCCGGTTCAACGTGTGAGCGGGTGAAACAACGCCACGTTGCTGAGGTGGCAAACAGGCAGATCAGAAGGGGCCGGACTCGCAGGAGTCCGGCCCCTTCCCGATGTCCAGACTGCTCAGGCGCCGTAGACGGTTGAGCGATGCCCGACATGCACGACCCACACCACCAGCTCACCATTGTCGATCGTGTAGATCACGCGGTAGTCGCCGACCCGTAGGCGGCGCCGGTCGGGCTGGGAGACGAGAGCAGTGGTGTTGAATCCCAGCGGGTCGCTCTCCAGCTCGGTCAGCTTGGCCAGAATGCGGAGAGCCATGTCGCGCGGGACCTTGCGGAGTTCGGCCTGAGCCTCGGGTCGGAAGACGGTGCGGTACTCACTCACTGCGCGCCAGCGTCTCCCTCATGATGTCCTCGATCGGGACGCCGGGTGTCGGGTTGGCCATGCGCTCATCGATGATTCGGTTGATCTCGCGCTCTTCCCACTCCTGGTACTTCCGGAGCACTTCGATGGACACCACGGCAGCCACCTGCTTGCCTCGGCGCGTGATCACCGTGGGCACGTCGTCGCGGTCAGCCCGCTCCACGACCTCGGCGAGGTGTGCCCGGACATCGCGGATGGACTCCATGGGCAGCGGTTGTGTCATGCGCTCAAGAGTACCGGGTGTCTCAGGTGTACACAACGGTTGTTGTCGCGCTCCGAGGCGCGGGGTGGGCCGGCCCCGTGCTGTTGGGCTGGCGCAGCGCGAGCGTCACCCGGTAAAGACGCCTCACTGACAGCAATGTTGCTAACATTGACGTTAGTAACATCGGCAGAGGTTGGTAGGCATGGTGGACTTCGTAGGCCGTCGGCAGGAGCTGGCGACGCTGGAGCGAGAGCTGCGGAAGGTCGCGGCAGGGGTTGGCGGGGAGCGGCCCGGTCGGTGCGTGATGTTGCGCGGGCGGCGGCGGGTGGGCAAGTCGCGACTGGTCGAGCGGTTCGCGGAGCGCTCCGGGGCCCCGTTCCTGTTCTATGCGGCGACCGGTGCGTCCCCCAGGGATGATCTGGCGCGGCTGGCGCGGGACGCTCAGGCGTCCACGCTGCCGTTGGCGGGGCTGGTGGCCGCCGCGCGGCCGGAGAGTTGGGATGCCGCGTTCGATGTGCTGGCCGCGGCGCTGCCTGCCGACCGGGCGAGCGTGCTGGTCATCGATGAGGTGCCGTACCTGATGGATGACGCCGGCGCCTTTGAGGGGATGCTGCAGCGGGCCTGGGACCGGGTGCTGGAGACCAAGCCGGTGCTGCTGGTCCTCATCGGCTCCGATCTGTCGATGATGGAGGCGCTGAACAGTTACGGGAGACCCTTCCATCAGCGCGGCCGGGAGATGGTGCTGGGACCACTCAACCCCGCCGAGGTGGGCAGGATGCTCGGGCTCGATCCGGCGGAAGCCTTCGATGCCGCGCTGGTGACTGGCGGGTTGCCGCTGATCTGCGCCGAGTGGCCGCGCGGCGCGGGGTTGTGGGACTTCCTCGGTGAGGCGTTGAGTGATCCGGTCTCGGCCCTGCTCGTGTCGGCCGAGCGCTCGCTGGCCGCCGAATTCCCGCCGCAGGCCCAGGCGCGTAGGGTGCTGGCGGCCATCGGCAGTGGCGAGCGGACCTTCACCAACATCGCCCGTGCGGCCGGCGGAATCGGGGCCACGCCACTGCAGCGAGCGCTGGAGTTGCTCATCGACAAGCGGATCGTCGCCGCGGAGCTGCCCGTGTCGCTGCGTCCGTCCAAGGACCGCCGCTACCGGGTGTCGGATCCCTACCTGCGTTTCTGGCTGCACCTGCTCGGACCGTCCATGGAGGAGATCGAGCGAGGGCGGGGCGATCTGACCCTGGCGCGTATCAGGGAGAACTGGACCAGCTGGCGCGGCCGGGCGATCGAGCCGCTCATCCGCGAGGCGCTTGCCCGGATACTGCCCGACGACCGGCTCCCCGCAGCCCCTGCGGTGGGCGGCTACTGGACCCGCACCAACGACGTCGAGATCGACATCGTCGGGGCGGACCGCGCCCCCGTCGCCAAGGAACTGCTCTTCGTCGGCTCCATCAAGTGGCTGGAGCAGTCCCCCTTCGACCGGCACGACCTGGCCGCTCTCCATCGCCACCGGGCCGCTCTCGCCGACGGACCCGTTCCGGTCGTGGCGGTGTCGCGGAGCGGCGTGGACGCTCCGGGCCTTGATGCCGCATACGGCCCCGGCGATTTGCTCACCGCCTGGCCGTTGTGAGTGGCGGGGGCGCGGGATGGCCACGTCACCCTCTGAGCTTGACTCTGTCGGGGATCTTGGTGTTCGGCTGCGGGTGATCATGGTGGTGCGCCAGTCTCGCGGGTGCATGATGATCGCGAGATGTCCGAGGAGTGCGAGATGTCGGTCCGTCCCCGTCCGGGTGCCGAGGTCCCGGATTTGACAGCGAGGATGGCGCGGGCCAGCAACCCCGTTGGTACGACGGCGATGTGGGTGCGTGACCGTCTCGACGGCCTGTGGCGGGACGAGGACTTCGCCGACTGGTACCCGCGCGACGGCAGGCCCGGGCTGTCGCCGGCCCAGTTGGCCACGGTGAGCGTGCTGCAGTTCGTGCTGGGCCTGTCCGACCGCGATGCCGCCGAGGCCGTGCGCTGCCGCATCGACTTCAAATACGCCCTTGGCCTCGAACTGGACGACCCCGGCTTCCACCACAGCGTGCTGACCGACTTCCGCGACCGCCTGCTCCAGGACGGCCGGGCGGACCGCCTCCTCGACCTCGCCCTGGCACGACTGAAAGGGGCTGGCCTGGTCCGAGAGCGCACCACCCAGCGCACGGACTCCACCCACGTCCTGGCCACCGTCCGCGACCTGACCCGCCTCGAACTGGTCACCGAGGCCGTGCGCGCGGCCCTGGAAGAACTCGCCCGCACCGCCGACCACGCGCTGGACGGCCTGGTCGGCGAGGACTGGGGCCGCCGCTACGGCCGACCGGTGCGCCTGGGCAAGAACCCCACCCGGCCCAAGACCCGGATCAACACCACCGGCGACGACGCCCGCCGCCTGCTCGAACACCTCGGCCGCAACCACCCCTCCCTGCTCGGCAGGCCCCAAGTCCAGGTCCTGCGGCAGATCCTGGTGCAGAACTACTACTGGGACCCCGTCGGGCGCCTGCGCTGGCGCGACGATGACGACGCCAGCGGCCTGCCGCCCTCGGCCCAGCGGATCGTCTCGCCCTACGACCCGACGGCCCGCTACGCACGCCGCGGGCAGGTCACCCGCTGGACGGGGTTCCTCGCCCATGTGACCGAGACCTGCTCCGACGACGGACCCAATGTGATCACTGACGTGGCCACTATGCCGGCGACCAGCGCCGACACCGAGGTCCTGCCCGGCATCCACAGCCGGCTGGAGCGGCGGAGCCTGCTGCCCGACGAGCATCTGGTCGACGGCGGCTACACCTCCCTGCCCCACCTGGAACAGGCCCAGCGTGGACACCGTGTCACCGTCGTCGGGCCACTGCCGGGCAACCCCACCCGCCAGCACCGCCGCGGCGAGGGCTTCGCCCGCGACGACTTCCGGATCGACTTCGACCGCAAGGAGGTCACCTGCCCGCAGGGCCAGGTCAGCGCCGGCTGGCACGGCCCCTACCCGACCTCCTCACCGACCGCCGCTCCACTGATCATCGCCCGCTTCACCAAGAGCCAGTGCCAGCCCTGCCCGGTCCGGGCCAAGTGCACCAGTTCCCGCGACGCCCACCGCTCCGTGGGCTTCCCTCCGCGCGAGCTGCTCGAACTGCAGTTGCGCAACCGCGCCGACCAGCAGGATCCGGCCTGGCACAAGCGATATGCGGTCCGCTCCGGAATCGAGGGCACCATCTGCGAGTTCGCCCACGGCCATGGCATGCGCCACTGCCGCTACCGCGGGCAGGCCAAGGCACACCTACAGCACGTACTCACCGCCATCGCCGTCAACGTCGAACGCCTCAGCAAGCAGGCCCCCGGCGAAAGCGCGCCCCCACGACCGCCGACAGCCTTCCAGGACCACCTCGACCAGCAAGGCATCCCGCGCCTACGTTCCTGGCGAGCCGTCAGCTGAGAGGACGGCAACCAAGATCCCCGACAGAGTCAAGCTGAGTACTCGTACGGATACCCACCGCCACCATACCCGCTAAGCTGCTGAGCCGCCTGACACGGACAAGCGACAAAGGGGGCACGGGGTCATGGGTGGGGGGACGGATCGGTGGGCGGCGCTGGCGGGGGCGGGGGCGGCGGATCTGAGGGTGGTGGACGCGGGGTTGCGGGCCGCGTCGCGGGTGGCGGAGGAGTTGGGGCAGGGGACGGCGCACGCGCGGGAGAGGCTGGCGGAGGCGCATCGAGGGGTGGCCGCGGCGGCCGAGGGGTTCGCGTTCGTCGCCGCCCTCGGCGAGGCGCACCGGTCCTGGCACGACCGCCTCGGCAGGATCCGTGACGACTGCCACGACATCGCCGGCCGCATCAGCGCCACCGCCGACGCCCACACGCACAACGACGCCGCCACCGCCTCCTCGTTCGGCGCCGGCGTGGCGGGGCGGTGAGCCGCGCGTGGTGACGAGGCAGCAGCTCCAGCGGCTCCGGCTCGCCGAGCTGACCACCGCCGCCGACGGCTGGGGCGCGCTGATGGGCGCGATGGACGCCGCCCGTACGCGGACGGACCACGGCATCGCCGCACCGGTCAGGGCGGAGCAGAAGGGAGAGGCCGCCGACGCCATGGCCGCCCGGCTCGACCGGCTTGGCCGCAACTACCAGTACGTGTACCAGGAGAGCGGCTACCTGCGGTCGATCCTCGCCGCGCTGGCCGACGAACTGGCGCCGTACCAGCGGGCGTTGAACGCCGCGCTGGACGAGGCACACGAGGCCGGCTTCACCGTCGGCGACGACGGCAGCGTCAGCTATCCCGCGGCCACCACACCGGCCCCCGGTTCCAGCGGCGCCGGCACTGCGCGCGGCGGCGACCTCCAGGCGCCCTACCTTCCCGGCCACACCCCGCAGGACCAGCTCAACCCCAACCGCGCCAAGGCCCAGGAGATCGCCGACCGCATCGCCGGCGCCGTCCGCGCCGCCACCGAGACCGACGAACGCTACGCCCGCCTGCTGACCAAGGTCACCGCCCAGCCCGACTACGCCGTCACCGACGCCACCTGGGCCGATGTCGCCGCCGACGCCACCGCCACCCGCGCCCTCACCGCCCGCGCCCTCCACCTCGACGCCATCCCCTCCACCAACGACCCGAAGGCCAACGCCCAGTGGTGGAACGACCTCGGCCCCGAACGACAGCAGGAATACCTCGCCCTGTACCCCGACCGCATCGGCGCCCTGGACGGCCTCCCGGCGGCGGTACGGGACCGGGCGAACCGGGTGGTGCTGGCGGAACAGCGCGGACTCGTCGAGCAACAGCTCGCCGAACTCGGCCCGTTGGGCCCGGAACCGCCCTTCGGCGACCCGCGTATCCCCGCCACGACGGCCGCCTGGCGCCACTGGGAGGAACGCCGGAAGGCCCGCGAACCACTGGAGGGCCGGCTCAAGGGCATGCAGGCGTTGCAGGACCGGTTGGATGCGGGCGACCGCGGCGAGAGCGCCGACGCGTATCTGCTGCTTTTCGACCTGAAAGGCAACGGGCACTCCGCGGTCTCCTTCGGAAATCCGGACGCGGCGGACAACGTGGTGACCTACGTTCCGGGCACGGGGAGCAAGCTGAGCGACATCGATGGTCACCTGAAGCGCGCCGCTGATCTCCAGAACGCGGCTCAGCGGGCGGACCCCCAGAGGAGAACGGCGTCGATCGTGTGGCAGGGGTACGACGCTCCGCAGGGCGTTTTCAGTGATGCCATGGAGGCGAAATTCGCCGATTCGGCGGCTCCCTCCCTCGACCGTTTCCTGGGTGGCGTGCGCGTCGCTCACGAGGACGCGCCGTTCACCTCCACCTTGCTGGGGCACAGTTACGGCACGCTGGTGGCGGGGAAGGCGATGACGGTGGAGTCGACGCCGCCGGTGGATCAGGTGATCTTCGTGGCGAGTCCGGGGGTGGGTGTCGATCACGCCCGTGACCTGGGCCTGCCGCCGGAGAAGGTCTGGTCGGCCACCGCTCGGAACGACCTGATCAACCTCGCGCCTCCGGACCCCGGACCGTTGGCTCCGCTCAACCCGAACGCGTACGCTCGCTGGTTCGACGACCACAGCATTCTCTACGGCAACGACCCGACGTCCAGCGCTTTCGGCGGACGGATTTTCCAGGTTCCGCCCGGAAAAGCCCCGGGAAGCGATGGGTTCATGCCCGCGCATTCCCAATACTGGGAGGGTGATTCCCTGCAGAGTCTCGCACGCATCGTCACCAAGGGGAAGCCCAACTGATGGCTCGTTTCGCGAAGGCAGCCGCGGTCGTCTGCTTGATATTGCTCGTGGGTTCGTGCGGCGTCATCTCCGGGAAGAACGAGAAGAATCTGAAGATGAACGAGAAACAGGCGGCGGCACGTGCTGAGGAAATCGTGCTTCAGGCCGTCGAGGGTATGCGTCCGAAGCCGCGCCTGGAACCGCAGATGTCCATGACCGGAAAATGCCTGGACCCCATGGACGGCGGTTCCGAGGACCGGGTGCAGGTCGAGCGTTCCTACTGGCTCAAGGACGTTCCCGGATCCGTCGCTGCCGACCTGGTCAAACAGGCGCGGGACGCGTGGGTCGCGCACGGATACAAGGTGCAGAATGAGCGGGAATGGGACGAACCGTTCCCCGCTGTCAACATGCGAACGGTTCCCGACGACTTCTGGATGAGCGCCGAGGCCGGTCCGTTGCACAAGACCGGGCGGGACGGTCTGGCGTCGATCACCGTGACCTCGCCGTGCTTCTGGCCGGAGCCGTCCCCTGGTGCTTCCGCCCGGTCGGCCGCCGCCCGCAGGCATGACGTGCTGGACTGCTCCAGCCGCGTCTACGACGCCCTGCGGGCCACCGCCGTCTCCCGGGGGGAGGACGTCCTCCAGGAACGGCCCGATCCCGACCGGCCCGGCACCCTCGTGCACCACGCCTGGCAGGTGGACCGGGTGTGCCTGCCCGAACCCGGCTCGGCCGTGCCGCGCGTCGCCGGCGCGCTTCGCGATCTCGCCTTCCAGGTCCGCACTCTCGGCCCCGACCCGGCCGCCCCCTCCGGCCTCCTCGCCCGGCACCCGCAACGGGGCCTGGCGGTAAGGGCGTTGTGGAGCGGCGACCGCCAGGTGCTGAAGGTCGGCGTGACCGGCGCGTAACCGCGTGCCGGCTACTCCGCCAACTCGTCCTCCGGCACCGTGATCACCCAATGCGTCCTGGCCCGGGGGCGCAGGTAGGCGAGCCAGTAGAGGGCGGCGACGGCGGTGATGGCGGCGGTGATGAGGAGGTCGCGGGTGGTCTGCTGGGTGAGGACCCAGATGAGGGCGACGAGGAGGAGGGCGGGGAGGACGGGCCACAGCGGCATGCGCCAGACGCCGGCGCGTTGCTTGTGGGGGCCGCGGCGGGCGGCGAGGGCGGCCAGGGCGACGAAGGCGTAGAGCGCGGCGACGGCGACGCCGGTGACGCCGTTGAGGGTGTCCACCGGGACGAAGCAGAGCACGGCGCCGGGGACGCCCACCGCGAGGGTGGCGATCCACGGGGAGCCGAAGCGCTTGCTGAGGTTGCCGAAGGCGCGGTTGACCGGGGTGGGCCAGGCGGCGTCCCGGGCGGAGGCGTAGAGCACGCGGGAGTTCTGGATCACCATCACGATGGCGGCGTTGATGATGGCCAGCGCGATGCACAGGCTGATGAAGGTGCCGACGCCGGAGTTGCTCCACTTCTGCACCATGCCGGCGATGTCCCCGGCCGCCAGGGTGTCGAGGTCCGGGGCGCCCAGGGTGATGGCGACCACCGGGACGAGGACGACCGCGGCGCCGATGCCCAGCGTCCACAGCACCGTACGGGAGACGGTGCGCCGCGGGTTCTCCATCTCCTCCGACAGGTACACCGCGGTGGAGAAGCCCTGCAGGATGAAGAGCGCGGCGGCGAGTCCGGTGACGATCACGCCGCCGGTGACCGCGGTGGAGGCGCCGTGCGGGCCGGCCATCACCGGGTGGATCAGCACCGAGGCGGAGCGGTGGGCGTGGCCGAAGCCGAGCCCGGCGACGACCGCGGAGGCCACCACCTCCAGGACGAGGAAGACGCCGGTGATCCACGCGTTGGCGCGCAGGTCGAGCAGGCCCATCACGGTGGCCAGCAGCATCACCGAGGCGCCCATCACCTTGGGGTCCACATGGACGACGGGGGCCAGGTAGTCGGCGGTGCCCAGCGCGATGATGGGCGGCACGATCATGACGACGATCAGCGCCTGGACGAAGACCAGCCACCCGGAGAACCGGCCCGTGAGCGTGGCGACCATGGCGTACTCGCCGCCCGCGCTCGGGATCAGGGTGCCCAGCTCCGAGTAGCAGAACGCCACCGCCACGCAGATGACCACGGCGATCACCAGGGTGAGCGCGGTGCCGGTGCCCAGCGAGGCGAACGAGCCGGGGACGATGACGAAGAGGGAGGACGCCGGGGTCAGGCAGGACAGGGTGAGCAGGGTGCCGCCGACCACGCCGATGGAGCGGGTCAGCTTCCGGGGCTGGTCGCCCGGCGTGGTGATGAAGGGCGCGACGGCGTCGGTGCCCGCGTCGTCGGCCGGGCGCAGCATCTCGGTCATGGGCGTCCCAATCGGGCATCGGAAAGGGTGCGTGGGGGAGCGCTATCGCCTCCGTAAGGCTGGCCTGGGAATGTGCTCTTCCGCTCCCGGGAGGACATGAGACAGCCGCCGTTAAGAACACGTCAACCCCCATCTCACAACGGAATCCGTCGTCTTCACGGTGATCCGCAACCGATACTGAGGTCCGGTCCGGCGTCGACTGCCAGGAGCGGCAGGCCACCGGGAGTCCCGGCCCGGCGCTGCGGATCGCGCTGCGGACACCGGCCGAGCGCCCGGATTTTTTCCGCCGCCGGTCAGCGAGGCCGGTCCGGGGCCCCCGCGTCGTGGGGCTGGTGGGGCGGTGGAACGCTGCTGAGGCGCTGGATGCGTTGAGTGATCCCATGGCCCAGGCTTGCGGCCGGACACGATGAGTTGCCAAGCTGTTGCAGCCGGTCAACGCCCAGTGGAGGGTCACGTGCCTTTTGGTGAGCAGCCCGCGTACCTCCGGGTCGCCGACGACCTCCGGAGCAAGATCCTCGACGGCGTGCTCGCCCCGCACACCCGGCTGCCCTCACAAGCACGTATCCGCCGCGACTACGGCGTCTCGGACACCGTGGCGCTGGAGGCCCGCAAGGTCCTGATGGCCGAGGGGTTCGTGGAGGGGCGCTCCGGCTCCGGCACCTACGTCAAGGAACGGCCCCGCCCGCGGCGCGTCTCCCGCTCCGGCTACCGCCCCGGGTACGGGGCCAGCACCTTCCGCCAGGAGCAGGCGGACGAGAACGTCAAGGGCACCTGGGAGGCGGTCTCCACCCAGGAGGGCGCCAGCGCCGCGGTGGCCGCCCGGCTGCGGATCGAACCCGGCGACCGGGTCATGCGCACCCGCTACCTGTTCCGCACCGAGGGTGAGCCCGCCATGCTCTCCACCTCCTGGGAGCCGCTCGCCATCACCGGCCGCACCCCGGTCATGCTCCCCGAGGAAGGGCCGCTCGGCGGCAAGGGCGTCGTCGAGCGGATGGCCGCGATCGACATCGTGGTCGACAACGTGGTCGAGGAGGTCTCCGCCCGCCCCGGCCTCGCCACCGAGACCGGCGAACTCGGCGGCGTCCCCGGCCACGCCGTCCTCGTCGTCTCCCGCACCTTCTACGCCTCCGGCCGGCCGGTGGAGACCGCCGACGTGGTGATCCCGGCCGAACGCTTCCGCGTCGCCTACCACCTCCCGGTGAAGTGACCCCGCCCGGACGGTAGGAGGGCGCCCGACGTCCGTGCGCGCCCGGCCCCGTACCGTCCGCTCCCGCGCGCCCCGGCCCGTTCCCGCGGTGGCTGCTCGGGCAGTCCCGTACGTCCTTCCGGGCGGTTCCGGTGGTCCGTGGGCCGGGCCTGACGGACAGCGCCGCCGGGGCGGGCGGGAAGTGGCGGCCAGCCGCGATCCGCCGCGCGGCGGTGGAAGCCGCCCGTCGGCACCCCGGATCGGCGGGGTGCGGGCCCGCCCGCCGGGGCCCCGGGGAGCCGCCGGGCCGCCGGGACAGGCCCGCGCGGCGGGGATTTGGCCGCCCGGCCTCCGGTGTTGTAAGAATCACAGATCTCCGATTATCGGAACTGGATCTCGGTTTTCCCTTACGATGCCGGAGTTTGTGCAAGGCGACGGGGAAAGAAAGGGGAACCAACGTTTTGTCGGGTTCCAACTACCGCCGGTCACTCGGCACCGTCTCGCTGACGGCCGTCGGCCTCGGATCGATCATCGGCTCCGGCTGGCTCTTCGGTGCCGCCAAGGCGTCCCATCTGGCCGGCCCCGCCGCCGTGCTGGCCTGGGTGATCGGTGCCGTCGTCGCGCTGACCATTGCCCTGACCTACACCGAGCTGGGCTCGATGTTCCCCAAGGCCGGCGGCATGGTCCGCTACGGCCAGTACTCGCACGGCTCGCTCGCCGGCTACCTGGCCGCCTGGGCCAACTGGATCGCCATCGTCTCGGTGATCCCCGGTGAGGCCACCGCCTCCGTGCAGTACATGAGCTCCTGGAAGTGGGCCTGGGCGCAGGGCCTCTACAACGGCAAGGAGCTGACCGGCTCCGGCGTCGCCCTCGCCAGCGTGCTGCTGATCATCTACTTCGTGCTCAACTGGTTCGCGATCACGCTCTTCGCCAAGACCAACACCGCGATCACCGTCTTCAAGATCGTGGTGCCCACGCTGACCGCCGCCACCTTGATGCTGGCGCACTTCGACACCCACAACCTGCACAGCGCGGGCGGCTTCGCCCCGCACGGCTGGAACGCGGTGTTCAACGCGGTCGCGGTCTCCGGCATCGTGTGGGCGTACAACGGCTTCCAGTCGCCGCTGAACATGGCGGCCGAGGCGCGCAACCCGCGCCGTTCGCTGCCCAAGGCGGTCATCAGCTCGATCCTCATCGCGCTGGTGATCTACGTGGCGCTGCAGATCGCCTTCCTGATGGCGGTGCCCTCGCAGGATCTGGCCAAGCACGGCTGGTCCGGGCTGACCTTCAACTCCCCGCTGGCCGACCTGGCCATCGCCTGGGGTGTCAACTGGCTGGCCATCCTGCTCTACGCGGACGCCTTCATCTCGCCCTCCGGCACCGGCATGATCTACGCGGCCACCACCTCCCGCATGATCCACGGCGTCCAGGAGAACGGCCACCTGCCGGGCATCTTCGGCAAGGTCGACCCCAAGACCGGCGTGCCGCGCCCGGCGCTGCTGCTCAACCTGGTGGTCGCCTTCATCTTCCTGGCCGTCTTCCGCGGCTGGGGCTCGCTGGCCGAGATCGTCTCGGTGGCCACGGTGATCTCCTACATCACCGGCCCGGTGGCCGTGATGTCGCTGCGCCGGGTCGCCCCGGACCTGCCGCGTCCGGTGATGCTCAAAGCGATGCCGGTGATCGCGCCGCTGGCCATGGTCTTCGGTTCGCTGGTGCTCTACTGGGCCAAGTGGCCGCTGACCGGCAAGGTCATCCTGATCATGGCGATCGGTCTGCCGGTGTGGGCCTGGTACGAGCTGCGCAAGCCGTGGGCCGAGCTCAAGCCGCACCTGAAGGCCGGCGTGTGGATGGTGGCCTACCTGTTCGTGATGGCCTTCACCTCCTTCGTCGGCAGCACCCAGTACGGCGGTCGCGGCTGGCTGCCGGAGGGCTGGGACCTGCTGGTGGTCGTGGTGATCGGCCTGGTCTTCTACTTCTGGGGCGTCCGCAGCGCCTGGGTGAACCCGTCGCTGACGCAGGCCCGCGCCGAGGCCGAGGCCGCGGCGGCTGCCGCCGACGGCGACACCGCCGTCGCCACCTCCGCCTGACGGCCGGTACGAGTCCACCACCGGTGGCCCGGGTCCTGTACGGACCCGGGCCACCGGCTTTTCCGCGTGCGGAGTGCGCCCGGTGTGCGCCCGGTGGACGTTCGCGGCGTGAACCGTTCGCTCCGGGCGAGCGGATCATCACGATTCGTGTGCGGCCGGTTCCCCCGTACGGGGAGCGGCGTAGGCTCCGGCATATGCGGATCGCCGTTTCCTCGGACATGGATGAACCGGTCGCCCGGGTGCTCGTCTACGAGCTGCGCAAGCGCGGCCACGACGGCGACGGCCACGGGGCGCTGCGTGGCGCGGGCCCCGAGGGCGCCGGCCGGCCGGACTGGGCCTGGTCCGCCGAGTCCGCCGCCCGTGAGGTCGCCGAGGGCCGCGCCGATTCCGCCGTCGTCTGCCGCTGGACGGGCACCGGGAACAAGGTGCCAGGCGTCCGCGCCGCCCTGTGCGCCGACGCCCGCACCGCCGAGGGCGCCCGCCGGTGGAACGACGCCAACGTCCTGGCGCAGAGCCTGCGGCTGACCTCCGAGCCGCTGCTCAAGGAGATCCTCGACGTCTGGTTCGCCGCCGTGCCCGACCCCGACGCCCGGACCGCCGCCAACCTCGCCCACCTGCGCGAACTGGACGGTGACGCCTGATGGAGGAACTGCGCTGGGCCGTCATACGCCAGGACGACCACGGCAACCGCTACCGCGTCGGCCGCTACGCCACCCGTGAGGAGGCCGAACGCATCACCGCCCGCTTCGCCCCCCGAGGCGGCGGCGACCACTACCTGATCGAGCCGATAGACCCCCGCCAAGCGACCTGACCCGAGGCGGTCCCGGTTCCCCGGCGCGCTCGGGCCGTGCGCTCGGGGGTTTTGCCTGGTTCCGCGGCGTGTGGTGCGCGTCCGCCATGTGGTCGGTCGTCGGGGGATGTGGCTGGGCCCGGTCGCCGGGTGCCGTTCCCGGTGCGCCCGTGGCGCGGGCCGGGCTCGCCCGTCGGTTTTCCGCCCGCCCCGTGGCGTGCGGCGCCCCCACCTGCTGATCCGCCGCGTGGCGGGCCCGTTCCCCGGTGCGCCGGTGTCGGCATCCGGGCCTCGCCCGTCGGCGTTCCGCCCGCCCCGCGACGCGCGCACCCGTGCCCAGCCACGCCCCGCGGCGCCCCCGCCTCCCCACCCGCCCGCGGGCGGGTCCCGTTCCCCGGTGCGTCCGGGCCCGGGGCGGCGCCTAGGGTGGCCGGCATGACGATGACGCGTGTGGTGGTGGGGGCGGCCGTGGTGCGGGGCGGGAGGTTGCTGGCGGCACGGCGGAGTGCGCCGGCGGAGTTGGCGGGGCGGTGGGAGTTGCCCGGGGGGAAGGTGGAGGCGGGGGAGACGCCGCGGCAGGCGCTCGTGCGGGAGTTGCGGGAGGAGCTGGGGGTCGAGGCGGAGCCGCTGGCGCGGGTGCCGGGGGAGTGGCCGGTGGGTTCCGGACTGGTGCTGCGGGTGTGGACCGCCCGGCTGCTCTCCGGCGAGCCGACCGCCCTGGAGGACCACGACCGGCTGTGCTGGGTCACCCCCCAGGAGGCCGGCGCGCTGGACTGGCTCGACCAGGACCGTCCCGCCGTCGACCACGTGGTGCGGGAGCTGTCCGGCTGACCCGGGGCGCCCGGACGGAGCAGCGCGGCGCGAGCGCGGGCGGATGGCGCACCGATCATGGGGGTAGGGGCAGTCCGCCCCGGTTCGACCGAGTCCTCGGGAGGTGCGCCGGATGAGCACCGCACCCGAGGGCTCCCCGGCCTCCGAGGACGGGCCGCAGTGGGTGCCGGACAACCGGACGCCGACCGGCGGGCTGCTGGACACCCTGCGGGTCGGCGTCGTCATGCTGGACACCCGCGGCCGGGTGGTGCTGTGGTCCCCGTTCGCCGAGGAGATGCTCGGCTGGGCCGGCGAGCACATCGTGGGGCGCCGGATGGACACCGTCATCAGCCCGTGGAACGTCGGCGCCGGAGGACGCCGTTCCCGCCGGGTCCCCGGCCCCGGCCCGGCCGAGCAGGTGCTGGCCGAGCTGCTGCGCACCGGACGCTGGGCCGGGGTGCTGCCGCTGCGCCACCGCGACGGCCACGTGGTCCGCTCCGACGTCCGCGCCTCCCTGCTGGTGGACGGCGACGGACGCCCGTTCATCCTGGTCTCCCTCGCCGAGACCCGGCTGCTGCGCACCCTCGAACGCGATCTGGCCATCTCCGACGCCGTCTTCGACACCTCCGCGCTGGGCATCGCGGTCTTCGACACCGACCTGCGCTTCGTGCGCGTCAACGAGGCGTTGGCCAGGATGAACGCCCGGCCGCGCGAGGACCACATCGGCCGCACCGTCGAGGAGCTGTTCCCCGGCCCCACCGGGGTGGAGCTGGCCCGGGTGCAGCGCGAGGTGCTGGCCACCGGCCGCACCGCGGTCGACCGGCTCAACGAGGCGCCGCCGGGCGCCACCGGCTTCCGTTCCGCCTCCTACGCCCGGGTCACCGACCGGGGCGGCCGGGTGCTCGGCATCTCCTGCGTCGTCATGGACGTCACCGACCGCTTCCTCGCCTCCGAGAAGGTGGAACGGGCCCGGGTCCGGCTCGCCGTGCTCAACGACGTCGGCGGGGTGCTGGCGGAGATGATGGACGTCGACCACCGGGCCCGCGCCCTCGCCGAGGCGCTGGTGCCGGGGTTCTGCGACTACGCGGGGATGCTGGTGGTGGAGGACATCGCGGACGGCGGCGAACTCCCCCGGCAGCCGCTGCCGCCCGGCACCGATCTGGTCATCCTCGGGGTGGCCACCGCGCCCGGCCAGGAACGGGTGGGCGCGCTGCTGCGGCAGGGCGGCCGGCTGAGCTTCCCGGAGGGGTCACCCCTGTCGGACGTGCTGGCCGGCGGCCCGGCCTGGTTCGCCGAGAGCCCCGAGGACCTGCGGGCCGGTGCCGAGGTACGGGTGCTCGACCGGCGCATCGCCGCCGCGCTGGAACTGGGCGTCGGCTCGCTGCTGGCGGTGCCGCTGCGGGCCCGGGAGGAGGTGCTGGGGCTGCTGGTGGTGGGGCGTTCCGCCGACCGCCAGCCGTTCGACCGGGACGACCTCTCGCTCGCCCACGAACTCGCCGGACGGGCCGGCGGCGCGCTCGACAACGCCCGGCTCTACGCCCGGCAGCGGGAGGACGCCCTGATGCTCCAGCGCAGCCTGCTCCCGCAGTCCCTGCCCGACCTGCCCGGCGTCCAGATCGCCTACCGCTACCTGCCCGGGAGCACCGGCTCGGCGGCCGGCGGCGACTGGTTCGACGTGGTGCCGCTGGCCGGCGGCCGGGTCGCCTTCGTGGTCGGCGACGTGATGGGCCACGAACTGCGCGCCGCCGCCACCATGGGCCGGCTGCGCACCGCCGTCCGCACCCTCGCCGCGCTCGACCTGGCCCCCGACGAACTGCTGCGCCGGGTCAACGACATCTCCGACGACTTCGCGGCCGGCCCCGACGAGCCGATGATGGCCACCTGCGTCTACTGCGTCTACGACCCCTCCACCCACACCTGCGTCCTGGCCAAGGCCGGGCACCTGCCGCCGCTGCTGATCGCCACCGGGGTCACCGGCGAGCACACCGTGCGCCCGGTGGAGCTGCCCTCCGGGGCGCCGATCGGGGTGGGCGGCGTGGAGTTCGAGTCCGTCGAGGTGCCGGTGGCGGACGGCGCCGTGCTGGTCCTCTACACCGACGGCCTGGTGGAACACCGCGGCGAGGACATCGGCCACGGCCTGGACCGCCTCGTCGAGGTGCTGCGGCACCCCTTCGACTCGCTGGAGGACGCCTGCGACGCGGTCCTCGACGAGCTGGTGACCGACCGTGAGCTGGACGACGTGGCGCTGCTGATGACCCGGCTCGGCGCGCTGCCGGAGGGCAGTTCGGCCTCCTGGGTCTTCCCCGCCGAGGCGGGCGCGGTGCGCCAGGCCCGGGCCCGGGTGCGGGACACCCTGGCCGCCTGGCGGTTGAACGCCCTGTGCGACGAGACCGTACTCCTGGTCAGTGAGCTGGTCACCAACTCGCTGCGGTACGCGCACGGGCCGATCGGGGTGCGCATGGTCCGCGGGCCGTCGCTGCTGGTGGAGGTCTCCGACCCGCTGCCGGATCCGCCCCGCGCCCGCACCGCCTCGCACGACGACGAGGGAGGCCGCGGGATGCAACTGGTGGCCCGGGCGTCGCGGCGCTGGGGCACCCGGCAGGGTCCGCTGGGCAAGACGGTGTGGTTCGAACTGGCACTCCCGGGTAGCGGATCCGGTTGAGGCCGAGATGATGCTGTGATCGACAAG
Organism: Streptantibioticus cattleyicolor NRRL 8057 = DSM 46488; assembly: GCF_000240165.1. Classification (NCBI taxonomy): domain Bacteria; kingdom Bacillati; phylum Actinomycetota; class Actinomycetes; order Kitasatosporales; family Streptomycetaceae; genus Streptantibioticus; species Streptantibioticus cattleyicolor. Next base: position 4,232,641 of record NC_017586.1, read on the forward strand.
ACCATGTCGTTGGAGGTGGGCATGCCCAATACTGCGAATGTGCTGAATACTCGGACCGGGTCGGTCCGGGTGCCTCGGGTCCTGTAGTTTCCCGGGGGGAGACCCCGGACCCACGAACTGGAGGGGTCGTGCGCTGCATACGCTTGAGCGGGTCGCACTCCGCCGTGCCCCGGGGCGGGGGCCGGTTCCGCCACTCGCGGACCGGGCGGACAGGGGCGGTACATGGCTGAGCCGCTCTACCCGGACGACGCCGCGGCCGGTGCCCCCGGCGGGCCCCGCCCGGAGCCCGCGGACCGGCCCGACCACCCCCGCCGGTCGGTGATGAACGCCGACCCCGACCGGTGGGACGCCGGGGAGCAGGTCTCCCTCGCCGCCTTCGAAGCGCTCTTCCGCCACTCCCCGATGGGCCTCTTCCTGGCCGGCCCCGATCTGAGGCTGCTGCGGGTCAACGAGCGCTTCGCCCGGGTGTACGGGCGCCCCGCCGAGGAGTACCCGGGGCGCGCCCCGCACGACTTCCTCGCCCGCGTCGAGGCCGACCGCCTCACCGCCGCCCTGCGCCAGGTGCTCACCACCGGCGAACCCGTCACCGACATGCAGGTCGTCGGCACCAGCCCGGCCGTCACCGGACGCCGCCGCTGGGCCATCTCCCTGTACCGGCTGCTCGCCGGGAACGGCCGGCCGATCGGCGTGGCCGGGGTCGCCACCGATGTGACGACCCGTCAGCGCGCGGAACGCGAAGCCGCGCACACCCGCCGCGACCTCGACCTGCTCAACGAGGCCGGCGCGCGCATCGGCAACTCCCTGGACCTGGAGACCACCGCCCGCCAACTCCTCGACGTGGCCGTGCCGCACTTCTGCGACCTGGCCGCCGTCGACCTCTACCAGGCGCTGCTCACCGGCGACGAGGACCCGGCGGCCAACCCCGACGGCAGCGCCGAGATGCGCCGGGTCGCCGGGGCCAGCGCGGTCTCCGGCGCCCCCGACACCCCCGAGCGGGTGCTCGGCGAGAACGCGGTCGCCATCGGCGCCGTCCACCGCTACCCGTTCAACTCCACCGCGGCCAAGGCGCTGCGCACCGCCCGGGTGCAGACCATGGGCACCCGCGAGCGGGACCAGCCCGAGCCGGACGGCGAGCGCCCGGCCGCCCCCACCGGGGTGGTCCACTCCACCCTGGTGGTGCCGATGGTCGCCCGCGACACCGTGCTCGGCCTGGTGCACTTCTCCCGCGCCAAGGGGAGCGAGCCCTTCGGCGAACGGGACATCGCGCTCGCCGCGGAACTCGCCGCCCGCGCCGCCGTCTGCATCGACAACGCCCGCCTCTACCGCCGCGAGCACGAGCGCGCCCTGCTGCTCCAGCGCAGCCTGCTGCCGCCCGGCAACCCCGAGGCCGCCGGGCTCGACATCGCCTGCCGCTACCTGCCCGGCAGCACCGCCGCCGAGGTCGGCGGCGACTGGTTCGACGTCATCGAACTCCCCGGCCACCGCACCGCGCTGGTCGTCGGCGACGTGATGGGACGAGGGCTGCGCGCCGCCGCCGCCATGGGCGAACTGCGCACCGCCGTGCGCACGTTGGCGCTGCTCGACCTCGAACCGGCCGACGTGCTCAGCCAGTTGGACGAGATCGCCCGCGGCCTGTCCGGCCCCACCGCGGGGTCGCGGCGGGTCAAGGACCGCGACGACCCCGACCTGGCCGAGGTCTACCTCGCCACCTGCGTCTACGCGGTCTACGACGCCGTCACCCGGCGCTGCACCATCGCCAACGCCGGCCATCTGCCGCCCGTCCTGCTCCAGCCCGGCGACCCGGCGCTGATGCTGGACGTGCCGCCGGGGATGCCGCTGGGGGTGGGCGGCGAGCCGTTCGAGGAGGTGGAGATCGAGCTGCCGGACGGCGCGCTGCTCGCGCTCTACACCGACGGCCTGGTCGAATCCCGGCACCACCCGCTCGACCAGGGGCTGGAGGCGCTGCGGGACGCGCTGGACGAGGTGCCGCTGCCGCTGGAGGACACCTGCGACCACGTACTGGCGAGCCTGCACACCCAGCACGGCGAGGACGACGTGGCGCTGCTGATGGCCCGGGTACGGGCGCTGCCCGCGGACGCGGTCGGCGACTGGACGCTGCCGCCGCAGGGCCAGTCGGTGGCCCAGGCCCGCGAACTGGCCCGCGGCCGGCTGCTCGCCTGGGGCCTGGAGGACCTGCTGGACACCACCGAGCTGCTGGTCAGCGAGTTGGTCACCAACGCGCTGCGGCACGGCAAGGGCGACATACGGCTGCGCCTGCTGCTCGACCGCACGCTGGTGTGCGAGGTGTGGGACGCCGACCTCGTCCAGCCGCGCCGACGCCGCGCCCGCGACACCGACGAGGGCGGCCGGGGGCTGCAACTGGTCAGCCTGCTCAGCCAGAGCTGGGGCAGCAGACGCACCCCGTACGGCAAGACCGTCTGGTTCGAACTGGCCCTGCCGGACGGGGAGGCCAAGGCACCCGACCTGGCCGAGGCGCTGCTCAGCATGTTCTGAGGCGCCTCACCGGCGGCGCCGGATCACCGAGCCGAGCCACACCAGCGGGTCGTACTTGCGGTCCGCGACCCGTTCCTTCAGCGGGATCAGGGCGTTGTCGGTGATCCGGATGTTCTCCGGGCACACGTCGGTGCAGCACTTGGTGATGTTGCAGTAGCCCAGGCCGTGGTCGTCCTGGGCGGTGGCCCTGCGGTCGAGCCCGGTGGCGGCGGCGGAGTCCAGCGGGTGCATGTCCAGTTCGGCGACGCGCATCAGGAACCGGGGCCCGGCGAACGCCGCCTTGTTCTCCTCGTGGTCGCGGACCACATGGCAGGTGTTCTGGCACAGGAAGCACTCGATGCACTTGCGGAACTCCTGCGAACGCCCCACGTCCTCCTGGCTCATCCGGTACTCCCCGGGGGCGAGCCCGGCGGGCGGGACGAAGGAGGGGATCTCGCGGGCCTTGGCGTAGTTGAACGACACGTCGGTGACCAGGTCGCGCACGACCGGGAAGGTACGCATCGGGGTGATGGTGACCGTCTCGTCCTCGGCGAAGACCGACATCCGGGTCATGCACATCAGCCGGGGGCGCCCGTTGATCTCCGCGCTGCACGAACCGCACTTGCCCGCCTTGCAGTTCCAGCGCACCGCCAGGTCGTGGGCCTGGGTGGCCTGGAGCCGGTGGACGACGTCGAGCACCACCTCGCCCTCGTTGACCTCCACCTGGTACTCCTGGAGCGACCCGCCGCCGGCGTCGCCGCGCCAGACGCGGAACCGGCCGGTGTAGGTGCCGGTGCCGGTCGCCGGGGCCCGGGAGCCGGACGCGGAGGGCCGGGAAGGCGCGGTGGTCATCAGGCGAGCTCCTCGTCGGTGAGGTACTTCAGCAGTTCGTCCTTCTCGAACAGGGCCAGCAGATCGGGGCGGATCGGCGGCATGTCGCGGCGGGTGAGCCGGATCTGGCCCACCAGCGGATCGGCCGCCGCCAACTCGCCCGTGGGATCGGCCAGTTGGCACACCAGGTTGGACCTGCGCCAGCGGCGGTCCATCTCCGGGTAGTCGTCCCGGGTGTGGCCGCCGCGGGACTCGGTGCGCTCCAGCGCGGCCCGGGCCACGCACTCGCTGACCAGCAGCATGTTGCGCAGGTCCAGCGCCAGGTGCCAGCCGGGGTTGAACTGGCGGTGCCCCTCCACCCCGACGCTGCGCGACCGGGTCCGCAGCGCCGCCAGCCGGTGCAGCGCCTCCCGCATCTCCGCGTCCCGGCGGATGATCCCCACCAGGTCGTTCATGGTCTGCTGCAACTCCTGGTGGAGCGCGTACGGGTTCTCCGGACGACCCCCCGCGTCACCGGCCTGCGCCTCGGCGCTGAACGGGCGCAGCGCCTCCGCCGCCGCCAGGTCGATCTGCTCGTCGGTGACCCGGGGGCGTTGCCCGGTGGTGAGCGCGGCGGCGTACCGGGCCGCGTGCAGCCCCGCGCGGCGGCCGAAGACCAGCAGGTCGGACAGGGAGTTGCCGCCGAGCCGGTTGGAGCCGTGCATCCCGCCGGCCACCTCGCCGGCCGCGAAGAGCCCGGGGACGGCGGTGGCCGCCGCGGTGTCCGGGTCCACGTCCACCCCGCCCATCACGTAGTGGCAGGTGGGGCCGACCTCCATCGGCTCGGCGGTGATGTCGACGTCGGCCAGCTCCTTGAACTGGTGGTACATCGACGGCAGCCGGCGTTTGATCTCCTCGGCCGGCATCCGGCTGGAGACGTCCAGGAAGACGCCGCCGTGCGGTGAGCCGCGGCCCGCCTTCACCTCGGCGTTGATGGCCCGGGCGACCTCGTCGCGGGGGAGCAGCTCGGGCGGGCGGCGGTGGCGCTCCGGGTCGGTGTACCAGCCGTCCGCCTCTTCCTCGCTCTGCGCGTACTTCTCCTTGAAGACGTCCGGGACGTACCCGAACATGAACCGCTTCCCCTCGGAGTTGCGCAGCACCCCGCCGTCACCGCGGACCGACTCGGTGACCAGGATTCCCTTGACCGACAGCGGCCAGACCATGCCGGTGGGGTGGAACTGCACGAACTCCATGTTGATCAGCGGCGCCCCGGCCAGCAGCGCCAGCGCGTGGCCGTCCCCGGTGTACTCCCAGGAGTTGGAGGTCACCTTGAACGACTTGCCGATGCCGCCGGTGGCCAGCACCACCGCGGGGGCCTCGATCAGGAAGAAGCGCCCGCTCTCCCGGACGTAACCGAAGACCCCGGCGACCTTCTCGCCGTCCTTGACGATCCGGGTGACCGTGCACTCCTGGAAGACCTTCAGCCGGGCCTCGTAGTCGCCGGTGGCGCGGTGGTCCTCCTGCTGGAGGGAGACCACCTTCTGCTGGAGGGTGCGGATCAGCTCCAGGCCGGTGCGGTCGCCGACGTGGGCCAGGCGCGGGTATTCGTGGCCGCCGAAGTTGCGCTGCGAGATGCGGCCGTCCGGCGTGCGGTCGAACAACGCGCCCCAGGTCTCCAGCTCCCAGACCCGGTCGGGGGCCTCCTGGGCGTGGAGTTCGGCCATCCGCCAGTGGTTGAGGAACTTGCCGCCGCGCATGGTGTCGCGGAAGTGGACCCGCCAGTCGTCGTGCGGGTTGGCGTTGCCCATGCTGGCCGCGATGCCGCCCTCGGCCATCACGGTGTGCGCCTTGCCGAAGAGCGACTTGCAGATCACGGCGGTGCGCAGGCCCTGTTCCCGGGCCTCGACGGCGGCCCGCAACCCGGCCCCGCCCGCGCCGACCACCACCACGTCGTAGGTGTGACGTTCGACTTGCGTCATGCTGAGGCCGCATCCCCTTCTAGAAGAACCTCGGGTCGGCGAAGGTGCCGCCGGCCACCAGATAGACGTAGAAATCGGCGACCGCCACGCTCACCAGCGACGCCCAGGCCAGCGCCATGTGGTGGGCGTTGAGGCGGCTGACCGCCGTCCACATCCGGTAGCGCACCGGATGCTTGGAGAAGGTGCGCAGCCGGCCGCCGACGATGTGCCGGCACGAGTGGCACGAGAGGGTGTACGCCCAGATCAGCGCGATGTTGGCGAGCAGCACCAGGGTGCCAAGGCCCATGTGCCCCCAGGCGCCGCCCGGGTCCCGGAAGGCGAGCACCGCGTCGTAGGTGAGCACCCCGGCCACCAGCACCGCGAAGTAGAAGAAGTAGCGGTGGAGGTTCTGCAGGATCAGCGGCAGCCGGGTCTCGCCGGTGTACTTGGCGTGCGGTTCGGCCACCGCGCAGGCGGGCGGCGAGGCCCAGAACCCGCGGTAGTACGCCTTGCGGTAGTAGTAGCAGGTCAGCCGGAAGCCCAGCGGGAAGATCAGCACGATCAGGGCCGGCGAGATGGACCACCACGGCCCGAACAGCGGCCAGTCGGCGCCGCCCTTCATGGGCACGCAGTCGTGGGCCAGGCACGGCGAGTAGAACGGCGAGACGTAGGGCGCCGCGTAGTAGTCGGCGCCGGCGAAGGCGCGCCAGGTGGAGTAGGCGACGAACGCCGTCAGCGCCGCGACCGTGGCGGCCGGGGCCAGCCACCACCGGTCGGTACGCAGATGGCGGCCCGGGACGGCGGCGCGCCCGGGGGCGTGGACACCGCCGCCCGGGCCGGGGGACGGTTGGGAGGACTCGATGGTGGCCAAGGGGACTCCGTGGGCGGTCGGGGGGCGGTCCGTTTCCCGGGGCAGGCCCCGGGCGGCACGCCGGCCGGGGCCGACGGAGGTCAGGGTGCGCGCCGGTCCCGGGCGCCCAGCCCCTCCTCCTCGGCGTCCACCCACAGCGAGCGGTCGTAGGGGGCGTCCGGCACGGTGATCATGGTGTCCACGGCCGGGTCGGCGGCGCGGCCGGCGGTGCCGGAGCGGCCGGCCGGGGCCGATTCGCCCAGCAGCGCCAGGTCCTCGCGCAGGTGGGCCGCGTCGGAGCGGACCCGCCGCATGTCGAGGCTGGGGCCGACGTGGGATTCGAGCGAGGCCAGGCAGCGGTCGAGTTCGTCGAGCCGCCGTCGGGTCGCCGTCAGTTCGTCCTGGAGAGACATGGCTTAGGCACCTCCGCGGGGGCGTGCGGGTGGCGACAGTCGCGCCCAGAGAGTGTTGCGCGTCACATGTGCGTTTGGGAAGAGAGTAGCCCGGATCCGGACGCATTGGCCGGTTCCGGGCGCGCTGCCTGCGGTGACGCGCGCCCCCGGGGCCCATGGGGCGCCCGGGACGGCGCGCGGTGGGGTACGGAGGCGGGCGCGGCGCGCCGCGTCGGCCGGGCGGGTGGCCCGGTGGCGGCAACCGGGTGGCGCGGCGCCCGGTGACCGACGTGTCGCCGCCGGGCACGCGAGGGGGTCACCTTCAGTAGATGCGATAAGCCGCAAATACCGCGATCAGTGCAGATCCCCGGCCGATGCGCAGCGCAGGCGGGGGCAGTTCCGGAGGCTGGTTCCCTTGCACCCCACCCCTGACCCGGCGCCGTACGCCGCGACCGGCCCCGGGCTGCCGCCGCCCCCGCGCACCCGACGGGCCGGTACGCCCGAGGACCGGGCGCCCCGTTCACGCGCCCCGTTCCGCCGCGCGCCCCGCGTCCGCCTCCAGCGCCGGCCGCGCGCCCTCGCCACGGCCGCCGCCGGGGCCTGCGCCCTGCTGCCCGCGCTGGCCGGCTGCAACCCGCCCACCGGCGCCCCCGACCGCACCCCGGCCGCCGTCGACATCGCCACCGTCCCGCGCTCCTCGGTACGCGACGGCGGCACGCTGCGCTGGGCGGTGGACGCGCTGCCGGCCACCCTCAACACCTTCCAGGCCGCCGCCGACGCCCAGACCACCCAGGTCGCCACCGCCGTACTGCCCACGCTGTTCACCGTCGACGGCCACGGCCGGCCGCAGCGCGACCCCGACTACCTGCTCTCCGCCGACGTCGTCCAGCGCACCCCGCAGCAGGTCGTGGTCTACAAGCTCAACCCCAAGGCGGTCTGGAGCGACGGCCGCCCCGTCGGCGCCGACGACTTCGCCGCCCAGTGGCGGGCGCTCAACGGCGACGACGCCTCCTACTGGAGCGCCCACAACGACGGCTACGACCGGATCGCCGCCGTCACCCGGGGCGCCGACGCCCACCAGGTGAAGGTCACCTTCCAGCGCCCCTACGCCGCCTGGCAGTCGCTGTTCACCCCGCTGTACCCCGCCTCGGTCACCGGCAGCCCCGAGGCGTTCAACACCCGCTCCCGCGACCGGCTGCCGGTCAGCGGCGGCCCGTTCCGCCTGGCCCGTACGGGGGGTGGGGAGCACGGCGTCACCCTGGTCCGCAACGAACGCTGGTGGGGCGCCCCGGCCAAGCTCGACCGGCTGGTGCTGGTCGCCGTCGACCGCGACCGGCGGGTCGCCGCGCTCTCCGCGGGCCGCGCCGACGTCGCCGAGGTCGACCCCGCCGCCCTGCCCGAGGTGGTCAAGGACCGCTCGCTCACCGTGCACCGGGCGCCCGAGGCCGGGTACACCCAGCTCACCCTCAACGGCGGCAGCGGGCCGCTCGCCGACGAACGGGTCCGCCGCGCCATCGCCCGGGCCATCGACCGGCAGGCCCTCGCCGACCTGGTGCTGCGCCCCGCCGGACTGCCCGCCCGGCCGCTCGGCAACCACTTCGTCATGGCCTCGCAGACCGGCTACCAGGACAACAGCGCGGCCATCGGCAAGCCCGACGTGAAGTCCGCCCAGGCGCTCCTCGGCGACGCCGGATGGCAGCCCGGCAAGGCCGCCGCCGCGGCCTCCGCGGCGGCCAAGGCGGCCCCCGGCCCCCGCCGCCCCTCCGGCCCGCCCGGCGGCGACGAGGACACCGCCGCCGGCTCCCGGCGCGACGCCGAACGGCTGGCCGGCCGGGACGCCGTCGTCGAGCCCGACGCGGTCCGCACCGACCGCGCCGGCCACCCGCTGGCCCTGCGGTTCGTGCTCCCCGCCGACGACCCGACGCTGCTGAGGGTGGGCGACCGGATCGCCCACATGCTGGCCGGGATCGGGGTACGCACCCGGATCGACCGCGTCGACGGCGAGGGGTTCTTCAAGGACCACGTCGCGGCCGGCGACTTCGACCTGGCGCTGTACTCCTGGCCGGGCAGCGCCTACCCGGTCAACGACGCGCGGCCGGTCTACGCCAAGCCGGTGCCCGGCGCCGACGGGTCGCTCACCGTCCAGCAGAACTACGCCCGGGTCGGCACCGACCAGATCGACCACCTGCTCGACCAGGCCGGCGCCGAGCTCGACCCTGTCAAGGCCCGCTCGCTGGCCCGCCGCGCCGACGCCCGGCTGTGGGCGGTGGCCGGCTCCCTCCCGCTCTACCAGCGGCCCCAGCTGGTGGTGGAGAACAAGGCGGTCGCCAACGCCGGCGCCTTCGGCTTCGCCACCCCGCGCTACCAGGACATCGGCTTCCGCAAGGGCGTCCCGCTGCACGCCGCGGGCGGCCCCTCCGGCGCCCCGTCCGGCACCCCGGAACCCGGCGCCGGCCCCGAACCCGAGGGCGCCGCCGACCAGGCCCCCGGCGACTTTGCCCGGCACGGCGGCCACCCCGCCTCCGGCCGCCCCCACGGCCATCCGCACGGCCACCGCCACCCGCTGCGCCACCAGGGCGAGTGACCAGGGCAACACCGCAGTTCACGGCCGGGGCCCGGCTCGGCGCCCCGGCCCCGTACCATGGAGGCAGGCCGTGGCGTGACTGAGCCCGGCAGGTGAGCGCGCGTCGCCCAGGAACGCGCCGCCGTCCATGAATCCGGGAGAAGCGCCGCAGTATGCCCACGCGCCACGACATCCGTAACGTAGCCATCGTCGCCCACGTCGACCACGGCAAGACGACCATCGTCGATGCCATGCTCAAGCAGGCCGGCGCCTTCGCCGCCCACCAGCTCGACACCGTCGACGACCGGGTCATGGACTCCAACGACCTGGAGCGCGAGAAGGGCATCACGATCCTCGCCAAGAACACGGCGGTGAAGTACCACCCCAAGGGCGGCGGCGAGCCGATCACCATCAACATCATCGACACCCCCGGCCACGCCGACTTCGGCGGTGAGGTCGAGCGCGGTCTGTCCATGGTCGACGGCGTCGTGCTGCTGGTGGACGCCTCCGAGGGCCCGCTGCCGCAGACCCGTTTCGTGCTGCGCAAGGCGCTCGCCAAGCGGATGCCGGTCATCCTGTGCATCAACAAGACCGACCGCCCCGACTCGCGCATCGACGAGGTCGTCAACGAGACCTACGACCTCTTCCTCGACCTCGACGCCGACGAGGACCAGATCGAGTTCCCCATCGTCTACGCCTGCGGCCGGGACGGCATCGCCTCGCTGACCAAGCCGGAGGACGGCACCGTCCCCGCCGACTCCACCAGCCTGGAGCCGTTCTTCTCCACCATCCTGGAGCACATCCCGGCCCCGGTGTACGAGGAGGACGCGCCGCTCCAGGCGCACGTCACCAACCTCGACGCCGACAACTTCCTCGGCCGCATCGCGCTGCTCCGCGTCGAGCAGGGCGAGCTGCGCAAGGGGCAGACCGTCGCCTGGATCAAGCGTGACGGCTCGGTCCAGAACGTCCGCATCAGCGAGCTGATGATGACCGAGGCGCTCACCCGCAAGCCCGCCGAGAAGGCCGGCCCGGGCGACATCTGCGCCGTCGCGGGCATCCCGGACATCATGATCGGCGAGACGCTGGCCGACCCGGAGAACCCGGTCGCCCTGCCGCTGATCACCGTGGACGAGCCGGCCATCTCGATGACCATCGGCACCAACACCTCGCCGCTGGTCGGCCGGGGCGCCAGCGGCAAGGGCGCCGACAACAAGGCCGCGGTCAAGGACCGCAAGGTCACCGCCCGCCAGGTCAAGGACCGCCTCGACCGCGAGCTGATCGGCAACGTCTCGCTGCGCGTGCTGGACACCGACCGCCCGGACGCCTGGGAGGTCCAGGGCCGCGGCGAGCTGGCGCTGGCCATCCTGGTGGAGACCATGCGCCGCGAGGGCTACGAGCTGACCGTCGGCAAGCCGCAGGTGGTCACCCGGGAGATCGACGGCAAGGTGCACGAGCCCGTCGAGCGCCTCACCATCGACGTCCCCGAGGAGCACATGGGCGCCGTCACCCAGCTGATGGGCGTCCGCAAGGGCCGCATGGACAACATGTCCAACCACGGCTCCGGCTGGGTGCGCATGGAGTTCGTCGTCCCCTCCCGCGGTCTGATCGGCTTCCGTACCGAGTTCCTGACCCAGACCCGCGGCACCGGCATCGCCCACTCCATCCACGAGGGCCACGAGCCCTGGTTCGGCCAGCTGACCACCCGCAACAACGGCTCCCTGGTCGCCGACCGGGCCGGCGTGGTCACCGCGTTCGCCATGACCAACCTCCAGGAACGCGGCGTGCTCTTCGTCGAGCCGGGCACCGAGGTGTACGAGGGCATGATCGTCGGGGAGAACTCCCGCTCCGACGACATGGACGTCAACATCACCAAGGAGAAGAAGCTCACCAACATGCGGTCGTCCACGGCCGATGTGACCGAGTCGATCGTGCCGCCGCGCAAGCTGTCGCTGGAGCAGTCCCTGGAGTTCTGCCGCGACGACGAGTGCGTCGAGGTCACCCCGGAGACGGTGCGCATCCGCAAGGTCGTCCTGGACCAGAAGGAGCGTGGGCGCGCCGCCGCCCGCGCCAAGCGGTGACGCTGCGCTCGGCCTGAGCCGTGTTCCGCCCCGACGGGGGCGCCCTTCATGAAGGGGCGCCCCGTCGGGCGTTTTTCGAGCCGGTGAGATCCGGCAGGCCGCCGTGGGCGAGCCGACGCAGGAACGGGGCGGCGTTCGCGCCGTGCGACCGCGTCAATCCCGCGCCCCCGCCATCCGGAACCACACCGACTTCCCGTCGCCGCCGTACGTCCGCACCCCCCAGGCATCCGCACACGCCGCCACCAACGGCAGCCCCCGCCCCGACTCCGCGAGCCCGTCCCCGTGGCGTTCGGCCACCCCTCGCAGGGGCCCGGTGTCGAAGACGTGCACCTCCAACTGGTGCGGCACCCAGTCCATCGCCACGTACACGTCCGCCGTGCTGTACCGGTACGCGTTGGTGACCACCTCCGACAGCAGCAACTCCGCGGTGTCCGTGAGGCGTTCGAGGCGCGCCGTCCCGAGCACGCACCGGATCGTCGCCCGTGCCACCCGCACCGCCCGCGGGTCGTGCGGGATGTACAGGCCGTACGACCAGGATTCGGGGAGGGGTTCGTGGTGATCGGGTGGCATGGCGGCCTCCGGCTGCGCTAGAGCGTTATGTGACTGGCGCCATACGTAACGGAGCGCGCTGCTCTGTATATGTACAACCTCTTTGGATGAACGAGGAGTTGTGGCACACTGCACGCTCACTGGGAGGGTGATGCATGGGGCTGAGGGTGAATCCCACGTACCGGCAACGCAGGTTCGGGGCCGAGGTTCGGCGACTGAGGGAACGTGCAGGTATGTCGGTCGCCGAGGCGGCAGCACTGATGGGGATGCGGCAGCCGCACCTGAGCAACGCCGAGGCGGCTCGAACCGGTCTTTCGCCGGATCGAGTCCGATTGCTGGCTACGACAGTAGGTGGCATAAGTACCACGTACATTGAGGCGTTGATCGAACTGGGTCAGAGCTCCGGCAAGGGCTGGTGGAGTACGTACCGTGGCCTGCTGGACGATCCCCACCTCGACTTGGCGGAGTTGGAGTCAGGCGCCACCGGGCTCGACAACTATGAGCCCATGTTCATCCCCGGACTGTTGCAGACTCGTGGCTATGCGGAAGCCATCTACCGGGACGGCTACGCCAACCTCTCCGAGGAAGACAAGGAGGCGGCTGTCCGGTTTCGGATCGATCGACAGGACGTGCTCAGGAGTGAGGCTCCGCCGGAATTCCACGCCATCGTCCACGAAGCTGCGCTTCACCTGGGGCTGCGGGACCGGACGGTCATGCGCGACCAGTTGATCCACCTGATCGAGGTGTCCAGGCTGCCCAACGTGACGATCCAGGTGCTTCCCTTCGAGGGGCGTGTTGGGTTCGGGTCCGGCTTCATGGTGATCAGGCCGATTGTCCCCGAGCTGGCGACGGCGGTGGTGTCCCATATCGAGCGGGATCTGTACCTGGAGGGGACGCAGGCGGTCGGCAAGTACCAGGGCTGGTTCGGTAAGTTGAGCGAACAAGCGCTGCCGCCGATCGACGCGAGCGTTCCGCCGGATGCCCGCCTCGGAAAGAACTCACTCGGGCTGGTGCAGCGGCTCCTGTACCCGTTGCTCTAGGAAGGTACCCATGTCGCAGCTCGTGTGGCAGAAGTCGAGCTTCAGCGAAGCAGGCGCGACGAACTGCCTCGAAGTCGCCTCCTCCACCCCCGACACCACCCACCTCCGCGAGAGCGACGACCCCCACACCGTCCTCACGACCACCCCTGCGGGGCTGGGGGCGTTGATACGGGCGATCAAGGCGGGGGCCTACGACGACGGCATCGGCACATGACCGCCGTGCTGGATGCCGGGCGCTCCGCGAGCACGCAGCGGTGGACATAGACTCCGGAGCGCGAGGAATGTCAGTGGAGCCGAGGGGTGAGGACGCATGAGCAGCCAGCCGGTGACCAAGGGTGATGGCCCGCTGATTCCCATGCCTGAGCTGGATGCGGAATCCCTGCGTGCCGCCGTGGAAATGATCGTTCCGATGCGCCGGCCGGAGTTCGACCGGCACATGGCACGCGCCATGCACCAGGCAAGGGATACCGAGAGCTTGGATCCGCTACGCCTGTTTTCGCTGCACTGGGGCATGATCATCGCTATCGAACGATGGCCGGAACGGGCTGCCAGACTCAGGGAGTGCGAGCGCATCGCCGCTGAAGCCACCGACGAAGAACGGATGCGCGAAGCGCTCGCGGAGATCAGGGGAATTCTGGATGCAGCCGAGCGCGAGGCTAGGCGTCGGTGAGTGATAGCTGGACCTGGGAGTACGACCCGGGACGCGAGAATGTGGTGGGTGGCCTCCCACCCCATGTGGTGGCTGCCGTTGAGCACGCGGCCAGTCAGTTGACGGAACTCGGGCGGGACGCCCATGAGGTGGGCACCGGAGGGCGTTTGCGTGTGGTGCCGGTCGACGCCGGAGCCATGGTGTGGTTCCTCCCGGTGGAGACGCAGCGCCTGATCGTCATCGTTCGCGTGGTGTGGGCGGGCTGACGCCCCCCTACCTCCGCCCCCGGCGTTTGAACGCCACGTCCGCCGGGGCGGCCGGCCCCGGTTCCGGCGGCCGGGGACGGCCCTGGAGGCGGGCGGCTCGCTCGCGGATCGCCGGGAGGGCGGCGTAGAGCGCTTCGCCGGGGCACAGGGTGCAGAAGGCGTCGCGGTGGCCGGAGACGGCCGGGAAGACGTGCCGGGTCCCGGCCCGGAAGCGGCTGGCGTCGTTGGTGGAGGTCAGTTCGGCGGTGCCGCGCGGATCGACCCCGTACCGGCCCAGCTTCCACGCGGCGATGGCGGCGATGGCGTCCACCACCGGCCACGGCACCGGCTCCCCCGTCCGGTAGGTGCCGATGGCGGCGATGCCGACCGTCTCGTGGTTGAAGCCCAGGGTGTGGGCGCCGACCACCGGGCGGTCGACGCCGCCGTGCCGGCCCTCGTAGATGGTGCCGTTCCGGTCGACCAGGAAGTTGTAGCCGATGTCGTCCCAGTCGCGGCCGTCGTGGTGGTCGCCGTAGATGCCGCGGATGATGGCGGGGACGTCGGTGTGGCGGTAGCCGTTGCCGCCGTCGGTGTGGTGGATGAAGACCGCGCGGACCCCGCGGGTGTACTGCGCGGGCGGCGGAGGCGGCCGGCCGTCGGTCTGCCACTGGGCCCGCGGCACTATCGGCGGGGGCGGGGCGTACCACCCGACGGCCGGCGCGGCGGCGGCCACGGTACGGGCCGACACCCCGGCGGCGGTCGGCGGGAGCGGCGCCGGGCGCACCGGAGGCGGGGCGGGACGGCGCCCGGGGCCGGTCGCGGCGAGGGCACCGCAGGCCGTCACCGCGGCGGCCTGGCTTATGCGCCGGAGCAGCCGGCGGCGGTCCATCTCCATGGCGCCGACGCTAGGAGCACCGCGCCCGGCGCGCATGCCACGGCCGCCACCCGGACCGCCATCCGGGGCAATTGCCCCCGCACAGGACGTTACGTCGGGGATACGACAGCAACGCGGTGTTATCAAAGGGTTTGCGTCATGATCCGGGACGGCTCCGAGGAGGCACCCGATGCGGCAACCCAGGCGGCGGGGCGTCGGGCCGGCGGTGTGCGTCCTCGGGGCGGTCGCGCTGGCCACCGGCTGCGGGGGCGGCGGTGACGACGGCGGCGGCCCGGGCGGCATCGTCCGCGCCTCCTGGGGGGACCCCCAGCACCCGCTGGAGCCGGCCAACACCAACGAGGTGCAGGGCGGCAAGGTCCTCGACATGCTCTTCCGGGGCCTGAAGAAGTACGACCCGAAGACCGGCGCCGCGCGCGACTGGGTCGCCGACTCCGTCACCAGCGCCGACCAGCAGACCTTCACCGTCAAGCTCAAACGCGGCTGGACGTTCTCCAACGGCGAGCCGGTCACCGCGCACTCCTTCACCGACGCCTGGAACTACGCCGCGCTGGTCACCAACAAGCAGCTCAACGCCCCGTTCTTCGCCTACATCGACGGCTACGACAAGGTGCACCCGGCCTCCGGCGTCCCCACCGCCCGGACCATGTCGGGGCTGACCGTCAAGGACGACACCACGTTCACCGTCCGGCTCAGCCAGAAGTTCTCCACCTGGCCGGACATCCTGGGGTACGCGGCGTTCTACCCGCTGCCCACCCTGTTCTTCCGCGACCACGACGCCTGGCTGCGCAAACCCGTCGGCGACGGGCCCTACACCGTCAACTCCTACACCCGCGGCTCGGTGATGAAGCTGCGCCGCTGGGACGGGTACCCCGGGCCCGACAAGGCCCGCAACGGCGGGGTCGACCTGCGGGTCTACACCGACAACAACACCGCCTACACCGACCTCCAGGCCGGCAACGTCGACCTGGTCGACGACATCCCGGTCACCCAGCTGAAGAACGTCAAGCGCGACCTGGGCTCCCGTTACCTCAACCAGCCGGCCGGCGTCATCCAGACCATCGCCTTCCCGATGTACGACCCGAGGTGGGGCGGCGCCACCATGGACAAGGTCCGCCGCGGCATCTCCATGGCGATCGACCGCGCCTCCATCGCCGAGCACATCTTCCACGGCACCCGCACCCCGGCCACCGACTGGACCTCCCCGGTCCTGGGCGCCAAGGGCGGCTACACCAAGGGCCTCTGCGGCGACGCGTGCACCTACGACCCGGCCCGGGCGAGGCAACTGGTGCGCGAGGGCGGCGGGTTGCCCGGCGGGCAGGTACGCATCAGCTACAACGCCGACACCGGATCCCACAAGGAATGGGTGGACGCGATCTGCAACAGCGTCAACAACGCGCTCGGCAACGACCACGCCTGCGTGGGCAGCCCGGTCGGCACCTTCGCCGACTTCCGCAACCGGATCAGCGGCAAGTCGATGACCCAGCCGTTCCGGGCCGGCTGGCAGATGGACTACCCGCTCATCCAGGACTTCCTCCAGCCGCTGTACTACACCGGCGGCTCCTCCAACGACACCCACTTCTCCAACGCCGACTTCGACAAGGACGTCGACCGGGCCAACGCCGAGTCCGACCCGGCGGCGGCCGTCGCCCGCTTCCAGGACGCCGAACGCATCCTCGCCCGGCAGATGCCCGCGATCCCGCTGTGGTACCAGAACGGCAACGCCGGCTACACCTCCCGGCTGTCCAACGTGGCCCTCAACCAGTTCAGCGTGCCCGTCTACGACCAGCTCACCCTCGGCTGACCCCCGCCACCGCTACCCCGGAGCCCGCCCATGGGACGTTACGTGATCCGGCGTCTGCTCCAGATGATCCCGGTCTTCGTCGGCAGCACGCTGCTGATCTTCTTCATGGTCTACGCGCTCGGCGACCCGGTGGCCGCGCTCTTCGGCGACCGGGCGCCGGACCCGGCCACCGCCGCCCAGATCCGCAAGGACCTCTACCTCGACCACCCGCTGTGGCAGCAGTACCTGCACTACATGGGGCAGATCTTCCGGGGCGACTTCGGCACCGCCTTCACCGGCCAGCCGGTGCTGGAGCTGATGGCGTCGGCCTGGCCGCTGACCATCCGGCTGACGATCATCGCGGTGGTCGCCGAGACCGCCGTCGGCGTCGTCCTCGGGGTGGCCGCCGGGATGCGCCGGGGCCGCCCGCTCGACACCGGGGTGCTGGTCTTCACCCTGGTGGTCGTCTCCGTCCCCACCTTCGTCAGCGGCTACGTGCTCCAGTACCTGTTCGGCGTCGACTGGGGCGTGGTCAACCCGTCGGTGTCGCTGGAGGCCCCGCTGGACGAGATGATCCTGCCCGGCGTCGTCCTCGCCCTGGTCTCGCTGGCCTACGTCACCCGGCTGACCCGTACCTCGCTGGCCGAGAACACCCGCGCCGACTACGTACGCACCGCCATCGCCAAGGGGCTGCCCCGGCGCCGGGTCATCTGGCGCCACCTGCTGCGCAACTCGCTGATCCCGGTGGTCACCTTCATCGGCACCGACATCGGGGCGCTGATGGGCGGCGCCATCGTCACCGAGCGCATCTTCAACGTGCACGGCGTCGGCTACCAGCTCTACCAGGGCATCCTGCGGCAGAACTCACCCACTGTGGTCGGCTTCGTGACCATCCTGGTCATCGTCTTCCTGGTGGCCAACCTGCTGGTCGACCTGATCTACGCGGTGCTCGACCCGAGGATCCGCTATGACTGAACCCCCCACCACGCCCTACGGGCCGCGTGACGCCGTCGGCGCGGCGGGCGCGGGCGGCGCCATGGACCTGGCCGGTGAGGAGGCCGGCACGCTGACCCCGGCCCCCCGGGGCGGCCCCGCCGGCCCCGCCGGCCCCGCCGGCCCCGCCGCCCGGCCGCGCAGCCTGTGGTCGGACGCCTGGCACGACCTGCGGCGCAACCCGGTCTTCATCGTCTCCGCGCTGCTCATCGTCTTCCTGGCGCTGATCGCCGTCTGGCCCTCCCTGATCGCCCCCGGCAACCCGCTGGCCTGCGACATCAACCGGTCCCAGGACGGCCCGGCCCCCGGCCACCCGTTCGGCTTCGACACGCAAGGGTGCGACGTGTACACCCGCACCGTGCACGGCGCCCGGGCCTCGGTGACCGTCGGGGTGTGCGCCACCGCCGGGGCCGCCCTGCTCGGCAGCGTCCTCGGCGGGCTGGCCGGCTTCTTCGGCGGCTGGTGGGACGCGCTGCTCTCCCGGATCAGCGACGTCTTCTTCGGCATCCCCATCATTCTGGGCGGCCTGGTCTTCCTGTCGGTGATCACCAACACCACGGTGTGGCCGGTGGTCGGCTTCATCGTGCTGCTCGGCTGGCCGCAGATCGGCCGCATCGCCCGCGGCGCGGTGATCACCGCCAAGCAGCACGACTACGTCCAGGCCGCCCGGGCGCTGGGCGCCGGACCCGGCCGGATCCTGCTGCGGCACATCGCGCCCAACGCGGTCGCCCCGGTCATCGTGGTGGCCACCATCGCGCTGGGCACCTACATCGCGCTGGAGGCCACCTTGTCCTTCCTCGGCGTGGGGCTGCGCCCGCCCACGGTCTCCTGGGGGATCGACATCTCCCAGGCGTCCGTCCAGATCCGCGACGCCCCGCACATGCTGCTGTGGCCGGCCGGCGCGCTCAGCCTGACCGTGCTCGCCTTCATCATGCTCGGCGACGCCGTCCGCGACGCCCTCGACCCCAAGTTGCGCTGAGGAGACGCCCGTTGAGCACCCTGCTGGACGTACGCGATCTGCACGTGGAGTTCCGCACCCGGGACGGCGTCGCCAAGGCCGTCAACGGGGTGAGCTACACCGTCCACGCCGGCGAGACCCTGGCGGTGCTCGGCGAGTCGGGCTCCGGCAAGTCGGTGACCGCCCAGGCGATCATGGGCATCCTGGACTCTCCGCCCGGCCGGGTCACCGGCGGCGAGATCCTCTTCCGCGGCACCGACCTGCTCACCATGGGCCGGCCGGAACGGCGCAGGGTACGCGGCGACCGGATGGCGATGATCTTCCAGGACGCGCTCTCCGCCCTCAACCCGGTGCTCACCGTCGGCCGGCAGCTCGCCGAGATGTTCACCGTCCACCGCGGCATGTCCCGCAAGGACGCCCTGGGCAAGGCGGTCGAGCTGATGGAACGGGTCCGCATCCCGGCCGCCCGGCAGCGGGCCGGGGACTACCCGCACCAGTTCTCCGGCGGCATGCGGCAACGCATCATGATCGCCATGGCGATGGCGCTCGGCCCCGAACTGATCATCGCCGACGAGCCGACCACCGCCCTCGACGTCACCGTCCAGGCCCAGGTGATGGAGCTGCTCGCCGAGCTCCAGCGCGAACTGCGGATGGGCCTGATCCTCATCACCCACGACCTCGGGGTGGTCGCCGACGTCGCCGACACCATCGCGGTGATGTACGCGGGCCGGATCGTGGAGCACGCCCCGGTGCACGAGATCTACCGGCGCCCGGCCCACCCGTACACCAAGGGGCTGCTGGAGTCGATCCCACGGCTGGACCGCAAGGGGCGCGAGCTGTACGCGATCAAGGGGCTGCCGCCCAGCCTGCTCGCGGTGCCGTCCGGCTGCGCCTTCCACCCGCGCTGCCCGCTGGCCCGCCCGGTGTGCGCCACCGACGAGCCGCCGCTGTACCAGGTGGGGCCGGGCCGGGGGAGCGCCTGCCACTTCTGGAAGGAGTGCCTGGGTGAGCGGTGAGCCGATCCTGCGGGTGCGGGGCCTGGTCAAGCACTTCCCGCTGACCCGCGGCATCCTGTTCAAACGGCAGATCGGCGCGGTCAAGGCGGTGGACGGCGTCGACTTCGAACTGCGCCCGGGGGAGACCCTGGGCATCGTGGGCGAGTCCGGCTGCGGCAAGTCCACCGTGGCCCGGCTGGTGATGAACCTGGAGAAGCCCACGGCCGGGGAGGTCCGCTACCGGGGGCAGGACATCACCCGGCTGACCGGACGCGACCTGAAGGCGGTGCGCCGCGACATCCAGATGGTCTTCCAGGACCCGTACACCTCGCTCAACCCCCGCATGACCGTGGGCGACATCGTCGGCGAGCCCTTCGCCATCCACCCCGAGGCGGCGCCCCGGGGCGAGCGGCGCCGCCGGGTCCAGGAACTGCTGGAGGTCGTCGGACTGAGCCCCGAGTACGTCAACCGCTACCCGCACCAGTTCTCCGGCGGCCAGCGGCAGCGCATCGGCATCGCCCGCGGCCTCGCCCTCAACCCGCGCGTCATCATCTGCGACGAGCCGGTCTCCGCCCTCGACGTCTCCGTCCAGGCCCAGGTGGTCAACCTGATGGAGCGGCTGCAACGGGAGTTCGGCCTGAGCTACGTCTTCATCGCGCACGACCTGTCGGTGGTGCGCCACATCTCCGACCGGGTGGCCGTGATGTACCTGGGGCGGATCGTGGAGACCGGGGACGAGGAGCAGATCTACGAGCACCCCACGCACCCGTACACCCAGGCGCTGCTCTCCGCGGTGCCGGTGCCCGATCCGGACGCGCGCCAGGGGCGGGGCCGGATCATCCTCCACGGCGACGTGCCCTCACCGGCCGCGGTGCCCTCCGGCTGCCGCTTCCGCACCCGCTGCTGGAAGGCGCGGGAGAAGTGCGCCCGCGAGGTGCCCCCGCTCGCCGTCCCCGGGACCTTCCACGGCACCGGCTCCCCGGCCGAGCACCCCAGCGCCTGCCACTTCGCCGAGGAGGCACGGCCCGACCCCGAGCGCCCGCAACAGCCGAGCCGCCCGCGGCCGTGACGGCACGCGGGCGGCTCGGGGCAAGCGGCGGCTCACTCGGCGGCGGCGCCGCCCTCCTCCAGCGCGGCCAGCGCCGGGTCGAGGACGACGTCCTCGGTGCGCGCGGTGACCGACGGCTCCTCCGGGAAGTGGCAGGCCGTCAGGTGTCCCGCTTCGCTGCCGGAGATCTGCACCAGCGGCGGCGCCTCGGCGGCGCACTTGTCCTGCGCCTTCCAGCACCGGGTGCGGAACCGGCAGCCGGACGGCGGGTTGATCGGCGACGGGACGTCACCGGCGAGCCGGATCCGCTCCCGCTCGTCGTCCGGGTCGGCCTCCGGCGCCGCCGACAGCAGCGCGTGGGTGTACGGGTGCCGGGGGCGCTGATAGATCTCGTCCCGGGTGCCGATCTCCACGATCTTGCCCAGGTACATCACCGCCACCCGCTGCGAGAAGTGACGCACGATCGCCAGGTCGTGGGCGATGAACAGGAACGCGATGCCCATCTCCCGCTGGAGTTCCTGGAGCAGGTTGACCACCTGCGCCTGGATGGAGACGTCCAGCGCCGAGACCGGCTCGTCGGCCACGATCAGCTTGGGCTCCAGGGCGAGCGCCCGGGCCACCCCGATGCGCTGCCGCTGGCCGCCGGAGAACTCGTGCGGGAAGCGGTTGTAGTGCTCGGGGTTGAGACCCACCGTCTCCAGCAGCTCGCGGACCTTCTTCTCCCGGCCGCCGGGCGGGTTGATCCCGTTGATCTCCATCGGCCCGGAGATGATGTTGCCGACCGTCTGCCGCGGGTTGAGCGAGGCGTACGGGTCCTGGAAGATCATCTGGATCTCGGAGCGGACCGGGGCCAGCTCCTTGCGGTTGGCGTGCGAGATGTCCTGGCCGCGGTAGGAGATCTTGCCGGCCGTCGGCTCGTACAGCCGGGTCACCAGCCGGCCGGTGGTCGACTTGCCGCAGCCGGACTCGCCCACCAGACCCAGCGACTCGCCCGGGTGCACGGTGAAGTTGACGTCGTCCACCGCCTGCACCGCGCCCACCTGCCGCTTGAACAGGAAGCCGTCCATCACCGGGAAGTGCTTGGTGAGGCCGGAGACCTCCAGCAGCGGCTCGCCGGAACGCTGTTCGGGCACCGGCTTGTCCAGGGTCGTCTGGTTGTCGCTCATCGGTCTTTCCTCGACTCCTGTCAGCCTTCTCGGCCCAGCATCGGCTGGATCCGCTCGGCGAAGATGGACTGCTTCTGCTCAGCCGTCAGATGACAGGCCGACCCCCGGCCGTTCTCGATGGTCAGCAGCGGACGCTCCTCGACGCACCGGTTGCCGGGCACCTCGTCGCGGAAGGCGCAGCGCGGGTGGAACGGGCACCCGCTCGGCGGGTTGAGCAGGCTCGGCGGGGAGCCCTTGATCGGCTGGAGCGGCACGTCCACCGAGGCCGTCAGGCGCGGGATGGAGCTGAGCAGCCCCCAGGCGTACGGGTGGTGCGGCTTGCCCAGGATCTCCCGTACCGTGCCGCGCTCGACGCACCGGCCGGCGTACATCACCAGCACGTCGTCGCAGACGTCGGCGACCACGCCGAGGTCGTGGGTGATGAAGATGATCGAGGTGCCGGTCTCCTGCTGGAGGTCCTTGAGCAGGTCGAGGATCTGCGCCTGGACGGTGACGTCCAGCGCGGTCGTCGGCTCGTCGGCGATCAGCAGTTCGGGGTCGCAGACCAGGGCCAGCGCGATCATGGCGCGCTGGCGCATACCGCCGGAGAACTGGTGCGGGTAGTCGTCCACCCGGGTCTGCGGCTGCGGGATGCCGACCCGGCGCAGCATCTCGATGGCCCGGTCCCGGGCCTCCTTCTTGCTGGCCCCGGTGTGCTTGCGGAACGGCTCGGCGATCTGCCGGCCCACCGTGTAGTACGGGGAGAGCGCGGTCAGCGAGTCCTGGAAGATCATCGCCATCTTGTTGCCGCGCAGCTTCTCCAGCGTCCGCTTGGGGGCGCCGGTCAGCTCCTGGCCGTCGAGGGTGATCTCGCCGGTGATGGTGGTGTTGCGCGGGTTGTGCAGGCCCAGGACGGCCAGGTTGGTCACCGACTTGCCGGAGCCCGACTCGCCGACGATGCCCAGCGTCTTGCCGCGTTCCAGGTCGAAGGAGAGCCCGTCGACCGCCTTGACGATCCCGTCCTCGGTGGCGAACCGCACGTACAGGTCGCGCACGGACAGGAAGGGAGCGCCCGCGTCCTGGGGCGACGCCTGCCCTTCGGGCTTGGTGAGGGTGGTCACTTGAGGGGTCTCCTCGGATGCGGTGCGTGGAGCGGCTTTGCGAACGGTTCGGGCACGGGCCGGCCGGTCATGCGAGCCGGATCCGCGGGTCGATGAAGGCGTAGCTGGCGTCGATGATCACGTTGAAGATCACGATGGAGGTGGCCGAGAAGAGCATCACGCCCATCTCCAGCGGCAGGTCGGTGCCGAGCACCGCCTGCACCGCCAGCTGGCCGATGCCGTGCAGACCGAAGGTGGACTCGGTGATGATCGCGCCACCGAAGACCGAACCGAGGTCGATGCCGAAGATGGTGATGATCGGGCCCATGGCGCCGCGCAGCGCGTACCGGAAGAAGACGTATCGAGAGCCCATGCCCTTCGCCCGCGCGGTGCGGACGTGCTCCTCCTGGAGCTGCTCGACCATCAGCGACCGGGTCTGCCGGCTGTAGTTCGACCAGAAGATGACCGACATCACCAGCGCCGGAAGCAGCATGCCGGTGATCGAACCGACCGGGTCGCCCGACCAGTTGACGTCCTGGCCGTGCGGCAGCCAGCCGAGGGTGTCGGCGAAGAGGTAGATGGCGATCGGGCCGATGAAGTAGATCTGCACCGACTGGCCGGTCAGCGAGATCGCGCTGGCCACCTTGTCGAAGACGCCGCCCTGCTTGGCGGCGGAGATCAGGCCCAGGCCGACACCGATGATCAGGAAGATCGCGGCACCCATGACGGCCAGCGTCAGGGTGTCGGGGTAGCGGTCCTTGATGATGTCCCACACCGGCTGCTGGCTGGCGAAGGAGAAGCCCAGGCAGGGCGCCGAGCAGTGACCGGAGGTCATGTCACGGCCGGCGAAGATGCCCACCATGTAGTGCCAGTACTGCTCCCAGATCGGCTGATCCAGGCCCATGTTGTGGCGGATCAGCGACAACTGGGTCGGGGTGCAGACCTTGCCGCACGACAGGCGTGCCGGGTCGGAGGGCAGGGCGAAGAAGAGGAAGTAGGTGACGGCACTGATCAGGATCAGGATGACGATGGCGCCGAGCACCCGGCGAACAAGGAAACGGAGCATGGACGGGCTCTTCCGTGGATGCGCCGTCGGCGTCGGCGGCACTGGTAGGGGGAGCGGTCGGGCGGCCGGTCCGCGGGGTCGGCCCCGCCCGGGTCAGGGGCGGGGCCGACCGGCGGAGCCGGGGTGGGGCGGGGTTACTTCACGAAGATGGTGTTGGCGTTGATGACGCCGATCTCCTGGTTGAAGGTGACACCACCCAGACCCGAGCCGTACAGCTGGAAGAACTTGTCGTAGGCGAAGGGCACCGCCGGAACGTCGTTCTGCATGATGGTGTCGGACAGCTTCTGCCACTCGGCCTGCTGCGACTTCAGGTCCGGGATCGCGTTGATGCGGTCGATCTCCGAGTTGACCTTCGGGTCGTTGAGGAACGAGTAGTTCTCCTGGCCGTCACCGATGAGCCGACCGTCCATGATCGGCTGGATGGCGGTGGAGCCGTTGGGCCAGTCGGCCGCCCAGCCGGTGCGGTACATGTCGTACTCGTTGTTGACCTTGCCGATCAGGGTGTACGCGGCGGTGGCGTCGATCGGCTGGAGCTGGAGGTCGATGCCGGCCTTGGAGAAGGCGTTCTTCAGCGTGTTGGCGAAGTTCGACCACTTCGGGGTGTTGGCGTAGGCGATGGTGAGCTTGAGCGGGGTGGTGACCCCGGCCTCCTTCAGCAGCTCCTTGGCCTTCTCCGGGTCACCGGCCGGCTTCTTCAGCTTGTCGAACGGGTCGAAGTCGCGGGAGCCGGTGATGGTCGGGGACATCAGGCTGGTCGCCATGTCGCCCTGGGCCGACCCACCGGTGGCCTGCTGGGCGGCGGCCATCGGGAAGGCGTACATGATCGCCTTGCGGACCCGGACGTCCTTCACACGCTTGGTGTTGATGTTCAGCATGTCGACGAACGGCTGGTACTGGTTGATGATCCGCGACTTGTACTTGGAGTCGCCCAGGATCGTCGTCATCTGGCTCGGGTCGGCCGACTGCGACAGCGAGGTCGCGTACTTGTCGTTGCCGGACCCGGCCATCAGGCGCTGGGTCAGGCCCGGGTTGGGGATGTTGACCGAGATCGACCACTTGTCCGGATACTGCTGCCGGATCGGGTCGGTCTTCGGGTCCCAGTTGGTGTTGCGGACCAGCGTCAGCGACTTGCCCGGCTTGTAGTCCTCGATCTTGTACGGACCGGTGGAGACCGGGTGCAGGTCGTACTTCTGCTGGGTGTCCTTGGCCTTCGGGATCGGTGAGACGTCCGGCATCGCCATCGCGTAGGGCGCGTCGGCGTGCGGGTCCTTGAAGTGGAAGACGATGGTCTTGCTGTCCGGCGTCGCGACCAGCGAGTCCGGCAGGTCCTTGCCGTCGAACGGGCCCGAGTAGGTCTTCTGGTACGAGGTGCCCGACATCCAGATCTGGACGTAGGAGGCGCCCTCGGTCTCCCAGGGGGCGTAGGTGCGCTCGATGCCGTACTTGATGTCCTGCGCGGTGACGGGGGAGCCGTCCTCGTACTTCAGGCCGTCCTTGAGGTGGTACGTCCAGGTCTTGCCGCCGTCGGACATCTGGCCGGTGTCGGTGGCCAGGTCGCCGACGAGCTTCATGTCGCCGGTCTTGGGGTCGATCTTGTAGCCGGTCAGCGTGCGGGCGTAGAGGGTGGATATCGCCTGCTGGTTGCTGACGTACAGGTGACCCGGGTCCAGGTGGTTGAAGTCGGTCTGCTCCAGGTCGTAGACCGTGCCGCCCTTCTTGGCGCCGGGGACGTCGGCGGCCGGGCCCTGGGAGTCGGCCGCGGTGCCCAGCGTGACCTTCTGCACCTTCGGCTTGGCGGTGTCGGCCAGCTGGCCGCCACCGCCCCCGCCCGCCGCCGCTGCACGCGCTGAGGGACAGCGCACCCACCGCCACGACGGCGGCGTAATGAGCCTTACGCATTCTCATGGATTCCTGCCTGTCACTGATCTACGACTTGCCTTGGGAAGTCGGCCTGCCCGGGACCCGGTGCCGGCCACTTGGACACTCAGCGGATGGTCTTGGGATCGAGAGCGTCCCGGACCGAGTCCCCGAGCAGGTTGAAGGCGATGACAAACAGGGCCATCGCGATGCCGGGGAAGAACATGAAGGTGATGTCGGACTGGTAGAAGTTGGCGGCCTTCTGGAACATCAGGCCCCAGTCCGGCGTCGGGTCCTGCATGCCGACGCCGAGGTACGACAGACCCGCCTCGGCGGTGACGTTGACCGGCAGCAGCAGGGTGGCCTGCACCAGGATGGTGCTCCACACGTTGGGCAGCACCTCCTTGCGGATGATCCGCCAGGTCGAGGCGCCGCTCAACTTGGCGGCCTCGATGTACTCGCGTTCCCGCAGGGAGAGCACCTGGGCGCGGACCAGACGGCCCATGGACATCCAGCCCAGCGCGAACTGCACCAGCACCAGCGCGGTGAACCGGATGAAGGTCGACTCCTGGGCGCCGGGACGCACGAAGATCGCCGCGATGACCGGCGCGAAGGCGATGAAGAACAGCTGCTGCGGGAAGGACATCATCAGGTCGGAGAAGCGGCCGGCGAAGTAGTCGGTCCGGCCGCCCATGTACCCCTGGATCAGACCGACGAGCACACCCGCGACCACCGACAGGATGGTTACGCACAGCGCGACCCCCAGCGAGGTGCGGATGCCGTAGACCAGCAGCGCGAAGATGTCGCGGCCCAGCTGGGGCTCGATGCCGAACCAGTGGCTGCCGTCGATGCCGCCGTTGGGCTTGATCGGGTAGCCGTAGGAGTTCAGCAGGCCGTCGTCCTGCCCGTAGAACTTGTACGGGCTCTTGCCGGTGAGCCCGGTGATCACCGGGGCGAAGATCGCGACCAGGAGGAAGACGCCCACGATGCAGGCGCAGATGATGCCGGTCTTGTCGCGCTTGAAGCGCGCCCAGGCCAGCTGCCGGGGTGAGCGGCCGACGAGCTCTGGGGCGGCCGGGGAGCCGGCGTTCGCCGGGGCCTCCTCAGGGGCCGGCTCGGGCTCGGTAGCTGCCTGAGTAGGACTGGTCATTACGTTTCCATCCCGCACCGTGGGTCAGACGCGGCGAATGCCGCGGGTTGAGCGGACTTTCGCAATGTATTCAGCGTTTAGTCAAGAGGTTGCGGCCTGAAGAAGGGCCGATCAGCCGCATCTTGAGCGAAGGTTTGGCGGATTGCTGCACATACGTGCTTGACAGGTCCACAACGAATCGGGCATACTGTCTCAAACAGACACCAAATGCGTTTACATGCTGGCAACTTGTCCGCAGCATCACCGATATACGGACGCCGCACGCTGAACAACGTACGGCCGTGCGGGTGCCGTAGGCCGACCGGGGTGATCCGTTTCGCCCCGGTCGGTCCACCGCCCTTCGCCTGCCCCGGCGGCCCCCCGAATTCCCGGCGGCTGGTGACACCACCCGCAGTGGTGGCCTATTATCAAGAATTCGGGGTTGCCTTGGGCTTGCTTGCTTCGGCTCCGCTTCCGTTGTGCGAAGCGCGCTTTCCGGAACGGTTACGAGATGGCCAGCGCGCGCCGGAGGAAGTCGACCTGGAGCAGCAGCAGGTTCTCCGCCACCTGCTCCTGCGGCGTGATGTGGGTCACCCCCGACAGCGGCAGCACCTCGTGCGCACGCCCCGCCGCCAGCAAAGCGGAGGACAGCCGCAGGGTGTGGGCGGCCACCACGTTGTCGTCGGCGAGCCCGTGCACGACCATCAGCGGCCGGGCCGGTTCCGCGGAATACGTCAGACCGGCGTCGGTCACCAGGGAGTTGGCCGCGTACCCCGCCGCCTCCTTCGCCGGGTCGCCCAGGTACCGCTCGGTGTAGTGGGTGTCGTACAGCCGCCAGTCGGTGGGCGGCGCCCCCGCGATGCCCGCGTGGAAGACGTCCGGGCGGCGCAGCACCGCCAACGCCGCCAGGTAACCCCCGTACGACCAGCCCCGGATCGCCACCCGGTCCAGGTCCAGCGGGAAGTCGCCGGCCAGCGCCCGTACCGCGGCCACCTGGTCGTCCAGGGTGACCCCGGCGAAGTCCCCGGCCACCGACTTCTCCCAGCCCGGCGAGTGCCCCGGGGTGCCCCGGCCGTCCGCGACCACCACCGCGAACCCCTGGTCCGCGAACCACTGCGAGGTCAGATGGGCGTTGTGGGCGGCGACCACCCGCTGGCCGTGCGGACCGCCGTACGGGTCGAGCAGCACCGGCAGCAGGCCGTCGCCCTCCCGGTAGCCGGCCGGCAGCAGCACCGCCGCCGGGATCCGCCGCTCGCCCGCCTCGGTGAGCACCGGGCGCGCGGTGAGCACCGGCCGCTGCGCGAACGAGGTGACCACCAGCGGATCCGCGCCCTCCCGCAGCACCCGGCAGACCGCGCCGGGCTCCTCCAGGGTGGCCGAGACGAGCACCGTCAACCCGCCGCCTCGCACCGCGGAGTGAACCCCGGGCACCTCGGACACCCGGGTCACCCCCCGCTCGCCGACCCGGTAGACGTGGATCTCGCCGGTCTCCGGCGCCTCGGCCAGCGGGCCGGCCGACGCCGTCACCAGCACGTCGGACCCGTCCACGTCGAGCACGGAGCGCACGTGCAGCCGGGCGTCGGTCAGCCGCCGGTCGCCGGCGACCAGCACCCGGGCCCCGCCGCCGTCCGCCCCGCCCTCGGCGACGTCGGCGATCCGCAGCAGCCGCCCGTCCGGCGTCCAGCACGGCACCCCGTCGAACAGCTCCAGCCACACCGGGTCCCGCTCCTCGTGGACCACCTCGGTGCGCCCGGTGTCCGGGTCCACCGACAGATACAGCTGTGAACGCTGGTCACGTGCCTGTACGAGAAGAAGGGGTGCGCCCGCCGCCGACCAGTGCACCCGCGCCAGGTACGGATGGGCCGCCCGGTCCCAGGAGACCTCGGTCCGCGTACCGTCCAGGGCGATCAGGAAGAGGGTGACCTCGGCGTTGGGGGTGCCCGCCGCCGGGTAGGCCACCTCGGCCGGCTCGCGGTCCGGGTTGGCCGGGTCCGCGATCCACCACCGGCGCACCGGGGCCTCGTCCACCCGGGCGGCCAGCAGCCGGTCGCTCTCCGGCGACCACCAGAACCCGCGCGAGCGGCTCATCTCCTCCGCCGCGACGAACTCCGCGAGCCCCCAGGTCACCCCGTCCCGCTCCGGCTCGGCGAGCACCCGGTCACCGGTGCCGTCCGCGCCGACCACCCGCAGCGCGCCGTCGGCCACATAGGCGACCAGCCGGCCGTCCGGCGACGGACGCGGGTCCAACACCGGCCCCGGAACGGGGAGTTCCCGCGTCGTACCGGCCCGCAGCTCCGCGGTGAACAGCCGCCCGGAAAGGGCGAAGGCGGCCAGCTCCACCGCCCCGTCCACCGCGTACCCGACCACCCCGGCCGACCCCTCGCGGCTGCGCTCCCGGCGCGCCCGCTCCTCGGCGGTCAACTCCTCCTCGGCACCGGAGAGCAGGGCCCGCGCGTCGGCCGCGAGCCGTTCGGCACCGGAGGCGGCGTCGAGCACCCACAGCGAGTTGGACCGGTCGGTGCCGGCCGCCGAACGCAGGAAGACCACGCGTTCCCCGTCCGGGGAGGCGGTGAACGTACGCGGCGCGCCGAGCGTGAACCGCTGGGTCACGGCATGCTGGCGCGGGAAGGAGAGGTGATCGTTCATGGCCGAAGAGTAGGGCCACCACGCCCGCCGCGGAGCCGGATCGCCGCGGTGATCCGGGTGTGCCCGGCCGCCCCGGCCCGTCCGGCCTCCCCGGCGCCACCGCGGTCGCGGTGTGTACGGCGACGGCCGGTGCGTACAAGCGTGCGCCCCGCGTGCTTCCATGCACCGAGGTATGCGGACTCACGGAAAGTTATGATCAGTTGCCGAGGGTTCCCTCGCCGCGAGGCGCAGGGAGAGCAAGAACGAGTTGGCGATGTCCCCGACCGCGCGTCCCTGGAGGTGAGCCGCTGTGGCACTCTCGATTTCGGCGGTGGTGCTGCTGCTGATCATCGTGCTGCTGCTGGTGCGGAAGTCCGGGCTCAAGATCGGGCACGCCATCGTCTGCGCGCTGCTCGGCTTCTACCTCGCCAGCTCCTCCATCGGCCCCACCATCCACCAGCTGACCACCAACGTGGCGGGGATGATCGGCAACTTCAAGTTCTGAGCGCGGCCTGTTCGGCCTGCCGGGGCGGGCCGCACGACGGGTCCGTCCCGGCCGGTAATACGCTGCCGGGTATGACCGAACCGCCCGTCCTGCCCGGCGACCCCGTCCGACGCCTGCTGCTGGTGCACGCGCACCCGGACGACGAGTCGATCAACAACGGCGCGACCATGGCCAAGTACGCCGCCGAGGGCGCCCGGGTCACCCTGGTGACCTGCACCCTGGGCGAGGAGGGCGAGGTCGTCCCGGCCGAGCTGGCCCACCTCGCCGCCGACCGGGACGACGCGCTCGGCCCCTACCGCACCGGCGAACTCGCCGCCGCCATGGCCGAACTGGGCGTCACCGACCACCGCTTCCTCGGCGGCCCGGGACGCTACCGCGACTCCGGCATGATGGGCGCCCCGCAGAACGACCGCCCCGGCGCCTTCTGGCGGGCCGACGTGGACGAGGCCGCCGCCCACCTGGTCGCCGTCGTCCGCGAGGTACGCCCCCAGGTGCTGGTCACCTACGACCCCGACGGCGGCTACGGCCACCCCGACCACATCCAGGCCCACCGGGTCGCCACCCGCGCCGCCGAACTCGCCGCCGACCCCGCCTTCCGCCCCGGCCTCGGCGCCGCCCACCGCATCGCCCGCACCTACTGGAACTGCGTGCCGGCGACCGCCGCCGAGGACGCCTTCGCCGAACTGCGCGCCGCCGCGCACGCGCTGCCGTTCCCCGGCGTCGCCGCCCTCGACGACGTCCCCGGCGTGGTCCCCGACGGCCGGGCCGCGGTGGCGGTCGACGGCACGGCGTACGCCGGACGCAAGGCCGCGGCGATGCGCGCCCACGCCACCCAGATCACCGTGCACGGCGGGTACTTCGCGCTCTCCAACGGGCTGGGCCAGCCGCTGTTCACCACCGAGTGGTACCGCACCCCGGACGGCTCGGCGCCCGACCGGCCGGCCGGCGACCTGTTCGCGGGGGTGGAGCTGTGAGCGCCGCGGACAGCGGGACCCGGCCGCCCCGGGGCCCTCTGGCCGGGGTGCCGCTGGCGCTGGTGTACGTGGGGCTGGGGCTGCTCGGGGTGCTGGTGGCGGTGGCCGGTTCGCTGGTGCAGGGCGGCTGGTTCCCCGGCGGCCTCGTCCTCGCGCTGGCGGGCAGCGCCGGCCTCTTCCACGGCGGCGGGCGGCTCACCGGCAACCGGCTCGGCTCGGCGGTCCCCACCGTGCTGTGGTTCCTCACCGTGATGTACCTCAGCGTCACCCGGCCCGAGGGCGACTTCATGTTCACCGCGGGCGCCGGACCCTACGTCTACCTGCTGGGCGGCATGGCGATCGGAGTGATCTGCGCCACGCTGCCGCACCGCACGCCCCCGCCCGGCGGGCCCGGCCGGCGCTGAGCCCGCCGCCGCGCGCGGTCCGCCGGCGCCGTCCGCGCCCGCCGCGCGCGACCCGGCCGGCGGCACATCCGCCGAGGTCGTCCCCGGTCGCGGGGGCGGAACGGGGGTTGGCCCGCCGCCGACCGGCGCTTGTGTGACGTTCCGACGGGCTGACGTTCCGTCCGGTCGCCGGGTACGGGGCCCCGCCTGACGTCGGCCAGTATGGTGGTGCGCGCCGGCGAGCCGCCCGCGAATGGCCGTGCGGTGGCGAAGCTAACCGGGAGAACCTGCTTTGAGCCGTGAAACTGACAGTTCGTCCTCAGGACCCCAGGGTCGCGGCGGCGCCGCGTACCCGTCCGGGACACCGCCGTACGGAACGGGCCAGTATCCGTCGCAGCGCCCGCAGGAGGAGCCGCTGACCGGCGGGTCCGCGGAGGCCGCGGCCGAGGAGCGCAAGACCGAGACGACGCTGACCACCCGGATCCGGATCAACATCCCCGGCTCCCGGCCGATCCCGCCGGTGGTCGTGCGTACCCCGGTGGGCGAGGAGGAGGCCGCATCCGGTGCCGCCGGGCGGGACGAGAACGGCGGCGGCCACGCCAGGACGGCCGACGGGGCGCCCGGCGCCGCGTCGGCGCGGGTACCGGGCGCCGCGACGACCCTCCAGGGCGCGGCCGGTGAGCCGTCTCCCGGCGCCGCGGCGACCGGCGGTACGGCCACCGGCGGCGGCGCCCCGGGCGGCGAGAAGAAGACCAGCGACTGGTTCGCGCCGCGCAAGCCGGTGGCGACGCCGGGCGCGGGCGGCCCCGGCACCGGTGCCACGGGGACCGCGGGCCCGGTGGTGCAGGCCGCCCCGGCCGCGCCGCGTACCGGCGACCCGTTCGGCGCCCCGGCGGCGCCCGGCGCCTCGGTGCCGCGCCAGCCGGAGGTCCCGTACTTCGGCGGCGGCGCCCCGGCTGGTCCGGCGGTGCCGGAACCGGACGCCGGTGCCGTGCCGCCGGCGGGGAGCGTGCCGTTCCCCGGCGGTCCGCAGGCCCCGGGCGCCCCCGGCACCGGCTTCGACGGCGCCGTGGGCGGTGCGGTGCCGCAGGCCCCGGCCGGGCCGACGACGGGACCGGTGACGGGCACCATGCGCACGCCGGCCGCCGCCGGACCGGTGACCGGCGTGGACGCGCCCGCCGGGGGCCCCGGCGGCGCCAAGGGCAAGGGCCGCACCGGCAGCGGCCTGCGCGGCGGCTCGCCCAGCGCGGTCGGGGACACCCTGGTCGGCGGCATCCCGGCGGTTCCGGCCGCCGACGACAAGCCCGCGCCGCAGTTCACCGCGCCCCGGCCGCCGGAGGGCGGCAGGACGGCGTCCGCGCAGCCCGGCAAGACCGCCCCGAGCGGCGGCACCCCCGCCAAGGCGGCCAAGGGCGGCAAGGGGCGCAACAAGCTGGCGCTGGCCGGCGGCGGCGTCCTGGTGCTCGCCGCGGTGGCCTACGGCGCCGGGCTGCTGATGGACCACGCCGACGTACCCAACGGCACCGTGGTCCTCGGCACCGACATCGGCGGCAAGACCAAGGAGGACGCGCTCAAGGCGCTCGACCCGGCGGTCGGCAGCCGGGCCACCGCGCCGCTGCGGATCCGCGTCGGCGACCAGGACAAGGAGCTCAAGCCGGCCCTCGCCGGGCTCGCCGTGGACCCGCAGGAGACGGTGCGGCGGCTGGCCCACCGCGACTACAACCCGGTCTCCGTGGTCCGTTCGCTCTTCGGCGGCACCCGCCAGGCGCAGCCCGCGGTCACCGTCGACCAGGAGAAGCTGCGCAGCCAGGTGCAGACGCTGACGGCGGGCACGGGCACGGGTGGCGGCGCCGACGGCATGGTGAAGTTCGTGGCCGGCAAGCCCGTCGTGGTGCCCGGCACCCCGCACCAGGCGGTGGACCTCGCCGCCGCGGTGCGCACGATCACCGACGCCTACGAACACCGGGTGACCACCGGGTCCGACGCCCCGGTGGTGCTGCCGGTCACCACGCAGCAGTCCAAGGTCACCAAGGAGGCGCTCGACAAGGCCGTCCGGGAGATCGGCGCCCCGGCCATGTCCGGCCGCGTCGTCGTGGTGGCCGGGACCCGGTCGGTGCCGTTCAGCCCGGAGAAGTCGCTGAGCAAGATCCTGACCATCGTCCCGGCCGGGGACAGCGGCCAGCTCACCCTCCACATCGACCTGGCGGTCCTGAAGGACCTGTACGGCACCGCCTTCGACGGCGTGCTGCTGGAACGCGGCACCGGTGCCCGCACGCCGGTCACCCCGCAGGACGTGGCCTCGGCGATGATGGCGCAGCTGGGCCGCACGGCCGCGGTGAAGACCGCGGTCATCCCCAACGTGGCCCCCTGACCGGCGGCTCCACGCTGTCGCACCGCCCCGGGGGCCGCCGCCCCGGGGGCGGTTGTCATGGGGGCACCCATGACATCTGTCATCCGCAGGTCACGACGGGGGACACTGCCGCGCCCCGCCCGCCGCACGGCAAGCTGGTCACCATGAGCGTTACAGCCGCACCGACGACATCGCGCCGGGAGCCGACGGGGGCACCCGCCGTCAGCTTCACCGATGTGACCAAGAGCTACGGCCAGGTCAAGGCCGTGGACCGCATCAACCTCACGCTGCACCCCGGGGAGACCGTGGCCCTGCTCGGGCCCAACGGCGCCGGCAAGTCCTCCACCCTGGACCTGCTGCTCGGGCTGCGCCGCCCCGACTCCGGCAGCGTCGAGGTCTTCGGCGGCACCCCGGCCCGGGCAATAGCCAAGGGCCAGGTCGGCGCGATGCTGCAGAGCGGCGGCCTCATGGAGGACGTCAAGGTCCGCGAGCTGGTCAAGCTCGCCTGCGACCTGCACCCCCGGGCCTACCCGGTCCAGCAGGTCCTGGAGAACGCCGGGATCACCGAGATCGCCGACCGCATGGTCAACAAGCTCTCCGGCGGTCAGGAGCAGCGCGTCCGCTTCGCCCTGGCCACCGCCGGCGCCAACGACCTGATCATCCTCGACGAGCCCACCACCGGCATGGACGTCACCGTCCGCCAGGCGTTCTGGGCCACCATGCGCCGCCAGGCCGAGCAGGGGCGCACGGTGCTCTTCGCCACCCACTACCTGGAGGAGGCCGACGCGATCGCCGACCGGGTGATCGTGCTCCACCGCGGCCGGGTCCTCGCCGACGGCTCCGCGGCCGAGATCAAGGCCAAGGCCGGCGCCCGCCGCATCGTCTTCGACCTCGACGGCCGCATTGACGAGACGGCCCTGCGCGGCCTGCCGTTCCTGACCGCGCTCACCGTCAGCGGCCAGACCGTCCGCATCCAGTCCACCGACGCCGACGCCACCACCCACGCGCTCTACGGGCTCGGGCTCTACCCGCGCAACCTGGAGGTCTCCGGGCTCGGCCTGGAGCAGGCGTTCATAGCGATCACCACCGCGTCCGACGCCACGACGGCCGCGACCGCCGAGGAGACGGCCCGATGAACACCCTGGCATCCCGATCCCTGATCAAGCTGGAGATCACCCGCACGTTGCGCAACAAGCGCTTCATGTTCTTCTCGGTGATCTACCCGGCTGGCCTCTTCCTGCTGATCTCCGGCTCCGCCGGCAGCCAGAAGATCGGCGACACCGGCCTTTCCATGCAGCTGTACTTCATGGTCTCCATGGCCTCCTTCGGCGTGCTCACCGCCGTCCTGATGGGCAACAGCGAGCGCATCTCCAAGGAACGGGAGAAGGGCTGGGTGCGCCAGCTGCGGCTGACCGCGCTCCCCGGCCACGGCTACGTGCTCGCCAAGATCGCCTCGGCGGCCACCGTCACCCTGCCGGCGATCGTGGTAGTCGAGCTGGTCGCGGCGATATTCAAGGGCGTCCGGCTGGAGGCGTGGCAGTGGATAGCGCTCTCCGTCGCCATCTGGGCCGGCTCGCTGGTCTTCGCCGCACTCGGGGTGGCCATCGGCTACCTGGTCAACGGTGACGCGGTCCGCCCGGTCACCATGCTGATCTACTTCGGGCTGTCGATCCTCGGCGGGCTGTGGATGCCCGCCACGGTCTTCCCGCAGTGGCTCCAGAACATCGCCAAGTGGCTGCCGACCTCCGCCTACGCCGCGCTCGGCCACGCCATCGAGGCCGGCGGCGCCCCCCACGCCCGCGACCTTGCGGTGCTCGTCGGCTACCTCGTGGTCTTCGGCGGTGGGGCAGCATGGTTGTACCGGAAGGACAGCCTCAAGGCGTGACCCGAAGGGCGGACGCGACCGGAAGGCGGTGAGGTGGACGGGATGAGTGTGGACGAGTGCGACGGCGAGCCGGAGGGCGGCCCGGAGATCGGGATCGGCAAGCCCCCGGAGAACGCCCGGGAGCTGCTGATCAAGCTCTGCTGGACCGGGGCCTACATGCTCTACATGGCCTCCGCCGTCGGCAACCTCGTCGCCGTCCGCCACTCCACCCCGGGGCTGGTGTTCGGCTGGCTGGGGCTGGCCGCCTTCGTCGGCCCCTATCTGTACCTGGTGCTGACGCGCAAGGGGCGCCGCGGCTTCCAGCTCTGGCAGGGGGCCCTGCTGGTCTGGCTCTACGCGCTGGCGACCGGGCTCACCTTCGCCTACGGGTCCGACTGGCTGGTGCTGCTGATCTACGTCGCGATCGCCTCGGGCGCGGTGCTGCCGGTCCGCAAGGCCCTGTGGGCGGTGCCGGGGGTGGCGTTGTCGCTGCTGGGGGTGGGGTTGCTGGTCCACGGCAACGAGGTGATGCTCGCCGGGGAGTTCTTCCCCGCGCTGCTCGGAGGGGCCGCGATGTTCGGGGTGGTGCAGATGCGGCGCACCATGCGGGAGCTGCGGGAGGCCCGGGCGACGGTGGCCCGGCTGGCGGCCACCGAGGAACGGCTGCGGCTCGCCCGTGACCTGCACGACCTGCTCGGCCACTCGCTCTCCCTGATCACCTTGAAGAGCGAGCTGGCCGGCCGGATGCTCCCGGACCGCCCGGACGACGCCGCCAAGCAGGTCGCCGACATCGAGCAGGTCAGCCGGCAGGCGCTGGTGGACGTCCGGGAAGCGGTCAGCGGCTTCCGCCGGCCCACCCTCGGGGTGGAGCTGGCCGGCGCCCGCACCGCGCTGCGCACCGCGGGCGTCGAGGCGTCCATCGCCCCCTCGCTCGACCGGTCGGCGCACCAGCGTCCCCCCGGGCTCGGCCCGGAGGAGGAGGGCGCGCTCGCCTGGGCGCTGCGTGAGGCGGTCACCAACATCGTGCGCCACAGCGGGGCCGGCCACTGCGAACTGCTGCTGGACGAGGTCTGGGAGGCCGACGAGACGCGTTACCTGCGGCTGGAGATATCGGACGACGGCCGCGGTCCCGGCCGCGCCCACCACGCCGGCAACGGACTGGGCGGCCTGGAGGAACGCCTCGCGCTCTCCGGCGGCCGGCTGCGCACCGGCCCCTCCCGCACCGCAGGGTTCTGCCTCCAGGCGTACGTACCGCTGCGCCCGGCCCCGGCCGCCGTGGCCGTCGCCTCCTAGTGACGCGGGTTTTCCACAGGGTTTTCCACAGGGCCGAAAGGATCATGGAGCAGGTCGCTACCCTGCACGCATGAACGACCTCCAGGGCGAGCAGCCCGCCGTCACGATCCGCGTACTCCTCGCCGAGGACCAGTCGATGGTCCGCGAGGCGCTGGCCACGTTGCTGGGCCTGGAGGCCGACATCGACGTGGTTGCCCAAGTGGCGCGCGGTGACGAGGTGGTGGCGGCGGCCCGGGAGCACGCGGTGGACGTGGCCCTGCTCGACATAGAGATGCCGGGGATGACCGGGATCGACGCGGCGACGCTGCTGCGCAAGGAGCTTCCCGGGGTCAAGGTGGTCATCGTCACCACCTTCGGCCGCCCCGGATATCTGCGCCGCGCGATGGAGCAGGGCGCCGACGCCTTCCTGGTCAAGGACGCCCCCGCGGCCCAACTCGCCGACGCGGTACGCCGGGTGCTCGCCGGCGAGAAGGTGATCGACCCCACGCTGGCGGCGCTGGCGCTCTCCGAAGGGGCCGATCCGCTCACCGGACGCGAACGGGAGGTGCTGCGGGCGGCTGCCGACGGGTCGGTCAACGCCGAGATCGCCAAGGCGCTCCACCTGTCCGAGGGCACGGTGCGCAACTACCTGTCCACCGCGATCCAGAAGACCGGCGCGCGCAACCGTTCCGAGGCGGTGCGCATCGCCCGGGAGAAGGGGTGGCTGTGACCCTCGTGCCCGGGGCTGAGGGGGCACGTCAGTTGAGCAGGGCGCGGGCCGCCCGGGCCTGGTGGCGCATGGATTCGGCGGCGCCGGGGTCGAGTTCGGCCAGCAGGTCGGCGTAGCGGTCGAGTTCGGCGGCGCCGGTGAGGAAGTCGCCGCGTTCGACGAGGAGTTGGGCGCGTTCGGCGCGCAGCCGGGCCGGATGGCGGGGGAGCAGCAGCGACAGGTCCACCGCCCACAGCTGGACGGCGCTGTGCTCGGGGCGGGCGGCGGCCCAGGCCCGGATGTTGCCCAGCACGCGGGCGATGACGTCCAGCGGATCGGCCGGGGCCAGCATGTCCGGGGTGGGCGGTCCCCCGGTGGCGCCGGCCACCAGCGTCTCGACGTCCTGCCCGGTCAGCTCCCGGCCGCCGCTGAACGGGTCGGCGAGCACATGGCGCCCCCGGGGATCGCCGACGCCCACCACGAAGTGGCCGGGGAGCGCCACCCCGTACACCGGGGCGCCCACCCGGCGGCCGACCTCGATCCACACCACCGACAGCAGGATCGGCAGCCCGTGTCCGCGCCGCAGCACCTGGTGGAGCAGGGAGGACTCCAGCCGCCGGTAGTCCGCCGGGTCGCCGCGGAAGCCGCAGCGGGTGCCCAGCGCGTCGGCGAGCGCCTCGGCCCAGGCGGACGGGGTGGCGGCGGCGCGGGGCGGCGGGGTGACCACGGCGGCCAGCCGGTCGAGTGCGTCCAGCGCGGCGGCGAGCCCGTCCTCGTCCAGCGCCGGGTCGGCCTCGGCGCCCACCAGCAGGCACAGCAGCGCCAGGTCCGGCCGCTCCCCCCGGACCTCCCGGGCGAACCGCTGCCGCCTGCGGGTGATGTCGTCCATCGCAACCATGGCCACCGCTCAGTCGGTCGTGCTCCGCGGCGCGCGCCGGTAGTGGTAGTGGTGGTGGGGGCCGAAGCCCATCCGTTCGTAGAGCGCCCGCGCGCTGCCATTGTCCTCCTCGACCTGGAGGTAGGCGCCCCGGGCGCCCTCGGCCACCGCGCGCCGCGCCAGCGCCGCCATCACCGCGGTGGCCAGCCCCTGGCGGCGCAGCGCCGGGTCGACCTCCACGGCGGCGAACCCGGCCCACACCCCGTCCACCACGCACCGCCCGATGGCGGCCGGTGGCTCGCCCGGTTCGCCCGGCACGGTGGCGAACCACACCGACGGTCCGCCGCGCAGCACCGCGAGCGCGGTGCCGACGGCGGTGCCGGTGCG
Organism: Streptantibioticus cattleyicolor NRRL 8057 = DSM 46488; assembly: GCF_000240165.1. NCBI lineage: Bacteria > Bacillati > Actinomycetota > Actinomycetes > Kitasatosporales > Streptomycetaceae > Streptantibioticus > Streptantibioticus cattleyicolor. Next base: position 4,271,180 of record NC_017586.1, read on the forward strand.
CCGGTAGCGGCGCAGCCAGGCGTCGTCCGGTTCCCGGGCGGTCACCACGCGTTCGGCGCCGGGGGCGTCGGCGACCGGGTCGAGCGGCGCGGTGAGCAGCAGCGTGGCCCCCTCACGCGTCCAGCCCCGGTCGTCCAGCGCCGCCGCCAGCCGTTCGTCACCGTCCGGCGAACCGGTGGCGACCTGCACGTAGGGGACGAGGCCGCGGGCGCCGTACCACCCGGTGACCCGCTCCAGCGCGGCGTCCAGCGGCAGCCCGGGATCGCCCAGCGGCAGAACGGAGTTGGCCCGCCGGGTGAAGCCGCGCGGCCCGGCGGGGTCGCCCGGCGCGGCGGGCACCACGGCGGCGCGCAGCGTCCAGCCGCCGAGCCGCTCGCTCTCCGGCGCCGGCCATCCCCGGGCGGCCACGGTCTGGAGTTCTCGGACCCCGGCGGCGGGCGCGGCCGGACCGCGGCGGACGGCCGGGGCGCCGGGCACGGCCTTCCCGGCGACCAGCGAGGATTCCGTGATGCGGACGACCTCGCCGGTCCGGCGTGTGATCATCAGCACACCGCCCGACCAGGATGTGAGAACGCCAACGGTGTCGCTGAACACCGGGCGCCCCTGGACGATCTCCGCTACCCTCCGCACGGAAACACGTTTTCCCAAGTCAGCGGGGGTGATTCGGATGTCCAGGCGTCCTCCGCCGGCGAATTCCACAGTTCGGCCGCCCCTCTTGTTCGTCTGCTGCCCGGAACCGGAGATACTAGAGGCGGGCATCGACGACGCCGCGCTCCCGCGCGCCACGCGGCGGAGCCGCATACCGGTCCGCCGGCCCTATCAAGGAGGAACGACAGCGTGACCTACGTCATCGCGCAGCCTTGTGTCGACGTCAAGGACAAGGCATGCATCGAGGAGTGCCCCGTCGACTGCATCTACGAGGGCCAGCGGTCCTTGTACATCCACCCGGACGAGTGTGTCGACTGCGGGGCCTGTGAGCCGGTCTGCCCGGTCGAGGCGATCTTCTACGAGGACGACACCCCGGAGGAGTGGAAGGACTACTACAAGGCGAACGTCGAGTTCTTCGACGAGCTCGGCTCGCCCGGTGGTGCCTCGAAGCTGGGTCTGATCGAGCGCGACCACCCGTTCATCGCGGCCCTGCCGCCGCAGAACGGCTGACGGCCGCGACGGCCGACGGCCGTGGAACGGTTGACATACGACCAGCCATAGCGATCACCGCGGCGGTCCCGTCCGGCGACGTCGACGTGCCGGACGGGGCCGCCGTCGGCGTTGCGCGACAGAAGTTGCACGAGAGAAAGCGAGCACCCGTGCCGCGCGTTTCCGACCGGCTCCCGGTCTTCCCGTGGGACCGCCTGGAGCCCTACAAGACCGCCGCCGCGGCGCACCCGGACGGGATCGTCGACCTGTCGGTCGGCACCCCGGTCGACCCGGTCCCCGAGGTGGTCCGGCAGGCGCTGGCCGCCGCCGCGGACAGCCCCGGTTACCCGCCGACCTACGGCACCCCCGAGCTGCGCGAGTCGATCGCCGGCTGGCTGGCGCGCCGGCACGCGGTGGCCGCCGACCCGGCGCACGTGCTGCCGCTGGTCGGCTCCAAGGAGCTGGTGGGCTGGCTGCCGCTGCTGCTCGGCCTCGACGCCGGTGACCAGGTCGCCTACCCGCGGCTGGCCTACCCGACGTACGAGGTCGGGGCGCTGATGGCGCGCGCGGAGCCGGTGACCTACGACGACCCCGTCACCGACCTGGACCCGGCGCGGGTCAAGCTGGTCTGGCTCAACACCCCGTCCAACCCGACCGGACGCACGCTCGGCGCGGACGAACTGCGCCGGATCGTCGGCTGGGCGCGGGAGCACGGGATCGTGGTGGTCTCCGACGAGTGCTACATCGAGCTGGGCTGGGAGACCGAGCCGGTCTCGGTGCTCCACCCGGACGTGTGCGGCGGCGGCCACACCGGGCTGATCGCGGTCCACTCGCTCTCCAAGCGCTCCAACTGCGCCGGTTACCGGGGGGCGTTCCTCGCCGGTGACCCGGAGCTCGTCGGTGAGCTGCTGGGGGTGCGCAAGCACCTCGGGATGATCGTGCCGGCGCCGGTGCAGGCCGCGATGATCGCCGCCCTGGACGACCAGGCGCACGCCGACGAGCAGTACGCCCGCTACGCCCGGCGGCGCGCCGCGCTGCGCACCGCCTTCGAGGGCGCCGGGTTCCGGATCGAGCACAGCGAGGCCAGCCTCTACCTGTGGGCCACCCGCGACGAACCCTGCTGGGACACCGTGGGCGACCTGTCCAAGCGCGGCATCCTGGTCGCGCCGGGCGACTTCTACGGCCCCGAGGGCGGGCGCTTCGTGCGGATCGCGTTCACCGCGACCGACGAGCGGGTGGAGGCCGCGGTACGCCGCCTGGCCGGCGCGTGACGCCACCCGGCAACCGGTGAGGGGGCCCGGAGAACGCGGTGTTCTCCGGGCCCCCTCATCCGTCGCGGTGCCGGACCGGGTCAGGACGCGGCGGGTCAGCCGAGACCCAGGCCGTGCGTGGCGGAGCCGCCGGACAGGTGGCCGACGTTCTCGGCCAGGTTGCCGACCGGGAGCTGGTCGGCGGCGGGGAGGCCGTGGCCGAGCGAGCGGGTGCTCTTGCCGGCGGCGCTGCCCACCGAGTGGCCGGCGTCGCCGACGACCTTCTCGGCGGCGGGGATCGCGGTCTTCCCGGTGGCGCCGACGACCTTCTCCGCGGCGGGCAGACCGCTCTTGACCACGCTGCTGCCGGTCTGGCTCGCCAGGTCGGCGGTGCTGTGCGCGGCGCCGTCCACCGTGTGGGCGGCACCGGTGGCGGTGTCCGGGCTGGTCAGCCCGCCAAGGCCGGAGTGGGGCAGCTCGACGGCCGACGCCGAGGAGGCGCCCATGCCGACCACGGGGGCGGCAGCGGCGACCAGCAGGGCGGCCCGGGCGATCCGGCGCTTGAGGGGGAGGGACATGATGCTCCTTCTGCGGAGAGACAGAACGGGTGGTGCCCGGCGGGGCGGGACCGTTGGTGCCCCGCGGCTTTCCGGACGCGAGGTGTCCGGCGGGCGGACGTCGTGACTACCGCGTGACCCGCCGTAAAGTTGCGGTCGCAGAAGGTAAAGACTTTGCAATGCGTCGCATAATATCTTTTCGGGAGAATAGGGCATTAGGAACGCTTCGCAGCGGCCTGCCGAAACGTCACACCCCTTGCCTGCCAAGGCCGTCAGCGTCCTGCGGCCACCTCGGGGACGAGCGCCCCGCACCGCCCGGGAAGCCCCCGCCGACCACCCCCAGGGATGAACCCCCGCACTCCTGCCCGGACCGCTGCGCTTACCGCCCGCGACCGCCCACCGGCGCGTTGGGGCACCGCGGACCGGCGGCGAGCCGTCACGCGCTCGCCGCCGGCGCGGGCGGGGTTCAGCCCGTCACGGTGATCGCCACGTCCCCGTAGCGCGCGACGGAGACCGGGGCGGAGGTCCACCCCCGGCCCGAGTCGGCGGCCCGCCAGCGGCGCCCGCGGTAGTCCACCTGGGCGATCCGCAGCTCCGGGGCGTGCGCCACCGCCCACTGGGCCAGCACCCAGCCGTGCGCCGCCGGGTCCTTGACGGCCGGGCCGGCCACGGCGTCCCCGGGCACCACCACCACGCGCCCGTCCCGTGCCCCGTCCCACGCCCCGGGCGGCGACCCGTCGGCCGGCACCGCCACCGGGCCGCCGCCGTCCGCCAGCACCCCGGCGCCGAACTCCCGCGCCAGCCGCTGCCGTACCGCCGCCGCGTCGCCCCTGCGGGGCCGGGACAGCACCGTGCAGCTGAGCGCCGGCGCCCGCCCCGACAGCGCCGCCGCCAGCAGCGCGGCGTCCGCCTCGTGCCGGGCGTACGCCCGCGGATAACCGCTGCGCTGCACCCGCTGCGCGGCCACCGTCAACGGCAGCCGCGAGTAGCCGGGGATCCGCACCAGCTGGTCGAAGAACTCGTTGGCGGAGTACACCGGATCGGCGATCTGCTCGGCGGTACCCCAGCCCTGCGAGGGGCGTTGCTGGAACAGCCCGAGCGAATCGCGGTCGCCGCCGCCCATGTTGCGCAGCTTCGACTCCTGCATCGCGGTGGCCAGGGCTATGGTCAGCGCCCGTTCGGGAAGGTCGCGCGAGGCCGCGACCGCCCCGATCGTCGCCGCGTTGGCCGCCTGCTGCTGCCGCAGGTCCAGCCGCCCGCCGCCGCCGCGCACCGTGCACACCGTGGCCGGCCCGGCCGTCACCGCCCGGAACGTCACGTATCCGGCCACCGCCGCACACGCCAGCAACGCCGCGCCGTACCGCACCCGGCGCCGCCGCCGGGGCATGGAACAGGTGCCCGCACCGGGCCGCAGTGATCGCTGGGACACGCGTCACACGGTACTAGCCGCACCCGGCCGGCCACGGCGCGTGCCACCCCCGCGTCACCGGCACCGGCACCGTCACCGGCGGCGTTCGGCTCGGCGGGGCTCGCGGCGGCGCGGGTAAGGTCGCCCGCATGAGCATCCCCGTACTCGATCTCAGCCAGGACGCGGTGGGCGTGACCGCGCAGCTCGTCGACATCCCCTCGGTCAGCCGCGACGAGCAGGTGCTCGCGGACGCCGTGGAACAGGCGTTGCGCGCCCTGCCACACCTGACCGTGGAACGGGACGGGAACGCGGTGGTGGCCCGCACCGCGCTCGGGCGCGCCGAACGCGTGGTGCTCGCCGGCCACCTGGACACCGTGCCGGTCGCCGGCAACCTGCCGTCCCGGCTGACCGACGGCGTGCTGCACGGCTGCGGCACCTCCGACATGAAGTCCGGGGTCGCCGTCCAGCTCCGGCTGGCCGCCACCGTGCCCGCCCCCAACCGCGACCTGACCTTCGTCTTCTACGACGCCGAGGAGATCGCCGCGGAGTTCAACGGGCTGAAGCGGCTCGCCGAACACCGTCCCGAATGGCTCGCCGGCGACTTCGCGGTGCTGCTGGAGCCCACCTCCGCCCAGGTCGAAGGGGGCTGCCAGGGCACCATGCGGGTACGGGTGGAGACCACCGGCCGGCGCGCCCACTCCGCGCGCAGCTGGCTCGGCGAGAACGCCATCCACGCCGCCGCCCCCGTCCTCGCCCGGCTCGCCGCCTACACCCCGCGCCAGGTCGAGATCGACGGGCTCACCTACCGCGAGGGGCTCAACGCGGTGCTGATCGAGGGCGGCCACGCGGGCAACGTCATCCCGGACGCCTGCGCGGTCACCGTCAACTACCGCTTCGCGCCGGACCGCGGCGAGCGGGAGGCGCTCGCCCACGTCCGGGAGGTCTTCGACGGCTTCACCGTGGTGCTCACCGACTCCGCCCCCGGCGCGCTGCCCGGACTGAGCCACCCGGCCGCCGCCGCCTTCACCGCCGCGGTGGGCGGCGAACCCGCCGCCAAGGCCGGCTGGACCGACGTGGCCCGCTTCGCCGCGCTCGGCATCCCGGCCGTCAACTACGGCCCCGGCGACCCGAAGCTGGCCCACACCCGCGAGGAGCACGTGCGCACCGCCGACGTCCTGGCCTGCGAGGAACGGCTGCGTCGCTGGCTCACCGGCTGAGCCGGGCGGGTACGTACGCTGCAAGAGTGCCCCGTGACCCACCCGGGGCGGAAGGGAGCGATCCGTGGGACACACCGACCCCGAGGAGCCGACCGGGCAGCACCCCGCCGATCACCCGCGGCGGCCATCACGCACCCGCGCGGAACCGGACGCGGAACCCAGGTGCAGCCCCGCGCAGGAGGCGTCGGCCGCCGCCAACGCCGCCGCCGAGGCCACCCCGGGCGCCACGCACCCAGCCGGCCGGGCCTGGCCGGAACGCCACCTCGGCCCGGTGGTGCGCCGCCGGGGCCAGGTGCTGGCCGGCACCACCGACCAGCGGCTGCTGGACACCAAGGGGCCCACGGACTGGCTGCACGAGGACCCGTGGCGGGTGATGCGGATCCAGTCGGAGTTCGTCGAGGGCTTCGGCGCCCTGTCCGAACTGGGCCCGGCCATCAGCGTGTTCGGCTCCGCCCGCACCCCGGCCGGCTCGCCCGAGTACGAGGCGGGGGTACGCATCGGCCGGGCGCTGGCCGAGGCCGGCTTCGCGGTGATCACCGGCGGCGGACCGGGCGCGATGGAGGCGGCCAACAAGGGCGCGGGCGAGGCCGGCGGGGTCTCGGTGGGGCTCGGCATCGAGCTCCCCTTCGAGCAGGGCCTCAACCCCTACGTCGACATCGGCATCAACTTCCGGTACTTCTTCGTCCGCAAGACGATGTTCGTCAAGTACGCGCAGGGGTTCGTGGTGCTGCCCGGCGGCTTCGGGACGATGGACGAGCTCTTCGAGGCGCTGACGCTGGTGCAGACCAAGAAGGTCACTCGGTTCCCCATCGTCCTGTTCGGCGGCGACTACTGGCGCGGACTGGTGGACTGGGTGCGCACCGCCGTGGTCGGCCAGGGCAAGGCGTCCGCGGTCGACCTGGAGCTGTTCCACCTCACCGACGACGTGGACGAGGCGATCGCCCTGGTCACCAAGGAGACCTCCTGACCGGGTGAGCGGTGGCTCAGGCCAGCCCCCTGCGGGCCACCGCGGGGGGCCGGTGGCCGGCGATGGAGGCCACCATGTCGAGCACCTGCCGGGTCTCGGCGACCTCGTGCACCCGGTAGACCCGGGCCCCCAGCCACGCCGAGACCGCGGTGGTGGCCAGCGTGCCCAGCAGCCGCTCCTTGACCGGGCGGTCCAGCGTCTCGCCGACGAAGTCCTTGTTGGACAAGGACACCAGCACCGGCCAGCCGGTGCCCACCATCTCGCCGAGCCGCCGGGTCGCCTCCAGCGAGTGCCGGGTGTTCTTGCCGAAGTCGTGCCCCGGGTCGATCAGGATGGCGTCCCGCGGCACCCCCAGTTCGGCCGCCCGCTGCGCCAGGCCCAGCGTCACCCGCAGGATGTCGGCCATCACGTCCTCGTACCCCACCCGGTGCGGGCGGGTCCGCGGCTCGGCGCCGCCGGCGTGGGTGCACACCAGCCCCACCCGGTGCCGGGCGGCGACCTCGGCGAGGTGCGGATCGACCCCGCCCCAGGCGTCGTTGAGCAGGTCGGCGCCGACCGCGCAGACCGCCTCGCCGACCTCGTGGCGCCAGGTGTCCACGCTGATCACCACGTCCGGGTGGCGCTCGCGGACCTCGGCGACGAAGGGCACGATCCGGCGGATCTCCTCCTCGGTGGTGACCTCCTCGCCGGGTCCGGCCTTCACCCCGCCGATGTCGATGATGGCGGCCCCCTCGGCGACCGCCCGGTCGACCCGGGCCAGCGCCGCCTCGTCGGCGAAGGTGGCACCTTGGTCGTAGAAGGAGTCCGGGGTACGGTTCACGATCGCCATGATCACCGGCTCGTGATCGCCGAATTCGCGCTTGCCCAGCCGCAGCATGCTGTTTCCGTCCTCCTCGTGTCCTGTCGGCGACCTTAGCGTCTACGCCGCCGGGGCCCGGACACCGCGATCCCGCGCCGGGCGGGGCATGGCACGATCGTGACCGACAGCAGCCCCACCACAGGTCCGGACCCGGGAGATCGTCTTGTTCTGGTTCATGCTCATCGCGCTGGTCGCGGTGGTCGCCGCGGTCGCCCTCGCGGTGCTCGGCGACGGCGGGACGCTGCCGGAGACCGAACCCGACCTGGCCGCGGGGGCGTTGCCGGCCGACCGGCCCACCGCCCGCGCCGACCTGGAGGAGCTGCGCCTGCCGGTGGCGCTGCGCGGCTACCGGATGACAGAGGTGGACGACGTGCTCGACCGGCTCGGCGCCGAACTGGCCGAACGGGACGCGCGCATCGCGGAGTTGGAGGCCGCGCTGGCCGGGGCGCACGACGCCGCGCTGGGCGGCCGGGCGCTCGGCGAGGGGCATCCGCCCGCCCCGGAACCCGGCGGTCCGCCGGGCGCGCCGGACGCGGGCGCCGGTGACCACCCGGCCGGCGGCGAGGAGGGGCGCCATGAGTGAGCCGGTACGCCCGCCCCGCCCGGTCGCCCCGGTCACCGGCGCCGACGGCCTGGCCCGCTGCCCGTGGGGCATGGAGGGCGACGGGTACCAGGACTACCGCGACTACCACGACACCGAGTGGGGACGCCCGGTCCACGGCGACGACGCGCTCTACGAGCGGGTCTGCCTGGAGGCGTTCCAGTCCGGGCTGTCGTGGCTGACGATCCTGCGCCGCCGGGAGGGGTTCCGGCGGGCCTTCGCCGGGTTCCGGATCGAGGCGGTCGCCGGCTTCACCGAGGCCGACCGGGAACGGCTGCTGGCCGACCCCGGCATCATCCGCAACCGCGCCAAGATCGACGCGGCCATCGCCAACGCCCGGGCGGCGCTGGCGCTGGCCGAGTCGTACCAGGGCGGGCTGGACGCGCTGATCTGGTCCTACGCGCCCGACCCGGCGGGGCGGCCGGTGCCGGATACGCTCGCCGACGTGCCCGCGGTCACCCCCGAGTCCACCGCGCTCGCCAAGGACCTCAAGAAGCGCGGCTTCCGCTTCGTCGGCCCCACCACCGCCTACGCGCTGATGCAGGCGTGCGGCCTGGTCGACGACCACCTCGCCGGGTGCCACGTCCGGCGGGCGGCGGCTCAGCGGCCGGTGTAGCGCGGCTTCTCCTTCTTCAGGAAGGCGTCCACCGCGATCCGGTGGTCGGCGGAGGTGCCGGCGCGCTCCTGGAGTTCGTCCTCCTTGGCCAGCGTCTCGATCAGCGAGTGGCCGGCGCCGTAGGCCAGCGACTCCTTGAGCGCCGCGTAGGCGACGGTGGGCCCCTCGGCGAGCCGCCGGGCCACCGCGCGGGCCGCCTCGGACAGTTCGGCCGCGGGCACCACCTGCTGGGCGATGCCCAGCTCCAGGGCCTCGGCGGCGGTCACGGAGCGTGGGAAGAACAGCAGGTCGGTGGCGCGGGCGTGGCCCACCAGGCGCGGCAGCGTCCACGAGACGCCGGAGTCGGCGGTGAGCGCCACCCCGGCGAACGCGGTGGTGAACGAGGCGCTGTCGGCCACCACCCGGTAGTCGGCGGCGAACGCGAAGCCCGCGCCGGCCCCGGCGGCCACCCCGTTGACCCCGGCCACCACCGGCTTGGCCATGGTGGCGATGGCGGTGACGATCGGGTTGTAGTGCTCCTGCACGGTGCTCATGGTCCGCCCGCCCGGCGCCCGGCCGTCGCCGTGCAGGGTGGCCACGTGCTCCTTGAGGTCCTGGCCGACGCAGAACGCGCGGCCGGTGCCGGTGAGCAGCACCGCGCGTACCGCGGGGTCGGCCCCGGCCTCGCGCAGCGCGTCCCGCAGCGCGTTCTTGGTGGCGGTGTCGAGGGCGTTCATCGCCTCCGGCCGGTTCAGCGTGATGGTGGCGAGGGCGTCGGTCACCTCGTAGAGCACGGTGTCGGCCATGGCAGTAGTCCCTCCGTCGCGGCTCGGGTCGGCCCCAGCATGCCGGAGATCACCGGGGGCGAACATGTGACCTGCGTCAAAGTTCCGGACCGGCCGGGGTGCGCCCGGTACGCGGCGGGACACGAGTATCGCGCCGGGCTCGCCGGATTGGGGGGTTTTGCGGGTGTGCGTCGCCGAAGGGGCGGCCCCCGATGTTGTTCATCGGGGACCGGCATGCGGGATAATGGCGTGGAACCAATGTGTTCGAGTCCGGTGGCGCCTGGGTTGCCGGTTGCGAAGAACGGGTTTCAGGAAGGGGAACGAGCATGGCGGCCATGAAGCCGCGGACGGGTGATGGCCCGCTCGAGGTGACCAAGGAGGGGCGGGGCATCGTCATGCGCGTTCCGCTCGAAGGCGGCGGGCGTCTGGTCGTCGAGCTGACACCGCAGGAGGCCGAGGAACTCGGCGAGGCTCTGAAGAAGGTGTGCGCCTGAATCCGGCGCGCTGAGCCACGGCTCAAGTCATCCGGACGGCTCCGGGCTGCGGTCACCCACGCGGGAAGCGTGAGCGGCCGGAGCCCGGAGCCGTCGGCGTTCCCGCCCGGCCGCGCGGCTCAGGCCCGCTTCACCGCGCACAGCAGGCCGTCGTCGGTGGGGAGCAGCACCGGCACCAGCGCCGCGCTGTCGCGCACCACCCGCAGCACCTCGCGCAGCTCCTGCACCTCGGTCTCCTGGTGCGCGGCGTCCATCGAACGCCCCTGGGCGAGCACGCCCTCGAAGCAGACCACCCCGCCGGGGCGCAGCAGCCGCAGCGACTCGGCGAGGTAGCTGAGGTACTCCTGCCGGTCGCCGTCGCAGAAGACGAGGTCGTAGCCGCCGTCCGCGAGGCGGGGGAGGACGTCCAGCGCCCGGCCGGGGATGAAGCGGGCGCGGTTGGCCGCGAAGCCGGCCTCGCGGTAGGCGGCGCGGGCCAGTTGCTGCCGTCCCGGCTCGGTGTCCACGGTGGTCAGCACCCCGTCCGGCCGCATGCCCTGGAGCAGATGGATACCGGAGACCCCCAGGCCCGTGCCGATCTCGGCGACCACCCGGGCGTCCGCGGTGGCCGCCAGCATCCGCAGGGCGGCCCCGGTGGCCGGGGAGACCGCGCGCACCCCCGCCTCCCGGGCGCGCTCGCGGGCCCGTAGCAGCGCGTCGTCCTCGGCGACGAACGCATCGGCGAACGCCCAGCTCGCCTGCCGGTTGCCGGTAATGGCCCTCTCCTGTCCCCGTCGCTGTGATGCGGTAGCCGCTCGGCGACTGTATCCGCTGCGCGCGGGAACCTGCCCGGGAGGCCGCGCGTTGACGCTGGTGGGATCGGGTACGGAAGGCGCGCAGGCTTCCGGCCCGACGGGAAGAGCTGGGGCAAAGTTTCTTATCCGGAGCTAACGGGCGAGGTGGATATGGTGGGGGCTCTACTGGACACCACCAGAGCCGACAGGGGAGGTGCGGCTGCCGACGGCGACAGGCGGGTGCTTCGGCGCCTCCGCAGGCCGGCCGGCCAGCCGAGATCCGTGAACGAGACCGCTGACCGTCCCGCCGCCGACACCGGCTCCGCGACCGCGTCCTTCGCCGCGACCGCCTCCTTCGGCACCGACGGCGAGGCGTGGACCCCTCCCTCCTGGGAGGAGATCGTCAGCACCCACAGCGCTCGGGTCTACCGCCTCGCCTACCGCCTCACCGGCAACCAGCACGACGCCGAGGACCTCACCCAGGAGGTCTTCGTCCGCGTCTTCCGGTCGCTGTCCACCTACACCCCCGGCACCTTCGAGGGGTGGCTCCACCGCATCACCACCAACCTCTTCCTCGACATGGTCCGCCGCCGCCAGCGCATCCGCTTCGACGCGCTCGGCGAGGACGCGGCGGAACGGCTGGCCAGCCGCGAACCGTCGCCCGCGCAGCACTTCAACGACACCCACTTCGACGCGGACGTCCAGCAGGCGCTGGACACCCTCGCCCCGGAGTTCCGCGCCGCGGTCGTGCTGTGCGACATCGAGGGGCTGTCGTACGAGGAGATCGCGGCCACCCTCGGGGTGAAGCTCGGCACCGTACGCAGCCGCATCCACCGCGGCCGGTCCCACCTGCGCAGCGCCCTCCGGCACCGTGCGCCCGCCACCCGTCCCGGGCGTGCGATGGCTGCCGTGTCGGGCGCGACGGGCAGTGACGGAGCGGCGACGCGGGGGAAACAGTGAGTGGTGCCGGACCCTTCCGACAGATCCGAAACCCCCGGGGCCTCGGTACGAGACCGGCGGTGAAGCCGGCCGCGGCCTCCGCCGCCGAGGAGCACCTCGGCGACCGGCTCGCCGCCTTCGTCGACGGTGAGCTCGCCGACGACACCCGGGAACGCGTGCTGGCCCATCTGGCCACCTGCGAGCAGTGCAAGGCCGAGGCCGACGAGCAGCGCCGGCTGAAGGACGCCATCGCCGGCGCCACCCCGCCGGTGCTCTCCGCCGGGCTGCTGGCCCGGTTGCAGCAGTTGCCCGGGGGCGGCCCGGACGGCCCCGGCGGCGGTCCGCTCGACCGGATCGACGGCGCTCTGTTCGGCGGTGGCCTCTTCGGCCCGGCCGACGGCCACCACGGTCACGGCGAGGCGGAGGTCCGCGGGCCCGAGCGGGAGCCGCTGCTGGCGCCCGGCCGTGGTTCCGCCGCTCACCCGGGGCGGATGGACGGCTTTAGAATCCACGAGTTCTCGCGCCCCTCGCGCGGCCGTCGGTTCGCCTTCGCCGCGGCCGGCGCGTTCTCCATGGCGGCGCTGGCGCTCGGCGGCGCGCTGCCGCTGGACGCGGCGATCGAGGGCGGTACGGGCCCGTCCGACGGCGGGGCGGGCACCTCGCTGACGCCGATCGGGGCGAGCGGTGCCGGGGGGCGTCCGGCCCGCCCGGAGCCGGGGCTGCTCAGCGCCCAGGTGGGCGGCGCGGCCACCCCGGTCTCGGCCTCCTGGCCGCTGCTGCTGCGCCCGCGGCCGGACGCCGGTGTCACGCGGCCGGTGCCGGTCATATCCGGGGTTCCGGCGACGCCGCTGGCACAGGCCCCGTCGCCGCTGATCGGCGGTGCCGTCCCGGCCCGGGGCGACACCCAGCGCTGATCACCCGCCCGCCTCGCACACCTGGTTGAATCCTCGGTGACACCGGCCGCGTTGCGACCCGCGGCGGACGGGTGTGGGCTTGGAGTGCTTCGGCACCGGGGTGACGCCGTTCGCGTCCACCCTCCGCCGGACCGCGGACCGAGGGGAGAACATGGACGAGGGGAAGAACACCCGGCCGCACTGGTGGAGCCGCCCGCGGCAGGCCGACGGCGACCCCGCCCCGGCCGCCCCGCCGCCCCCGGACGCGCCGCCCGCCGGCCCCGGCGCCCCCGTACCGCCCGGCCCGGCCGACCCGGTGCCCGCCGCGCCTCCGGTCGGCCCCCTCGCCGGGGAGCCCCCGGTACCGCCGCCGCACCCGGCCGACCCGTACGACACGCCGCCGTACGGGCCGCCCGGGCCGTGGGCGCCTGCCCCGCCGGTGCAGCGCACCTGGCAGCCGTACGACCCCTGGGCGGCGCCGGGGTACCCCGCGGTGGTGCCGGTGCCGGCCACGGCGACCGGGCGGCGGCGTGGGCGGCTGCTGGCCGGGGCGGTGCTGATCGCGCTGGTGGCCGGCGGCATCGGCGGGGTCACCGGGGCCTGGCTGCAGCGTGCCGGCGGGGTCGGCGGGGTCACCCTGCCGCAGGCGCCCGCCGACCACAGCGGCCGGGCGGCGGGTACGGTGGCCGCCATCGCCCGCGCCGCGCTGCCCGGGGTGGTCTACATCCACGTCAAGGGCGGCGGCGAGGAGGCCACCGGCACCGGTTTCCTGCTCGACTCCGACGGCCGCATCATCACCAACAACCACGTGGTGGAGCCCGCCGCGACCAGTGGCGAGATATCGGTGACCTTCAACGGCGGCACCGTCCGCAAGGCGCGGGTCCTCGGCCGGGACGGCGGCTACGACCTCGCGGTGATCAAGGTGGACGGCGTCGCCGGGCTCAGGCCGCTGCCGCTGGGCAACTCCGACTCGGTGCGGGTGGGCGACCCGGTGGTGGCCATCGGCGCCCCCTTCGGGCTGGAGGGCACCGTCACCTCCGGCATCATCAGCGCCAAGGACCGGCCCATCACGGCGGGCGGCAGTGGCGGCGGGGGCGACCAGGTCTCCTACGTCGACGCGCTCCAGACCGACGCGCCGATCAACCCGGGCAACTCCGGCGGCCCGCTGATGAACGGGCAGGGCCAGGTGATCGGCATCAACAGCGCGATCCGCTCCGCCGACGGCGGCGCCTCCGGCGGCATCGGCGGCCAGGGCGGCAGCATCGGTCTCGGCTTCGCCATACCGGTCAACCAGGCCCGGCGGGTCGCCGAGGAGCTGATCAACACCGGCCACGCCGAGCACCCGGTGATCGGGGTGACGGTGGACATGCGGTACACCGGCGACGGCGCCCGGATCGCCGACAAGGGCACCGGCGGCGCCCCCGCGGTGGTCCCCGGCGGCCCCGGCGACGCGGCCGGCCTCGCCTCCGGCGACGTGATCACCGCGGTCGACGGCGACCGGGTGCACAGCGGCCAGGAGCTGATCGTCAAGACCCGCAGCCACCGCCCCGGCGACCGGATCACGCTCACCGTGCGGCCGTCCGGGGGTGGCGCCGAACACACCGTGGAGCTGGTGCTGGGCAGCTCGTCCGGCGGCTGACCGGCGGCTCGGCCGGGGCGCGGCGCCGCCAAGGCCCCCGCGGCCTGCGCGAAGTCCCGTCCCGGCGGTCCGCCGCCCCCGCCGCGGCGCCCCCGTCGGCCGCCGCTCGCCATCCGGTGTTCAACCCGGTACCCTCCCGCGTCGCCGGGGCGGCCGGGTACCGTGGTGTTCTCTGACGTCTCCGAGGAGCTGCACCGGTGTTCTTCGACATAGGGCCACTCAAGCTGGTCACGCTCGTGCTGCTTGCCGTGATCGTCTTCGGCCCGGACAAGCTCCCGAAGCTCATCCAGGACGTCGCCCGGATGATCCGCAAGCTCCGCGCGTTCTCCGACAACGCCAAGGAGGACATCCGCAAGGAGCTGGGCCCGGAGTTCAAGGACTTCGAGTTCGAGGACCTCAACCCCAAGACGTTCGTCCGCAAGAACCTGCTGGACAACGACCGGCTCGGGCTCCAGGAGATCCGCAACGGCTTCGACCTCAAGGACGAGATGGCCACCGTCACCGACGCGGTGCAGGAGGGCCGTGGCGCCGTGCGCGGTGCCACCGGTTCCGACGCCGGTCCGGTGAACGGCACCCCGTCCGCCGCCGACCCGCTGCGCAAGCGCGACCCGCTGGCCCCCGGGGAGCCGCCGCCGTTCGACGCGGACGCCACCTGATCCGGCGGGCGGCCCGGTGTGCCGTCATGATGTGGCTATTCTCCTAAGGTTGGATTCGCCCGGGGGTGGCGCGCGCGAGCCGCGCGGGGGATCCGGCCGACCGGACGTCAGGGCATGGAGGAGGCGCCGCGCGTATGGAGACGACGAGTCGTACCGGTGGAACGGCGGGCGCCGACCGGACGGCCGAGGACCCGCGGGCGGTGGACGGTTACCTGATGGCCGCCTTTCCCTGGTACGGCCTGGACGAGGCGTTCACCGGCCCCAGATGGCTGTTGCGGGTGGGGGTCACCGCGGACGGCACGGTGGAGCACGGCTCGCTGGGCCACGGGGACACCCCGACGCTGAAGTCCTCGGTGCCCATGGGGGACCCGGCGCCCGACGCCCGACGCTTCGCGGTGGTGGTCACCCTCGCCCGGCGCCCGGTGCGGCCCAGCCCTGACGGCAGCGGGGTGCTGGAGGCCACCACGGCCGCCTCCGCCGCCTGGCTGGCCGGGGCCGGACTGCTCAGCTCCACCTGGCCGCTGCGGATGGCCCGCGGGCTGCGCCAGGCGTGGGTGGACCAGCAGACCGCGATCGCCTGGGAGCTGGCCGACGCGCTCGACGGCCCCGAGTGGTCCTCGCTGACCCTGCCGGTGGACGGCGCGCCGGTGCCGTTCCGCTACCGGGAGTCGGAGTACGGCTGGGTGGTCGCCGGATCGGCGCGCGGGGTGCACCTGGGCGCGTACGGACGCGGGATGAGCCCGTACGGCCTGGGGTTCGCGGTGGTGCGGGACATCACCGGCTACGGGACGCCCGGTGCGGTGCGCGGGGCCGCCGCCCGCCAGGGGTGACCCCGGCGCGGGCGGCGGCCCGTGCGCCGTCCGGAACGTTCAGAACTTGTTGCGCGGGGTGAGCCCCAGCGACATCCCGGACAGGCCGCGCTGCCGGCCGCCGAGCTTGCCGGCCACCGTGCGCAGCGCCGCGCCGGCCGGGGAGCCGGGGTCGGTGAGGACCACCGGGCGGCCGTCGTCGCCGCCTTCGCGCAGCCGCACGTCGATCGGGATGGAGCCGAGCACCGGCACGTTGGCGCCGGTGACCTTGGTGAGCCCCTCGGCGACCCGCTGGCCGCCGCCGGTGCCGAAGACGTCCACCATCTCGCCGCAGTGCGGGCAGGGCATGCCCGACATGTTCTCGATCACGCCGACGATCTTCTGGTGGGTCTGCACCGCGATGGTGCCCGCGCGCTCGGCGACCTCGGCGGCGGCCTGCTGCGGGGTGGTCACCACCAGGATCTCGGCGTTGGGGACCAGCTGGGCCACCGAGATCGCGATGTCACCGGTGCCGGGTGGCAGGTCGAGCAGGAGGACGTCCAGGTCGCCCCAGTAGACGTCGGCGAGGAACTGCTGGAGCGCGCGGTGGAGCATCGGGCCGCGCCAGACCACCGGGGCGTTGCCGGGGGTGAACATGCCGATGGAGATGACCTTCACGCCGTTGGCGGACGGCGGCATGATCATGTTCTCCACCTGGGTGGGCCGCCCCTCGACGCCCAGCATGCGCGGCACCGAGTGGCCGTAGATGTCGGCGTCGACCACGCCGACCTTGAGCCCGTCGGCGGCCATCGCGGCGGCCAGGTTGACGGTGACCGACGACTTGCCGACCCCGCCCTTGCCGGAGGCGACCGCGTAGACCCGGGTGAGCGAGCCGGGCCTGGCGAACGGGATCTCCCGCTCGGCCTGACCGCCGCGGAGCGAGGCCGCCAGCTCACGGCGCTGCTCGTCGCTCATCACGTCCAGCTCGACCTCGACCCCGGTGACCCCGGGGACCTTGGCCACCGCGTCGCCGACCTGCCGGGTGATGGTCTCCCGCAGCGGACAGCCGGAGACGGTCAGGTACACGCCAACCCGTACGGTGCCGTCCGCCTCGACGCCGATCGATTTGACCATGCCCAGGTCGGTGATGGGCTTGTGGATCTCGGGGTCGTTGACCGTGGCGAGCGCGGCGCGGATCGCGTCCTCGCCGGGCGTCTCGGGCAGGCCTTGTGTCCCGGAGCCGTACGTGTCGGTAGCCATACGACCGATGTTACGGCGCCTCGGGCGGCGAGCCGTCGTCGCCTTCGTCACGCCGGTCGCGGCGGTGGCGCTCGACGTCGGCGTAGACGCGTTCCTCCAGTTCCTTGATCATGTCCTGGAGTTCGGAGCGGATCCAGTCGCGGGTGGCCACCTCGCCCAGGTTCATCCGCAGCGCGGCGATCTCCCGGGTGAGGTACTCGGTGTCGGCGATGGAGCGCTCGTTCTGCCTGCGGTCCTGCTCCAGGTTGACCCGGTCGCGGTCGTCCTGCCGGTTCTGCGCCAGCAGGATCAGCGGGGCCGCGTAGGACGCCTGCAACGACAGCGCCAGCGTCAGGAAGATGAACGGGTACGTGTCGAAGCGCAGATCACGCGGGGCCGAGACGTTCCAGATGATCCACACGATGATGACCACGGTCATCCAGACGATGAACCGTCCGGTTCCCAGGAACCGCGCGATGCGTTCACTCATCCGCCCGAACGCCTCCGGGTCCCAGGCGGGCAGCAGACTGCGGCGCGGTGCCCGCGGCTGGTCCAGCCGCACCCGGGAACGCGGCGGCGCGGCGGTGGCGCCCAGCGCCGGCTTGGTCCGCTCAGTGCTGCTCATCGGTGGCCTCCCGCAGCCCCGGCACGGGGGTCAGCCCGGTCGTCGTGTCGTGGGCCGCCGAGTCCCGCCAGTCCTCCGGCAGCAGATGGTCGAGCACGTCGTCGACGGTGACCGCGCCCAGCAGCGACCCGCTCTCGTCGACCACCGGCGCGGCCACCATGTTGTACGTGGCGAGATAGCTGGTGACCGCGGGCAGCGAGGTGTCCGGCGGCAGCGGACGCAGGTCGGTGTCGACGATCGAGCCGACCAGGGTGAACGGCGGATCACGCAGCAGCCGCTGGAAGTGGACCACCCCCAGGTACTTGCCGGTCGGCGTTTCGTCCGGCGGGCGGCACACGTACACCTGCGCGGCGAGCGCCGGCGACAGGTCCTTGTTCCGTACCCGGGCGAGCGCGTCGGCGACCGTGGCGTCCGGGCGCAGCACGATCGGCTCGGTGGTCATCAGGCCGCCCGCGGTGCGCTCCTCGTAGGTCAGCAGCCGGCGCAGCGGGGCGGCGTCCTGCGGGCGCATCAGCTCCAGCAGCCGCTCCTTGTCCTCCTCCGGCAGCTCGGACAGCAGGTCGGCGGCGTCGTCGGGGTCCATCGCCTCCAGCACGTCCGCGGCGCGCTCCTCGGCCAGCTTGCCCAGGATCTCCACCTGGTCGTCCTCGGGCAGCTCCTCCAGCACGTCGGCGAGGCGGTCGTCGTCGAGGGCGGCGGCCACCTCGGCGCGGCGCTTGGCCGACAGATGGTGGAGCACGTTGGCCAGGTCGGCGGGGCGCAACTGCTCGAAGGTGGCGAGCAAGGTGGCCGCGCCCTGCCCCTGTTCCTCGGCGGAGAACCCGGTCACCGCCGACCACTCCACGGTCAGCGCCTCCCCGCGCCGGCGCAATGGGCCGCCCTTGCCGCGCCGTACGAAGACCTTGTCGATCTCCCACTCGCGGCGGGCCGGCAGCTGCACCATGGCCACGTCCAGCACGGTGACCTCCTCTCCGCCGTCCACCAGGCGCACCCGCCGGTCCAGCAGCTCGCCCAGGACCAGCGTCTCGGCGGCGCGCTGCTCGAACCGGCGCAGGTTGACCACCCCGGTGGTGATCACCTGCCCGGACTCCAGGCTGGTGACCCGGGTCATCGGCAGGAAGATCCGGCGCCGGCTGACCACCTCGACCACCAGGCCGAGCACCCGCGGCGGCAGCTTGCCGACCCGCAGTATGACGACGACGTCCCGTACCCGGCCGACCTCGTCGCCGTTCGGGTCGAAGACGGCGACCCCCGACAGATGCGAGATGAACACCCGTGGGGCCCCTGCGACCATGCCGAGCCTCCGTTGCGGTATGCGCGCGCCGCGCCTGCCGGTACGACGCGCGTGTGGTGTGCGGATGATGGGGCCGATCTCGTCAACGGTCCCGGACCGAACAGAAGATCAGTCGTAAGACTAACCGCCCGGCGCGGCCGGGTCGCGGCGCGCCTACCCGTGGGCGCGCGGGCGGACACCCACCGCCCTCGGCTGCGGTAGCTTCGGTGGCCGACCGGAACGGAAGGGAGCGCGGGTGATCGCCGGACGGGTCGGGTCCGCGGGGTTGGCGGTGGTGTGCGCGGGGCTGCTGGCCGCCGGGTGCGCCGGCGACCCCGACGAGGGCACCAACGGGGTGGGCAGACTGCCCGCGCCGACGATAGTGCGCCAGGCCCGGGACGCCGCCGAGCACGCCGACACCGTACGGCTGACCGGCTCGGTGGTCAGCCGGGGGCGCACCTACCGGCTCGACATGCGGCTCGCCCCGGACGGCGGCACCGGCCAGGTGGCCACCGACCGGCGGACCTTCACCCTGCTGCGGGTCGGCGGCGACCTCTACCTCAAGGGCGGCGCCGGCTTCTACGACCACGCCCAGCCGTCCGCCGCCGCCGCGCTCACCGGCAAGTACGTCAAGGTGCCGGCCGGCGACCCGGCCTACCGCGAACTGTCCGGCTTCACCGACAAGAAGAGCCTGCTGGACGGGCTCTTCGCGCTCGGCGGCCACCCCGCCCGCGGCGACCACCGCACCGTGGCCGGCGTCCGCACCGTCGCCGTCACCGCCGACGCCGGCACGCTGGACGTCTCGCTGGAGGGGCTGCCGTACCCGGTGCGCTACCAACGGGCCGGCGGCGCCGGATCGCTCCGGCTGGCCGACTGGGGCGAGCCGGTCGCGGTACGGGCGCCACGCCGCGGTGACGTGGTCGACTACGGCCGGCAGATCAGCGCGGGGTGACCCCGCGGCGCCGCAGGAGCAGCTTGGGCAGGGCCGCCGGGACCGGGCGGCGGGTGGTGGCCGGCGAGGGGACCGGGGCGGCGGCCCCGCTGCCGTCCGGCATCGCCCCGGGCGTCTCGGTGGGCGGCCCGGACGGCTCCAGCCGCAGCACCCGGCACTCCCGGGCCCACCGCCGCGGCATGGTGTCGGCGTCCGGGGCGTTGAGCCGCTTGCCCTTCAGCTCCTCGACGGCGGCCGTCCACGCCTCGCCGTCCGGCGGCAGGGCGACGACCCGGGCCGGGAAGGACACCAGCCGCCCGCCCTTGTCCTTGCTGCGGACGGTCACCGTCGCCGTGCCGCCGTCCGCCAGCCCCGGCAACGGCTGCTCGCCGGGCCCGTCACCGACCACGCAGACGGCCCCGTCGTGCCAGACGTGCCACAGCGCCGTCGTCCTCCCCTCCGCCCCGCGCACCCACACCAGCCCCGACTTCTTGGCGGCCTCCTCGACGAGCGCGCGGCCCAGCAGCATGTCGTCCATGCGGCCAGCCTAGTGGGGGGTGGATGAGGGGCCACTACGGGCGGATCCGGCGCCCGCACTACGCTGAACGGGTGCGCGCCTCACCCCGTTCCTCCCTGCCCTCGGCCGTCGTTCCGCGGAGCGGAGGCGGGGAGCCGGACGGGGCGGGTGGACGCCGGGTCGACCTGGTGCTGCTGGCGGTGGCGATCTGCGGGGTGTCGCTGTCGGCCCCGCTGATCGCGGCGACCGCGGCGCCGGCGCTGGCCATCGCGTTCTGGCGCAACGCCATGGCGGTGGGCGTGATGTCGCCGTTCGTGCTGGTGCGCAACCGTGCGGAGCTGCGCGGGATGGGGCGGCGGGCGGTCGGGCTGTCGGCGGCGGCCGGGGTGGTGCTCGCGGTGCACTTCGGGCTGTGGCTGCCGAGTCTGTCGATGACCTCGGTGGCCTCCTCCACGGCGCTGGTGACGACGACCCCGATCTGGACCACGGTGCTGCTGCGGCTGCGCGGGCAGCGGCGGCCGGGGCTGGTGTGGGCCGGTGGCGCGCTGGCCGTGCTGGGCGTGGCCGTCCTGTCGGGGCTGGACTTCTCCGCCTCGCCACGGGCGCTGGCCGGGGACGCGCTGGCGCTCGGCGGCGGGATGGCGGCGGCCGGGTACGTGCTGCTCGGCGCCGAGGTGCGGCGCACGGTGGGCACGGCCGCGTACACCTACGTCTGCTACGCCACCACGGCGCTGGCGCTGCTGGTGGCGTGCCTGGTCTCCGGCGCGTCGCCGTTCGCCGGCTACCCGGCGGCGACCTGGGGCAAGCTGGCGGCGCTGACGGTGGCCGCGCAGTTGCTCGGGCATTCGCTGCTCAACCGGGTGGTGCGCGGGCTGGGCCCGTCGGTGACCTCCACCGCGATCCTGCTGGAGACGCCGGGCGCGGCGCTGGTCGCCGCCGTGTGGCTGGGCCAACGGCCGCCGGTGGCCGCCTACCCGGCGCTGCTGCTGGTGCTCGCCGGGCTGGCCCTGGTGATCCTCGCCGACCGCCGGGGGAGCGCCACCGCCACCCCCGAACCGGGCGTGTGAGGCGGTACCGCGGCTACAGCCAGCCGTTGCGCCGGAAGCCGCGGTGGATGGCGGCGCAGACCACGACCATGGAGACGAGCACCACGTAGTAGCCGTAGCGGGTGTGCAGTTCGGGCATGTGGTCGAAGTTCATCCCGTAGACCCCGGTGATCATCGTGGGGACGGCGAGGATGGCCGCCCACGCGGTGATCTTGCGCATGTCCTCGTTCTGCGCGACGGTCGCCTGGGCCAGGTTGGCCTGGAGGATGGAGTTGAGCAGGTCGTCGAAGCCCACCACCTGCTCGTGGACGCGCACCAGGTGGTCGGCGACGTCCCGGAAGTACTTCTGGATGCCGGGGTCGACCACCGGCAGCGGGCGCTCGCTGAGCAGTTGCAGCGGACGCATCAGCGGGGTGACCGCGCGCTTGAATTCCAGCACCTCGCGCTTGAGTTGGTAGATCCGGCCGGCCGTGGTGTCGGCGCCGGAGGTGGCGGTGTCGGAGAAGACATCGATCTCCACCTCGTCGATGTCGCTCTGCACCGCGTCGCAGACCGCGAGGTAGTCGTCGACCACCCGGTCGGAGATCGCGTGCAGCACCGCGCTGGGCCCCTTGACCAGCAGCTCCGGCTCGTCCTCCAGCCGGTGCCGCAGCGCCCGCAGCGAGCCGTGGCCGCCGTGCCGGACGGTGATGACGAAGTCGGGGCCGGTGAAGACCATCACCTCGCCGGTCTCCACCACCTCGCTGGTGGCCGTCAGTTCGGCGTGCTCGACGTAGCGGATCGTCTTGAACACGGTGAACAGCGTGTCGTCGTACCGCTCCAGCTTGGGCCGCTGGTGGGCGTGGACGGCGTCCTCCACGGCCAGCGGGTGGAGGCCGAACTCCCCGGCGAGACCGGCCAGTTCGCGCTCGCCCGGCTCGTGCAGCCCGATCCACACGAAGCCCTCCCCGGCGCCTCGGACCCGTTCCAGCGCCTCGCGCGGGGTGAGCCGTTCGGCACAGCGGCGCCCACCGGTGTAGACGGCGCAGTCGACCACCGAGTCGCCCAGGGCGTCGGCCCCGGCGCGCGGGGCGGCACCGGAACCGGCGGCGTAGGCATCGCCCTTGCGCAGGGCCGGGCGGACCACGGCACGCAGATCGCGCATCATCGACATGGCAAGCTCCTTCACGGGCCGGCCGCCGGGACGGTCGGCGGCGCCTGGCCGAACGGGGACGTTTCGGCAACTGCGGGAAAGGGCGCTCTTCCCGAGGAGCGGGCCGCCTCGGCCGTCGCCCCGCGACCGCGTCCGGTACGCCGGCCTACCCGCGCGTGGAACGGATCGCGGGACGGACGGAGCCGGTGACGTGCCGCGGGGTTACCCGGCTGTGGGGCCGGGTAGGGGGACGACGCCTGGAGTCGACGGAGCCGGTGCTTCACGCGGCCGACGGGCGCACGGCCGATGCCATGGACGGCCGGCGAGGGCCGGCATCGCGGGGGATCGGTGCGTCAGGCGGACAGGGACGCTCGGCGGGAAGAGCTGCCGGTACTGCACGGTCGACTGGGATCCATCGCAGCCCCACCTCCTCCGGCCGGTCCCCGCCAGGGGATTGTCCAACAGGAGCCGCCGGAACACCGGCGGCCAGCGATCCACCTTATCAAGGGGGCACCCCGTCACCATGCCGTTTTGCCTGTTCGATACGGGCTCTATGCTCCCCGTATGGCTGACGATGCGCGCCCCCCGGCGGACGCCGATGTGCTGGAGCTGACGGAACGACGGCTGCGTGCGGCCCTCGGCGAACCCGACGCCCGCGCGGCGGTGACGTTCCTGGGCACCGAACGCATCGAGGTGCTGCGCTTCGCCGACGGCGACGTGATCCGCTACGCCACGCTCGGCATGGCCCGGCAGCCGATGAGCGACCCCACCGCCCCGACCGCCGACCCGTTCCGCGGCCCCCGGGCCGAACTGGTGCTGTCGGTACGGGGCGGCAGGGCCGACACCGACAAGGTGCTGCGCCCGCTGGCCGTGCTCGCCGCCACCCCGCAGGTCGAGGGCGTCGTGGTGGCCCCGGGCGCCTCGCTCGACCTGGGCGAGCCGCTATGGCCCGGGGCGCCGTTCTCCGCCGTGCTGGTCGCCGAGCCCGGCGGGCTGGTGGCCGACCTGGAGCTGCCGGAGCCGATGGAGGCGGTGCGGTTCTTCCCGCTGCTGCCGATGACCGCCAACGAGGCCGCCTGGAAGCGGGTGCACGGCGCCGCGGCCCTCCAGGAACGCTGGCTGGCGGCCGGCACCGACCTGCGGGACCCGCTGCGCGCCCCGGTGCCGCTGGCCGGCTGACCCCCGCCGGGCCGCCCCCGCCGGGCCGCCCCGGCGACCCGCTGCGGACGGGTGATCGTCCTTGACGCGGCCTGCCGCGGAGAGGACCGTGGGGCGCTATGAGGGGCGAACCCAGTTGCCCGAAGTGCGGTGGCCGGGTGCGGGCGCCCGGCCTCTTCTCGGATTCCTGGCAGTGCGACGACCACGGCGCCGTCCACCCGTTGCAACCGGTCGTACCGCCCAGCGTGGAGGCGCTCGGCGTGGTCGTGCACCGGGCGCGGGTGCCGGTGTGGATGCCGTGGCCGCTCCCGGTCGGGTGGCTCTTCACCGGGGTCGCCTCGGCCGGCGACGACCGCAGCGGCGGACGCGCGACCGCCGTCGCCTGCTCCGGCCCCGGCCCGCTCGGCGGCCCCGGCGAGCTGCTGCTGGTCGCCGAGGAACTGGGGGTCGGCCTCGGCGCCCGGTACGCCGGCATCCCCGGCCCGGACCCGGGGCCCCACATGTGCGTGGACAAGCCGCCGGACGCCAAGGTGCTGGCGGCCGGCCACCCCACCCCGCTGTGGCACGTGGCCGGCTCCCCGGCCGACCGCGCGGTCTTCGCCGGCGAGGCGTCCGGCCTGTGGCTGTGGGCCGTCGTCTGGCCCGAGCGCTCCGGGATGCTCGTCTACGACGAGCTGATACTGGCCGATCTGCGTGACGCGGGCGCGGAGGTGGAGATGGTGCCGTGCGGGGCGCTCTCGCCCCGGCTGCTGGAGTGAACCCCGGGCGCTCGGCCCCACCCGCGCCCCCGCGGCTCGCCTTGCGAAACGGGGGTTGCCACGGCCGTTATCCTTGGAATCCGAAGATTGACCCCGGGCCCGGGGTCGGGACCTGAAGCGAGGCCGGGGAAGCCGGGAGGAGGAGAGCCGTGCGCATCGACCTGCACACCCATTCCACCGCCTCCGACGGCACCGACACCCCGGCCGAGCTGGTCCGCAACGCCGCCGCGGCCGGGCTCGACGTGGTGGCCCTCACCGACCACGACACGGTGGCCGGACACCCCGAGGCCACCGAGGCGCTGCGCACCCTGCACCGGCTGGACGGCTCCCGCCTGACCCTGGTCACCGGAGCCGAACTCTCCTGCCGGGTCGGCGGCGTCAGCATGCACATGCTGGCCTACCTCTTCGACCCGGCCGAGCCGGAACTGGCCCGGGAACGCGAACTCGTCCGCGACGACCGGGTGCCGCGCGCCAAGGCCATGATCGCCAAACTGCGCGACCTGGGGGTCCCGGTCACCTGGGAACAGGTCGCCCGGATCGCCGGCGTACCGGCGACGGCCGCCACCGGCGGCGGGATATCGGTCGGCCGCCCGCACCTGGCCGCCGCGATGGTCGAGCTCGGCGTCGTCGCCACCGTCTCCGACGCCTTCACCGACCAGTGGCTGGCGGACGGCGGCCGGGCCTACGCCGAGAAGCACGAACTCGACCCGTTCGACGCGATCCGCCTGGTCAAGGCGGCCGGCGGGGTCACCGTCTTCGCCCACCCGGCCGCCGCCAAGCGCGGCCGGCTGGTCCCCGAGGACGTCATCGCCGAACTCGCCGCGGCCGGCCTCGACGGCATCGAGACCGACCACATGGACCACGACGAGGACACCCGCGTCCGGCTGCGCGGCCTCGCCGCCGAGCTGGGCCTGCTGACCACCGGCTCCAGCGACTACCACGGCAGCCGGAAGACCTGCCGGCTCGGCGAGTACACCACCGACCCCGAGGTCTACCGGGAGATCTCGCGCCGGGCCACCGGCGCGGTCCCGATCAGCGCCATCTAGCGCGCTCCCCTCCGCCCCGGCGGCCACGCGCCCGTCAAGCGCGCCGCGCCGCCGCCCCCGCCCGCCCGGCGGCGTCACCCTGCCCGAGAACCGCGAAAGCCCCTCACTGAAATGTTCGACGTCACCCTCTTCGGGTCGGTCTTCGTCACGCTGTTCGTGATCATGGACCCGCCCGGGATCACCCCCATCTTCATCGCCCTCACCGGCGGTCGCACCACCAAGGTCCAGCGGCGGATGGCCTGGCAGGCGGTACTGGTCGCGTTCGGCGTCATCGCCGTCTTCGCCCTGTGCGGCCAGCAGATCCTGGACTACCTGCACGTGTCGGTGCCGGCCCTGCGGATCTCCGGCGGGCTGCTCCTGCTGCTGATCGCGCTCGACCTGCTGACCGGCAAGGCCGACGAGCCGAGCCAGACCAAGGACGTCAACGTCGCCCTGGTGCCGCTGGGCATGCCGCTGCTGGCCGGCCCCGGCGCCATCGTCACGGTGATCCTCGCCGTGCAGCACGCGGGCGGCGCCGGCCAGCAGATCTCGGTCTGGGCGGCCATCGTCGCCATGCACATCGTGCTGTGGCTGACCATGCGCTACTCGCTGGCGATCATCCGGATCATCAAGGACGGCGGCGTGGTGCTGGTCACCCGGCTCTCCGGCATGCTGCTGTCGGCCATCGCCGTCCAGCAGGTGGCCAACGGCGTGATGGGCTTCATCCACGGCGGCTGACGGCACCCGCGCCGTCCCGGACGCGTCAGCGCCCCCGTACCACGTCGTACGGGGGCGCTCGGCGTCTTCAGTCTCGACCGTTCACTCCGCAGGGCGGATGTAGAGGCGCTGGCCGGTCGCCGCGGCCTGCTGCACGATCTTCTTGACGGAGGCGGCGTCCACGACGGTGCTCTCGACAGCGGTGCCGTCGACATCGTCGAGTCGCATGATCTCGAAGCGCATGGGGCTTCTCCCTTCGTCCGTCCCGCGTCGACCACGGGGTTCAGGCAAGCGAGCACTCCTCCATTGGAGAACGACGCTGGGTCACGGCCGTTGCCGGGCCGTGAACACTGAGTTGCGCGGCCGACGTGTGACCGCGCTCCACCAGTTCCAACGACGCTGTCGCAGGGATTGTTCCCTTGGCTAACAAAATTTTTGAGCGGTCTAATTCCCGCCCTGCGCAACGGAACCGGAAAACCAGAAGTCGAGCAGCGCGCGTGCCGTCCCACCTGGGCGTTCGGCGTTGGGGGAGTGCTCGGCGCCGGGGATCACCACGCGTCGGGCGGCGAGGCGGCGGGCCATCTCGTCCAGCCACGGAACGGGCCAGGCGTAGTCGACCTCGCCGGAGATCACCAGCTTGGGCAGCGGGACGGCGGCCAGCTCGGCGACCCGGTCGGGCTCGGTCGTCAGTTGCTCACCGGTGACCGCGAGCTGCTCGGGCACGTTGGCCAGCCAGCGCTGGTGCAAGAACTCCTCGATCCCGGAGGGCAACGGGGGCTCGCCGCCGCCCCCGGGGCCGCCCGCCGCCCGCCGGGCCGCGGCCTGCTCGGCGTCCATGGCCCGCATGGTCCGCCAGATGGACTCCAGATCGGTGGCGGCCAGCGCCTCGACGAGCAGCCGGGTGCGCACCCGCTGGCCCTCGTCGATCGCGGCCGGGCCCGAGCTCATCAACGTCAGCGAAGCCCACGGCCCACCGCCGCGCAGCACCGCGGCCCGGGCCAGCTGACCCCCCATCGAGTGGCCCACCAGATGCACCGGCCCGCCCAACGCCTCGCCCTGCGCCAGCAGATCGGCCGCCAGCTCGTCCTGGGCGTACGCGCCGCGCACCCGCGGCCCACCGGTCTCGTACTGCCCGCGGCCGTCCACCGCCACCGCCCGCAGCCCGGCCTCGGCCAGCGGTTGCAGCAGCGCGATGAAGTCCTCCTTGCTGCCGGTGAACCCCGGCACCAGCAGAACGGTCCCGCGCCGCGGCTCACCCGCGTCCAGCACGGCGAACGACCCCCGCCCCGTCTCCAGCCGACGGGCACGGGCGGAGGGCGGGAGGGTCAGCATCGGAGGTCGGCTCATGACCGCAGGCTAACCGTCCGGCCTGGGCGAACGCCGGACGGCCGGCCACCCCACGGGTGACCGGTCGTCCGTCGCGTACGCCCTCGCGCGGCTCAGCCGGCGACGGCCTCCTCGGCCACGACGGCCTTGGCGGCCGTCTTGCGGGTCGTCCGCTTGCGCGGCGCGGGTGCCGCGTCGGCCTCGGCCGGCTCGGCGGCGACGGCCTTGCGGGTCGTCCGCTTGCGCGGCGCGGGTGCCGCTTCGGCTTCGGGAGCCTCGGCGACGGCCTTGCGGGTGGCCCGCTTGCGCGGGGCCGGGGTCGCTTGGGCTTCGAGTGCCTCGGCGACCGTCTTGCGCGTGGTGCGCTTGCGCGGGGCCGGGGTGGCTTCGGCCTCCGGGGCGTCGGCTACCGCCTTGCGCGTGGTGCGCTTGCGCGGGGCGGGCGCGGCCTCGGCCTCGGGTGCTTCCGCTACCGCCTTGCGGGTCGTGCGCTTGCGCGGCGCGGGGCGCCTCGGCCTCCGGTGCCTCGGCGACGGCCTTGCGGGTGGCCCGCTTGCGCGGGGCCGGGGTGGCTTCTGCCTCGGGGGCGTCGGCTACCGCCTTGCGGGTGGTGCGCTTGCGCGGGGCGGGCGCGGCCTCGGCTTCGGGGGCCTCGGTCGGCTCGGCGGCCACGGCGGCGGCCTTGCGGGTGGTCGTGCGCTTGCGCGGGGCCGGGACGGTCTCGGTGACCGGCGCCGTGACCTCGGACGCGGTCTCCGGCGCCGCCTCGGGCTCGGCGACGGCCTTGACGGCACGGGTACGACGGCGGGCGGGCTTGGCGGGGGCCTCGGCCGCCGGCTCCAGCACCGTCACCGCGACGGGAACCTCGACCGGCTCGGCCACCGCAGCCACCGGAGCGGAATCCACCGGAGCGGAATCCACCGGCGCCAAGGCCACCGGGGCGGAGGCGCCCGACCGGGTACGGCGACGGCGGCGCGGGGTGCGACGGCCTTCCGGAGCCTCCGGCGCGGCGGAGTCGCCGCCCTCGGCCACGGCGGCCGGCTGCTCGGCCGGGGCGTCGGACGTCTGGCCGCCACGGGTACGGCGACGGCGGCGCGGCGTACGTTCCCGCCGGGGCCGCTCGGCCTCCGGCTCGGCGTCACCGCGGCGGCGGCCACGCGGCCCCCGTCCGCCGGTCTCGCCGAGGTCCTCGATCTCCTCGGCGGCGAGCCCGGCCCGGGTGCGCTCGGCGCGCGGCAGCACACCGGTGACGTCCGTCGGGATGTCCAGCAGCTCGTAGAGGTGGCCGGAGGTGGAGTAGGTCTCCTCCGGCTCGTTGAACGACAGGTCGAGCGCCTTGTTGATCAGCTGCCAGCGCGGCACGTCGTCCCAGTCGACCAGGGTGATCGCGGTGCCCGAGGCGCCCGCCCGGCCGGTGCGGCCGACCCGGTGCAGATAGGTCTTCTCGTCCTCGGGGCACTGGTAGTTGACGACGTGGGTGACGCCGTCCACGTCGATGCCGCGCGCGGCGACGTCGGTGCACACCAGCACGTCGACCTTGCCGTTGCGGAACGCGCGCAGCGCCTGCTCGCGGGCGCCCTGGCCGAGGTCGCCGTGGACCGCACCGGCCGCGAAGCCGCGCCGGGAGAGCTGGTCGGCGACGTCGGCGGCGGTGCGCTTGGTACGGGCGAAGATCATGGCGAGCCCGCGCCCGCGCGCCTGGAGGATGCGGGAGACCATCTCGACCTTGTCGAGCGAGTGGGCCCGGAAGACGTGCTGGGTGATGTTGGCCACGGTCGCGCCCTCGTCGTCCGGGGCGGTGGCCCGGATGTGGGTGGGCTGCGACATGTAACGGCGGGCGAGGGAGATCACCTGGCCGGGCATGGTGGCCGAGAAGAGCATGGTCTGGCGCTTGCGCGGCAGCATCTCCATGATCTTCTCGACGTCGGGCAGGAAGCCCAGGTCGAGCATCTCGTCGGCCTCGTCGAGCACCAGCGCGCGCACCGAGCCCAGCGCCAGCTTGCGCTGTCCGGCCAGGTCGAGCAGCCGGCCCGGGGTGCCCACGACCACGTCGACGCCCTTGTTCAACGCCTCGACCTGCGGCTCGTACGCCCGGCCGCCGTAGATCGCCAGCACCCGCACGTCACGTACCTTGCCGGCGGTGAGCAGGTCGTTGGTGACCTGGACGCACAGCTCCCGGGTGGGGACCACGACGAGGGCCTGCGGGGCGCCGTCGGCCAGCTCCTCGGGCCGGGCGCGGCCGGCCTCCACGTCGGCGGCGACGGTGACGCGCTCCAGCAGCGGGAGGCCGAAGCCGAGCGTCTTGCCGGTGCCGGTCTTGGCCTGGCCGATGACGTCGTTGCCGGCCAGCGCGACCGGCAGGGTCATCTCCTGAATGGGGAACGGGGTGGTGATGCCGACGGCCTCGAGGGCCTCGGCGGTCTCGGGGAGGATCCCGAGATCACGGAACGTCGTGGTGGACAGGGTGCTTGCCTCTTCCATGAGCGCGGCACCGTCGGTGAGGGGGGTCGAACATCCGTGAGCCGGATGTTGACCGCGCCGAAGGGTCGTACGGCCGCGAAGTCCCCCGGGCACAAGGCCGGGGGCGGCCGAGAAGCGCGGGACCGCAGCCCTCACGCGTGCCGCGAGCGGGGCCCCTCCCACCGGCAGGTGGGCGAGGCGGTCGGTTCGGAGCCGATCGGGCCACCGACCGGGCATCCGCGTTCATACGTCGGCCCGTCGGCGGTCCGTTGGCACGGACTCAGGCGGGCTCTTTATCACTGTACCCCGGAATGCCGCACGCGCGCGGAACGGATTCCGCGCGACCGCCCGGGGCCGGGCCGGACGCCGCCCGGGCGGGGGCTTGTGGCGCGGTTCCGGCGGGCTATTGTGCCGAGCATGCAGACGCCTGACGAGACCAACGCCACCCCCGCCACCGGCATCGCCGCCCGCGACTGGGCCACCGCCGCCGCGGACCCGCAGTACCGCGCCGCGGTCGTCGACCTGCTGGGGGCGCTGGCCTACGGCGAGCTGGCCGCGTTCGAACGGCTGGCGGAGGATGCCAAGCTGGCGCCCACCCTGGCCGACAAGGCGGAGCTGGCGAAGATGGCGTCGGCCGAGTTCGGCCACTTCGAACGGCTGCGGGACCGGCTCGCCGAGGTCGGCGAGGAGCCCACCGCCGCGATGGAGCCGTTCGCCGCCGCGCTCGACGGCTTCCACCGCCAGACCGCCCCGTCCGACTGGCTGGAGGGCCTGGTCAAGGCGTATGTGGGCGACTCGATCGCCAGTGACTTCTACCGCGAGGTGGCCGCCCGGCTCGACTCCGACACCCGCTCGCTGGTGCTGGCGGTGCTGGACGACACCGGGCACGCCAGCTTCGCGGTGGAGAAGGTGCGGGCCGCCATCGAGGCCGAACCGCGGGTCGGCGGACGGCTGGCGCTGTGGGCCCGCCGGCTGATGGGCGAGGCGCTCTCCCAGGCCCAGCGGGTGGTCGCCGAGCGCGACGCCCTGTCCACGATGCTGGTCGGCGGGGTCGCCGACGGCTTCGACCTGGCCGAGGTGGGCCGGATGTTCACCCGGATCACCGAGGCGCACACCAAGCGGATGTCCGCCCTCGGCCTCGCCTCCTGACCGTACGGCGGCGGCACCCGCCGGATGCCGCCGCCCCGTCGTCCCGCGGCCGGTCATGCCGTCCGCGGCGAGGCTGATCGGCGCGGCGCCGCCTCCCGTACCAGCAGCGACAGCAGCGCGCCGGCCACTGCCAGGGCACCGGCGAGCACCAGCGGCGGATGGCCGGCGCCGAGCACGGCCCGGGTGACCAGACCGCCGAGGAGCGCCGCCACCGGGCCGGTGGCCAGCGTCAGCGGCCGGGCCGGGAACCGTGCCGGGAACAGCCGCAAGGCCACGTACGCCAGCCCCAGGCCGATCGCCGCGCTGCCGAGCGCCTCCCAGACCATGGTCTCCCTCCCGCTTCCTCGAGCGCGAAGTGCCGCCGCCGCAACCGACGGCGAGCGGTCGTCGGGTGGCGTCCTACCCATGGCGCGGGGGCGGCCAAACGAAAGCGGCCGGCCCGGTTCTGCGAGGAACCGGGCCGGCCGTGACGCGTACGAGAAGGGCCCGCCGGGGGCGCACCCGAGGGCTTCAGATGG
Organism: Streptantibioticus cattleyicolor NRRL 8057 = DSM 46488; assembly: GCF_000240165.1. Lineage (NCBI taxonomy): Bacteria > Bacillati > Actinomycetota > Actinomycetes > Kitasatosporales > Streptomycetaceae > Streptantibioticus > Streptantibioticus cattleyicolor. Next base: position 4,302,612 of record NC_017586.1, read on the forward strand.
CTCCGAAACCGACCTTGTGCTTGGTCGGCTCGCCGATCTCGACGTAGGCGAGGCGCTCGGACGGCACCAGGACCTTGCGGCCCCGGTCGTCGGTGAGGCTGAGCAGCTTGGCGGAACCGGTGAGCGCGGCGGCGACCGCCTGCTCGATCTCCTCACCCGACTGCTCGCTCTCGATGACGATCTCGCGCGGCGCGTGCTGCACGCCGATCTTGACCTCCACGGTGCTTCCCTCCGATGGTCTGGCGGTACGCGTGTCAGCCACGCGTTACGCCGCCCACATTAGCGAACCCCAAGGCCGGGCAAACCGCCCGACGATCAATGCTGGCCCGGCACTCCCTCGGCGCCGTGCAGCGGGAAGCCGGCGATGCCGCGCCAGGCCAGCGAGGTCAGCAGCTGCACGGCCTCCTCGCGGGGCAGCCGGCTGCCGGTGGACAGCCAGTAGCGGGCCACCACCTGGGAGACCCCGCCCAGGCCCACCGCGAGCAGCATCGCCTGCTCCTTGGCGAGGCCGGTGTCCTCCGCGATGACCTCGCTGATCGCCTCCGCGCAGTCCAGCGAGACCTTGTCCACCCGCTCGCGCACGGCCGGCTCGTTGGTCAGGTCCGACTCGAAGACCAGCCGGAAGGCGCCGCCCTCGTCCTCCACGTAGGCGAAGTAGGCGCGCATGGTGGCCTCGACGCGCTTCTTGTTGTCCGTGGTGGTGGACAACGCGGTGCGCACCGACTGCAGCAGCGCCTCGCAGTGCTGGTCGAGCAGGGCCAGGTAGAGCTCCAGCTTGCCGGGGAAGTGCTGGTAGAGCACGGGCTTGCTGACCCCGGCGCGCTCGGCGATGTCGTCCATCGCCGCCGCGTGGTAGCCCTGGGCGACGAACACCTCCTGGGCCGCGCCGAGGAGCTGGTTGCGTCGGGCGCGGCGCGGCAGACGCGTCCCGCGCGGGCGCGCCTCGGTCTGCTCCGTGGCTGTCACGCCGCCTCCAAATGCTTGCCGTGCCGGTGTCGGGAAAACTGCCGCCATCGTACTTTTCGGTAACCGGGGTGTGCGTGGCGCTGCGGCAGAATCTCATCACCTGGGACTTGTGGGAAGCCGACAGACGTCCCCGTCGGGGCGGGATGTCAGCGGTAGTCCTCTTCGTCCAGTGGCACCGGGATCTGCTGGTCGGCGGTGTCGGCCGGATCGGCCTCCACCGGCGGCTCGGCGGGCACCGGCACCGGGGCCGTCTGCTCCTCCTCGTCCACCAGGGCGGAACTCTGCTCCACCGCGTCCGCCTCGTTGGCCTCCAGAGGTTCCTCGGACATGACGCCTCCCTTCCCTGCGGGCGTAGGGAAGGGTGCCCGCAGCGGCCGGGCGCATGCACGCCGGGCGGTCCGGATGGGGGCTGTGAGCGTGGCCACAGCGGGACGCGTGTGATCAGCTCGTAATATTGGGCCATGTCATCGACCGAGTCGTCCGACGCCGACGCGGCCCAGACGGCCGTCACCGTCCCGCCCGCCGGGCCGGTGGCGCAGGGCGGCGAGAGGCTGCGGGTCTTCTCCCGGCCCGGCTTCTCGCTGACCGTACGGTCGCGGGCGGGACGGACCGCGGGGCTGCCGACCGCGCTCTTCCTGCACGGGCTCGGCGGCTCCTCGCAGAACTGGTCGGTGCTGATGGCCAAGGTCGCCGACGTCGTCCAGGGCGAGGCGCTCGACCTGCCCGGCTTCGGCTACTCCCCGCCGCCGGACGACGGCGACTACTCGATCAGCGGCCACGCCCGCACCGTCGTGCGCTACCTGGAGGAGTCCGGGCGCGGCCCGGTGCACCTGGTCGGCAACTCGATGGGCGGCACGGTGGCCGTCCGGATCGCCGCCCGCCGCCCCGACCTGGTGCGCACCCTCACCCTGATCTCCCCGGCGCTGCCGGAGATCCCGCCGCAGCGCACCGCGTGGCCCACCGCGCTCGCCTCGGTCCCCGGGCTGCCCCGGCTCTACCAGCGCGTCACCCGCGACTGGCCGATCGAACGGCGCACCCGGGCGCTGCTCGCCCTGTGCTACGGCGACCCGGGGGCCGTCGGGCGGCGCGAGTTCGAGGAGGACGCCCGGGAGTACGCGCGGCGGTTGACGCTGCCGTACTTCTGGGACGCCATGGCGCGCTCCACCCGGGGCATCGTCGACGCCTACACCCTCGGCGGCCAGCACGCGATGTGGCGGCAGGCGGAACGGGTGCTGGCGCCCACGCTGCTGGTCTACGGTGGGCGGGACAAACTGGTGTCGTTCCGCATGGCACGCCGGGCCGCCAGGGCGTTCCGGGACTCGCGGCTGCTGGCCATCCCGGACGGCGGCCACGTGTCGATGATGGAGCACCCGGAGCTGGTGGCGCGGGCCTTCCGCGACCTGCTCGCCGAGCGGGCCGACGGCAAGGGGACCGCCCCCGGCACCACGGACAGGAGCTGAATCCCTCGTGGGACGCCACAGCGCGAGGGGCCGCACGGCCCCCGAGGAGGCACGCCCGTCGGACGGGACGGTACCCGTCCCGGCACCCGGCACCGGCCGCCGGCGCAAGCCGCAGGGCCACCCCGGGCACCGGGAGCCGCCGGCCCGTCCTCACCCGGACGAGACCGCGGCCACCGACGACCACCTCCCCCGGCCGGGTGAAACCGGTGCGCGGGACGAAGAGGGCGCCGCGCCCGCCCGTACCCGCCGGGTCTCCCGGCCGCTGATCCTCGCCGGAGCAGCCGCCGCGGCGGTCACCGCGGTGCTCGCCGTGGTCGTCGGCGGCCCGGCGACCGGCGGCGGCGCCACCCACGACGAGGGCGCCGCCGGCCACGGCCCGGCCGGCCACGCCGCCCCCGGCGCGGCCTCCCGTTCCGACCAGCGGCCCACCCCGGACACGTCCCCCGCCCGGCTCGACTACGACCAGGCGATGGCCAAGGCGTACCCGCTCGACCCCAAGCTGGCGCTCGACGGCACCTTCCGTACCGTCCCCGGCCACGACCCCGCGCCGGGCCACGGCACCGTGCTGCGCTACCGGGTGGACGTCGAGGACGGACTCCCGCTGGACGGCGCCCTGTTCGCCCAGGCCGTGCAGAGGACGCTCAACGACGACCGCAGTTGGGCGCACGGCGGGACCCGCACCTTCGAACGGGTCTCCGGCGGCCACCCCGACTTCGTGATCACGCTGGCCAGCCCCGGCACCACCGCCCAGTGGTGCGCCAAGTCCGGGCTGGACACCCTGGACGAGAACGTCTCGTGCGACTCGGCCGCCACCGACCGCGTGATGATCAACGCCTACCGGTGGGCGCAGGGCGCGGCCACCTACGGACCGGGCCGGATGCACATGTACCGGCAGATGCTGATCAACCACGAGGTCGGCCACCGGCTCGGCCACAACCACGAGAAGTGCCCGGCGCAGGGCGCCCTGGCCCCGGTGATGATGCAGCAGACCAAGTTCCTCACCCTCGACGGGGTCACCTGCAAGCCCAACCCCTGGCCGTACCCGGCCAGTTGAGCCGGACCGGCCCCGCGGACGGCGGCGGGGCCGGTCGGCCGGTTTTGACATCGCACCCGACATCGGTCAATCTCTTCGGCATGTCGTCCCACCACGCCCCGCTGCGCGCCGCCATCGAGCTGGCGCTCATCGGCGTGGCCGGACACTCCGTCGCCGACGTCGACTGTCGCTGACCCGCCCGTCCCCGCCGCGCCCCGGCCTGCCGCCGGCCCGCGCCGGGACGGTTCCGCCGCGGGTGCAGTACCTCCCGGGCCGCCGTCCGGCCGTCCTTCCCTTTCCGCTGCCGCCCGCGGGATCGATCTCCCCAGCCCCCCGGCAGTGAAAGGTCCACCGACCCGTGTCACCCCTGTCCGCCATACCCCGTCCCCGGCGGCGCGCCGCCGCCGTCGCGGCCCTCACCGCCGTCGTCGCCGTGGCCGCCGCCGCGTGCGGCCCCAAGAGCCAGAACGCGGCCACCGACGCCGCCCCGCACCCCGGCGGCACCCTCACCGTGCTCAACCAGGACCCGCAGGACAAGTTCGACCCCGCCCGGGAGTACACCTCCGGCGGCGGAAACGTTCCCTCGCTGGTCTTCCGCACCCTGACCACCCGCAACCGCGCGGCCGGCCAGGCGGGCACCAAGGTCGTCCCCGACCTCGCCACCGACACCGGCACCCCCTCGCACAACGCCACGGTGTGGACCTACCACCTCAAGGACGGGCTGAAGTACGAGGACGGGACCGCGATCACCACCGCCGACATCAAGTACGGCATCGAGCGCTCCTTCGCTCCCGAACTCACCGGCGGCCCGCCCTACTTCCGCGACTGGCTGGCCGGCGCCGCCGACTACCAGGGCCCGTACAAAGACCCCAAGGGCCTCGCCTCCATCGAGACCCCCGACCCGAAGACCATCGTCTTCCACCTGCGCAAGCCCGAGGGCGACTTCCCGTACCTGGCCACCGCCACCCAGTTCGCCCCGGTGCCCAAGGCCAAGGACACCGGCGTGAAGTACGCCGAACACCCGGTCTCCTCCGGCCCGTACGAGGTCGTCAGCAACGAGAACGACGGCCAGCACCTGGTGCTCGAGCGCAACCCCCACTGGTCCGCCAGGACCGACCCGCAGCGCAAGGCGTACCCCGACACCATCGACGTGCGCTCCGGGCTCGACCCGGCGGTGATCAACCAGCGGCTGGCCGGCAGCACCGGCCCGGACGCCGCGGCCGTCACCACCGACACCAACCTCGGCCCCTCCGAACTCGCCCGGATCTCCGGCGACAAGGAGCTGGCCGCCCGGGTCGGCACCGGCCACTTCGGTTACACCGACTACCTGGCCTTCAACACCAAGGTGAAGCCGTTCGACAACCCCAAGGTGCGCCAGGCCATCGCCTACGCGATCAACCGCACCTCGGTGGTGAACGCGGCCGGCGGCTCCTCCCTCGCCGAGCCCGCCACCACCTTCCTGCCCGACCAGGCGGCCTTCGGGTACACCCCCTACGACCCGTTCCCGGCCGGCGCCGCCGGTGACCCGGCCAAGGCCAAGGAACTGCTGAAGCAGGCCGGTTACCCCGACGGGCTCACCGTCACCCTCACCCACTCCGACTCCAACGCCGCCGCCTACGGCCCCGACATCGCCACCGCCGTGCAGGACGGGCTCAAGGCGGCCGGCATCACCGTCAAGCTCAGCGCCGTCCCGGAGAGCGGCTACCGGCAGACCATCCACGCTCTCAAGACCGAGCCCGGGTTCTTCCTGGCCGGCTGGGGCGCCGACTGGCCCTCCGGCGGCCCCTTCCTCGCCCCGATCTTCGACGGCCGGCAGATCGTCGCCGACGGCTCCAACTTCAACAGCGCCCAGTTCGACGACCCGGCCGTCAACCAGGAGATCGACGCCGTCAACGGGCTCACCGACCACGCCGCGGCGGCCAAGCGGTGGGGCGCCCTCGACCAGCGGATCGGCGCCCAGGCGCTCACCGTCCCGCTCTTCCACCCGGTCTACAAGCGGCTCGTCGGCAAGGACGTGCGCAACGTCGTGATCAGCGACTGGACCGGCGTGCTGGACATCTCGCAGGTCGCGGTCAAGTGAGCACCGGAGCACCCCCGATCACGCGCGAGGCCGCCGGGACCGTCCCGGCGGCCCCGCCCCGGCCGGTGTGGCGGCGGCTGCGTTCCCGGCGCGCCGCGCTGGCCGGCGGTGTCGTCCTCGCCCTGCTGGCGCTGACCGCGATCGCCGCGCCGTGGCTGGCCGCGGCCGAGGGCCAGGACCCCACCACGTACCACGACACCCTGCTCAACTCGGCCGCCGGCGGGGTGCCCCACGGCGCCTTCGGCGGGGTCAGCGGCAGCCACTGGCTCGGCGTGGAGCCGGGCACCGGCCGGGACGTCTTCGCCCGGCTCGTCTACGGCGCGCGGATCTCCCTGCTGGTCGCCCTCGGCGCCACCGCCGTCCAGGTGCTCGTCGGGGTGGCCGTCGGCCTCGCCGCCGGACTCGGCAGCCGCCTGCTGGACCAGGCGCTCGACCACACCACCTCGGTGATGCTGGCGCTGCCCACCCTGGTGCTCGCCCTGGCGCTGATGGCCGTCGTCCCGGCCGGCTTCCCCCGCCCGGTGCTGCTGATGCTCGTCATCGGCCTGCTCGGCTGGGGCGGCACCGCCCGGGTGGTACGCGCCCAGACGCTCACCCTGAGGGAACTCGACTACGTGGCCGCCGCCCGGCTCGGCGGCGCCTCCCGGCTGCGCATCGCCCGGCGCGAACTGCTGCCGTCGCTGGCCGCGCCGGTGATCACCTACGCGGCGCTGCTGCTCCCCACCAACGTGGTCAGCGAGGCCGGGCTCTCCTTCCTCGGCGTCGGCGTCCGTCCGCCGACCTCCTCCTGGGGCCAGACGCTCTCCACCGCGACCACCTGGTTCCGCGCCGACCCCACCTACGTGCTGCTGCCCGCGCTGCTGCTCTTCGTCACCACGCTGGCCTTCACCGTCACCGGCGACGCGGTGCGTTCCGCGCTCGACCCGCGCGCCGCCTCCCGGGTGAACGGAGGCACCCGGTGACCGGTTACGTCCTGCGCCGGCTCGTCGGCATGGCCGTTGTCCTGCTGGTGCTCTCGGTGGTCGTCTACGCGGTCTTCTACCTCGCCCCCGGCGACCCCGCCCAGATGGCCTGCGGCATGCGCTGCGGCCCGGTACAGGTGCACCAACTGCGCGCCCAGCTCGGCCTGGACGAGCCGGTGCTCACCCAGTACGGCCACTTCCTCATCGGGCTGTTCACCGGCCGCACCTTCGGCTCCGGCGCCGCCGCGCTCCACTGCGACGCGCCGTGCCTGGGCATCTCCTACCGCACCAACGAGCAGGTCTGGGCCATGATCACGGCCCGGCTGCCGGTCACCGCGTCGCTGGCGCTCGGTGCCATGGTGGTCTGGCTGCTGCTCGGGGTGGGCACCGGGCTCCTCTCCGTGCTGCGCCGCGGCCGGTTCACCGAACGGCTGCTGACCTCGCTCACCCTGGCCGGCACCGCGGTCCCGGTGTTCATCATCGGGCTGCTGCTCCTGCTGCTGTTCTGCGCCTACCTGCAATGGCTGCCGTTCCCCAGCTACGTACCGCTCACCCAGGACCCGCAGCAGTGGTTCTGGGGGCTGCTGCTGCCGTGGGTGTCGCTGGCGCTGATCGAGTCCGCCAAGTACGCGCGGCTGACCCGCTCGGCGATGCTGGAGACGCTCGCCGAGGACCACATCAGGACGTTCCGCGCCTACGGCATCGGTGAGCGCCACCTGGTCACCCGGCACGCGCTGCGCGCCTCGCTCACCCCGGTGATCGCCTTGTCCGCGATGGACCTGGGCACCATGTTCGGCAGCGCGGTGCTCACCGAGTCGCTCTTCGGACTGCCCGGCCTCGGGCGGCTGATGGTCGGCTCGGTCAACGTCCTCGACCTGCCGGTGGTGGTCGGACTCGTCCTGGTCACCGGCTTCTTCGTGGTGGCCGCGGGCGCGGTCGCCGACATCCTCTACGCGGTCGCCGACCGAAGGGTGGTGGCGCGGCCGTGAACGACGCGAACGAGCCGCTGATCGACATCGCGGGGCTCACCGTGGACTTCCCGGTGGCCGACGGCAACGTACGGGCCGTGGACCGGCTCGACCTGCGCCTCGATCCGGGCGAGGCGCTCGGCATCGTGGGCGAGTCCGGCTCCGGCAAGAGCACCGTCGCCTTCAGCCTGCTGGGGCTGGAACGCGGCACCGGGGCGCGGGTGACCGGACGGATCCGGGTCGGCGGGATCGACCCGCGCACCGCCGAGGGGGCCGAACTGCGCAGACTGCGCGGGGAGGTGGCGGCCATGGTCTTCCAGGACCCGCTCTCCGCCCTCGACCCCTACCAGGCCGTCGGCGACCAGATCGCCGAGGTGGTCCGGGCACACCGGGCGCTGCCCCGCAAGGCGGCCCGGGCCCGCGCCGTCGAGGTCCTCGACCGGGTCGGCATCCCCGACGCCGCCCGCCGCGCGCGGTTCCGTCCGCACGAGTTCAGCGGCGGCATGCGGCAACGGGTGCTCATCGGCATGGCGTTGGCCTGCGAACCCCGGCTGGTCGTCGCCGACGAGCCGACCACCGCGCTGGACGTCACCGTGCAGGCGCAGATCCTCGCCCTGCTGCACGAGGTGCGCCGGGAGACCGGCGCCGGACTGCTGCTGGTCACCCACGACCTGGGGGTGGCCGCCGGGGCGGTGGAACGGGTGCTGGTGATGAAGGACGGCCGCGCGGTGGAGAGCGGCCCGGCCGGACAGGTGCTCGCCACCCCGCGTGAGCCGTACACCAAGGCGCTGCTGTCCGCGGTGCCGCGGGTGGACGCGCCGCGCGAACCGGCGCGGCGGACCGGGGACGAGGTGCTGCTCCAAGCGGACGGCCTGCGGCGGGAGTTCGGGCGCCGTGGCGCCGCCGTCACCGCCGTGGACGGCGTCTCACTGACCGTACGGCGTGGTGAGACGCTGGGCGTCGTGGGCGAGTCCGGCTCCGGCAAGACGACGCTGGGCCGCATGCTGGTCGGTCTGCTGCCGCCCACGTCCGGGCGGCTGGTCCTGGACGGGCGGGAGCTGACCGGGCTCGGCGAACGCCGGCTCCGGCCGCTGCGGCGCGAGTTGCAGATGGTCTTCCAGGACCCGGTCGCCTCGCTCAACCCCCGGCGCACCATCGGCGAGTCCGTCGCCGACCCGCTGCGCGCGGCGGGCCGCCCCGACCCCGCCGCCGTCCGGGGGCGGGTACGGGAACTGCTGGAACGGGTCGGCCTCGACCCGCGCTGGTACGACCGCTACCCGCACGAACTCTCCGGCGGACAGCGACAACGCGTCGGCATCGCCCGCGCGCTGGCCCCCGGGCCCCGGCTCATCGTCTGCGACGAACCGGTCTCCGCCCTCGACGTCACCACCCAGGCACAGGTCGTCGAGGTCCTCAAGGACGTGCAACGGGACCTCGGCGTCGCCCTCGTCTTCATCGCCCACGACCTCGCCGTCGTCCGGCAGATCAGCGACCGCGTCGCCGTCCTGCGGGCCGGTCGCGTCGTCGAGGAGGGCCCCGTCGACACCGTGTACGACGCTCCCGCGCATCCGTATACGCGGACGTTGCTGGCCGCGGCCCCGATGCTCCCGGCGGGGGCGCTGGACTGAGGGCTCGCTCGCGCTGGCGTCAGCCATTACCTCCTCGGGGTGCGCCCGTTCCCCGTTTCGTCGTGGCTGGCGTCACAGCTGTTTCCCCCCGCCCACCCGTGGCTGTGTTCGTACAGTGCGGGGTGCGCACTGTCTGCCTTGGGTCCGGGGGCCCTCCGGGGTGAGGGTTCGCTCGCGCTGGCGTCAGCCATTACCTCCTCGGGGTGCGCCCGTTCCCCGTCTCGTCGTGGCTGAGGTCACGGATGTTTCCCCCCCGCCCACCCGTGGCTGTGTTCGTACAGTGCGGGGTGCGCACTGTCTTCCTGGGTTTCCGGGGGCCCTCCGGGGTGACTCCTCGCTCCGCGTATCCGCCACGGTTGCGCTCCGGTTGCTGGGTCGCTGCGGGGACACCCCTGCACGCCCCCGTTCTGTTGCGTTCCGCGCTGCGGCACGGGGTGGGTGAGAAAAAAAATCGGGGTCACCCCAACCTCCTCACTCACCCCCACCCGCGAAGAGAGGCACCCGCCAACGGACAGAAGGGGGTGTGCCGGGGGTGTCCCCGCAGCGACCCAGCGGGGCGGGCGCAACCTTGGAGCGAAACCTGGGGCGAGGAGTCACCCCCGGCGCGCCCCCGACCCCGTACCGGCAGTAGGCGAAGCCCCCGGTGCCGAACCAAACCAAAAACCCACCCCCACCCCCCACCGGGCAGGGGCGAACGGGGGCCACCCCGGAACCCTGAAACGGGCGAACCGGCCACCACGTAATGGCTGACCGCCAGCGCGAGCGAACCCGCGCGAGCGGACCCGCCCTAGCGGGGATTCGGGGGGTTGGGAGGGGAAAGTCGGCGGGGTTCACCCGTTTTGGTGGCGCGGCGGAGGTCTTTTCGTCGGGGTGGTGGGGGACGGGCATAGCGTCACCCCGTCGTGCTCACCCACGCCCTGAGGGGGTGCCTGTTGCGTTCAGCCGTGCCTGTGCGCTGCCGCGTCACCGGCGAGGCGGACCGTTTCAGCATCGCGGGGGCGGGGGTGCGGCTGATCGTTTTTGCCGCCACGGGCCGCCGGCGGGGTGGGCCGTGGTGATGGCCGAGTGGGTGATATCCGCCGGGCGCCGCGGGAGCGGGGCCGGCCGGTCTCGTCCGGGAGGGCGAATGAGCGACCACACCGAGGACCTCGTGCAGGCGGTGCTGGAACGCCACCGGGAGCTGTGCGTCCGGGCGACGCACCCGGTGCAGATCGCGGCGGCGCTGGAGGCGCACGGGGTGACCGACCGGGTCGCCGTCCTCTTCCACCACCGGGACGTGTTCTCCCTCGCCGAGGAGTTGTACGCCAGGGTGGCGCGCCCGCCGGCCCCGGTGCCCTCGGCGGCCCGCACCGCCGTACTCCACCTGCTGCCCGGGGCGGCCTGCGCGGCCGGGGTGGTGGCGGTGCGGCTGGCCGGGCCGGACCCGTGGCGCGCGGCGGCCTGCGCGGCGCTGGCGCTGGTCGCGGTGGCGGCGACGACACGGGCCGCGGTGCGCGAGGGCCCGTTGCGCGGCCCGGCGGTCCCCGGCGGCGCGCTGACCGCGCTGTGGCTGCTGGCGTTCGCCCTCTTCGGCGGCGAGGTGCTGGGCGGCGCCGGCATCGGCACCCCGGACACCGGGGTCGACGCGGGCGTCCTCGGTCCGGCGTTCGCGGTGCTCCCCGCGGCCTGGTGCGCCCGCCGGTTCGCCGCCCGCGAGCGCGTCCGGCTGGCCCCGGCCCTCGCCGCGTTCGCCACCGTGGTGGCCGCCCTGTGCGCCGCCGCCTACCTGGTGCTCGCCCTGGCCGGCGCGGACGGCCGCCCCGACCCGGTGCGGGCCGGCGGCACGGCCGCGCTCGGCGTGCTGCTCTTCGCCGCCCGGCTGCTCGCCACCCGCGGCCTGACCGCCGCCGCCGCGGCCGGCTGCGCCGCCGCCTGCGCCGTCGAGGCCGCCGCGCTCGCCGTCACGGCCTGGTCCGGCCCCGCCGTCCGGCCGCTGGACGCCCTGGTGCGGGCCGGCGGCCCCGGCGCCGTCGAGGCGGTCGCCTGCGCCGTCGCCCTCGCCGCGCTGACCGGCTATGCCCTGCCGGTCCTCGCCCGTACCGCCACCACCTCGCAGCAACACTGAGGAGCAAAGGAACATGACAACCTGTCAGCAGGGCGCCGCGACCTGCGGCACCCTCCGCCCGACGTGGGGTGGCGGCCGATGAGAGTGCTGCTCCTCGGCGCCGACGGCTTCCTCGGCCGGCACGTGGCCGACCGGCTGCTCGCCGACCCGGCCGTGCAGCTCACCGCGCTCGGCCGGCGCGACGGGTCCGACGTACGGTTCGACCTCGCGGCCGGCAGCCCCGGCGCCCTGGCCCGTTTCCTGGACGCCGTCCACCCCGGCGTCGTGGTCAACTGCGCCGGCACCACCCGGGGCAGCGCCCGCGACCTGACCCGGCACAACACCGTGGCGGTGGCCACCGTCTGCGAGGCGCTGCGGCGCAGCTCGTGCGGGGCCCGGCTGGTGCACGTCGGCTGCGCGGCCGAGTACGGGCCCGCCCCGGCCGGCTCGTCCACCGGCGAGGACGCGGTGCCCCGGCCGGGCGGACCGTACGGGGTGAGCAAGCTGGCCGCCACCGAACTGGTCACCGGCTCCGGCCTCGACGCCATCGTGCTGCGGGTCTTCTCCCCGGCCGGCCCCGGCACCCCGCCCGGCTCCCCGCTCGGCCGGCTCGCCGAGGCGATGCGGCGGGCGATGCAGAACGGGGACGGCGAGCTGAAGCTGAGCGGCCTGGGCATGCAGCGGGACTTCGTGGACGTCCGGGACGTGGCCCGCGCGGTGCACGCCGCCTCCCTCTCCGCCGCGCAGGGCGTGGTCAACATCGGCACCGGACGCGCGGTACGGCTGCGGGACGCGGTCGGCTGCCTCGCCCGCGCCGCCGGCTTCTGCGGCACCGTCCACGAACTGGACGAGGGCCACCCCGCCGCCCCCGGCGTCCCGCACCCGGTGCCGTACCCGGACGGCTGCGGCGGCTGGCAGCAGGCCGACGTGCGCACCGCCCGCGACCGGCTGGGCTGGCGGCCCCGGATCGCCCTGGAGGAATCGCTGGCCGACATCTGGATGGAGGCCGCCTGCCGGGTGTGAACGGCCGCTCCGGGACCGGCGTTCCGGCCCCGGAGCACCGGCGCCGTACCGGACGGCTCCACCGCTGCCCGGTATATGGGCGCAAACCATCTCGCGCCTCGGAACAGGTGTCTCGGAATGGCGGACGGCGTGGCAGTGTTACGGGGAGAGCCATCGTATTGAGATACCGACCAACGGAGTCCCCGTGTCGCTGCCACCCCTGGTAGAGCCGGCCGCCGAGCTCACCGTCGACGAGGTCCGCAGGTACTCCCGTCACCTGATCATCCCGGATGTCGGGATGGACGGACAGAAGCGGCTGAAGAACGCCAAGGTGCTGTGCGTCGGCGCCGGCGGTCTCGGTTCCCCGGCGCTGATGTACCTGGCCGCCGCCGGCGTGGGCACCCTCGGCATCGTCGAGTTCGACGAGGTCGACGAGTCGAACCTGCAACGGCAGATCATCCACAGCCAGGCGGACATCGGCCGCTCCAAGGCGGAGTCCGCCCGCGACTCGGTCCTCGGGATCAACCCGTACGTCAACGTGGTGCTCCACGAGGAGCGCCTCGAGGCCGAGAACGTCATGGACATCTTCGCCCAGTACGACCTGATCGTGGACGGGACGGACAACTTCGCCACCCGTTACCTGGTCAACGACGCGTGCGTGCTGCTGGGCAAGCCGTACGTGTGGGGCTCCATCTACCGCTTCGACGGCCAGGCTTCGGTCTTCTGGAGCGAGCACGGTCCGTGTTACCGCTGCCTGTACCCGGAGCCGCCGCCGCCCGGCATGGTGCCGTCCTGCGCCGAGGGCGGGGTGCTCGGCGTGCTGTGCGCCTCGATCGGCGCGATCCAGGTCACCGAGGCGATCAAGGTGCTCACCGGCACCGGCGAGCCGCTGGTCGGGCGGCTGATGATCTACGACGCCCTGGAGATGCAGTACCGCCAGGTCAAGGTCCGCAAGGACCCCGAGTGCGCGGTGTGCGGCAAGAACCCCACGGTCACCGAGCTGATCGACTACGAGGCGTTCTGCGGTGTCGTCTCCGAGGAGGCGCAGGCCGCCGCGGCCGACTCCACCATCACCCCCAAGCAGCTCAAGGCGTGGATCGACGCGGGCGAGAACATCGAGATCATCGACGTCCGCGAGCCCAACGAGTACGAGATCGTCTCCATCCCGGGCGCCCGGCTGATCCCGAAGAACGAGTTCCTGATGGGCACCGCCCTCGGCGACCTGCCGCAGGACAAGCGGATCGTGCTGCACTGCAAGACCGGGGTGCGCTCGGCCGAGGTGCTCGCGGTGCTGAAGAACGCGGGCTTCGCCGACGCCGTCCACGTCGGCGGCGGCGTGATCGGCTGGGTCAACCAGATCGAGCCGGAGAAGCCGGTCTACTGACCCCTCGACGCCGCGGGCGGTGAACGGAAGGTCTTCCGTTCACCGCCCGCGTGCTTTCCCGGTCAGGCGGAGGTCTCGCGGGCCAGCAGCCGTTCCATGGTGGGCACCGAGACCGGGCCGGCCACCAGGCAGGCCAGGGCGATCGCGGCGAACAGCAGCGTGGACGACAGCCACACCATGGTGGTCACCGGCAGGGTGTAGGCGCCGATCACCCGGGCCGCGGACTCGGCGAGGAAGACGGCCCCCCACACCGCGGTGAACCGCTGCTCGGCCCGGCGGAAGCGGCGCGAGGAGGCGCTGAGCCGGTCCCACGCCGCGGATTTGGCGGCGTCCTTCTTGACCACCATCGGCTTGAGACCCGCGGTCATCAGCGGCTTGCCGCGCCACGCCGACAGCAGGATGCCCAGCCCGATCACCCCGGAGCCGACGGAGTCCTTGGCGATCATCAGACGGGGGTCGCCGGTGAGGAAGTTGAGCGCGATGCCGGCCAGGTTGACCACGAGGATGAGCCCGGCCAGCCCGTTGAACCGGCGCTTGCGCAGCGCGGTGACGACGGTGCTGACGGCCGGCGGGATGCTGCTGATCACCAGCGCGGGGACCACGCCGACGCCGAACACCTTGTGCAGCAGGTAGTAACCGCCCAGCGGCAGGCCCACGTCGAGCAGCAGGGACTTCATCCCGTCCAGCGGGGAGCCCTCGGGCGCGGGCGCGGCGGGTGCCGTCCCGGTGCCCTCGGTCCGCTCGTCCGTGCTGGTGGTCGTGGTGGTCATGTCCCCCGCCTCTTCCCGTCTGTACGCGTCGTCCGGTGGTGTCGTGCCTCAGCTTCGCGGTTGGCGCGGGGCCGGCGGCAGTGTCGTCGCTCCACATCCGGGCAGTACAAATGTCCCGGCCGGCCCCTCCCCGCGGGTGGGCGGGAAGGGGCCGGCCGGAACGGGTGGCCGTGGGCTCAGCGGTGGCCGGGCAGGGCGATCGACCAGATGCCGCGGCCGTGGGTGGCCGCGTAGATCCGGCCGTCCGGGCCGAGTTTGACCTGGAGGACGGCGACCGCGGGCAGCCGGCCCAGGCGCTGCCAGCCGGTGCGGCCGGGGGCGCGGTAGAGCACGCCCAGGTCGGTGGCGACCACCAGGCCGCCGCCGGGCAGCGCGAGCACCGAGTCGGCGGGGACGTCGGGCAGGTCGGCGGAGATGTCCCGCCAGGTGGCGCCGGAGTCGGTGGTCTCGAACAGGTGGCCCGTGCCGGCGCCGGGGCCGTCGGTCCAGTGCCGGGAGAAGCCGTTGACCGCGAGGTAGACGTGGCCGGCGTCGGCCGGGTCGACCGCGAGGCCGGCCAGGTAGCGGTTGGGCACGGTGGCGTCGGCGGGCAGGTTCAGCTGGTGCCACCCGGTCCCGTCGGCCTGTCCCACCGCGATGCCGCGGGTGAAGCCGACCCGGTCGCACGGGCCGCACCAGGCGGCGTAGACCGTGCCGCCGGAGGCGGCCAGCGCGGTGGCGGTGTGGCCGGCGCCCAGGTCGAAGGCGTTCTTCCACTGGGCCGGGGTGCGGATGGCGTACCCGGCGGTGTTGACCCACACGTGCCGGCCGCCGGCGATCCAGGTGTTGCCGTCCTTCAGGTCCGCGGTGAGCGGGGCGATGAAGCGGGCCTCGTTGGTGGCGTTGTCCGGCGGGGCGACCGCGTAGGAGGTGGCCTTGGTCGGGTCCGTCTCCCACGAACCGTTGTTGACCGCGCAGTTCTGGGTGACGTTGACCGCCAGGTAGACGTACTCCTGGGCGATCTCGCAGCCGTTGGCGGGGTTGGTGAGGGTGTCGCCGCCGTCGCCGCCGAAGTTGGAGCCCATCACGGTGTCCCGGCCGCGCAGGATCGACTGGCCGTTGTCCTGGAGGCCGCCGCCCACCGCGACGCCGCCGAAGTCGTGGTCGGCGCCGATGCCCACCGAGTAGTACTGGAGGGTGTCGATGGTGCCGTCGTTGAGGGATGTCCAGTCGGTGGCGTGGCCGGCGCTGTCCTGGGAGCCGGCGACCGGGCGCCGGTAGACGCCGCCGTCGTTGCCGACGTACAGGTAGGTGTGGCCGTGCGAGCCGCCCACGGCGACCGCGTGCTGGTCGGAGTGGGTGGTGGGGTGGCAGTCACCGGTCTGCTTGGCGGGGTCGATGTTCCAGCAGGGGAAGGTGAAGTTCCAGTAGGGGCCCACCGCCGACCAGGTGGCGCCGCCGTCGTGGGACTCGAAGACCTCTTCCAGGCCGGCCCACACGTGCTGGGGGTCGGCCGGGTCCACCTGGAGGAACTGGTTGTACCAGGACTGGACGCCGGGCATGTCGCCCTTGGTGGTGAGCGCCGAGCCGGCCGCGCTGAGCTGCTGGTAGCCGGTGAGTTTGGTCCACGGGCCCAGCGGGGAGCCGGAGGCGGAGACGAAGATCCCGGCGAGCGAGCTGTCCGCGTTGCCGCCGCTCAGCGCGGCGGGCGACTGGTCGATGGCGTAGAGGCGGGAGCCGTCGGCGGCCTGGGCGAAGGTGACCTCGCCCACCTGGCCGCTGTCGGTGGGCAGATCGCCCAGCGAGGTCAGCCGGCGCCAGGTACCGGTGGCGTCCTTGGCGTAGAAGCCGTTGTAGTCGTCACCGCTGCGCCAGCCGAGCGCCAGCACGATCCTGGACGGGTCCTCGGGGTCGACGGCCAGGTCGTTGGCGATGTTCTTGTACGGCGCGTCGGGGGCGCCGGCCTGTGAACCACCGGGCAGGTAGGCCGGGTTGGGGGCGAACTCCAGCTTCCACGGGCCGCGGGTGTCGGTCGCCGAGTGCGACCACACCCCGCGGCTGGTGGCCGCCCACACCCGGCCCCCGGCGAACCGCAGCCGGTGGATGGTGGTGCTGTCCAGCTCGCTGCCGCCGACCCGGTCGCGCGCGGTGAACCGGCCGTGCCGCGGGTCCTTCAGCACGTACACGCCGCTGCCCAGGAAGGCGTCGGAGTTGGTGGTCGCCTCGCCGGTGCCCAGCCACAGCCGGCCATGGTCCAGCGCGAGCGCGCCGGTGGACTGGGTGGGCAGGGCGTCGCTGATCGGCTGCCAGTGGCCGCCGCCGGAACGGGACCGCCACACGCCGCCGCCGGCGCTGCCCGCG
The DNA here is from genome assembly GCF_000240165.1 of Streptantibioticus cattleyicolor NRRL 8057 = DSM 46488. Classification (NCBI taxonomy): domain Bacteria; kingdom Bacillati; phylum Actinomycetota; class Actinomycetes; order Kitasatosporales; family Streptomycetaceae; genus Streptantibioticus; species Streptantibioticus cattleyicolor. The sequence goes on from NC_017586.1 coordinate 4,319,288, forward strand.
TACACCGTGCCGTCATCGTCCGCGGCGAGGGCCGCCATGCGTCCGGTGACCCGGCCGGAGCCGCCGGAGGAGTTGGAGTCCACGTCCCGGTAGCGCGGGTCGTCGGAGTCGTAGGGCAGCCCGGTCAGATGGCGCCACCGGCCGCCGGTGGCGGGCAGCGCGGACAGCTCGTTCCAGGCGGCGGTGTAGGCGCCCGGGCGCAGCGTCCCCGGCGAGGTGCGGGCCTCCGCGTACTGGTCGGCGCCCTCGGCTATCTCGTCGGCCTCGCCGCCCCGGTCGCCGTCGTCCAGCGGGGAGAGCAACCGGCCGGTGCGGTACGGGTTGCCGTACGGGCCCGGCCCCTTGGCGTGGCCGCCGGCCGCCGACGCGGGGACGGCGACCAGGGCCGCCGTGGCGGTCAGTGAACAGAGCATGAGCAGACGTCTGGTGCGTTTGGACGCGGCTGCCGTCGGCACGGAACCTCCCCGGGGTCACGACTGCCACCACTGCCGGTGGGGTCATCGCGTGGCACCCGATCACGGAGGGGGCGCGGGCGGTCGCATTTGACCAAAACTTGACGGTGTCCCGTCAGAAATGTCTCGTTCGGGGCGCCCTGGTCACAGCGTCACCAGGGTCACCTCGGTCGCCTTCACGCTCAGCCACACCCCGGCGCCCTCGGCCAGCCCCAGCTCGTCCGCCGCAGCCGCGGTGACCTCGGCGACCACCTCCAGGCCGGCGTCGGCGGCGACCAGCACCCGGATCCGGCCGCCCAGCGCGGTCAGTTCACGGACCCGGCCGCGGGCCACGTTGCGCGGACTCCCCGACGGGCGCTCCCGGTGCAGCGAGACCGCCTCCGGGCCCACCACGGCGAGCGCGGCGGCCCCGGCCGGCACCGGGTCGGCCGCCACCAGCCGCGCCCCGCCCGGGAGTTGGAGCCCGTCCCCGGTCGCGGTGCCGGCCCACGCGTTGCGCCCCAGCATCCGGGCCACCCAGGGCGAGCGGGGGTGCCGGGCCACCTCGGCGCAGGGCGCGTACTGCACCGCCCGGCCGTCCTGAAGCACCAGCACCCGGTCGGCCAGCGAGACCGCCTCCACCGGATCGTGGGTGACGATCAGGCAGACCCCGGGGAACCCGGCCAGATGCTCGCGCAGCGCGTGGCGCACCCGGGAGCGCGTGGTCTGGTCGAGGGCGGCCAGCGGCTCGTCCAGCAGCAGCAGCCGGGGCCGGGCCGCCAACGCCCGGGCCAGCGCCACCCGTTGGGCCTGGCCGCCGGAGAGCCGTCCGGGCCGGGCCCCGGCCAGATGGCCCACCCCGAGCCGGTCCAGCCACGCCTGGGCCTCGGCCCGCGCCCGCCGCCGGGGCACCCCCTGGGCCCGCAGCCCGTACGCCGTGTTGGCCAGCGCCGACAGATGCGGGAAGAGCGCGCCGTCCTGCGGCACCCACGCCACCCGGCGCCGGTGCGGTGGCAGCGCCTCGGCCCGGGTCGTCCCCAGCGCCAGCGACTCGGCCGTGGCCCGCGGGGTGAGCCCGAGCAGCGCCCGCAGCAACGTGGTCTTGCCCGCGCCGTTGGGGCCCACCACCGCGATCGTCGTCCCGGCCGGCGCGTCCAGCTCCACCGCGGTGTGCCCGGTCACCCGGGCCCGCAGCGGCCAGCTCTCCGCGCCGGAGACGGCCGGGCGCGGCGGCGGCGCCGGCCACCCGGCGGACCCGTCCGCCTCCGCCGCCGGATCCGGCCGGTGCTCCCGCTCCGGCCCGCCCTGCGCCCCGGCCCACCGGCCGCGCAACGCCACCAGCACCGCCAGCGCCACCGCCAGCAGCAGCAACGAGACCGCGGTGGCCCCCTCCGGGTCGTCCTGGAGCATCAGATAGACCTTGAGCGGCAGCGTCTGGGTCACCCCGGGCAGGTTGCCGGCGAAGGTGATGGTGGCCCCGAACTCGCCCAGCGCCCGCGCCCAGCACAGCGCGGCGGCGGCCAGCAGCCCGGGCGCCGCCATCGGCAGCGTCACCGTCCGGAAGACCCGCAGCGGGGTCGCCCCCAGCGAGGCCGCCGTCTCCTCGTAGCGGCGGTGCAGCCCGCTCAGCGTGCCCTCCAGGCTCACCACCAGGAACGGCATCGCCACGAAGGCCGCCGCCACCACCGCGCCCGCCGTGGAGAACGGCAGGGTCACCCCGAACCAGTCGGCGAGCCACGGCCCGGCCACCCCGCGGCGGCCGAACCCCATCAGCAGCGCCACCCCGCCCACCGTCGGCGGCAGCACCATCGGCAGCATCACCAGCGCCCGCACCAGCGTCCGGCCCGGGAACTCGGTCCGCGCCAGCAGCCACGCCAACGCCACCCCGAACAGCAGCGAGAGCCCCAGCGCCCAGAACGAGACGGTCAGCGAGAGCACCAGCGCGCCGGTGACATCGGGCGCGGAGAGCCGTCCGGCCAGACCGGACCAGGGGGTACGGGAGAGCACACCGGCCAGCGGGAGCGCCAGAAAGGCGATCGCCGCCATCGCGGGGAGGGCGAGGAGCAGCGGCGGTCTCCTGCCGCCCGCCGCCGGCCGGGTGCCGGTCACGGCTGCTGGAATCCGGCGGCGCGCAGGATCGACTGCGCCTGCGGGGAGTCCAGCCAGGCCACGAAGTCGGCGGCGGCCTTGGCGTGCGCCGAGCCCTTCAAGGTGGCCGCGGGGTAGGCGGCGATGGCGTTTCGCGCATCGGGCACGGTGACGGTGGACACCTTCGCGCCGCCGGCCTTGGCGTCGGTGACGTAGACGATCCCGGCGTCCGCCTCGCCCAGCTCCACCTTGCCGAGCACCGAACGCACGCTGGGCTCCTGCGAGACCGGGTGGACGGTGACGTGCTGGGCGTCGAGCACCTTCTTGCCGTACCGGCCCACCGGCACCTCGGGGGCGGCGAGGACGACCTTCAGGCCCGGCTTCGCCAGGTCGGACAGGCCGGTGATCTTCTTCGGGTTGCCCGGGGCGGTGACGATGGTGAGCCGGTTCTTCGCGATGACGGTGGGGGTGCCGGTCTCCTCGCGCAGCCCGTCCATCGTCTTGGTGTCCGCGGTGACCAGGGCGTCGGCGGGGGCGCCCTGCCGTACCTGGGCGGCCAGGTCCTGCGAGCCGGCGAAGGAGAACTTCACCGTGGTGCCGGGGTGGCTCTTCTCGTAGGCGGCGCCCTCGTTCCTGAAGACGTCGGTGAGCGAGGCGGCGGCCAGCACGGTCAGCGTGGTCCGGCCGCCGGCCGGGGCGCTGCCGGAGGCGGCCGGGGCCGCGCTCTTGCTTCCGCCGCAGGCGGCCAGCGGTATGACGAGGGCGGCGGCGCCCATCACGAGCGCGGCGCGGCGGGGCAGGGAACGGGACATCTGGTGACTCCGGGGGGCTGCGGGATCCGCTCAGGCGCGGTCGATGTGGACGTTGGTGGACTTCACCCGGGCGACGGCCTCCATCCCGACCTCGAAGCCCAGTTCCTCGACGGCCTCCCGGGTCAGGAGGGAGACGAGGCGATGCGGACCCGCCTGGATCTCCACCTGCGCGGCGACGTCCCCGAGCTTGACGGCGGTGATGATGCCCGGGAAGGCATTGCGCGCCGAGGTGTACGGGGCCTCCCCGTCCTCGGCGGCCCCCGACTCCTCGGCGAGGGCGACCGAGAACGCGGCGAGATCCCGGCCGTCGATCAGCCGCTTGCCGGACTCGTCCCGATGGGTACGCATCCGTCCCGCGTCGGCCCAGCGCCGCGCGGTGTCCGGGCTGACGCCGAGCAGCCGAGCCGCCTGGCCGATGGTGTAGGACCGCATGTGCGGCACCGTAGGGGCACCCACCTCGCACCTGCAAGCAGGTTCAGCCGATCCGACCGGCGTATGCGAGGCTCCTCATACGTTCCTCCGAGACCGCGGGGGCCCCGCTACAGGGCTTCCTTACGGGTCAGATGGGTGAAGGAAGCCCAGCCGGGCAGCACCGGCAGCCACAGCGTCATCATCCGGTAGAGCAGCACCGCCGGGGTGGCCACCTCCTTGGGCACCCCGAACGCGATCAGCGCCGCGATCAGCGCCGCCTCGACCGCCCCGATCCCGCCCGGGGTCGGTGCCGCGGAGCCCACCGCGTTGGCGGTCAGGAAGACCACCGCGATGCTCGCGTAGCTGGCGCTGCCGCCGAACGCCCGGATCGAGGCGTCCAGGCACATCACGAACGTCAGGCTCAGCAGCAGCATGCCGCCCACCCCGGTCAGCAGCTTCTTGGGCCGCTGCAACAGGTCGAGCATGCGCGGCACCACACCCGCGAAGAGCGACCGCAGCCGGGTCATCACGAACTTCCGCAACTGCGGCACCGCGGTGACCACCAGCACCAGCACCGCGGCCGTCAGCAGCCCGGCGATCACCGTGTGCGAGGTGGACAGCGTCGGCTGCCGCTCGGTTCCGGTGATGTAGCCGAACGTCAGCAGCAGCAGGATGTGGGTGCCCAAGGTGGCCAGCTGCGAGGCGCCCACACTGGCCACCGCCAGCCCCGGCCGCACCCCGTTGCGTTGCAGGAAACGGGTGTTGAGCGCCACGCCGCCCACCGCCGCGGGCGTGACGATCTTCACGAACGACCCGGCGACCTGCGCCATCACCGCCCGCCAGAACGGCACCTTCTCGGGGACGAACCCCAGCAGGCTCATCGCCGCGGCCACGTAGCTGAGCGCCGAGAACGCCATCGCGGCGGCCACCCAGCCCCAGTCCGCGTGGGCCACCGTGTCCAGGTGGAAGTCGCTGATCTGGGAGAGCAGGAAGTACGCGGCGACCGCGCCGGCGATGAAGCTCACCAGGGTGCGCGCCTTGAACCGCTCCAGCCGCACCGGCTCCACCGGCGCCTGAGGCCGGATCCGCAACACCTGCTGGCGGATCTGGGAGAGCAGGTCGGCCTCGCGCGCCTCCTCCAGCGCCTCGTCGATGGCCCGCTTCTCGGCGTGCTTCTCCGCCTTGGACGCCTTGCGGTCGCCGTGGCCGGCCTCCTCGCGGGCCCGGTCCGCCGCCGCGATCACCGCCTCCCGCTCCCGCCGCGCCCGTTCCTTGCCGAGCTGCCGCAGCCTCCCCCGGGTGGAGCGGCTCAGCGCGATCGGCTGGAGCAGCGGCAGGCTGTCGGCGACCGCGTCCGGCCCCAGCACCCGTACCGCCGAGGCCACCGCCCGCTCCGGCCCGATCCGCAGCGCGAACGTGGTCAGCAACTGCGCCACGTCCATCCGCAGCACGATGTCCCCGGCCGCGATCTCCCCGCTGCGCAGATCGGTCACGTACAGCCGCCCGGACCGGTCCAGCAGCAGCGACTCGCCGATCAGCCTGCGGTGCGCGATCCGGCGCGACTGCAGCGCCGCCACCTGCCGCCACGCCGCGTCCATCACCTCGTCGGTGACCTCGGCGTCGGCCAGGGTGTCCAGCGAACGGGCGTCGATGTGCTCGTAGACCAGCATCACCGCGTCCGGGCCCAGCTCGGAGGTGGCGATCAGCTTGGGCGCGTTGGCCCCCGCCGAGATCGCCGCGTAGGCCAGCAGCGCCTCCTGCTCCAGCGCCTGGCGCAGCGAGAGCAGGCTGCGGCGCTCGTTGACGCCGCGCAGCAGCATGCGCCGCCAGACCCGGTAGAAGAAGCCGTGCGCCTGCTGTTCCCGGTCCACCACGGTGACGCTCAGCGGCGGGCCGTCCTCCAGGGTCACCAGGTAGCGCCGGCCGCGTTCGGCGTCGGGCGCCTCCGGGCCGTCGTCCACCCGCTGCGCGGTGACCGGGGCGAAGCCGACCCGGCGCAGCCCGGACAGCAGCGTCTTGCCGGTGGGACGCACGTTGGGCGAGCCGACCGCGTAGATCGTGCCGTACGCCACCGTCCAGCCGATCAGCACGGTCACCAGGATGGAGAACGGCGTGGTGAAGCCGCCGACCAGCACCGCGAAGGCGTCCAGCAGCAGCACGCACCACAGCGCCACCCGCCAGCGCGGCCGGCGGGCCATCCCCACCGCCGTCATGTACGCGATCACCGGCGCCAGATAGCCGTGCACCGGGTCGGTGATCCCGCCGCCGGGCGCGGGCTGGGTGAGCGCCAGCCGGATCGCGCTCGGCGCGGCGTTGGTCACCCACAGGTCACCGGCGAGCGAGAGCCCGTGCGCCAGCACCGCCGCCAGCACGCCGTCGGCCACCCGCAGCCCGTCCCGCTGGAGCAGCCGCTCCACCGCGAAGGCCACCGGGACGATGAGCACGGCCACGCTGGCGGTGAACCCGGCGAAGGTGATCAGGAAGTCCGGCGCGTGGCCCGCGCCCCGCGAGATGTCCTGCTCCACGCCGGTCGTCGTACCATGCGCGAAACCGGCGATGGCGAGCACCACGGCGACCCCGAGCAGCCCGAGCAGGAACCGCAGCAGATCGCCGGGCCGGTGCACCCGGGCGGCGAGCAGCGGCTCGTCGCCGGAGAGCTGGTCGACGTGTTCGACGGGGGCCTCGGCGGAGAGCGGGTGCGCCCCGGCGGGCCGGGGCGATCCGCCGGGGCGGCCCCCGGGGCCTGGTGGCTGCCCGGGGTCACCGGGGCCGGTGGGGTCACCGGGGGGCGCGGGCACCGCGGGCTCCTCGGAGGACGGGCCGACAGGTGGGTCGGGCGACGGGTCCGCCGGTGGGTCCACCGGCGGCTCGACGGGTGGGTCGACCGGGGGAAGGGCCGGTTCGTCGGCCGCCGCCTCGCCGGTTCCGGGCACGCCCGAGGGGGCGCGGAGCGCCCGTCGTGGCTCCGTGCCCTGCTCTCCGGCCGTCGATTCTTGATCTCGTATCACCAGTCACCGCCCGGAAGATGGTGGCACGACCAGAGCCCGGATGGGGGCATCAGGGTGCATTTCGCGAGCGCGGAGGACGGATGATATGCGCCCTCGTACCCTCTTTCCGGAGATCGCCACGCCTGGACGCGGGCGGGTTGTCGGTGCCCTGCGGCAGGATGGGGAGAATGAGCGAGGAAGGGATCCCGGACTACGCGGAACGGGTGCTCGGGATCGCCGAGACCATTCCGCCCGGAAAGGTGATGACCTACGGGGACGTCGCCGAATGGATCGCCCAGCAGGTCGAGGGCGTCGGCGGCGGCCCCCGCCAGGTCGGCCGGGTGATGTCGCTGTACGGCGCCGCGGTGCCGTGGTGGCGCGTGGTGCGCGCGGACGGCGTGCTCCTCCCCGGCCACGAGCAGCGCGCACTGGCGCACTACCGCGAGGAAGGCACCCCGCTGCGCGCCGCCACCCACTCCTCCCCCCACCACATACCCCGCCTCGACCTCCCCCGAGCCCGCTGGACGGCCCCCTTCGACCCCCCGCCGAACTGAGCACCGCCGTCCCGGCGACGTGCGGGTCCCCGCGGGGCGGGATCGTTCGGCGGTCCGGCGTCCCGGGCGTGCCGGGGCCGTCGGCGTGAGGTCGTCCGCCGGGCGGAGCCGTTCGGCGGTGCGGTGCCTCGCGCCGGGCTTCCCCGGCGGGGCGGAGCCGTCCGCGTTCGCCGGGCGGAGCGTCGGCGTGGGCGTGACCCCGTCCGGCGGCGGGGGCGCGGATCGCGTACCGTCAACGGGCGCACCGCGTCGGGGACCGGCCGGGGCGGGCAGATCCGTACGCGACCGGAACCGGAACAGCCGATTCACGTGACCTCCTCCACTCGACAGACGCGAACCCGCACGGTGCCCGGCGGCTACCGGCTGGTGCGCACACCGCCGGAGCAGGTCGAGCCCCCTGTCCTGGACGCGCGGCAGCGTGCCGTGGTTGAGCACGACGGCGGACCGCTGCTGGTGCTGGCCGGCCCCGGTACAGGCAAGACCACCACGCTCGTCGAGGCGGTCGCCGCCCGGGTGGCGCGCGGCGGCGACCCGGAACGCGTCCTCGTCCTCACCTTCAGCCGCAAGGCCGCCACCGAGCTGCGGGACCGGATGGCCGCCCGGATGCCGGTGGCGCCCCGGGCCACCACGTTCCACTCGTTCTGCTACGCCCTGGTCCGCGCCGAGCAGGCGCCCGACCTCTTCGCCGAGCCGCTGCGCCTGTTCTCCGGTCCGGAACAGGACCTCGCGGTGCGCGAGTTGCTGGCCGGCCACGCCGAGCTGGCGCGCGCCGGGCACGCCCCCGTGCGCTGGCCGGACGACGTGCGCGCCGGCTTGACCACCCGCGGCTTCGCCGACGAGGTACGCGCCGTCCTCGCCCGCACCCGCGAACTGGGCCTCGGCCCCGGCGACCTCGCCGCCTTCGCCGCCCGCGCCGGACGCCCCGACTGGTCGGCCGCCGCCCGCTTCCTCAACGAGTACCTGGACGTGCTCGACGCCCAGGGCGCGGTGGACTACGCCGAACTCGTCCACCGCGCGGTGCTGCTCGCCGAACGCCCCGGCGCCGCCGCCCGGATCACCGCCCGCTACGACGCCGTCTACCTCGACGAGTACCAGGACACCGACGCCGCCCAGGTCCGCCTGGTGCGCGCGCTCGCCGGCGACCACCGGGCCGGGCGCACCCTGGTGGCCTTCGGCGACCCCGACCAGTCGATCTACGCGTTCCGCGGCGCCGACGTGGGCGGCATCATCGACTTCCCGGAGACCTTCCGGCGCCCCGACGGCCGGCCCGCCCCGGTCGTGGTGCTGGGCGTCTCCCGGCGGGCCGGCGCCCGGCTGCTCGCCGCCACCCGCCTGATCACCGCCCGGATGCCGCTGCCCCGGCTGCCCGCCGACGCGGTCCGCGCCCACCGCGAGCCAGCCGCGGACCGCCCCGGCGGCCGGGTCGAGGTCTACACGTACCCCACGCCGGGCGCCGAGACCGCCAACATCGCGGACATCCTGCGCCGGGCGCATCTGGAGGACGGCGTGCCCTGGCGCGAGATGGCCGTGCTGGTGCGCGCCGGCGCGCGCGGCCTGCCCGTTCTGCGCCGCGCGCTGACCCAGGCCGGCGTCCCGGTGGACATCGACGGCGACGACCTGCCGTTGCGCGCCGAGCCCGCGGTGGCTCCGCTGCTGCTCGCGCTGCGCGTGGTGGCCACCCCCGCGCCGCCGCCGGAGGATCCGGACGAGGACGCCGGCCCCTCCTTCCCGCTGCCCGTCGCCGACGCGATCGCCCTGCTCACCTCGCCGCTGGGCGGGATGGACGCGGCCGACCTGCGGCGGCTCGGACGGGCGCTGCGGGAGGAGGAACGGGCCGCCGGGCAGGCGGTGCCGCGCCCCTCCGACGTCCTGCTCGCCGAGGCGCTGGCGCAGCCGGAACGCCTCGTGGCGCACGACCAGTCGTACGCGCGGGGCGCACGCCGGCTCGGCGAACGGCTGGCGCGCGCCCGCGCGATCCTGGCCGGCGGCGGCACCGCCCACGACGCGCTGTGGGCGCTGTGGCACGAGACGCCGTGGGCCGACCGGCTGGCCCGGGCCGCCCACGGCGGCGGCGCCGCGGCCCGCAACGCCGACCGCGACCTGGACGCCGTCTGCGCCCTGTTCGACACCGCCGCCCGCGCCGAACAGCGCACCGGTGGCCGGGGCGCCCTCAACTTCCTGGAGGAACTCGACGCCCAGGACATCGCCGCCGACGTCCTCACCCGCCGCGCGGTCCGCCCCGACGCCGTCCGCCTGATGACCGCCCACCGCGCCAAGGGCCTGGAATGGCACCTGGTGGTCGTGGCCGGCGTCCAGGAAGGGCTCTGGCCCGACCTGCGCCGCCGCGGCTCGGTGCTGGAGGCCGACCGCATCGGCCGCGACGGCCTGGCCGAGCCGCTCACCCCCGGCGCCCTGCTCGCCGAGGAACGCCGGCTGTTCTACGTGGCCGCCACCCGCGCCCGGGAACGCCTCGTGGTCACCGCCGTCAAGGCCCCCGCCGACGACGGCGACCAGCCCTCCCGCTTCCTGGCCGAACTCGGCGTCGAGCCACGCGACGTCACCCAGCGCCCGCTCCGCCCGCTGGCCGTCGCCGCCCTCGTCGCCGAACTGCGGGCCACCACGGTCGACCCGGCCGCCTCCCCGGCGCTGCGGGACGCCGCCGCCCGCCGGCTCGCCCGGCTCGCCGCGCTCGCCGACGACGAGGGCCGCCCGCTGGTGCCCGCCGCCCACCCCGACCGCTGGTGGGGGCTGTACGAGCCGACGCGCTCCGCGGTGCCGCTGCGCGACCGGGACCGCCCGGTGACGCTCACCGGCAGCGCCCTCGACCAACTGGTCAACGCCTGCTCGCTCCAGTGGTTCCTGGGCCGCGAGGTACGCGCCGAGGACCCGGCCTCCACCGCCCAGGGGTTCGGCAACGTCGTCCACGTCCTCGCCGACGAGGTGGCCTCCGGGCAGACCCCGGCCCGCCTCGACGCGCTCCTGGCCCGGCTGGACTCGGTGTGGGACTCGCTCGCCTTCGACGCCCCCTGGAAGTCCCGCCAGGAACGCGACCAGGCCCGCGCCGCCCTCGAACGCTTCCTGCGCTGGCACGTCCTCGAACGCGGCCGTGAGCCGGTCGCCACCGAGCACGGCTTCGACGTGACGCTCGGCGCCGGCGAGTACCAGGTGCGGGTGCGCGGCAGCATGGACCGCGTCGAACGGGACGCGGCCGGCCACGCCTACGTGGTCGACTTCAAGACCGGCCGCTCCGCCCCCACCGGCCCCGAGGTCGCCGCCCACCCCCAGCTCGCCGTCTACCAGCTCGCCGTCCGCGAAGGCGCCGTGGACGACCTCTTCGACGGCCACCGCCCCGAACCCGGCGGCGCCGAACTCGTCCACCTGCGCCTGCCCGCCCCCAAGAAGGAGGGCGGCGACACCCTCCCGAAGGTGCAGACCCAGCCCCCGCCCGACACCGACTGGGCGGCCGGCCTCCTCGCCGAGGCCGCCGGCCGGGTCCTCGACGAACGCTTCACCCCCGCCCCCGGCCGCCCCTGCGGCACCTGCTCCTTCCGCCCCGCCTGCCCCGCCCGCCCGGAGGGCCGGCAGATCGTCGAATGAGGTCAGTCCCGGGGCCAGTCCGACGTGTCGATCCGGATCTGCGACACGGGCAGGGTGAACGCCTGGCCGAAGGCCCATGTGTCCACGTTCGTGTAAGCACCGTCGCGCGGGGTGTTGTGGACGTGGACGTATCCGAGCTTCGGGTCCGCGAGGAGGTAGACGGGGACGAGGGCGCTGGCGTAGGTCTGGAGTTTGACGCCGTAGTCATCGCGCCGACTGCTGTGGGAGACGACCTCGGCGACCAGTTCAAGGTCCTGGTAAGCGTAGGTCCCGTTGGGAGCCGCCTTGGCGTCCCGCGCGACCAGGGCGAGGTCGGGCGCATAGCCGTTCAGGGTCCCGGGGAAGTCGACGCGCATGTCCCACAGGATGGGGGCGCTTCGGCCCCGGGCTTTCGCCAGGTCGTCACCGATCAAACGGATGATCGTCCCATGTACGAAACGCTGCGGGTTCATGACGATCTCCCCCTCGATGATCTCCGCGCGGTAGCCCTCGGGAACCCGCCCCTCGATCAGCTCGAACATCTCGTCCAACGTGGTGGACATCACGCCCTCCCAGGTCGTTTTGGTTCAGTCTAGGGCCCCCGTACGACACCCGGCCGGGGTTGTCACAGGGGGCGGTTAGCCTCCTTGGGTGGCTTCCCGTATCACCGATGCCGAGCAGCTCAAGGAGGTGCTCGGCATCCCGTTCACCACGGAGCAGCTGGCGTGCATCACCGCGCCGCCGGCTCCGCAGGTCGTCGTGGCCGGGGCCGGGTCCGGCAAGACGACGGTGATGGCCGCGCGGGTGGTGTGGCTGGTGGGCACCGGACAGGTGGCGCCGGAACAGGTGCTGGGGCTGACGTTCACCAACAAGGCCGCCGGCGAGCTGGCCGAGCGGGTGCGCAAGGCGCTGGAACGGGCCGGGGTCACCGAGGCCGACCCGGCCGACCCGGAGCAGGCCCCCGGGGAGCCGCGGATCTCCACCTACCACGCCTTCGCCGGCCAGCTCCTGGCCGACCACGGGCTGCGCATCGGCCTGGAACCGCAGGCCAGGCTGCTCGCCGACGCCACCCGCTACCAGCTCGCCGCCCGCGTGCTGCACACCGCCCCCGGCCCCTACCCCGCGCTCACCAAGGGGCTCCCCGCCCTCGCCGCCGACCTGCTCGCGCTCGACGGCGAGCTGGCCGAACACCTCGTCCCCCTCGACCGGCTGCGCGAGCACGACACCGAGCTGGCCGGCCACCTCGACCCGCTCGACCCCGCCACCCGCGGCTACGCCTGGGTCGGCGAGGTACGCCCCGCGGTACGGGCCCGTACCGAGCTGGCCGGGCTCGTCGAGCGCTACCGCGCCGAGAAGAACAGCCGCGACCTGCTCGACTTCGGCGACCAGATAGCGCTGGCCGCCACCCTCGCCCGGGAGCGTCCCGAGGTGGGACGCACGCTGCGCCAGGAGTTCGCGGTCGTCCTGCTCGACGAGTACCAGGACACCTCGGTCGCCCAGCGGATCATGCTCTCCGGGCTCTTCGGCGCCGGCACCGGCCACCCGGTCACCGCGGTGGGCGACCCCTGCCAGGCGATCTACGGCTGGCGCGGCGCCTCGGTGGCCAACCTCGACGACTTCCCCGACCACTTCCGCGCCGCCGACGGCACCCCGGCCCGCCGCTACTCGCTCAGCGAGAACCGGCGCAGCGGCGGACGTCTGCTCGCCTTCGCCAACCGGCTCGCCGCTCCGCTGCGCGCCCGCCACGAAGGCGTCGAGGCGCTGCGCCCTGCCCCCGGCGCCGAACGGGACGGGATGGCGCGCTGCGCCTTGCTGCCCACTCAGGACGAGGAGATCGCCTGGCTCGCCGACCGCATCGCCCACCTGACGGCCACCGGCACCCCGCCCGGGGAGATCGCGGTGCTGTGCCGCACCGCCGGCCAGTTCGCCGAGGTGCACGCCGCCCTGGTGGCCCGCGAGGTGCCGGTGGAGGTGGTGGGGCTGGCCGGGCTGCTGCACCTGCCGGAGATCGCCGACCTGGTCGCCACCTGCCAGGTGCTCCAGGACCCGACGGCCAACGCCGCCCTGGTCCGGCTGCTCACCGGCCCCCGCTGGCGCATCGGCCCCCGTGACCTGGCGCTGCTCGGCCGCCGCGCCCGCCTGCTGGTGCGGTACGGACCGGCCGGCCCGGACCCCGACGCGCCCCCCGCCGACCGGCTGGCGCTCGCCGTCGAGGGCGTCGACCCCGCCGAGGTCGTCTCCCTCGCCGACGCCCTGGAGACGTTCCTGGAGCCCCAGGGCCACGACGACGGCCTGCCGTTCTCCGCCGAGGCCCGGGTACGGTTCGCGCTGCTCGCCGCCGAGATACGCGACCTGCGGCGCTCGCTGGCCGACCCGCTGATGGACATCCTCCACCGGGTGCTCGCCGTCACCGGCCTGGAGGTGGAGCTGGCCGCGTCCCCGTACGCGCTGGCCGCCCGCCGCCGCGAGACCCTGCAGAACTTCCTGGACGTCGCGGCCGGCTTCGCCGCCCTCGACGGCGCCACCACCCTCGCCTCCTTCCTCGCCTTCCTGCGCACCGCCGAGCAGTACGAGAAGGGGCTCGACAGCTCGCTGCCCGGCGGCGACAACACCGTCAAGGTGATGACCGCGCACAAGTCCAAGGGCCTGGAATGGGACGTGGTGGCCGTGCCCGGCCTGGTCAAGGACGCCTTCCCGAGCGGCCGGGTACGCGAGCTGTGGCCCTGGCACGGCCAGGTGCTGCCGTACCCGCTGCGCGGTGACGCGGCCACCTTGCCGCAGGTCACGCAGTGGACCAAGAAGGGGCTCGACGCCTTCAAGGAGGAGATGAAGGGCCACAACGCCACCGAGGAGCTGCGGCTGGGGTACGTCACCTTCACCCGTCCGCGTTCGCTGCTGCTCGCCTCCGGCCACTGGTGGGGGCCGACCCAGCGCCGGCGCCGCGGCCCCTCGGAGTTCCTGCTGCGGCTGCGCGAGCACTGCGAGGAAGGCCACGGCGAGGTCGAGCACTGGGCCGAGGAGCCCGCGGACGACGCCGAGAACCCCGCGCTGGACCGCCCCGCCGACCACGTCTGGCCGCTGCCGCTCGACCCCGGCGCGTTCGCCCGCCGCAAGGACGCCGCCGACACGGTACGTGCCCTGCTCGCGGCGACCCCGCCGCCGGAGGAGGACCCCTCGGCCGGCGGGAACGGCCCCGTACCCGCGCTGCCCCGGCAGGCCGGCGACCCGGACGGGCTCACCCCCGAGGAACGCCGGCTGGTGATGTCCTGGGACCGCGACCTCGACGTGCTCGCCGGGGAGCTGCGGCGGGCCCAACAGCGGGTGCGCGAGGTCCCGCTGCCGCCCTCGCTGACCGCCACCGAGCTGATGCGGCTGGCCGCCGACCCGGACGCCTTCGCCGCCGAACTGGCCCGGCCGATGCCGCGTGAGCCCCGCCCCGCCGCGCGCCGCGGCACCCGGTTCCACGCCTGGCTGGAGTCGCGCTTCGACGAGCTGCCGCTGATCGGCCTGGATGAGCTGCCCGGGATGGAACCGGAGGCACCCGAGGAGATCGCCGACGAACGGGACCTCGCCGAGCTGAAGGAAGCCTTCCTGCGCACCCCCTACGCCGACCGCGTCCCCTACCGGATCGAGGCCCCCTTCCAGCTCCGGCTGGCCGGCCGCACCGTACGCGGCCGGATCGACGCCGTCTACCGCGATCCCGACGGCTCCTTCGAACTCGTCGACTGGAAGACCGGCCGCCCCGGCACCGCCGACCCCCTGCAACTCGCGATCTACCGCCTCGCCTGGGCCGAAACCCACCACCTCCCCCCGCACCATGTCCGCGCCTGCTTCGTCCACATCCGCACCGGCGAGATCGTCCGCCCCACCGCCCTGCCCGGCCGCGCGGAACTGGAACGCCTGATAGCGGAAGAACCGAAAGCGCCGCCCCAGGAGCCATGAGCCCGGGTGCCCCGTCCCGCCCCGCCCCGCCGCCTGGCCGCCGGGCCACGGGGTCACGCCGCGCGCGGCGTGACCCGCCCGCCGGGGCGTCCCTCGCGTCCGCTCGCGCGCCGGGACCCGTCCCGGGTCCGCGCCGGGTGCGCCTCGGTACGGCCGCCGGGCCGCCCGCCCGGCAGGTCCGTCGCTTCGCGCAGGCGGGCGTGAGCTGCCCGTCGGCCTTGCGCCGGGTGGGCGTCGGCAGCGCCGTCCGACTCCGCGCTGCCCCGTGGTGGTGCCCCGCGGCGTGATCCGCCCGCCGGGGCGTCCGCCACGTCCGCCCGCGCGTCGGGCCCCGACCCGGGCCCCCGCCGGATGCACCTCGGTACGGCTACCGGGCCGCCCACCCGGGCCCCGACAGGCCCGTCGCTTCGCGCAGACGGGCATGACCCCCGCCGGCCCCCGCCACGTGGGCGTCGGCAGCGCCGCCTGCCACGTGGTGGCGCAACGAGGCGTGACCCGCACGGCCTGCCGGGGCGTCGGGCACGTCGGGCCGAGCCGTACGGAGCGCTCGGGGGTTCCTCCGGTGGGCGGGCGGAACGGGGTGGGCGGGGCCCGGATAGGCTCGCGGTATGAGCACCGAGCCGGACGCCGTCGTCCGCGCGTACATCGACGCGCACCGCGCCGCCTTCCTCGACGACCTCGCCGAGTGGCTGCGCATCCCCTCCGTATCCGCCGACCCGGAGCGCGCCGGGGACGTGGCGCGCAGCGCCGAGTGGCTCGCGGCGGAGTTGAGCGCGACGGGGTTCCCGGTGGCCGAGGTGTGGCCCACCGAGGGCCTTCCGGCGGTGTACGCGGAGTGGCCGAGCGCCGACCCGGGGGCGCCGACGGTGCTGGTCTACGGCCACCACGACGTACAGCCCGCGGCGCGCGCGGACGGCTGGGACACCGAGCCGTTCGAGCCGGTGGTCCGGGACGGCCGGATGTACGGGCGGGGCGCCGCCGACGACAAGGGGCAGGTGTTCTTCCACACCCTGGGGGTGCGCGCCCACCTGGCGGCCACCGGCCGGGACACCCCAGCGGTCAACCTCAAGCTGCTGATCGAGGGCGAGGAGGAGTCCGGCTCGCCGCACTTCGCCGCCCTGCTGCGGGAGCGGGCCGACCGCCTCGCCTGTGACGCGGTGATCGTCTCGGACACCGGCATGTGGGACGAGCGGACCCCCACGGTCTGCACCGGCATGCGCGGCCTGACCGACTGCCAGATCGACCTGTACGGGCCCGACCAGGACATCCACTCCGGTTCGTTCGGCGGCGCGGTGCCCAACCCGGCCACCGAGGCCGCCCGGCTGGCCGCCGCCCTGCACGACGAGGACCGCCGGGTCACCGTGCCCGGGTTCTACGACGGGGTGATCGAACTCACCGACCGGGAGCGGGCGCTCTTCGCCGAGCTCCCCTTCGACGAGGCCGCCTGGCTGCGCGCCGCCAAGTCGCACGCCCTCCTCGGCGAGGCCGGCTACCGCACCCTGGAACGCGTCTGGGCCCGCCCGACCGCCGAGGTCAACGGCGTGGTCGGGGGGTACACCGGCCCCGGCGGCAAGACGATCGTGCCCTCGTCCGCCCAGCTGAAGCTGTCGTTCCGGCTGGTCGCCGGGCAGGACCCGGCCGCCGTGGAGCGCGCGGTACGCGCCTGGGTGGCCGGCCGGCTGCCGGACGGCATCCGGCACGAGATCACCTTCTGGGGCGCCACCCGCCCGTGCCTGACCCCGCTGGACCACCCGGCGCTCCAGTCGGTGGTGCGCTCGATGGGCCGGGCCTTCCAGTCCAAGATCCTCTTCACCAGGGAGGGCGGCTCCGGTCCGGCCGCCGACCTCCAGGACGTTCTCGAGGTGCCGGTGCTCTTCCTGGGAATTTCCGTGCCGTCCGACGGTTGGCACTCGGTGAACGAGAAGGTCGAACTCGACCTGCTCCTCAAGGGCGTGGAGACCGCCGCGTACCTGTGGGGCGACCTCGGCGAACACTGGCACCGCTGACCGGTTCGCCGCACCCGCTGACCGACCCATCCACGCCGAACGGGGAGTTGGAAGCCGTCTTGTCCCTCGCAGAGCCGCCCCTGAGCAGTGCCGAGCCGCAAGCCCCGCTGGCGCTCACCCGCGCCACGGTCGACCGCGCCGCCCACCACCGTCTGGACGAGGCCTGGCTGGCCGCCGCCTGGAGCCACCCCAGCACCCGGGTGCTGGTGGTCTCCGGCGGCCAGGTGCTCGTCGAGGACACCGCGGACGGCGGTGTCGAGCTGGTGCTGGTGCCCTCCTTCGAGGCGCCGTACGCGGAGAACCACCGTTACTTCCTGGGCACCGACGACGGGGTGAGCTACTTCGCCGTCCAGAAGGACGCGCTGCCCGGCAGGATGGACGACGCCGCGCGCCCGGCCGGGCTGCGCGAGGTCGGCGGGGTGCTGTCGGAGCGCGACGCGGGGCTGATGGTGCACGCGGTGGCGCTGGAGAACTGGCAGCGGCTGCATCGTTTCTGCTCGCGCTGCGGCGAACGCACCGTGATAGCCGCGGCCGGTCACGTGCGCCGCTGCCCGGCGTGCGGCGCCGAGCACTACCCGCGTACCGACCCGGCGGTGATCATGCTGGTCACCGACTCGCGGGACCGGGCGCTGCTGGGCCGGCAGGTGCACTGGCCGGAGGGGCGCTTCTCCACGCTGGCCGGCTTCGTGGAGCCGGGCGAGTCCGCCGAGCAGGCGGTGGTGCGCGAGGTGGCCGAGGAGGCCGGGGTGCGCGTCGGTGAGGTCGGCTACGTGGCCAGCCAGCCGTGGCCGTTCCCGTCCAGCCTGATGCTGGGGTTCACCGCCCGCGCGGTCTCCGAGGAGATACAGGTGGACGGCGAGGAGATCCACGAGGCCCGCTGGTTCTCCCGGGCCGACTACCGGGCGGCCATCGAGTCCGGCGAGGTGCTGCCGCCGACCGGGATCTCCATCGCGGCCCGGCTGATCGAGAACTGGTACGGCGAACCGCTGCCGCGCCGCTGAGCCCCGTCCGGCCCGGCCCCGCGTAAGGGCCGGGCCGGCGTGCGTCCGGCCGCGCGGAACGGCCGCCGGATCAGGCCGCGATCTTGGCCTTGACCTGGGCCAGGGACGGGTTGGTCAGGGTGCTGCCGTCGGCGAAGAGCACGGTGGGCACCGTCTGGTTGCCGCCGTTGGCCTTCTCCACGAAGGCGGCCGATTCCGGGTCCTGCTCAATGTTGATCTCGGTGTAGGCGATGCCCTCGCGGTCGAGCTGGCTCTTGAGGCGACGGCAGTAGCCGCACCAGGTGGTGCTGTACATCGTCACAGTGCCCTGCATCGGTCCGTGGCTCCTTCGTGTCGGCACGACCGCCGTTCCGGACGGGCCATCCCGCCGGCGTCCCGCACGGTCGCGGTGCGTGATTCAGGAGGGAGAACGCGTGACCGGGACGGACCATTCCCGGACACGTTCCGATGTGACCTTATGACTTACGGTTGCCGCCTGTGGACAACTTTGCCGGACGTCCGCGCCGAGCTGGCAGCATGGCGGGGTGACCACATCACGTACCGAAGCCTCGCTCTTCCCGGCCGCCCCGGAATCGGCGGACGCGGTGCTCGACGGGCTCGACCCCGAGCAGCGTGCCGTCGCCACGGCGCTGCACGGGCCGGTGTGCGTGCTGGCGGGCGCGGGCACGGGTAAGACCCGCGCCATCACCCACCGCATCGCCTACGGGGTGCGGGCGGGCATCCTGCAGCCGGGCAGCGTGCTGGCGGTCACCTTCACGGCGCGCGCGGCGGGGGAGATGCGCGGCCGGCTGCGGCGGCTCGGCGCGGGCGGGGTGCAGGCCCGCACCTTCCACTCGGCGGCCCTGCGCCAGCTCCAGTTCTTCTGGCCCCGGGTGATCGGCGGCGAGCTGCCCCGGCTCGTCGACCGCAAGGCACCTCTGGTCGCCGAGTCCGCCACCCGCGGCCGGCTGCGGCTGGACCGCACCGAGCTGCGGGACGTCACCGCGGAGATCGAGTGGGCCAAGGTCACCCAGACCGCCGCCGAGGACTACCCGCTCGCCGCCGCCAAGGCCGGCCGCGAGGCCCCCCGCGACCCCGCCGAGATCGCCCGCGTCTACGCCGGCTACGAGGAGCTCAAGCGCGAGCGCGGCGTGCTCGACTTCGAGGACGTGCTGCTGCTCACCGTCGCCGTACTGGA
Organism: Streptantibioticus cattleyicolor NRRL 8057 = DSM 46488; assembly: GCF_000240165.1. Taxonomy (NCBI): domain Bacteria; kingdom Bacillati; phylum Actinomycetota; class Actinomycetes; order Kitasatosporales; family Streptomycetaceae; genus Streptantibioticus; species Streptantibioticus cattleyicolor. The sequence goes on from NC_017586.1 coordinate 4,338,273, forward strand.
GGACCGCCCCGACGTCGCCGACCAGGTGCGCGCCCAGTACCAGCACTTCGTGGTCGACGAGTACCAGGACGTCAGCCCGCTCCAGCAGCGCCTGCTCGACCTGTGGCTCGGCGGCCGGGACAGCCTGTGCGTGGTCGGCGACGCCGGCCAGACCATCTACTCCTTCACCGGCGCTACCCCCGAATACCTGCTGGCCTTCCGCACCCGTTACCCGCGGGCCACCGTGGTCGAGCTGGTCCGCGACTACCGCTCCACCCCGCAGGTGGTCCACCTGGCCAACGGCGTGCTCGCCGGGGCCCGCGGCAAGGCCGCCGCCCACCGGCTGGAGCTGGTCGCCCAGCGCGAGCCCGGCCCGGCCCCGCTGTTCACCGAGTACGCCGACGAGCCCGCCGAGGCCGAGGGCACCGCCCGCCGCGTCCGGCAGCTGATCGACACCGGGGTGCGCCCCAGCGAGATCGCCGTGCTCTACCGGGTCAACGCCCAGTCGGAGATCTACGAGCAGGCGCTGGCCGACGCCGGGGTGCCCTATCAACTGCGCGGCGCAGAGCGGTTCTTCGAGCGTCCCGAGGTGCGGGAGGCCGGGATGCTGCTGCGCGGCGCCGCCCGGGCCGGCTCCGGCGCCGACCCCACGCTCGCCGACGCCGACGTGCCCGGCCAGGTGCGGGCCGTGCTCGGCGCCCGGGGCTGGTCCCCGCAGCCGCCGGCCGGCGCCGGGGCCGCCCGGGACCGCTGGGAGTCGCTGGCCGCGCTGGTCCGCCTCGCCGAGGAGTTCTGCCAGGCGTCCGCCCGGGCCGGCGGCCCCGCGCCCACCCTGGCGGACTTCGTGGCCGAGCTGGACGCCCGGGCCGCCGTGCAGCACGCGCCCACCGTCGAGGGGGTCACCCTGGCCTCGCTGCACGCCGCCAAGGGTCTGGAGTGGGACGCGGTCTTCCTGGTCGGCCTCACCGAGGGCACCTTGCCGATCACCTACGCCAGGACCGATGAGCAGATCGAGGAGGAGCGGCGGCTGCTCTACGTCGGGGTCACCCGGGCCCGGGTGCACCTGGCGCTCTCCTGGGCGCTCTCCCGGTCCCCGGGCGGCCGGGGCGGACGGCGCCCGTCCCGCTTCCTGACCGGTCTGCGGCGCGGTGCGGTGGGGGGCGTCGTCGCGGGGCGGCCGGGCGGGGCGACCGGGTCACGCGGTGACGCGGGGACGGAGGCGGCGCGGCGGCGTCGGCGCGGTCCGGTGCGCTGCCGGGTCTGCGGGCGCACCCTGTCCGAGGCCGGCGAGATCAAGCTGATGCGCTGCGAGGACTGCCCGTCCGACCTGGACGAGTCGCTCTACGAGCGGCTGCGTGACTGGCGGGCCGGGCGCGCCGCCGAGCTGGGGCAGCCGGCGTTCTGCGTCTTCACCGACAAGACGCTGATGGCCATCGCCGAGCGGTTGCCGGCCGAGGAGTCCGAGCTGGTGCGGATCGCCGGCGTGGGGACGCGCAAGGCGGCCCGGTTCGGCGCCGAGGTACTGGCCCTGGTGGCCGGCCGCGGTGCGGAAACCGCAGGTGGAACGGGTGACGAGGGCCCCGACACAAACGGAATGGAGGGTTCGGCCAAATCGGCCGTCCAGCCTGTTACGGATCCGTCGAATAAATAGTTTGCGCACGCCGCGGGAATCCTCATAGCCTGCGGTAGCACGGTAACCGAGGCTCTTCCGGGAGTTCGGGAAGCCATGATGTACTGAGTCCGCGCGGCTCGGTACAGCCGCCCGTCCGCACTACGAGACGCCGAGAGGAGGCGAGTTCAGTGGCCAGCATCATCACGATCAACAAAATGACCGGTCGTCCGGCCATCGCCTCCTGCCTGCCCGGCGCTCCGGCGCTGCGATCCGCCCTTGTCTCCGCCGCTGCCCTCCGTGGCACCGGTGTCGCAGGCGGCCGTATCGAGCGAGCGTTCCAGGCACCGATGGCGGAAGCGGCGCAGGCGCCCCGCTATGCGCTCGCGGCCAACGGTGCCGATTCCCGCCAGCAGTGGGCCCAGGGCGGCTTCACCGCCAATGGCAACGGCACTGGCAGCACGACCGTAGCGACGCACCACGACAGCAAGATGCGGGCCTTCCGCGGGCTCGAACCCTGGAGAGATCCAGCCTGACAGGCAATCAGGTCGGCACCTTCAGGGCCGCGGAACCCGTGAACCGGGATCCGCGGCCCTTTTGCTTGCGCGAGCGATCAGGCGAAGGGCCTGGGAAACCGCAACGACCCGGTACCGACCACCCCGGCCCCCGGCCGGACCGACAGACGAGGAAGAACGCAACCGTGCATCCGGAACAGCGCACCCCGGCCGTACCGCACGCCGAGAAGATCCCCCCGCCTGAGTTCGTGCCCATGGAGGCCCCCTTGCTGCCGCTGTCCGAGCTCGACGACGAGATCGAGCGTCTGGGCGTACCCGTCCCGTGCCGCACCTACGACCCGGAGGTCTTCTTCGCCGAGACCCCGGCCGACGTCGAGTACGCCAAGTCCCTGTGCCAGACCTGCCCGGTCCGCGAGGCCTGCCTCGCGGGCGCCAAGGCGCGCCGTGAACCGTGGGGTGTCTGGGGCGGTGAGCTCTTCGTGCAGGGCGTCGTCGTACCCCGCAAGCGGCCCCGTGGCCGTCCGCGCAAGAGCGAGGTCGTGGCATGAGCCGCCGACGCACCGCCATCGGCACCATCGACCATCCGTTGACCAATGATCCGCAGGCGCGGGTCAGAACCGACCGGAACGGTGCGGCGATCCGCCCGGCCACCGGTCCCGCAGACCGCACGGGAGCCGCCGCCGCGGCCTCCCGCCAGAACAGGAACCGAGAGATGCAACTCATCCCAGAAGCCATGGCCCGAGCCCACCTGCGACAACGACTGGACGAGGCGGAATCTCAACGTCCGGGCCGTCGCCTGGCGCAGGCCCGGCGGCTGCAGCGGCGCGCCGAACGCGTCTCGCTGCGGGCCCGCCGCGCCATCGCCCTCGTGGTGATGCAGTAGGCGCGGCCCGTTCCACCCGTCCCGACAGCGCGGGGCCGGTCCCGGAAGGGAACCGGCCCCGCGGTGCGTTGTGCCCGCTTCCGCCGTGCTTGCGGAGGTATCGTCACCAGGTGGATCAGAAGACTCGTGAACCCGCTTCTGAAAGCGCGCCACCGCCCCGGGTGGTGTGCGCCCGCTGCGGAGCCGTCGCCGACCGCCCGCCGGTCACCTGGACCTGCTCCGTCGAGGGCGGCGAGCGCCGCTACTTCTGCGAGAACTGCGCCCGGGCCAACATCCGCTCCATCGAAGGCCGGCTCGACTCCGCCTGGTGGTAGCCCGGGCGGGGCCGCCTGGAGGCGGCCGGGGCGGACGTGACCGGGCCGGCTACGCCCCCTCGGCCTCCTCGGGGTCTTCGGCCTCCTCGGCATCCCCGGGGTCTTCGGCCCCTTCGGACGCTTCCGGAGCGGCGAACCCCGGCAGCCAGTCCAGCAGTTCGTCCCGCAGCCGCACGGTGGCGTCCAGCTGGCAGAGCACCCCGATGGTGCTCAGCGTCACCCGATGGATCAGCAGGTAGGACGGCGGCAGGTTGAGCTGCCGGCCCAACTGGTGGGCGGGGGAGCGCGGGTCGGCGATCCGGGCCGCCTGGGTCCGCATCCAGGCCCGGCCGAAGGTGAACTCCTCGGCCCGGGCGGGCTCGATGATCGGCAGCAGGTAGTCGAGCACCGCCTCCGGGTCGAGCTGGATCGCCGGCTTGACGAAGCCCTCCTGGCGCAGCATGGCGTGGACCCGCTCGGCGTCCCCGGCCAGCGCCAGCCGCAGCGCGGTGCCGATCGGCAGTGGCAGCCCCTCGGGGAGGCGGTCCACCGTGCCGAAGTCCAGCACCCCGAGCCGCCATCCCTCGGCCGGCCCGTCGTCCACCAGCAGCCGAAAGTTGCCCGGATGGGGGTCGGCGTGGAGCAGCCCGGTGCGGGCCGGGCCGGCGAAGAGGAAGTGGGCCAGCAACTGCCCGGCCCGGTCCCGCTCGGAACGGGTGCCGTCGGCGATCACCTCGGCCAGCGGCACCCCGTCCAGCCACTCGGTGACCAGGACCTGCTCGGCCTGGTGCACCACATCGGGCACCACCACGTCCGGATCGTCGGCGAACTCCACGGCGTGCGTGTGCTGGGCCCGCGCCTCCAGGGCGTAGTCCAGCTCCTCGGAGACCCGCTCGCGCAACTCGGAGATCAGCGGCTTGATGTCCATCCCCGGGATCAGCGGGCCGAACAGCCGGGCCACCCGGCCCAGTTGGGACAGGTCGGACAGCAGCGCCTGGCCGGCCCCCGGGTACTGGACCTTGACCGCCACCTCGCGTCCGTCGTGCCACACCGCGCGGTGCACCTGGCCGATGGAGGCCGCCGCGGCCGGCTTGTCCTCGAACTCCTCGAAGAACCGCCGCCAGTCCTCTCCGAGCCCCTTGGCGAGCACGTCGTGCACGGTGCCGGCGGGCATCGGCGGCGCCGCGTCCTGCAACTTGGTCAGTGCGGCACGGTAGGGTCCGGCGATCTCCTCGGGGAGCGCGGCCTCGAAGACCGACAGCGCCTGGCCGAACTTCATCGCCCCGCCCTTGAGCTCGCCGAGCACCTTGAACAGCTGCTCGGCGGTGCGCTGCTGGAGCTCACCGGCGACGATCTCGGCCGGCCGGCCGCCGATCCGTTTGCCCAGCCCCAGGGTGGCCCGGCCCGCGAAGCCGAGGGGCAGCGCGGCGAGCTTGGCGGTTCGGGTGACTGCCTTGCGAGGAAGATCCGACATGTGCCCCTCTTTCACCGTCGATTCCGTTGCCACACCGCGTCAGGGCCCCGGCGGCCCGGACCGCCGGACCGGCACCGGAGCGGCGCCCACGGCCGCTGCCGCCGGTGCCGCGGTCCCGGGACGGCGGCGACCCGTGCCGCGCGTACGCCCGGCGGGAGGTCACCCGGCCATTGTCGCGCGTGCGCCGTGGCCTGCCGCACCACACCCGCAATCCTGGCGCGGCCCCACCGGCACGGTGCGCATGGCGAGCCCGGCCAGCGTGAACTCCACCCGCCCTCCGGCGCTCGGCGGCTCGCCCCCGGCCAGGAACTCCAGCGCGTGGGCCGCCGCCAGCGCGGCCACCAGCGTGGCCAGCGCCACGTCGCACGGGCCCACCACCGGCCGGCCACGCCCCGACCGCAGCTGCGCCACCATCCGCGGCCAGGCCGGATCGCGCCGCGCCCGCTCGCGGGCCAGGCAACCGGCACAGGCCAGCCGCCCCGGCACCACCAGCGGCCCGACCACCCCGAGCCCCTCCACCACGCCGGCGTACAGATGCGGGATCCCGGCGGCCATCAGCTGCTCGGCGGCCCGTTCGTCGGGGGCGTAGGCGTCCAGCCCGTCGCGGGGGGCGAGGACGGCGAGGGCGAGCCGGGGCTCCCCGGCGCCGCGCGGCGATACGGGCGGACGGGGGTCGGGGGCCGCGCGGCGCACCGCGGCCCGGGCCGCCGCGTCCCGCCGTTCGCCGACGGCCAGCGCCGGGATGCCGCACGGCGCCGCGTCCCACGGCTCGACCTCACCGCCGTCCACCACGTCGACCCGGCCGACCCCGGCCGCCGACAGCACCGCGGCCACCGAGGCGCCGACCCGTCCGGCCCCGCACACCCGCACCCGGGCCGTGCGGCGGGCGGCCAGCGTGTGCGCCGCGGCGCCGGGGCCGGGGCGCAGCAGGGAGAGCGAGGCCAGGTCGGGCCGGAGCCGTTCGAGAGCCGCGTCCCGCCGGCGCAGCACCTGGTGGAGCCCGCCGAGGCTGTCGGCGTCCTCCAGCACGTCGCCCTCGGCCAGCACGGACAGCAGCCGGTCGGCGCGCTCCGGGGCGAGGCCGAGCGCCGCCGCCTCCTCGCGCAGCAGCTCGGGGCCGCGAGTGCCGTCGAGCAGCTTCAGGAACCGCGCCGACGCGTCGTCCAGCGGCCCGAGCACCACCGCACGCTCCGGATCCACCCCGAACTGGAGCGTCTCCCGGTCCCGCCAACTGCGCCGCATGGCCGGCTTCAGCATCGGATGCATGACGCCCCCCCCGTGATCAGGCCCCGACCGTCCGCCACCATGGCCGCCGGAGCCAGCGCTGTCACAACGGGATCAGCATGGGCGCTTCCGCACGACCTTGCCGAAAGTTATCCACAGGCAGGCGAATACGTAAGACCGTATGCCTGGGCGGCACCCCGCGATGCGCGGACGGAAGGCCCCCGATGCCACACCGTCGGCGCCGGTGCGCACCCGGTGCGGGCGAGCCGCCCGGCGCTCCTGGGTCCGTCGGGGTCCGCGCTTCGGCCGTCCGCCCCTCGTACGAGGACGATCACGCGCCCGTGCCGTCGACGGCTGCGGCACGCGGCACGTATCCGATCCGCCTCGCCGTCGGGGTGGCGGCCGTGTCGTCCGCCGCCCCCGGGCCAGGGCGCCCTGGGCGCGTCCGCGCGCACCCGTCGCCCCGCGCCCCGGGCGCATCCACCCCGCATCCCCGGCGCACCCGCCCCGCGCCCCCCACTCCCTCGCGCCGGGGCGCACTCGCCGCTCCGTCTTTCCGGGCGTCGGGACTTCGTCGGAGGCAGCCGGTACCGTCGTGGCGTGTCCGTCGAACCCGCTTCGTCCCGTCCGTCTCGCGGCCAGAGCCGTGGGACGCGTACCAGTGCCGTGGAAGTGCGACGCAGTGCGCGCCGTCGCCGGACGGTGTCGGCGTACCGCGAGGGCGACCGCACCATCGTGCTGATCCCGGCCCGGATGTCCGCGGCTGAGGAGCAGCGCTGGGTCGGCGTCATGCTCGACAAGCTGGCGGCGCAGGAGAGCAGGCGGATGCTGGGCGACGCCGAACTCGCCGAGCGGGCCGCGCGGTTGTCCGGCCAGTATCTGGGGGGCCGGGCCCGGCCGGAAAGCGTGCGCTGGGTGACCAACCAGAACACCCGGTGGGGTTCGTGCACCCCGGCCGAGGGGAGCATCCGGCTCTCCCACCGCTTGCAGGGCATGCCCGACTACGTGGTCGACTACGTGCTCCTGCACGAGCTGGCCCACCTGCTGGTGCCCGGCCACGGCGCCGACTTCTGGCGGCTGCTGGAGGGGTATCCGCGCACCGAGCGGGCCCGCGGCTACCTCGAAGGCGTCGTCGCCGCGGCCCGGCTGCCGCACCTCCCCGGCGCCCGCGAGGCGGGCGAGCCGGAGTGAACCGTACGGCTCACACCAACTGCCGCGCCCGCTCCACCAGTCGCACCACCGAGGCGTCGGCCACCGAGGCCACCTCGTCGTAGCCGAACCACCGCACGTCCAGCGACTCGTCGCTCACCGACCAGACGGCGTCCGGCGGGGCCACCGCCGCGTACTGGACGTCCAAGTGCCAGGCGCAGGGCGTGAGATGGCGGTCGAGGCGGACCGGGCCGGGCAGCAGGGTGAGCCCGGTGATCCCCGACTCCTCGGTGGCCTCCCGCAGCGCGGCGGCGGCCAGCGTGGCGTCGGACGGCTCGCAGTGGCCACCCATCTGGAGCCACATCCGCAGCTTGCGGTGGAGGGTGAGCAGCACCCGTTCCCGCCGCGGATCGACCACCAGCGCACTGGCCGTCAGATGACCCGACTCGCACGACTTCCACATGGCGTCCGGACGGGCCGCCAGGTGGCCGAGGTAGGCCAGCCGCAACTCCTCCTGGCCCACGGCGCCTTCCGGCCCCCCGGACTCCGGGACGGACGGTTCGAGCGGCGCGGACCACTCCTGGAGCACCCGCGCCGCGTCGGCGTGCAGCGTCACTTGTCCCGGCCGCCCTCACCGGACTCGCCGGACGAGTCCGGCTCGTCGGAGCCGTCCGCCGGGCCGCCCTCACCGGAACGCCGTTCACCGTGGCGGCCCTCCGCCGCCTCGCCCAGCATCTTGTCGAGCGCGTCGAAGTCGAACGCCTCGTCGCCGGTCTCGCGGTGCACGAAGCCGTCCGGGTCGTCGAGGTCGGCGGCGGTGGGCAGCAGGTCGGGGTGGGCCCACAGCGCGTCCCGGCCGTCGAGGCCGCGGGCGTCGGTGAGCGAGGCCCACAGCCGGGAGGCGTCCCGCAGCCGGCGCGGTCGCAGCTCCAGGCCGATCAGCGTGGCGAAGGTCTGCTCGGCCGGACCACCGGTGGCGCGGCGGCGGCGCAGCGTCTCGCGCAGCGCGCCGGCGGACGGCAGATGCGGGGCCGCGGCGGCGTGCACCACCGCGTCCACCCACCCCTCGACCAGCGCCAGCGCGGTCTCCAGCCGGGCCAGCGCGGCCTTCTGCTCCGGGGTGTCCTCGGGCTGGAACATGCCCTGCTGGAGGGCGTCCTGCAACGCCTGTGGGTTGGCCGGGTCGAGCTGGCCGACCGCGTCCTCCAGCCGCGCGGTGTCGACCTTGATGCCGCGCGCGTACCCCTCGACGGCGCCGAACAGATGGGCCCGCAGCCACGGCACATGGGCGAAGAGCCGCTGGTGGGCGGCCTCGCGGAGGGCCAGGTAGAGGCGGACCTCGTCCTGCGGGACGCCGAGGCCGGAACCGAACGCCGCGATGTTCACCGGCAGCAGCGCCGCCTTGCCCGCCGGGCCGAGCGGCAGCCCGACGTCGGTGGAGCCGACCACCTCACCGGCGAGGACGCCCAGCGCCTGGCCGATCTGGGCGCCGAACATCGCGCCGCCCATCGAGCGCATCATGCCGAGCAGCGGGCCCGCCATGGCCTGCATCTCCTCGGGCAGGACGCCGCCCATCGCGGTGCCGACCCGCTCCGCGACCGGGTCCACCAGTTCCTTCCACACCGGAAGCGTCGCCTCGACCCATTCGGCCCGGCTCCACGCCACCGCCGCGCCCGAGCCGGACGGCAGCGAGGTGGTGCCGTCCAGCCACAGGTCGGCCAGGCGCAGCGCCTCCTGCACCGCGGCCCGCTCGCCGGCCGAGACGCTGGCGTCCTTGGTGCCGTCCTGGGCGCCCTGGGCCACCGTCTGCCGGGCGATGTCCTTGGCCATCTCCCAGTTCACCGGGCCGCCCTCGTAGGAGAGCATCTGCCCGAGCTGCTGGAAGGCGGCACCGAGGTCGTTGGGGTTGAGCGAGCCGAACATCGCGGCCAGCGGGTTGTCACCGCCGGGGCCGCCGGACGGGGTGCCGCCGAAGCCGATGCCGCCGCCACCCGGCAGGCCCTTCCGCTTGCCCTCGTCCCCGTCCTCGGGCTCCTCAGATGGGACGCCGAATCCAAATGGGGTGTCACTCACGGGGTTCCTCGGCTCTATGTCGACAGTTTCGGCCTCTACCACCAGCCTAGACACCTCTCAGGCAGGATGGGACCGCGCATCTCGTACCAGAAACAACAGTGGGAGACACCCGGTGAGTTCCCCGGAACAGCACGTTCGCTCAGGGCGGACCTCCTCCAAGGGGGCCGGACCGGTCGTCGCGGTCACCGGAGCCGCCTCCGGCGTCGGCCTGTTGCTGACCCGAGCCCTCACGCGATCCCCCGAGGTGGGCACGGTCGTCGCCATCGACGAACGCCGCGCCGACGTGCCCGGTGCGCAGTGGCGGGTGCTGGACGTGCGCGATCCGGCCATCGCCGAGCGGCTGCGCGGCGCCGACGTCGTCGTCCACCTCGCGCTCGACCTCGACCTGGAGACCGAGGCCACCGCGCGCACCGCGTTCAACGTGCGCGGCACCCAGACCGTGCTCACCGCGGCTGCCGCGGCCGGGGTGCACCGGGTGGTGCTGATGACCTCCGCCATGGTCTACGGCGCCCTGCCGGACAACGACGTCCCGCTCGCCGAGGACGCCCCGCTGCGCGCCACCGCGGACGCCACCGGGGTCGGCGACCTGCTGGAGATCGAACGCCTCGGCCGCCGCGCGCCCCGCGCCCACCCCGGGCTCAACGTCACCGTGGTCCGCCCCGCCGTCCTGGTCGGCGGCACCGACACCGCGCTCACCCGGTACTTCGAGTCGCCCCGGCTGCTGGTGGTGGCCGGCAGCCGGCCGTGCTGGCAGTTCTGCCACGTCGAGGACCTGGTCTCGGCGCTGGAGTACGCGGCGCTGGGCAAGGCCGAGGGCGAGATGGCGGTGGGGTGCGACGGCTGGCTGGAACAGGAGGAGGTCGAGGAGCTCTCCGGCATCCGCCGCATGGAGCTGCCCGAGTCGCTGGCGATGGGCGCCGCGGCCCGGCTGCACCGGCTGGGGCTGACCCCGTCCCCGGCCGGCGACCTGGCCTACACCATGTATCCGTGGGTGGTCAGCGGCAGCCGGCTGCACGAGGCCGGCTGGCGGCCCAAGTGGACCAACGAGGAGGTGTTGGCCGAACTCCTGGAGGAGGTCGCCGGTCGGCGCACCGTGGCCGGCCGCCGCCTCGGCCGCAAGGACGCCACCACGCTCGGCGCCGCCGGCGCCACGGTGGCCCTGGTGGGCACCGCCGCCCTGGTCCGCCGGGCCCGCAAGCGCCGCGGCCGGTGACCTTCCGGCGGCCGGTTCGGTTCGTCGGATCCGCCCGTCCGGCGCCGGTGCTTTCGTACGGGGCGGACGTTTCCGTCCGGTCTGCGGGTACGGCACCATGGCGGTCATGGCACCCACGTACGACGAGTCCGTCACCCGGGACGACCGGGACCCCATCCGGCTGCTGGCCGTCCGTGACACGCCGCTGTCGGTGGACGAGGTCTTCGGCGCGGTCGGCGACGACGCGGCCGGCGGCACCGCGCTCTTCGTGGGCACCGTCCGCGACCACGACGGTGGCCCCGCCGCGGTCACCGGTCTGTCCTACTCCGCCCACCCCACCGCCGAGGCCGAACTGCGCCGGGTCGCCGAGAAGGTCGCCGCCGACTTCCCCGTCCGCGCCCTGGCCGCCGTCCACCGCGTCGGCGACCTCGCGGTCGGCGACCTCGCCGTGGTCGTCGCCGTCTCCTGCCCCCACCGCGCCGAAGCCTTCGCCGCCTGCCGCCGCCTCATCGACGACCTCAAGCACGAAGTCCCCATCTGGAAGCACCAGACCTTCGAGGACGGGCAGGAGGAATGGGTGGGGGCGTAGCCCCCTCGTTGAGGGGTGGTGGCCGGGGAAGTGGTTGGCCGGGTGGGGGCGTAGCCCCCTCGTTGAGGGGTGGTGGCCGGGGAAGTGGTTGGCCGGGTGGGGGCGTAGCCCCCTCGTTGAGGGGTGGGGTTGCATAAGCAGCCGGCCGGCTGGCGCGCCACCGCACCGTCAACCCCCACCGTCACCCACACGGCGGCCTTCCTCACCCGGGCGGGGGAAACGCTTCCTCCCGGTGGGCGCCTGCCACTTGCGTAACTCGCGCCCGGGTCTCAGCGTTGGACCAGCGGGTGGTTAATCTGCTCATAGGTCCTGCGTCGGGTACGTACGTGGTGGGAGGCCGGGTATGGCGGCTCTTGCATGGTTGCTGATTCCGGTCGGGGGCGCGATTGCCGCAACCTTGTGGGCCGGTTGGGCGGGACGTTCCCGCCGCGCCGCCGGCGACGTCGACTCGCTGGCCGGATACGAGCGCTTCCGCGAGGCGATGGCCAAGTCGCACTCCGGCAGCATGGCCGGTACGCAGTCGGGCTCCGATCCGTCCTGACCAGCCGGTCAGCCGGACGGCCCGGCCCCGCGCGCCACCGGTGAGGGGTCTCCCGTACTGTCGTGGCATGCCACGCCGCACCGCGACCTTGCTCACCTCGACGCTGCTGCTCATAGCGCTGCTGTGCGCCGGGGTCCTGATGTCCGTGCCGTACGCCGAGATGTCGCCGGGCCCGACCGTGAACACGCTGGCGGAGCACGACGGCGAGCCGGTGGTGCAGATCTCCGGCCACCGGACGTACCCGGTCAGCGGGCATCTGAACATGACGACGGTGCGGGTGACCGGGGCCGACTACCCGATGAATCTGATCGAGGCGATCAGCGGCTGGCTCTCCAACGACGACCAGGTGGTCCCCCGCGAGACCATCTACCCCAAGGGCCAGTCGGCCCAGCAGGTGGACCGGCAGAACGCCGAGGAGTTCACCCAGTCCCAGGACAGCGCCAAGGTGGCGGCGCTGCGTGCGCTGCACATCCCGGTCGCCTCCCGGGTGGTGGTCGGCACCGTGCTCAAGGGGGGCGCGGCGGAAGGGACGTTGCACGCCGGCGACGTGATCGACGCGGTGGACGGCACCCCGGTCAAGGAGCCGGCGGACGTGGCCAAGCTGGTCACCAAGCACCACCCGGGGCAGACCGTGGAGTTCACGGTGACCCCGGCCAAGGGCGGCGGGCAGCGGCGGCTGACCGTGGGCACCAAGGCGCAGGACGGCCGGGCCGTGGTCGGCATCCAGGCCGCCGCCGCCCACTCGTTCCCGTTCACCATCGACATCAAGCTGGCCGACGTCGGCGGGCCCAGTGCCGGGCTGATGTTCTCGCTCGGCATCATCGACAAGCTGACCCCCACCGATCTGACCGGGGGCACATTCGTGGCCGGCACCGGCACCATCGACGACGACGGCAAGGTCGGCCCGATCGGCGGCATCGCGCTCAAGGCGATCGCCGCCCGCGACGCCGGCGCCCGGTTCTTCCTGACCCCCAAGGACAACTGCGCCGCCGCGGCCAAGGACACCCCGGCCGGGCTGCGCCTGGTCAAGGTCGGCACGCTGGACGACGCGCTGGCCGCGCTGAAGGACATCCGCGAGGGGAAGACCGGCGCCCTGCCGGCCTGCCCGGTCCACTGAACCCCGCCCGGCCGCCCCGCACCCCCGGTCCGGGCGGCCGGGCCCGGCTCACTCCTCCTCGAACGTCGCGGTGAGCGCCTCGGCCAGCCCCGGTACCAGGTCGGAGCCGGTGAGCACCTCCTTGGGCGAGTCCTTCTCGCGCAGCCGGATCGCCGACTCCCGGGTGCCGTCGCGCAGCACGCCGACGGTCATCCGCACCTCCTGCCGCTCCGGGTGCCCGGCGACCCAGGAGGCGAGCGCGGCGTCGTCGAGGCCCTCGGGGATCTGGGCCTCGGCGCTCGGCGGCAGCATCAGCCGCTCCACGGTGAGCGCGCAGCCGACCACCACGTCCGGCCAGGCGATGGTGGCCAGGAACTCGTCGAGCGGGGCGCCGGTGGGGATCTCGTCCTGCTCCACCGGGGTCAGGGCGGCGGCCCGCTCGCCCTCGGCGAGGCCGAGCTGTTCGCTCAGCTCCGGCTGCTCGGCGCGGAGCCGTTCGGTGTCGACCAGGGCGAACAGCCGGGCCGGCTGGTCCCAGCCGAGCTCGGCGGCGTACTCGTCGATCTCGAGTACCGCCCGGGTCAGGGGGTGCGCGGCGACCGGGCCGCCGCCCGCCAGGGGGTCGTGGCCGGCCGTACCGCCGGTGTCAGTGTTGGGCATGGTCACTATCCTGCCCGTTCCGGGGCCCCGGGCGGGAACCGAGTAAAGCGTGAGTAAGTTGCATGGGTGGGTGTCCGCCCCGGATGCCGTACCACCGCCCGTCCCAGACGTCAGCACGACAGACACTTCGAGGTGCGCACCTTGGCTTTCCAGATGCCGGACCGCGGGTCGGGCTCAGGCCCGGCCGGCCCGCGGGTCTTCGCAGGCCGGCCCTCCCGGGGAACCCGGACCGTGTTCATGACACTCGCGGCCATCGCCGTGCTCGCCATCGCCTTCGTGATGTTCTCGGGGTTCTGGACGGACTGGCTGTGGTACCGGTCGGTGCGCTACTCCTCGGTGTTCACCACCACCCTGTGGACGCGCATCGGACTCTTCGCGGTCTTCGGGGTGCTGATGGCGCTCGCCGTCGGCGTCAACATCTTCCTCGCCCACCGGCTGCGCCCGCAGCTGGGCGCGATGTCGACCGAGCAGCAGAGCCTGGACCGCTACCGGATGGGCATCGCGCCCTACCGCAAGTGGGTGCTGATGGCGGTCTGCCTGATGGTGGGCCTCATCGGCGGTGCCTCCGCCTCCGGCCAGTGGCGCACCTGGCTGCAGTGGGTCAACGCCGTCCCGTTCGGCACCCGGGACCCGCAGTTCAAGCTGGACGTCTCGTTCTACGCCTTCGACCTGCCGTGGTACCGCTTCCTGCTCAGCTTCGGGTTCGCCGCCGTGGTGCTGTGCGTGGTGGCCGCCGCGCTGGTGCACTACCTGTACGGGGGGCTGCGGCTGAGCGGTCCCGGGGCGCGGGCGACGGCGGCGGCCACCGGCCACCTGTCGGTGCTGCTCGGGCTCTTCGTCTCGCTCAAGGCGGTGGCCTACTGGCTCGACCGCTACGGACTGGCCGTGAAGTCCAGCGGCTTCAAGGCCACCAGCGGCTGGACCGGGCTGCGGTACGTGGACGCCAACGCCTATCTGCCGGCGAAGACCATCCTGTTCTGCATCGCCATCATCTGCGCCCTGCTGTTCTTCGCCACCCTGTGGCGGCGCACCTGGACGCTGCCGGTGATCGGCTTCGGGCTGATGGTGCTCTCCGCGGTGCTCATCGGCGGGCTCTACCCGGCGATCGTGCAGAAGTTCGAGGTGCAGCCCAACGAGGCCGCCAAGGAAGCCCCGTACATCCAGAAGAACATCAACGCCACCCGCACCGCCTACGGCATCGACCACACCCAGGTCGGCGACTACCCCGGCACCGGCGCCGGCAAGAGCCCCGACCAGCTGCGCGCCGACGTCGGCTCGGCGGCCAGCGTCCGGCTGCTCGACCCCAACGTGGTCTCGCCCACCGTCCAGCAGCTCCAACAGCAGCGCAACTACTACTCGTTCGCCGCGCCGCTGGCGGTCGACCGCTACCCGGTCGACGGCAAGGAGCAGGACAGCGTGGTCGCCCTGCGCGAGCTGAACATGAAGGGCGTCCCCAACAACTGGATCAACCAGCACTTCAAGTACACCCACGGCTACGGCATGGTGGCCGCCAGGGGCACCGACACCACCGACAACGGCGCCCCCGACTTCATCGAGTCCGACCTGCCGCCGAAGGGCAAGCTCGGCCCGTACCAGCCGCGGGTCTACTACGGCGAGCAGACCACCCAGTACTCCATCGTCGGCGGCCCCACCACGGAGATCGACTACTCCGGCGTCAAGGGTGAGACGGATTTCACCTACGACGGCCGGAGCGGGGTGAGGCTGGAGAACCCGGTGACCCGGGCGGCCTACGCGGTACGGCTGAGCGAGCCGCAGATCCTGTACTCCGGGGCGATCGGCAAGGGGTCGCGGATCCTGTACAACCGCACACCCAAGGAGCGGGTCGAGGCGGTGGCGCCGTGGCTGACCATCGACGGCGACCCGTACCCGGCGGTGGTCGACGGCCACATCCAGTGGATCGTGGACGCCTACACCACCACCAACGGCTACCCCTACGCCTCGCGCACCACGCTGGGCGACACCACCTCCGACTCGCTGACCGGGCAGAGCCGTTCGGTGATCGCCCAGCAGAACCAGGTCAACTACATCCGCAACTCGGTCAAGGCCACGGTGGACGCCTACGACGGCACCGTGAAGCTCTACCAGTGGGACACCGCCGACCCGGTGCTCAAGACGTGGATGAAGGCGTTCCCCGGCACCGTCGAGCCGCGCAGCGCGATCGGCCCGCACCTGATGGACCACCTGCGGTACCCGCAGGACCTGTTCAAGGTGCAGCGGCAACTGCTCACCCGCTACCACGTCACCGACGCGGGCACCTTCTACAGCGGCAGCGAGGCGTGGCAGGTCCCCGACGACCCGGCGAAGAAGGACAGCGGCGCGGTGCCGCCGTACTACCTGAGCCTGAAGATGCCCGGCCAGCGCGACCAGTCGTTCTCGCTGACCACCACCTTCACCCCCAACGGCCGCGACAACCTCAGCGGCTTCATGGCGGTGGACGCCGACGCGGGCAGCCCCGACTACGGCGCCATCCGGCTGCTGCAACTGCCGCCCAGCGGGGTCTCCGGACCCAAGCAGGTGCAGAGCAAGTTCACCGGTGACCCCGGGGTCTCCAACCAGATCTACGCGTTGCAGCGCGCCGACTCCGAGATCGAGTACGGCAACCTGCTCACCGTGCCGCTCGACGGCGGCATGCTCTACGTCGAGCCGGTCTATGTCCGCGGCAACGGCAGCGCCATCAACTACCCGTTGCTGAAGAAGGTGTTGGTCTCCTACAACGACCACACGGTGCTGCGGGACAGCCTGGACGACGCGCTGGCCGCCGCGTTCGGCGGTGCCGCGCCGCCCGGCGGCACCCAGACCCCGCCGCCGTCCACCGGCCCGGGCACCGCCCAGCCGCCGGTGAGCCCGACGGTCAAGCAGGCGCTGGACGACGCGCAGAAGGCGTTCGACGCCGGACGGCAGGCGCTGCGCGACGACGACCTGCGGGCCTACGCCCAGGCGCAGGACGACCTGGCGGCGGCGCTGAAGCGGGCCAAGGCGGCCGAGGAGGCCGAGCGGTCCGGCTCCGGCAAGCAGGACAAGCGTTCCTGACGCGTATCCGACGGGCCGCCGGCGCCCCGGCACCGGCGGCCCGCCGACCGTGATACGGTGGAGACACAACGACGCGGGGTGGAGCAGCTCGGTAGCTCGCTGGGCTCATAACCCAGAGGTCGCAGGTTCAAATCCTGTCCCCGCTACTGGAGAAAGAGAAGGCCCGGAGTCCTCGGACTCCGGGCCTTTTCGCGTGTGTGCGCCGTTGCGCCGTGTCCTCGGGGAGTCCGGAGCGTTTGTGGTTTGGCATGTCTCTGTGTCGGGAAGTCGACAAAACGCTGAAGTGACCTCAAGGGCTGCGGTATACCAGGTGTACGCCGGGTGCGGGTGGTGCGACGATGGATCCCATGGGGGATGCTGCAAGACTGCTGGAGGCCCCGCCGCCGGGGCCGCGCGAGACGAACGTAACGGCCGTGCCCGAGCAGCCGGTTGAGGTCCCGGCCGTGCTCGACGACGACATCCTGACGGCCCGTGAGGAGGCCGAGCTCGAAGCCCGCTACCTGCGTGCCGCGCAGCGTGGCGACGCCGCCGCCCAGAGCATGATCGGCACCATGCTGCTGCGCAAGGGGGACCTCGACGGCGCCGAGCCCTACCTGCGCGCCGCCACCGGCGCCGGGGACCGCGCCGCCGCCAACAACCTCGGGCTCCTGCTCCACCAGCGCGGACACGCCGACGAGGCGGCCGGCTGGTGGCGGATCGCCGCCGTGGCCGGCAGTTCCGCCGCCGCCCACGCGCTCGGCCGCCACCACCGCGAGAACGGCGACGAGGCCGCCGCCGAGTACTGGCTGCGCCAGGCCGCCGAATCCGGCCACGTGCTGGGCGCGTTCGCCCTCGCCGAGCTGCTGCGCGCCCGCCGCGACGCGGGCGCCGAGCGCTGGTACCGGGCCGCCGCCGAGCACGGCCACCGCGAGGCCGTCTACCGGCTCGCCGTGCTCTGCGCCGAGCGCGGTGAGGAGGCCGAGGCCGAGCAGTGGTACCGGCAGGCCGCCGCCCGCGGCCACCGCTCCGCCGCACTGCGCCTGGGCGCCCTGCTGGAGGGGCGCGGCGAGCTGAAGGAGGCCGGCCGCTGGTACCTGACCGCGGCCAAGGACGGCGAGCCGCGGGCCGCCTGCGCCCTGGGGTTCCTGCTGCGGGACGCCGGCGACATCGACGGCGCCGCCCAGTGGTGGCGGCGGGCCGCCCAGGAGGGCGACGGCCAGGCCGCCAACGCGCTGGGCGCGCTCCACGCCCAGGAGGGCGAGACGCAGACCGCCGAGCGCTGGTACCGGGCCGCCCTGGAGGCCGGCGACGACAACGGCGCCTACAACCTCGGGCTGCTGTGCGCCGCCCGCGGCCGGGCCGCCCAGGCCGAGCAGTGGTACCGCCGGGCCGCCTACGCCGGCCACCGCGAGGCCGCCAACGCGCTGGCCGTCCTGCTGCTCCAGCAGGGCGACCCGGCCGGCGCCGAGCCGTGGTTCTCCAAGGCCGCCGAGGCCGGCAGCGTGGACGCCGCGTTCAACCTGGGCATCCTGTGCGCCGGACGCGACGAGCACGAGGAGGCCCGGCGCTGGTACGAGCGGGCCGCCGCCGCCGGACACACCGAGGCCGCCCTCCAGGTGGCCATCGCGCTGCAACGCGAGGGCGACCCGATCGGGGCCGAACGCCATCTGCGCTGCGCCGCGGGGGGCGGCAGCGCGGAGGCCGCCTTCCGGCTCGGCGCCGTCCTCGACCAGGACGGCGAGGAGAGCGAGGAGTGGTACGAGCGGGCCGCCCGGCAGGGGCACCCGCGCGCCCAGGTGCGGCTCGGCATGCGGGCGGCCCGGCGCGGTGACACGGTGGACGCGGCCCGCTGGTACCGGCTGGCCGCCGAGGCTGGCAGCCGCAACGGCGCCTTCAACCTCGGGCTGCTGCTGGCCCGCGAGGGCAGCGAGCCGGAGGCCGCGCTGTGGTGGACCCGGGCCGCCGAGGCCGGGCACGGCCGCGCCGCGCTGCGGCTGGCGCTCCTCTCGGCCCGCCGCGGCGAGCTGGCCGAGGCCCGGCGCTGGTGCGAACGGGCGGTGGAGTGCGGCCCGGCCGAGGTCGCCGAGCGCGCCGCCCGCCTGTCCGACGTGCTGCGCGAGGAGCTCAGCGCCTGACCCCGCACCCCGGCGATTTGCGCTGCTCAGGACCGGTCGTCTACAGTGGAGACACAACGACGCGGGGTGGAGCAGCTCGGTAGCTCGCTGGGCTCATAACCCAGAGGTCGCAGGTTCAAATCCTGTCCCCGCTACTGAAGGAAAGTCCCGGAACGGATCTCCGTTCCGGGACTTCTCCGTTTCCGGGGCGCATCCGCGTCCGTTTCCGGACGCACCCGCGGGCGGGCGGCGCGCCCGCCGGTCAGTTCTCCTCCTGGCCGCCCTCGTCGGCCACCGCCTGGTCGAACAGGGCCCGGGTGGCCGTGGTGAAGTACGGGCTGTAGGAGATGGCGTCCTCGTGCGGGTCGTTGTCGGCCGGGCCGCCGCCGTTCCAGCCGCCGATGATGCCGACCAGCCCGCCGGTCCTGGCGCCGGGGGCCAGCGTCAGCCACGGGCCCCCGGAGACCCCGGCCGAGTAGCCGCCGCAGCGCATCTCCCGGTAGTTGTCGTGGGCGCCGGACTGGAAGGTCTCCAGGGTGCAGGCGAGCTGCTGGTCACCGCTGTTGTTGCTGTCCGGGTAGCCGATGGTGGTCACGTTCCGCAGGTGGTACGGCTGGTTGACCAGGAGCTGGTTGGCGCCCACGGCGTCCTCGATCCGGGTGCCGTCGGAGCGGGAGACGCGCAGGAAGGCGTAGTCGTAGTTCTCGTCGCCGCCCTTGGTGTAGTGCGGGTCCACCCACATCTTCGCCACCTGCCAGGTGCCGTGCGGGGCCTTGCCGCCGGTGCGGCCGGGGGCCACGGAGAGCCCGGAGGCGTAGGAGCCGTCGCCGTACACGCAGTGCGCCGCGGTGATCACGATGTCGCCGGTGGAGCTGTGCACCACGCTGCCGCTGCAGTAGGGGGAGCCGTCGGTGTCGAGCACCTCGACCACCGAGGGGTAGGCCCGGGCGGCGCTGAGGTAGTTGCCCTTCTTGGTCCAGTCGTCCGGCGGGTGCGGTTCGGTGTGGTGCTTGGCGCGTGCCAGGGCGACCACCTCGGGCGCGTACCGCACGGCGCCCGTGACCGCGAGCACGGCGACCGCGGTCAGGACCGCTGCTCGCGTCCGCCTGCGTGGGCGCACCCGGACCTCCCATCGGCGACAATCGGCCATCAGCATACGGGCGCCCGCTGAGAACGTCCTGATAACGATCACGGCACCGTATGGATACGTTACCGGGCGACCCGCAAAGTCCGTACCCCGAACCGGCGTCCACCACTCTTCGGTAGAGGACCGGTATGGCCTGGGCAAAGCCGCGGAAACCCGCTTGGAGACGGGGGTAGGGCGCGCGATGCTGGGTTCCGGCCGGACGGTTTCCGGTGACCACGGGGTGAGGAAGGCGGCGAGGACGGCGTTGCTGCGCAGAGGGCGGACGCGGCCGGCCCGGCGCCGCCGGGACGCGACCGCGACGGCACGGGCCGCGGAGGCGGAGCGCTGGCGGCGGCTGTGCCGGCGGGCCGCGCGGCCGGGCCCGGCCGGTACGGGGGAGCTGCTCGCCGAGGTGCGCCGGGTGGCCGCGGCCGGCCGCGCGCAGGACCGCGGAACGGCCCTGGACGAACTGCTGCGCGCCCCGCCCGAGGTGCTGGCGCGGCTCGATCGCGCCGCCCGCCGCCCCGCCGCGCCTGGCACCGGCCGGCCGGCGCTCCCCGGTGACGCCGACCCGCTGACGCTGCTGCTCGCCTCCTTCGACCCCGACGGCCGGGTGCGCCGCGCCGCCGTCGAGCGGCTGGCCCGGCGCGGTGGCCGCCCCGCCGCGGCCGCGCTCGCGCTCCGCTGCGACGACCGGGTGCCGCAGGTGCGGGACGGCGCGCTGGCCGCGCTGCTGGGCAACGCGGTCCCGGACGAGGCGGCCGTGGCGGTCCGGCTGCTGATACGGCTGGCCGCCCGGCGGCGCGCCGGTGACGCGCTGGCCGCCTACCGCGCGGCGCTGGCGGCCCCCGGGCGCCGTCGCGTCGTGCGCCGGCTGGCCGCCGACGGCGACCCGCGGGTCCGCCGCTTCGGGGTGGCGCTCGCCCTCGAACTGGGCGAGTACGTCCGCGGCGACCTGGCCCGTACCGCGCTCCACGACCACGATCCGGTCTGCCGGGGGCTCTGCGCCGAGCGGCTGCTGGAACTCGACCCGGACCAGGCGGGCCGGCTGATGTGGGCGCGCTCGGCGGACGTACGCGGCGCGGCGGTGGCCGCGCTCCCGGACGACGTGCCCGCCGCCCGGCTGGTGGCCCCGCTGGCCGACCGGTGCCGCACGGTACGGGCGCAGGCCCGCTGGAAGCTGTACAAGCGCGGTGAGCCGCCGGTCGAGGTCTACCGCAGGCAGCTGCGCCGGTGCGCCCGCACCACCCAGGCCCGGCTGGTGGCGGGGCTGGCGGCCGGGCTGGGGGAGTGCGGGGACGCCTCGGACGCGCCGGTGCTGGCCGTGCTGGCCGGGGACGCGAGCTGGGCGCCGGGGGTGCGGCGGGCCGCGATGCGGGCGCTTGGCCGGGTGGCCCCGGCCGAGGAGGTGCGGCGAGTGGCGGTGCCGCTGGTGGCCGGCGAGCCGCCGGGGCTCGCCCGCGAGGCGCTGGACGCGCTGACGGCGGCGGGCGGCGCGCCCCCGGAGGCGCTACGGGCCGGCCTGGCCCGGCCCGAACCCCCGGTATGGCGCGCCGCCCTGCGCGCGACGGTCACCGCCGAGCCGTCCGTCCGCCGGGAGATCGCCTCGCGCGCCGCGTCCGACCCCCGCCCCGAAGTGGCCACCGCCGCCCGAACCCGCCTCCACCCCTGGCTCCGTCCCCCCACCTGAGCCCCGGCGCCCGGAACGCCGGTTCACGGCAAGGGAGTTGCCCGCCGAAGACGCTCCGAACGGGGCGGTCAGGCCTGGGCGCAGGCGGGGCAGACGCCGCGGTAGGTGACCTCGACCTCGGAGATGGTGAAGCCGAAGCGTTCGGCGGGCGGGAGGTCGGCCAGGGGGTCGCCGGTGGGGCGGACGTCGCGGATGGCGCCGCAGCGCGAGCAGACCAGGTGCTGGTGGGGCCGGTGCGCGTTGGGGTCGTAGCGCTTGGCGCGACCGTCGGTGGCCACCTCGATGACCTCGCCGAGCGAGACCAGTTCGCCGAGCGTGTTGTAGACGGTGGCGCGGGAGATCTCCGGGAGCCGGTCGGCGGCCCGGGCGTGGACCTCGTCCGCGGTCAGGTGGACGTGGTCCCCGTCGAGCACCTCGGCGACGACCCGGCGCTGCGCGGTCAGCCGCCAGCCTCGGCCGCGAAGTCGTTCCAGCAGGTCACTCATGTCCACCAGCCTAACAGCCGCCTGTCCGAGGTCCGAATCCGTACGGGACTGGCCCCCATCTTGACTTGGACTGTGTCCAATGTAGGATCGCTTCCGGCGACAGCCAAGGGACAGGACACACGAGGAGTGAGCACGTGACCGTTGCGGAGACGGGTCCGCTGACCACCGAGGCCGGCGCCCCGGTGGCGGACAACCAGAACAGCGAGCAGGCGGGCATCGGCGGCCCGGTCCTGATCCAGGACCAGTCGCTGATCGAGAAGCTGGCCCACTTCAACCGCGAGCGGATCCCGGAGCGGATCGTGCACGCCCGGGGCGCCGGCGCGTACGGCACGTTCACCGTGACCGCGGACGTCACCCGGTACACCAGGGCGAAGTTCCTCTCCGAGGTCGGCAAGGAGACCGAGGTCTTCCTGCGGTTCTCCACGGTGGCCGGCAACCTCGGGGCGGCCGACGCGGTGCGCGACCCGCGCGGCTTCGCGCTGAAGTTCTACACCGAGGAGGGCAACTACGACCTCGTCGGCAACAACACCCCGGTCTTCTTCATCCGGGACGCCATCAAGTTCCCGGACTTCATCCACACCCAGAAGCGCGACCCGTACACCGGCTCGCAGGAGGCCGACAACGTCTGGGACTTCTGGAGCCTGAGCCCGGAGGTGACCCACCAGGTCACCTGGCTCTTCGGCGACCGCGGCATCCCGGCCTCCTACCGCCACATGGACGGCTTCGGCTCGCACACCTTCCAGTGGAACAACGAGGCGGGCGAGGCCTTCTGGGTCAAGTACCACTTCAAGACCGACCAGGGGATCAAGAACCTCACCCAGGCCGAGGCCGACAAGCTCGCCGGTGAGGACCCCGACAGCCACCAGCGCGACCTGCGCGAGGCCATCGAGCGCGGCGAGTACCCGTCCTGGACGGTCTCGGTGCAGATCATGCCGGCGGCGGACGCGGCCACCTACCGCTTCAACCCGTTCGACCTGACCAAGGTCTGGCCGCACGCCGACCACCCGCTGATCGAGATCGGCAAGCTGGAGCTCAACCGCAACCCGGAGAACATCTTCGCCGAGGTCGAGCAGTCCATCTTCTCCCCGGCGCACTTCGTCCCCGGCATCGGCCCGTCCCCGGACAAGATGCTCCAGGGCCGGCTCTTCGCCTACGGCGACGCCCACCGCTACCGCGTCGGCATCAACGCCGACCACCTGCCGGTGAACCGTCCGCACGCCGCCGAGGCGCGCACCTACAGCCGCGACGGCCTGCTGTACGACGGCCGCCACGGCCGCGCCAAGAACTACGAGCCCAACAGCTTCGGCGGGCCGAGTCAGACCGGGCGCCCGCTGTGGCAGCCGGTCGCGGTCACCGGGGTCACCGGTGAGCACGTCTCCCCGGTGCACGCCGAGGACAACGACTTCGTCCAGGCCGGAAACCTCTACCGGCTGATGACGGAGGCGGAGAAGAGCCGGCTGATCGACAACCTCGCCGGTTCGCTCGCCAAGGTCTCCCGGGACGACATCGTCGCGCGGGCGATCGACAACTTCCGCCAGGCGGACCCCGACTACGGCAAGCGGCTGGAGGCCGCGGTCCAGGCCCTACGCGGCTGACCCCGCTTGCCGTACCACCCCGAAGAGGCCGGACGCCACAGGGCTCCGGCCTCTTCGGCCACCCTCGCTCAGCCCGCGCCGCCGCCCAGGTGGCGCAGGAGCGCCGGGTGCAGCAGCCCGTTGGAGGCCGCCGCGTCGCCGCCGTACGGGCCCGGGCGCCCGTCCAGCGAGGTGAACCGGCCGCCCGCCTCGCGGACCACCACCGAGGGCGCCGCCATGTCCCACAGCGACAGCTCCGGCTCGGCGCAGATGTCCACCGACCCCTCGGCCACCATCATGTAGGACCAGAAGTCGCCGTAGCCGCGGGTGCGCCAGCAGGCCCGGGTCAGCCCCAGGAAGGCGTCGAGCCGGCCGCGTTCCTCCCAGCCGCTCAGCGAGGAGTAGGCGAACGAGGCGTCGGCCAGGTCGTCGACCCGGGAGACGTGCAGCCGGGTGGCCGACGACAGGCTGCGCCCGGTGTAGGCGCCGCCGCCCGTGGAGGCCCACCAGCGGCGGCCCAGGGCGGGCGCGGAGACCAGGCCCACCACGCCGTCGTCGCCCTCCTCGCCGGCCCCGCGCACCGCCAGCGCGATCAGCGTGGCCCACACCGGCACCCCGCGCACGTAGTTCTTGGTGCCGTCGATCGGGTCGACGATCCAGCGCCGTTCACCGCCGCCCTCCGCCCCGAACTCCTCGCCGAGCACCGCGTCCCGTGGCCGGGCCCGCTGCAACTGGCCGCGGATCAGCTCCTCGGCGGCCTTGTCGGCCTCGCTCACCGGCGTCATGTCCGGCTTGGTCTCGACCTTCAGGTCGAGCGCCTTGAAGCGTTCCATGGTGACCGCGTCCGCGGCGTCCGCCAGGACGTGGGCCAGCCGCAGGTCGTCGTAGAAGTCGGGCATGTGCGAACAGTAGCGAGGCGGTCGCCGCCCGGGCCACGCGGCGTGGCCGGGCACGGGCCTTGACACCTGAAGGGACCACGTCAATCCTGTCGCTCGACGCTGGGCGCACAGCCATGGAGGCGGCCATGCCGGCAGCGCGCGAACTCCTGCTCCAGGCGGCGCTCACCGCGCTGTCCACCCGGCCCTGGGGCCAGGTACGGATGGTCGAGGTGGCGGCCGAGGCCGGGGTCTCCCGGCAGACCCTCTACAACGAGTTCGGCAGCAAGGACGGGCTCGCCCGGGCGCTCGGCAGGCGCGAGGCGGAGACCTTCCTCGGCGGCTTCGAACGCACCCTGGCCGCCGCCCGGCGGCGCGGCGCCGACTGCGCCGAGTGCTTCGCCGCGGGCACCGCCTTCGCGCTGCGCGCCGCCCGCCGCAGCCCGCTGGCCCGCGACGCGCTCACCGGCTGCCCGGGCGCACGGCTGCCGGCCGCCCCCGAACTGTCCGGGCTGGCCGCCGCGTTACCCCACCGCGCGGCCGGCGCCCTCGCCCCCGAAGCCGCCGGCCCGCCATGGGTCTGCGAGGCCGCGGTACGCCTCGCGGTCAGCTACGTGGCCCATCCGGCCCCCTCCGACGAGGACGCCTGCGCCCGGGTGGCCCGCCTGGTACGCGCGTTGACGTGACCGCCGGCAGCTTCGATCGTTGGCTTCTCCGCCCGTTCGCGCGCTGCGGCGACGGCCTCGTTCCTCGGCCGCCACCTCCGCGCGCTCGCGTGCGTCGCTCACACCAGCGACAGCTTGAAGCCCACGTGCGACGCCGTGAAGCCCAGCCGTTCGTAGAAGCGGTGGGCGTCGGTGCGGCTGGCGTCGGAGGTCAACTGGACGAGGGCGCAGCCGCGTTCGCGGGCGAGGCGCAGGCATTCCTCGATGAGGCGGGAGCCGAGACCCGTGCCGCGGGCGGCGGAGCCCACCCGGACCGCCTCGATCTGGGCGCGCAGGGCACCGCCGCGGGCCAGGCCGGGCAGGTAGGTGAGCTGGGCGGTGCCGACGACCTCGCCGGAGCGGTCGGCCACCAGCAGGACGTGCTGCGGGTCGCCGTCGAGTTCGGCGAAGGCGGCCCGGTAGGGGGTGAGGTCGGCGGGGTTCTCGCGGCCGGTGCCGAGGGCGTCGTCGGCGAGCAGGGCCACGATCGCGGGTATGTCCGCGGCGGTGGCGCGCCGGAAGGTGATCTCGTCCATGGCCGCATTCCATCACCCGGGACGCGGGCGGCGGCGGGCGCGGGGCGGTCAGTGCGAGGCGCCGGACAGCGGCAGCCCGATGATCCCGAGGACGACCAGGGAGATCGAGACCAGCTTCAGCGTGTTGACGGCGTCACCGAGGAAGACCATGCCGTAGATGGCGGTGCCGCTGGCGCCGATGCCGGTCCACACCGCGTACGCCGGGCCCACGTCGAGGCGGCGCAGCGAGAGCGTCAGCAGGCCGAAGCTGCCCAGGGCGAAGCAGGCGAAGGCGATGGTCGGCCACAGCCGGGTGAAGCCGTGCGACATCTTGAGACAGACGGCGAAGCCCGTCTCCATCAGCCCGGCGACCACGACGAGCAGCCATGCCATGAGTCCCGCCTCCCGGTCGATGGAACATCCGTCGATGGATCATCAATCGGGTAGATCATCACACAGGTGGCGGTGTGCCGGGGCCGGACTCGGCGGAACCGGGCAGCGACCACGGCAGCTTCACGTCGTGTCCATGACGCGTTCGCGGGGGGCCGGAACCCGGCGCCGGGCCCGGGTCAGTCGCCCTCGCGGCGTTCCCGGGTGGCCAGCACCCGGCGCAGCGAGTACAGCCGGGCCGGGTCGGCGTGTCCCTCGGCCACCCACGCGTCCAGCGCGCAGTCCGGCTCGTCGTGGCTGCACGCCCGGGGGCAGTCGGCGGTGCCCGGCACCAGGTCGGGGAAGGCGTGGATGACCCGGGACGGGTCCACGTGGTGCAGCCCGAACGAGCGCACCCCGGGGGTGTCGATCACCCAGCCGCCGTCCGCGCCGGGCAGCGGCAGCGCCAGTGCCGAGGTGGTGGTGTGACGGCCGCGCCCGGTGACCGGGTTGACCCGGCCGGTGGCCCGGGCCCGCTCCGGCACCAGCGCGTTGACCAGTGTGGTCTTGCCCACGCCGCTGTGCCCGACGCACGCGGTGATGCGGCCCGCGAGGCGTTCGCGCACCTCGTCCAGGGCCTGGCCGGTCAGCTCCTCGCGGCTGGTGACCACGTACGGCACGTCCAGCGGGGCGTAGGTCTCCAGCAGCGGCCCGGCCGGTGCCAGGTCCGCCTTGGTGAGCACCAGCAGCGGGTCGAGCCCGGCGTCGTAGGCGGCCACCAGGCAGCGGTCGATCAGCCGGGGTCGCGGCTCGGGGTCGGCCAGCGCGGTGACGATCGCCAGTTGGTCGGCGTTGGCCACCACCACCCGCTCGAACGGGTCGTCGTCGTCCGCGGTGCGCCGCAGCACCGAGTCGCGCTCCCGCACCCGCACCACCCGGGCCAGGGTGTCCTTCTCGCCGGACATGTCGCCGACCAGGTCGACCCGGTCGCCCACCACCACGCCCTTGCGGCCCAGCTCGCGGGCCTTCATCGCGGTGACGTGGTGCCCGGCGACCAGGCAGGTGATCCGGCCGCGGTCGACGGTGAGCACGAAGCCCTCCGCCGCGTCCTCGTGCTTGGGACGGATCCGGGTGCGCGGGCGGCTGCCCTTGCGCCCGGGGCGTACCCGGACGTCGTCCTCGTCGGTGTCCTTGCCGTAGCGCCGCATGGGGGAGGGTCACAGCCCCCGTGCGACGGACGGGCCGCCGGTGCCGTCGAGCATCGCGGTCCACAGCTCGGGGAACTCCGGGAGCGTCTTGGCGGTGGTGGCCACGTTCTCCACCTCGACGCCCTTGACGGCGAGCCCGATCACCGCGGCGGCGGTGGCCAGCCGGTGGTCCTCGTAGGTGTGGAAGACCCCGCCGCGCAGCGGACGCGGCCGGATGCGCAGCCCGTCCTCGGTCTCGGTGACGTCACCGCCGAGCCCGTTGATCTCGGCGGCGAGCGCGGCCAGCCGGTCGGTCTCGTGCAGCCGCAGATGGGCCACGCCGCGCAGCTCCGACGCGGAGCCGGCGAGCGCCGCCACCGCCGCGATCACCGGGGTCAGCTCGCCCACCTCGCGCAGATCGACGTCGATGCCCTTGATCCGGCCGCTGCCGGTGAAGGTCAGGCCGCGTTCGTCCCGTTCGCAGGAGCCACCCATCAGGGTGAAGATCTCGCGCAGCGCGTCGCCGGGCTGCGTGGTGCGCGACGGCCAGTCGCGGACGGTCACGGTGCCCCCGGTGACCAGCGCGGCGGCCAGGAACGGCGCGGCGTTGGACAGGTCGGGCTCCACCGTCAGGTCCTGGCCCAGCAGGGCGCTGGGGGCCACCCGCCACACGTCCGGCTCGCCGCCGGCGCCGGGGGAGTCCACCTTGGCGCCGGCCGCCCGCAGCATGTCCACGGTCATCCGGATGTGGGGCAGCGACGGCAGCGCCCCGCCCACGTGGCGCAGCTCCAGCCCCTTGTTGAAGCGCGGCGCCGACAGCAGCAGCGCGCTGACGAACTGGGAGGACGAGGAGGCGTCGATCCGCACCCGGCCGCCCGCGAGCGAGCCCGAGCCGTGCACGGTCATCGGCAGCGCGCCGCGCCCGTCGTCGTCGATCCGGGCACCCAGCGCGCGCAGCGCGTCGATCACGCCGTGCAGCGGACGCTCATGGCTGCGCGGGTCGCCGTCGAAGCGCACCGGGCCGTCGGCCAGCGCCGCCACCGGGGGCAGGAAACGCATCACGGTGCCCGCGTTGCCCACGTCCACCCGGGCCGGACCGTGCAGCCCGGCGGGGATCACTCGCCACACCTCGCCGCCGCCGGAGCCCACCTGCTCCTCGATGCCCACCCCGAGGGCGCGCAGCGCGTCGGCCATCAGCAGCGTGTCACGGCTGCGCAGCGGGCGGCGCAGCCAGCCCGGCTCCGAGGCGAGCGCGGCCAGCACCAGGGCACGGTTGGTGACCGACTTGGACCCGGGCACGGTGACCGTCGCGGCGACGGGGCCGGGAGCGGTCGGTGCGGGCCAAAGGGCGGTCTCCGGAGAGTTACCGGTCATGGGAAGTAACTGTAGTGGCTACGCGAACCGCGGGTTTGTGATCGATTCCGGAGAAACCTGGGCGAAACACTGACTTGGTATGTGCCTACGAGGACAGCCGCGGGCATCACACCCGCTAAACCTCCCGCGCCCCACGTCACACTCCCAGCAGCAGCCGTCCGCCCAGCAACAGCGCGCACAGCGCCACCGCGTGGAAGCACAGCAGCCACCCGCCCGCCGGGATCCGGGTCAGCCGGGCGAGCTGGTCGGGGTCGGAGTCGCCGGACGCCCGGCGCCGCCGCTTGCCCTGGAGCTCGAAGACCGGCCGCACCCCGCCGACCAGCAGGAACCACACCACCAGGTAGCCGAAGCCGGCCTGCACCGCCGGCCCGGTCAGCCACGACACCAGGAAGAAGGCGCCGCCGGCCACCACCACCGCCAGCGCCCCGTAGGCGTTGCGGATCATCACCAGCATCGCCAGCAGCAGCGCCACCGCACCCCACAGCAGCGCGGTGATGTGCCCGGTGGCCAGCAGCCCGGCCCCGGCCAGCCCCAGCAGCGGCGGCGCGGTGTACCCGGCGGCGGCGGTGCACACCATGCCGGCGCCGTACGGCTTGCCCCGGGAGACCGTCAGCCCGGAGGTGTCCGAGTGCAGCCGGATGCCCTGCAACCGCCGTCCGCACACCAACGCCACCAGCGCGTGGCCGCCCTCGTGCGCGATGGTGACCGCGTTGCGGGTCACCCGCCACACCCCGTGCGGCACCACCCCGGCCAGCGCCACGGCGGCGGTCACCCAGACCAGCCAGCCCGGCGGGGCCGGCTGGCCGCCGACCACCCGGTCCCACAGCTCGGCGATGCTCGTCGTTCCCACAGTCCCTTACCGACGTCCACGGCACGGCCGCGGTTCCGGCCGTGCGCATGGCAGTGTTGCATCCATGTGCGGAAGGTATGCGGCGAGCCGGCAGGCCGAGGACCTGGTCGGCGTCTTCGAGGTGACCAAGTGGGACCCGGCCGAGACGCTGGCCCCGGACTGGAACGTGGCCCCCACCAAGCAGGTCCACGTGATCCTGGACCGCCCCGACAAGGAGACCGGCGATCCGGAACCGGTGCGCCAGTTGCGGGTGGTGCGCTGGGGGCTGGTGCCCTCCTGGGCGAAGAACCCGGACGGCGCCGCCCGGTTGATCAACGCCCGCTCCGAGACCGTGCACGAGAAGCCGTCGTTCCGCCGCCCGTTCGTCAGCCGCCGCTGCCTGATACCCGCCGACGGCTATTACGAGTGGGGTCTCCCCGCCGAAGGCAGGGGACGGGTCACCGGCGCGGAGGAGCGCGCCCTGGAGGAGGCCGGCCGCCGCAAACGCCCGCGCAAACAGCCCTACTTCGTCACCCCGGCCGACGGCTCGGTGATGGCCATGGCCGGGCTGTACGAGTTCTGGCGCGACCGCACGCTCCCCGACGACCACCCGCAGGCGTGGTGGGTGACGTGCACCGTGCTCACCACCGAGGCCGACACCGAGCCCTTCGCGGACGCCGGGGAGCGCCCCGGGCCGCGTTCGCTCGCCGAGATCCACCCGCGCATGCCGCTGGCGCTCACCCCGGACCGCTGGGACGCCTGGCTCGACCCGTCCCGCACCGACCCCGGCGAACTGCGCGAGCTGCTGACGGCGCCGCCGGCCGGGTGGCTGCGCGCCCACCCGGTGGCCACCGCCGTCAGTGACGTACGCAACAACGGACCGGAGCTGGTGGCCGCGCTGCCCGCCCCGGAGGAGGAGACCCTGTTCTGATGGCCGCCACCCCCGCCGGCCCGGCGCCCGCCGCCGAGACGGTGCCCACCCCGGCCGGCGACGCCCGCGTCCACTGGCACCGCGCGCCGCGCCCGCACACCGTCCTGGCGCTCGGCCACGGCGCCGGCGGCGGCGTCGACGCCCGCGACCTGGCCGCGCTCGCCGCCGACCTGCCCGCCCACGGGGTCACCGTGGCCCTGGTCGAACAGCCCTGGCGGGTGGCGGGAAAGAAGGTCGCGCCCGCCCCGAGGACGCTCGACGCCGCCTGGCACGCGCTGTGGCCCGCGCTGGCCGCCCCCGGGCTGCCGGTGGTGGCCGGCGGACGCAGCGCCGGCGCCCGGGTCGCCTGCCGTACCGCCGCCGCCCTCGGCGCCCGGGCGGTGCTGGCCCTGTCGTTCCCGCTGCACCCGCCCGGCCGCCCGGAGCGGTCGCGCGCCGCCGAACTGCTGGACACCGCCGTCCCGGTGCTGGTGGTGCAGGGCGGCCGGGACCCGTTCGGGCGCCCCGCGGAGTTCCCGCCGCTGCCGCCGCGCATCACCCTGGCCGAGGTCCCCGGCGCCGACCACGGCCTTGCGGTGGCCAGGAGCGCGGGGATCACCCAACGGGAGGCACTGGACCGGATCACCGACGCCGCCCGCGACTGGCTGGCCGCCCTGGGACGGGCCACCCGGTGACCCGACGGGCCCGCGGGACGGGAATGACCGGCGGGACGACGGCGTTGTGCCAGGCGTCCGCGGTCCGCAGGCGTCAAGAGGAAGGCTGCCGCATGGTTTCAGTCATGAGCACGGCTCGCACCGAGGCCGGCTACCTGACATGGCCCGAGTGGCCCGCCGCGGGTCCCTCCCCGGCGGCGGCGCACAGGGGCGGATCCGGCGGCGGCGTGTCGTCCGAGATATTCTCCGAATCGGGCGGCGGCGCACACGGCCTCGCCACGCTGGCGGAGGAGGTGGGTCCGGTCACAGGGACCGACGACGGTACGACGGAGGAGCAGCCGCGCCCCCGCCTGGACGCGGAGAGCCCCGAGGAGCGCAGCGCGCGCTTCGAGCGGGACGCGCTCACCTTCCTCGACCAGATGTACTCGGCGGCGCTGCGCATGACGCGCAACCCGTCCGACGCCGAGGACCTGGTGCAGGAGACCTACGCCAAGGCGTACGGCTCCTTCCACCAGTTCCGTGAGGGCACCAACCTCAAGGCGTGGCTGTACCGCATCCTCACCAACACCTTCATCAACTCCTACCGCAAGAAGCAGCGCGAACCCCAGCGCAGCGGCACGGAGGAGATCGAGGACTGGCAGCTGGCCCGCGCCGAGTCGCACATGTCGACCGGCCTGCGGTCGGCCGAGTCGCAGGCGCTGGACCACCTGCCCGACTCGGACGTGAAGTCGGCGCTCCAGGCGATCCCGGAGGAGTTCCGGATCGCGGTCTACCTGGCGGACGTCGAGGGGTTCGCCTACAAGGAGATCGCCGACATCATGGGGACGCCCATCGGCACCGTGATGTCGCGTCTGCACCGCGGGCGGCGCCAACTGCGCGGCCTGCTGGAGGACTACGCGCGCGAGCGCGGGCTGGTGCCCGCGGGCGCGAGCGCCGGAACGGGCGAGTCGCACGATCGGAAAGGCTCGGACCAATGAGCTGCGGCAACCCGCACGAGACGGACTGCTCGGAGGTGCTCGGCCACCTCTACGAGTACCTCGACCACGAGATGTCCGAGGGCGAGTACCACAAGTTCGAGGAGCACTTCGGCGAGTGCAGCCCGTGCTTGGAGAAGTACGGACTCGAACAGGCCGTGAAGAAGCTGGTGAAGCGGTGCTGCGGACATGACGACGTCCCCGGCGACCTGCGGTCCAAGGTGCTCTCCCGGATCGAGCTGATCCGCTCCGGCCAGTACCCGTCGGCCCAGGCCCCAGGCGCCGCCGAATCCGCCCCGCCCCCCGCCGCCCCCCGCACCACCGAGGCCGAACCCAGCGCCGGCTGACACCGTTCCCCCCGCCGCAGGCGGCAACGGGCGCGGTCCGGCCGCCCGTCCCGCACGGGCGGCCGGACCGCGCCCGTTGCCTTCTCCCGGCCCCTCCGCGCACCGGCACAGCCGTCCCCGCGGCCACCCGGAAGGGGCCGAACCGCCCGGTAAGGAGCGGGCGCCCGCGTGGACGTGGTTGGATGCGCACACGGACGCACACCGCACCGCAAACGGTCGCGGGTACGCCGTGAAACGACCGGAACGTGCAGAAGAAGGGCAGCGGCAGGACTTGCCGGGCGTGGGGGCGGGCAGCGGATGGGTATGAGCCGTACCCGGGAGGGCGAGGAGGAGCGGTGAGCGTCGAAATCCAGGCGGAAATGGTCGCCGAAGTATGGGAGGTTGTCGCTCAGGAGGGCGACGCGGCCCGGCACGGCGACCCGGCGGTCGACGGCTGACCGGCACCCTCCGGCACCACCGCGCAACCAGCGACCAGGACACCAGCAGGCGGGAATCGTGAGGATCTTCGGCAGAGTGCGGCACCGGCCCTCCGCCACCTGGCGGCAGGCCACCGACCGTGCCTTCACGCTGATCGACGACGGGCGTTACGAGGACGCCGGCGCGCTGCTCACCCGAGCCGCCGACCTGGAGCCCTGGCTCCCCGAGTCCTGGTACAACCTGGCGCTGCTGCACAAGTTCCGGCACGACTGGGAGCAGGCCCGGGCGGCCGGACTGCGCGCGGTGGCCCTCCTCGACCGGGACACCGGCGCCCCCGACTGGTGGAACATCGGCATCGCCGCCACCGCCCTGCAGGACTGGCCGCTGGCCCGCCGCGCCTGGCAGGCGTACGGGCTGCGGATGCCCGCCGCGCAGGCCGCCGCCCCCTCCGACGCCCCGGTCAGCATGGCGCTGGGCAGCGCCGCGGTCCGGCTCTCCCCGGAGGGCGAGGCCGAGGTGGTCTGGGGCAAGCGGCTCGACCCGGCCCGGCTGGAGGTGCTCAGCATCCCGCTGCCGTCGTCCGGCCGCCGCTGGGGCGAGGTGGTGCTGCACGACGGCGTCCCGCACGGCGAGCGGGTGGCGGTGGACGGCGGCACCTTCCCGGTCTTCGACGAGATCGAGCTGTGGGCCCCCTCCCCGGTGCCGACCTGGCTGGTGCTGCTGGAGGCGGCCACCGAGGCCGACCGGGACGCCCTGGAGCGGCTGGCCGCCGACGCCGGGTACGCCGCCGAGGACTGGTCGTCCTCGGTCCGCCTGCTGTGCCGCTCCTGCTCGGAGAGCCGGATGCCCACCGACGACGGCTCCGACGCCTCCCGCGACCCGCACGACCAGGGCGAGCCGGGCCACCCCGGCCACCTCAGCCACCGCAGCCCCGGGGCGCTGTGGGTGCCCGAGCGCGAATGCGGCATCGCCGCCCCGGCCGGCCTGGTGCGCGGACTGCTCGACAGCTGGGTCGCCGACAGCCCGGACAGCCGTGACTGGCGCGATCTGGAAGAGGTCTGCTGACCGCTTCGGCCGTACTCTGTAAGGCGCAGACCGCGAAGATCAGGAAGGCGTACCCGGAGCAATGGCGCAGCAGCAGACCGACGACGAGCAGGTGTCGGAGTTCATCGACGACACGGTGGACGCGGAGGAGCGCGAGCGCGCCCACCGCGAGCGGGGCACGGTCCGGCCGATCACCGTGGTCGGCAACCCCGTGCTGCACAAGGAGTGCGCGGACGTCACCGCTTTCGACGACGACCTGGCCCGGCTGATCGACGACATGTTCGCCAGCCAGCGCGCCGCCGAGGGCGTCGGCCTGGCCGCCAACCAGATCGGCGTCGACCTGAAGGTCTTCGTCTACGACTGCCAGGACGACGAGGGCGTGCGCCACGTCGGCCACGTGGTCAACCCGGTGCTCGACGAGGTGCCCGCCGACCGCCGGGTGCTGGACGACTCCAACGAGGGCTGCCTGTCGGTCCCCGGCGCCTACATGGAGCTGGCCCGCCCCGACTACGCCGTGGTGCGCGGCAAGGACATGCACGGCAACCCGATCGCGGTGCGCGGCACCGGCTACTTCGCCCGCTGCCTCCAGCACGAGACCGACCACCTGTACGGCTACCTGTACATCGACCGGCTCTCCAAGCGCGACCGCAAGGACGTCCTCAAGCAGATGGCCGAGAAGACCCCGCGCTACGAGACCGTCCCCAACGACTGACGCGGCGGCGTACACAGCCGCCTCATAGCCCGCTGTGCCAGCGTGGCCTGCCATGACGACAGGCCGACGACGGCGCGGCGGGCTTTCCGCGCCGGTACGCACCACGCTCAGCAAGGTCCCGGAGGTCACCGGGGTGTTCTGGATCACCAAGGTGCTCACCACGGGCATGGGGGAGACCACCTCCGACTGGCTCGCGCACGTCCTCGACCCGGTGGTCGCGGTGGGCCTGGCCGGGGTGGCGCTCGCCGCCGTGCTCGCCCTCCAGTTCACCGTGACCGCCTACGTGCCGTGGATCTACTGGACGGCCGTCGTCATGGTCAGCGTCTTCGGCACCATGGCCGCCGACGTGGCCCACGTCGGCCTCGGCGTGCCGTACGAGGTCTCCGCGGCGGCCTTCCTGGTGGCGCTGGCGGTGATCTTCGGCCTCTGGTACGCCAGTGAGCGCACGCTCTCCGTCCACCGCATCCGCAGCCGGCGCCGGGAGGCGTTCTACTGGGCGACCGTGCTGGTCACCTTCGCGCTGGGCACCGCGGTGGGCGACCTGACCGCGGCCACGCTGGGGCTGGGCTACCTCTCCTCCGGGCTGCTGTTCGCCGTGCTGATCGCGGTGCCGGCGCTGGCCCACCGCGGCCTGGGGCTGGGCGCGGTGCCGGCGTTCTGGGCCGCCTACGTGGTCACCCGGCCGCTGGGCGCCTCGTTCGCCGACTGGATGGCGGCGCCGGGCGCCCACGGCGGGCTCGGCTGGGACTATGGCCCGGTGAGCGCGGTGCTCACCGTGGTGATCGTGGCCCTGGTCCTGTCCCTCCAGGCGGCTCAGAAGTCGTCGTCGAAGGAGACCGTGCCCTCCACCGCCACCTGGTAGGCCGAGGCGCGGCGCTCGAAGAAGTTGGTCAGCTCCTGGACGTTCTGCAACTCCATGAAGGAGAACGGGTTCTGCGAGCCGTAGCGGACCGGCAGCCCGAGCCGGACCAGCCGCTGGTCCGCCACGCACTCCAGATAGGCGCGCATCGACTCGGTGTTCATCCCCGGCAGCCCGTCACCGCACAGGTCGCGGGCGAACTGCAACTCCGCCTCGACCGCCTCCTCCAGCATCGCGGTGACCTGCTTGCCCATCTCCTCGTCGAACAGGTCGGGTTCCTCCGCCCGGACGGTGTCGACCACCTGGAAGGCGAAGTCCATGTGCATCGACTCGTCGCGGAAGACCCAGTTGGTGCCGGTGGCCAGGCCGTGCAGCAGGCCCCGGGAGCGGAACCAGTAGACGTAGGCGAAGGCGCCGTAGAAGAAGAGCCCCTCGATGCAGGCGGCGAAGCAGATCAGGTTGAGCAGGAAGCGGCGCCGCTCGGCCTTGGTGCGCAGCCGGTCGATCTCCTCCACCGAGTCCATCCAGCGGAAGCAGAACTGCGCCTTCTCGCGGATCGACGGGATGTTCTCCACCGCCGCGAAGGCCGCCGCCCGGTCGTCCGGATCGGGCAGGTAGGTGTCGAGCAACGTCAGGTAGAACTGGACGTGCACGGCCTCCTCGAACAGCTGGCGCGACAGGTACAGCCGGGCCTCGGGCGAGTTGATGTGCTTGTACAGCGTGAGCACCAGGTTGTTGGCGACGATCGAGTCACCGGTGGCGAAGAAGGCCACCAGGCGGCCGATCAGATGCTGCTCGCCCGGGGAGAGCTTGGCCAGGTCGGCCACGTCGGAGTGGAGGTCGACCTCCTCCACGGTCCAGTTGTTCTTGATGGCGTTGCGGTACCGCTCGTAGAAGTCCGGGTACCGCATCGGCCGCAGCGTCAGCTCGAAACCGGGGTCGAGCAGGTTCTTGGGACGGTTGTCGGACGGGTTCACTGACATGCCTCGCAGGACTCGGGGTTCTCCAGGGAGCAGGCGATCGCCTCGGCGTCGGGCGCCTGCTGGGGGACGGCGGCGGTGGCGGTGGCCGCGCCCGCCGCCCGGGCGATCCGGGTGGCCGGCCGGGACCGCAGGTAGTAGGTGGTCTTCAGCCCCTTCTTCCACGCGTAGGCGTACATCGAGCTGAGCTTGCCGATGGTCGGCGCGGCCATGAAGAGGTTGAGCGACTGGCTCTGGTCCAGGTACGGGGTGCGGTCGGCGGCCATGTCGATCAGCGCCCGCTGCGGCAGCTCCCACGCCGTGCGGTACAACGCCCGTACGCCGGCCGGGATCCAGCCGAGGTCCTGCACCGAGCCGTTGGCCTCGCGCAGCGCCTCCCGGGTGCGGGCGTCCCACACCCCCAGCTTCTTCAGATCGGCCACCAGGTACGTGTTGACCTGGAGGAACTCACCGCTGAGCGTCTCGCGCTTGAACAGGTTGGACACCTGCGGCTCGATGCACTCGTAGACCCCGGCGATGGAGGCGATGGTGGCGGTCGGCGCGATCGCCAGCAGCAGCGAGTTGCGCAGCCCGGTACGGGAGATCCGCTCGCGCAGCGCCGTCCACCGGTCCGGCCAGGCCGGCTCGGTGGGGAAGTGGTCGGGGTGGAGCACCCCGCGGGCCGCCCGGGTCCGCTCCCACGCCGGGTGGGGCCCGTGGCGTTCGGCCAGCGCGCAGGACTGCTCGTAGGCGGCGAGCATGACGCGTTCGGCGATCCGGGTGGACAGCGCCCGCGCCTCGGGCGAGTCGAACGGCAGCCGCAGCCGGAAGAAGACGTCCTGGAGCCCCATCACCCCCAGACCCACCGGCCGCCAGCGGGAGTTGGAGGCGGCGGCCTGCTCGGTCGGGTAGTAGTTGATGTCCACCACCCGGTCCAGGAAGGTCACCGCGGTGCGCACGGTGGCGTCCAGCTTCTCCCAGTCGACCGAGGCGTCCGCGGTCAGATGGGCGGCGAGGTTGACCGAACCGAGGTTGCACACCGCGGTCTCGCCGTCGTCGGTCACCTCCAGGATCTCGGTGCACAGGTTGGAGGAGTGCACCACGCTGCCGGGTTCGGCGGTCTGGTTGGCGGTGCGGTTGGCGGCGTCCTTGAAGGTCATCCAGCCGTTGCCGGTCTGCGCCAGGGTGCGCATCATCCGCGCGTACAGCTGCCGGGCCGGGACGCGCTTGATCTGGCGGCCGGCGGCTTCGGCGGCCCGGTAGGCGGCGTCGAACTCCTCGCCCCACAGGTCGACCAGCTCGGGCACGTCGGCGGGGGAGAACAGCGACCACTCGGCGTCCGCCTCGACCCGGCGCATGAACTCGTCGGGGATCCAGTGCGCCAGGTTGAGGTTGTGGGTGCGCCGGGCGTCCTCGCCGGTGTTGTCCCGCAGCTCCAGGAACTCCTCGACGTCGGCGTGCCAGGTCTCCAGGTAGACGCAGGCCGCGCCCTTGCGCCGGCCGCCCTGGTTGACCGCGGCCACCGAGGCGTCCAGGGTGCGCAGGAACGGCACGATGCCGTTGGAGCGGCCGTTGGTGCCGCGGATCAGCGAACCGCGGGAGCGGATCCGGCTGAACGGCAGCCCGATGCCGCCGGCGTGCTTGGAGAGCCGGGCGACCTGGTGGTAGCGCTGGTAGATCGAGTCCAGCTCGTCCAGCGGCGAGTCCAGCAGGTAGCAGGAGGACATCTGCGGGTGCCGGGTACCGGAGTTGAAGAGCGTCGGCGAGCTGGGCAGGTAGTCCAGCCGCGACATCAGCCGGTAGAGCGAGGCCACCTCCTCCACCGCCGCGGCCGAGTCGTCGGCGGCCAGCCCGCAGGCCACCCGGAGCAGGAAGTGCTGCGGGGTCTCCACCACCTGCCGGGTCACCGGGTGGCGCAGCAGGTAGCGGCTGTAGAGGGTGCGCAGCCCGAAGTAGCCGAAGCGGTCGTCGCCGGCCGGGTCGATCAGCGCGTCCAGCCGGCCGGCGTGGGCGGCGGTGAACGCGGCGGTGGCGTCCGCGATCAGCCCCTCGCGGTGGCCGGTGGCGATCGAGGAGGAGAACGAGGTCACCTGCTGGCCGGCCGCCTCCTCGGTGATGGCGCGGGCCAGCAACCGGGCGGCGAGGAAGCTGTACTGCGGGTCCTCGGAGATCAGCCCGGCCGCCGCCTCGGTGGCCAGGTCGCGCAGTTCGGCCGCGTCGGAGCCGGCGTGCCGGCCGCGCAGCGCCGCCGCCGCGACCCGGCCGGGGTCGGTGTCGGGCAGGTCGGCGGTGAGCTCCATGAGGGTGCGCAGCAGCGCGGTGCCCGGCTCGTCCGGCGGAACGGCGGTTGCTGACGCGGGGTCTGCGGGAGCGATGGTCACGGCGGTCTCCTCGTACGCGGCGGCCCCGTTGCGAGCGGGACCACGGCCGCGTACGGCATGCCGCAGACAGGGCAGGGCAGGCCGCGTCACGTCCGCAGACCCAACCCGCGAGGCCCGGACATCTGTTGCCCCTTCGGAGCAGCCCGAAGTGGCGCTGCCGGCAGGTACTCGGACTTCTCCGGCGCGTCGGGCACGCCGGGACACCGTTGCGGGGCAGTCCCGGAATCTCACCGGGTTCCCCTGCGACAGCAGCGGTGATGAGCATACATCTAGTGCCGGGTCCGTTTGCGCGGCCCTAGATGTAGTGTCCGGGGCGTGCTGGGGTACTCGTCCCCGAACGCCGACGGGCCGCCGTACCCCGGTGCGTCGGGGTACGGCGGCCCGTGCGGGGCCGGCCGCGGCCGTGGGGTCAGTGGCCGGCCGGGGCCAGCGGACGCTCCTGCTGGACGCCGGGGTCGCCGATGTCGGCGGTGTAGTCGTCCCGGGTGGTCTCGTCGGCGCCGTCCGGTGCCCCGACCGCCCGCAGCACCACGGTGAGGACCACCGCGACCACCACGTTGAGCACGAACGCCGTCATGCCGATGTAGCCGATCTGCCCGATGCCCGGGATCAGCTTGGAGCTGCCGCCGAAGTGCTTCTGCGTCGGGCTCGCCACCGACCAGGCCGCCCAGGTGCCGTAGACCATGCCGACCGCCCAGCCGGCCAGCAGCGCCCAGCGGTGGAACCAGCGGGTGTACAACCCGGCCACCAGCGACGGGAAGGTCTGCAGGATCCAGATGCCGCCCAGCAGCTGGAAGTTGATGGCCACCGTCTTGTCCATGGTGAGCACGAAGATCAGCGCGCCGACCTTGACCACCAGCGAGACCAGCTTGGAGACCTTGGTCTCCTGGGCGGCCGTGGCGTCCGGCTTGATCAGGTCCTTGTAGACGTTGCGGGTGAACAGGTTGGCCGCGGCGATGGACATGATGGCCGCCGGCACCAGCGCGCCGATCCCGATCGCGGCGAAGGCCACCCCGGCGAACCAGGACGGGAACATGTCCAGGAAGAGCTGGGGGATGGCGAGCTGGCCGTTGTAGCCCTTGACGCCCTTGCCCACGCCGGCCGCGATCGCCATGAAGCCCAGCATCGCCAGCAGCCCCAGCATCAGCGAGTACAGCGGCAGGATCGTGGTGTTGCGGCGCACCACGTTGCGGCTGCGGCTGGAGAGGGTGGCGGTGATCGAGTGCGGGTACATGAACAGCGCCAGCGCCGAGCCGAGCGCCAGCGTGCCGTACGCCCACTGCGCCTTGGGCCCGCTGGCCAGCTCCCCGCGGGGTTTGCCGGTGGCCGGGTTGACCTTGGCGAGCGTCTCGCCGGCGGTGTGGAAGATGTGCGAGAAGCCGCCGAGCCGGATCGGGATGTAGATGATCGCCACCGCGATGACGATGTAGATCAACGCGTCCTTGACGAAGGCGATCAGCGCCGGCGCGCGCAGCCCGGAGGAGTAGGTGTAGGCGGCCAGCACCGCGAAGGCGATCAGCAGCGGCAGGTCCTTGACGAACCAGTTGGACGAGGCGCCGCCGCCCACCCCCATCACGTCCAGCACCGCCTGGATGCCCACCAGTTGGAGCGCGATGTACGGCATCGTGGCCAGCAGCCCGGTGACCGCCACCGCCAGCGACAGACCCTTGGAGCCGTACCGGCCGCGCACGAAGTCCGACGGGGTGACGTAGCCGTGCCGGTGCGAGACCGACCACAGCCGCGGCAGGAAGCAGAAGATCAGCGGGTAGACCAGGATGGTGTACGGCACCGCGAAGAACCCCGAGGCGCCGGCCGCGTAGACCGCCGCCGGCACCGCCACGAAGGTGTACGCAGTTTACAGGTCGCCGCCGAGCAGGAACCAGGTGATCCAGGTGCCGAAGCTGCGTCCGCCCAGCCCCCATTCGTCCAGGCTGTGCGCGTCGGCGGCGCGCCGCCAGCGGGCGGCGAGGAAGCCCAGGACGGTGACGAGCAGGAAGAAGAAGACGAAGACGCCCAGCGCGACGCCGTTGACCCCGTGCTTCACCGGCCGTCCCCCTTGCGCGCCCGCTCCTCGCGCCGCACCAGCAGGTAGGCGGTCGAGGTCAGCCCGGCGGAGACGATCACCCAGGCCATCTGGTACCAGTAGAAGAACGGGATGCCCAGCAGCGCCGGCGTCACCCGGGCGTAGGAGCCCACCCACAGCATCGCCACGAACGGCAGGACCAGGCAGACGCCGGCCACCACCCGGGACGGGGTGATGACCGGCCTCGTCGTCGGCGGCGGTTTCGTCATGGCGGCTCCCCGTGGCTCGGCCGGACCGTGCGGACGTCGGCGGAAGACTTCGGCAAGTGGTTTTCGCCACGCGGAAGACCACGTGACGCGCTCGAAATCTAGGCCAGTGTCCAGGTCACCGTCACCACCTGTCCGCATATCGGTACGGAAACGATCCGGCCAACGGTGGCCCTGGGGAGGGACGTTGGGAACGTCAGTCCGGACGGCGCAGCCGGGCGACGAACTTGTAGCGGTCGCCGCGGTAGACCGAGCGCACCCATTCCACCGGTTCGCCCGTGGTGTCCAGGGAGTGCCGGGAGAGCAGCAGCATCGGCAGGCCGACGTCGGTGCCGAGCAGCCCGGCCTCGCGCGGGGTGGCCAGCGAGGTCTCGATGGTCTCCTCGGCCTCGGCCGGCCGGACCCCGTAGACCTCGGCGAGCGCCGCGTACAGCGAGGTGTGCTTGGCCAGGTTGCGGCGCAGCGCCGGGAAGCGCTTGGCGGACAGGTGGGTGGTCTCGATGGCCATCGGCTCGCCGTTGGCCAGCCGCAGCCGTTCGATCCGCAGCACCCGGCCGCCGGCCTTGATGTCCAGCAGCCCGGCGAGCCGGTCGTCGGCGGTGACGTACCCGATGTCCAGCAGTTGGGAGGTGGGCTCCAGGCCCTGCGCCCGCATGTCCTCGGTGTAGGAGGTCAGTTGGAGCACCTGGGCGACCTTGGGCTTGGCGACGAAGGTGCCCTTGCCCTGGATGCGTTCCAGCCGGCCCTCGACCACCAGCTCCTGGAGGGCCTGGCGGACCGTGGTGCGCGAGGTGTCGAACTCGGCGGCCAGCGTGCGCTCGGGCGGTACGGGGGTGCCGGGCGGCATGGTCTGGGTGATGTCGAGCAGATGCTTTTTCAGGCGGTAGTACTTCGGCACCCGCGCGGTGCGGGTACCGTTCCCGCCCGTGGTGGTCTCGCCCGTCTCCGTCGCCGGTGCCCCGGCGCCCCCGTCGCTGTCCATCGCCCGCTCTCCCGACTCGCCTTCCGCCTGCTCCGTCCGTTCTGACGTCACCGGCTCCTCCGTCCTGGGCCCTGCCGGCCCGCTCGGGCCCGGAGGGCGGCTGTAATGGTGGCATGGGCCGACCCGCGCACCTAGCCGTGGGCGGCTTTCCCGGGCCAGGTGTCGGTCCGATAACGGACTTCCCTGTCGCTCTTATACACCCTTGACACCCCTAAAGGTCTAGGCCAAGCTCCGGGTTACTGGTCTAAACCATTAAAGACCACATCCCAGACCCACGGGCAGGACGCGTACCCGTACGAGTTGCGGTGGCGGTATTCGGGCGGTGGGGGGAGTTTCCGGTGCATCCTGAGGAGGGTGACGTGAAGCGCAAGCTCCTCGCGGCGGTAGCCGTCGCGGCGATGGCAGTATCGGTGGCCGCCTGTGGCTCCAGCGACGGCAAGGACAAGGCATCCGGTTCCGGCGGCGGCAAGAAGCTGACCGTATGGGTGATGAGCGGCTCCAACCCGCCCGGCTGGACCAAGGACATCACCGCCGCTTTCGAAAAGCAGAACCCCGGCGTCACGGTGGACGTCAAGGTCCAGGTCTGGGACGGCATCCAGCAGAAGCTGACCACCGCGCTGTCGGAGTCCAACCCGCCGGACGTGGTGGAGATCGGCAACACCCAGACCCCGTACTACGCGGCCACCGGCGGTCTGATGGACCTCAGCGGTGACAAGGCCGGCCTCGGCGGCAACGACTGGGTGCCGGCGATCAACGCCTCCGCCGTCTTCCAGGGCAAGCAGTTCGCCGCCCCCTGGTGGGTCACCGGCCGCGTGGTGATCTACAACAAGAAGATCTGGTCCGACGCCGGCATCAAGGACGTCCCCAAGACCCAGGACGAATTCGTCAAGGACCTGGAGACCATCAAGTCCAAGGGCACCGCCGACGCCCTCTACCTGCCCGGCCAGAACTGGTACGCCTTCGACGGCATGCTGCTGGACGCCGGCGCCGACCTGGTGAAGAAGGACGGCGACAAGTACGTCTCCAACCTCGGCAGCCCGCAGGCCGCCGACGCCGTCAACCTCTACAAGAAGCTCAACGCCCTGGGCACCGCGCCCAAGGACAAGGACGAGGCCACCCCGCAGCAGTCCGACGTCTTCGCCAAGGGCGACGTCGGCGCCTTCATCGGCCTGGGCTGGGAGGCGGCCGGCGCCGTCGCCAAGAACCCCAAGCTCAAGGACGAGATCGGCTACTTCCCGATCCCGGGCAAGACCGCCGACAAGCCCGCCAAGGTCTTCCTCGGCGGCTCCAACCTCGCCATCGCCCAGGCCAGCAAGAACGCCGACCTGGCCAAGAAGTTCCTCAAGCTGGCGCTGTCCGACCAGTTCGAGGGGGAGCTGGCCAAGGAAGGCGGCGTCATCCCCAACAAGACGGCGCTCGACTCCAACCTGACCGGCAACCCCTTCGCCACCGCCGCCGCCACCGCCTCGGCGGGCGGCGGCACCACGCCGCTGATCCCGGAGTGGGGCAACGTGGAGAACACCCCCAACCCGATCAAGTCGCTCTTCATGACCGCCGTCCTCCAGGGCCAGGACCCGGCCGCCGCGGCCAAGGCGGCCGACGCCGAGGTCAACAAGCGGCTGAGCCAGAAGCAGTGACCCCAGCCGGGCGGGGCGGCACCGCGCCGCCCCGCCCGACGGTGAACCACACGTAACGCAGCGCGGGAGGAAGACACAGGCATGGCTGCGCAGACAACCCGGACGCCGGCGCGTCCGCCCGGGCGGAGCACGCCGGCCGCTCCCCCCGCCGACCAGCGGCGGCCCCGGCCGGCCCGGACCCCGGCGGCCGGCCGCGGCGCGCCGTACCTGCTGATCCTGCCCGCGCTGCTGGCCACCGCCGCGTTGCTGGTCTACCCGGTGGTGCGCAACCTCGTCATCTCCTTCCAGAACCTCAACGCCTTCCAGCTCATCCAGCACACCACCGACTGGACCGGGTTCAGCAACTACACCGACCAGCTCACCAGCGGCGAGTTCTGGCACACCACGCTGCGCTCGGTGCTCTTCACCATCGCCAACGTGGCGCTGATCATGGGCGGCGGCACCCTGGTCGGGCTGCTGCTGAACCGGCTCGGCCGACGGATGCGGCTGCTGCTGTCGACCGGCCTGACGCTCGCCTGGGCCATGCCGTTCGTCGCCGGCACCACCGTCTACCAGTGGCTCTTCGACACCCAGTACGGCGTGGTCAACTGGTGCCTGGCGCAGCTCGGCTGGCACTCGATGGCCGGTTACAACTGGCTCGGCAACCAGTTCTCCACGTTCGCCGTGATCACCCTGATGGTGGTCTGGCAGTCGATCCCGTTCGTCGCCCTCAACCTCTACGCCGGGCTGACCACGGTCTCCCACGAGATCTTCGAGGCGGCCCGGATGGACGGCGCCGGCCCCTGGCGCACGTTCCGCTCGGTGACCTACCCGATCCTCAAGCCGTTCTTCCTGTCGACCACGTTCCTGGAGATCATCTGGGTCTTCAAGGCGTTCACCCAGGTGTACGCGCTCAACGCGGGCGGACCCGCGGGCAGCACCCAGACCCTGCCCGTCTACGCCTTCATCCAGGGCGTCGGCAACCAGCACTTCGGCATGGGCGCGGCGATCTCCACGCTGACCATGCTGATCCTGCTGGCGCTGATGGCCTACTACTTCCGGATCATTCTGAAGCAGGAGGACGAGCTGTGAGGCG
The DNA here is from genome assembly GCF_000240165.1 of Streptantibioticus cattleyicolor NRRL 8057 = DSM 46488. Taxonomy (NCBI): domain Bacteria; kingdom Bacillati; phylum Actinomycetota; class Actinomycetes; order Kitasatosporales; family Streptomycetaceae; genus Streptantibioticus; species Streptantibioticus cattleyicolor. The sequence goes on from NC_017586.1 coordinate 4,382,682, forward strand.
TGCAACGGCCGGACGCGTCTGGAGCAACACCGCAGCCGTCGTCCTCTTCGTCTTCTTCGCCTTCCCGGTCTACTGGATGGTCACCACGGCGTTCAAGCCGGACCTGGACATCATCAGCAAGACCCCGGTCTTCGTGCCCTTCGACGGCACGCTGGCGCACTTCACCAAGGCCGTGCACGCGGCCGGCTTCTGGACGCTGGTGCGCAACAGCTTCACCGTCACCCTCGGCGCGGTGCTGCTGTCGCTGATCGTCTCCATGCTGGCCGCCTTCGCGCTGGCCCGGATGCGGTTCCGGGGCCGCAAGGCGTTCATCCTGATGATCATGGTCGCCCAGATGGCGCCCTGGGAGGTCATGACGATCTCCGTGTACATGATCGTGCGTGAGCAGGACCAGCTCAACAGCCTGGTACCGCTGATCCTCTTCTACATGATGATGGTGATGCCGCTCACCGTCTGGACGCTGCGCGGCTTCATCGCCGCGGTGCCCAAGGAACTGGAGGAGTCGGCGCTGGTGGACGGCTGCACCCGCCGGCAGGCGTTCTTCCGGGTGGTCTTCCCGCTGCTCGCCCCGGGGCTGATGTCCACCTCGCTGTTCGGCTACATCACCGCCTGGAACGAGTTCCCGCTGGTGCTCATCCTCAACAAGGACAACGGCCAGACGCTCCCGCTGTGGCTGACCGAGTTCCAGACCAACTTCGGCAACGACTGGGGGGCCACCATGGCCGCCTCCACCCTGTTCACCCTGCCGGTGGTCGTGGTCTTCCTGGTGCTCCAGCGCAAGGCGGTGGGCGGGCTGACCGCCGGGGCGGTGAAGGGATGACCACCACGGCGCCCGCCACCCTCACCCGCGACGCGCTCGCCGTCCTCCAGCCCGGCTTCACCGGCACCACCCCGCCCGACTGGGTGCTGCGCCGGCTCGGCGAGGGGCTGGGCTCGGTCGCCCTGTTCGCCCGCAACATCGAAAGCCCCGAGCAGGTGACCGCGCTCACCGCCCGGCTGCGCGCCGAGTCCCCGGAGCTGATCGTGGCGGCCGACGAGGAGGGCGGCGACGTCACCCGGCTGGAGGCTTCCACCGGCTCCTCCTTCCCCGGCAACCACGCCCTCGGCGCGGTGGACGACCCCGGGCTGACCCGGGCGGTCGCCCGCGAACTCGGCCGCCGGCTCGCCGCGTGCGGGGTCAACCTCGACTGGGCGCCCTCCGCCGACGTCAACTCCGACCCCGGCAACCCCGTCATCGGGGTGCGCTCCTTCGGCGCCGACCCCGCGCTGGTCGCCCGGCACACCGCCGCCTACGTCCAGGGGCTCCAGGAGGCCGGGGTGGCCGCCTGTACCAAGCACTTCCCCGGCCACGGCGACACCGACGTCGACTCCCACCACGACCTGCCGCGCGTCGACGCCGACCTGGCCACGCTGCACGCCCGCGAACTGGTCCCGTTCCGCGCCGCGGTGGCCGCCGGGAGCAAGGCCGTGATGAGCGCCCACATCCTGCTCCCCGCGCTCGACCCCGACCTGCCCGCCACGCTCAGCCCGGCCGCCCTGACCGGTCTGCTGCGCGCCCCCGCCGACCGCGGCGGCCTCGGCTTCGACGGGCTGATCGCCACCGACGCGGTGGAGATGGCCGCCATCTCGGCCCGTTACGGCATCGAACGCGGCACCGTGCTGGCGCTCGCCGCGGGCGCCGACGCCATCTGCGTGGGCGGCGGCCTCGCCGACGAGGGGACGGTGCTGCGGCTGCGGGACGCCCTGGTGGCCGCGGTACGCGGCGGTGAGCTGGCCGAGGAGCGCCTCGCCGACGCCGCCGCCCGGGTCCGCGCGCTGGGCGCCTGGGCCCGCCGCCAGGCCGGCGCCGCGGTGGCCGCCGACCCGGAGATCGGGCTCACCGCGGCCCGCCGGGCACTGCGGATCACCCGGGCCGGGGAGCCTCCGGCGCCCGGCGGACCGGTCCACGTGGCCGCCCTCACCCCGGTGGCCAACATCGCGGTGGGCGACGTGACGCCGTGGGGGGTCGGCGCCGAGCTGGCCCGGCTGCTGCCCGGGACGGCCACCGCCACGTACCGGGAGGCCGACCTGGCGGCAAGCGGTCTGCCCGCCTTGGTGGCAAATGTGCTCCGGTCGGCGGCGGACCGTAGGATCGTCATCGTGGTTCGCGACATCCACCGGCACCGGTGGATGGCTGACACCGTGCACGCCCTGCTGGCCGCCAGGCCGGATGCCGTCGTCGTGGAGATGGGCGTGCCGCAGGCACCTCCGCTCGGAGCGCTGCACATCGCGACCCACGGCGCGGCGCGCGTGTGCGGGCGGGCAGCCGCGGAAGTCATCGCCGGCAAGGACGCCGGTCGCTGACCCTTTCGCGTAGACGACACAGCCTGGAGGCCCAACGCATGTCCGCCCCGACTCCGACCCAGCCGCAACACGTGCCGGGCCGGATCATGTCCGGCGAAATGGCCGAGCAGCCCGCGGTGCTGCGCCGCATCCTCGACGAGGGCGCCCCGCACATCCGCCGGGTCGCCGAGCAGGTCGCGGCCCGCAACCCGCGGTTCGTGCTGCTCACCGCGCGCGGCACCTCCGACAACGCGGCGCTGTACGCCAAGTACCTGATCGAGGTGTTGCTGGGCAAGCCGGCCGGCCTGACCTCGATGTCCACCACCACGGCCTACGGCGCCCAGCCCGACCTGACCGACGTGCTGGTGATCACGGTCAGCCAGTCCGGCGGTTCGCCCGACCTGGTGGCCTCCACCAAGGCCGCCCGGGAGGCCGGCGCGATCACGCTGGCGGTCACCAACAACGCCGGCTCCCCGCTGGCCGAGGTCTCCGAGTTCCACATCGACGTCCTGGCCGGCCCGGAGAAGGCGCTGCCGGCCACCAAGACGTACACCGCCGAACTCCTCGCGCTCTACCTGTTCGTGGAGGGGCTGCGCGGCGGGGACGGCTCGGCCGCCAAGGTGCTGCCGGAGCTGGCCGAGCAGATCCTGGCCCGGCAGGACGAGGTGCGCACGCTCGCCGCCCGTTACCGGTTCGCCGAACGGCTGGTGCTCACCTCCCGCGGCTACGGCTACCCCACCGCCAAGGAGGCGGCGCTGAAGCTGATGGAGACCAGCTACATACCGGCGCTCTCCTTCTCCGGCGCCGACCTGTTGCACGGTCCGCTGGCCATGGTCGACAACGTCTCCCCGGTGATCGCCATCGTCACCGAGGGCAAGGGCGGCCAGGCGCTCCAGCCGGTGCTCGACCGGCTGCGCGGGCGCGGCGCCGACCTGGTGGTCATCGGCAGCCAGGCCCAGGTCGAGGCGGCCTCGGCGGGCTTCGTACTGCCCACCGCCGGGGTGGCCGAGGAGGTGCAGCCGATCCTGGAGATCATCCCGTTGCAGCTGCTGGCCTACGAGGTCACCATCGCCCGCGGCCAGGACCCGGACGCCCCGCGCGCCCTGGCCAAGGTCACCGAGACCCGCTGACCGGGCAGCCGCCCGTACGTCACCGAAGGTCCCCCGTCCGGCTGGACGGGGGACCTTCGCCGTTCACCGGCGCGGTGTCGACTCGGCCTCCGCCGCCTCGGGCGCGGCCGGGCGGCGGAGCGAGTACGCCCGGGGCGTAGACAACCGGGAATGGTCTAGTCCACAATGGGTGGACGACGACGGCGGCATCCGGGGGATTTCCCGGTAGCCTTGAACCCCGCCCTCCCCGCACAGGAGGACGGACGGGACGCGGTGCTCTCTGCCCTGACGGCACCGGGTCCCCACTTCAGTCGGCACCACCGGCCGCGCGGACCGCACACCGCTCGGGTACCGGCGCCGACGGCAGCTCCGGGCTGCGGTGCCGGAAGGGCTGAGGGTCCCTTCCCGGCGCCGCGGCCCGCGGCGAGCGCCACCGCCGACCGGAGCCCGGGTGAACACACGCGCGAAAGTGCACGTCCGACGCGGGTACGCTCGCAACGTGCCCTCCATGAACGACCTCGTACGCCAGCACACCGCGCTCGACGACTCCGATCTCGAGTGGCTGCACCTGCTGGTCTCCGAGTGGCAGCTGCTCTCCGACCTCTCCTTCGCCGACCTGGTGCTGTGGGTGCCGACCAAGGACGGCACCCGGTACGTCTCGGTGGCCCAGATGCGGCCCAACACCGGCCCCACCTCCTACCAGGACGACATGGTCGGCCACCTCGTGCCGCGCGGCCGGCGGCCGATGCTGGACGCGGCGCTGGACGAGGGGCGCATCGTGCGCGAGGGCGACCCGGAGTGGCGCGAGGAGGTGCCGGTGCGGGTGGAGTCGATCCCGGTGCGCCGGGACGGCCGGGTGCTCGGGGTGATCGCCCGCAACACCAACCTGCTCACCGTGCGCACCCCGAGCCGGCTGGAGCTGACCTATCTGCAAAGCGCCTCCGACCTGGCCCAGATGATCGCGGCCGGCTCCTTCCCGTTCCCCGCCGAACAGGTCGACATGGACGCCTCCCCGCGGGCCGGCGACGGGCTGATCCGGCTGGACGCCGACGGCGTGGTGCAGTACGCCAGCCCCAACGCCCTCTCCGCGTACCACCGGCTCGGCCTCGCCACCGACCTGGTCGGCCTCCACCTCGGCCAGACCACCGCCGACCTCGCGCCGTCCCGCGGCCCGGTGGACGAGGCGCTGGCCAAGCTCGCCAGCGGCTGGGCGCCGCGCGAGACCGAGGTGGAGGGGAACGACGCCATCATCCAGCTGCGGGCGATCCCGCTGAAGCCCAAGGGCACCCGCATCGGCTCCCTGGTGCTGCTGCGCGACGTCACCGAACTGCGGCGCCGGGAACGGGAGTTGATCACCAAGGACGCCACCATCCGGGAGATCCACCACCGGGTGAAGAACAACCTCCAGACGGTGGCCGCGCTGCTGCGGCTCCAGGCCCGCCGGATGGACTCCGACAAGGCCCGCGGCGCCCTGGAGGAGGCGGTGCGCCGGGTCGGCTCGATCGCGATCGTCCACGAGACGCTCTCGCAGAACCTGGACGAGCGCGTGGCCTTCGACGACATCGCCGACCGGGTGATCGCCATGGTCGCCGAACTCTCCCCGGGCCGGGTGACCGCCAACCGCTCCGGACGCTTCGGCATCCTCACCGCGGAGACCGCCACCCCGCTGTCGATGGTCCTCACCGAGCTGTTGCAGAACGCCCTGGAGCACGGGTTCGGCCCGGCCCGGCGCGGCACCGTGGAGGTCACCGCCGCGCGCGGCCCGGAACGGCTGCTGATCACCATCGAGGACGACGGCCGCGGGCTGCCGGAGGGGTTCGACCCGCAGCGGGCCGGCAACCTCGGCCTCCAGATCGTGCGCACCCTGGTGGTGGGGGAGCTGGGCGGTACCTTCGACATGGTGCCGGGGGACCTGGGCGGGGCCCGGGTGCTCCTCGACATCCCGGTGGAGCCGCTGAAGTAGCCGCCCGGGTCGGCCGGTGACCGGCCCCGGACAGCATCGAGCCCCGGTCGACCTCGTCGACCGGGGCTGTTGCCTACTGCCTGTGCTTTTGTCTGCGGCTTACGCGGACCAAGGGGTCCGCGCGCTGCGGCTCGGGGGAAGACGCTCCGTTCCGTACGTGTGGTGTACGGCGGCGGGGCGCCCACGGGCCCGCCTCACGGCGGACCCAAGCACGAAGGGGCGGCGGGCGTCAGGCGCTGATGTTGCGCGCCCGGTTGCGGGCGGCGCGGCGCTTCATCGCACGACGCTCGTCCTCGCTGAGGCCACCCCAGACACCGGCGTCCTGCCCGGACTCCAGTGCCCACTGCAGGCACTGCTCCATCACGGGGCAGCGACGGCAGACGGCCTTGGCTTCCTCGATCTGCAGCAGCGCAGGACCGGTGTTGCCGATCGGGAAGAAGAGCTCGGGGTCTTCTTCGCGGCAAACGGCGCGGTGACGCCAGTCCATGTCTGCTCCAACTCCTGGTGTGTTGCTGGCACGTTGCTTGTGAATGTGAACGCTTTCACGAATCCTTCGACACGACATCGGTCGACAGCCAGGTTCCCTGGCGCGACCGCGGGGGGTGAAGGAGGATTCGGGCTCTCAAGGGGGTCCGGAAGGGGGCCGTCCCGATCGCCAAGAAGAGACTCGCAAACCTGGGCGGCGGATACAACCCCTTCCGGAAAGTTTTTTTTGATTCTTCGGTGTCGCCTCGGTCACAGCCGTACTTCCATGGGGTGCAACGGAGGCTAAACGTTCGAGTGAAAGGACTTTGGGCCCTACCACTCACACAATCACACGCAGTGCACGGCGTACACCTGTGAAGGTCGCACTTGTGCGCAGCCCGAGGTGGTCACCGTCCACCTGAAAAGGCAGCGGCACCTGTGATTGCAAGGTGAAGTCGGTGAGATCGTGGAGCGATACGACGTGCTTTCCACGCGGTCCGCGTTCCGGGGTCGAACGCAGCAACTGGGTGGCGTGCCGGGCGACCGCCGACGGGGAGAGCCGGGAGAGCGCCAGCACGTCGAGCGCGGTGTCGAACGAGGCACGCGGCGAGGCGTACACCGGACGGTTGCCGAAGAACGTCCACGGCGAGGTGTTGCACACTATCGCCAGCACCAGGTCGGCCACCGGATCGGCGCCCGGCTGGGTCAGCGTGACGGTGCCGTGCCGGCGGTTGGGCTCGCCCAGGAACTGGCGGACGGTCTGCCGTACGTACAACGAGTGCGTCGACCGCTTGCCGCGCACCCGCTGCTGCTCCACCCGGCCCACCACGCCCGCGTCGAAGCCGAAGCCGGCACAGAAGGTGAACCAGCGGGCCGGCACCCCCTCGTCCGGGGTGCCCGGGGTGCCGCGCACCAGTCCGAGGCCGACCGAGCGCTCGCTGCCCTGGCGCAGCGCGTCCAGCAGCAGACTGGTGGCCTCCACCGCGTCGTTGGGCAGGCCGAGGGCGCGCGCGAAGACGTTGGTGCTGCCGCCGGGGACCACCGCGAGCCGGGGCAGCTCCGCGCGGGGGCCGTGGTGCAGCAGCCCGTTGACGATCTCGTTGACGGTGCCGTCCCCGCCGAGCGCCACCACCAGCTCCACCTCGCCGCCCTCGGCGGCCCGGCGGGCGAGGTCGCGGGCGTGGCCGCGGTACTCCGTGGAGGCCACCTCCAGCTTCAGATCGCTGGCCAGCGCGTGGATCAGCACGTCACGGGTCCGCGCCCCGGTGGTGGTGGCCTTCGGGTTGACCACGAGAAGCGCGCGCATGAGAGGAAGGGTACCTACCCATCGGTACCCGGCCGCGCCCCGGCCCCGGGGCCCGGGCGGGCTACCCTGCCAAGGTGAGCGCCAAGCAGAAGACCGGCTCCGGACCCGCGGCGGCCCGGGGCGGCAACGAGACGGGGAACCCGGCGGACCAGGCGGCGGCGGCCGGCCACCGGACACGCCGGCTGACCGCCGCCGCTGCCCTGGCCGCACTGGAGGGGGCGGGCCTGGCCGTGGCCGGGGTCTGGCTGCTCGTCCTCGGTCTCCTCGGCCACCCGGCGGACCGCCAGGGCGCGACGATGGGCGGGCTGACCGTGCTGGTGCTGGCCGCGCTGCCGCTGGTGGCCGCCTACGGGCTGGTCAAGGCGCGCCGCTGGAGCCGGGGGCCCGTGCTGATCATCCAGCTGATCGCGCTGCCCGTCGCCTGGACCATGGCGCACGCCAACACGGCGCTGCTCGTCGTCGCCGTGGGCGTGGCCGTGGTCGCCGTGGCGGAACTGGTGCTGCTGGTCAACCCGGCGGCGACCGACGCGCTCGGCATCGGACGCCGTACCGCCGAACCCCGGCGGTGAGGCGGGGCCGGCGGCTCGGCACTGCGGGCCGCCGGCGGATCACTCCTCGACCAGCAGCCGGTCGCGCAGCTGGGCCAGGGTGCGGGCCAGCAGCCGGGAGACGTGCATCTGGGAGATGCCCACCTCCTGGGCGATCTGCGACTGCGTCATGTTGCCGAAGAAGCGCAGCAGCAGGATCTTCTTCTCCCGCGGCGGCAACTGCTCCAGCAAAGGCTTGAGCGATTCCCGGTATTCCACGCCCTCCAGCGCGTCGTCCTCGGCGCCCAGGGTGTCGGCCACCGCGGGCGACTCGTCGTCGGTGTCGGGCACGTCCAGCGAGAGCGTGCTGTAGGCGTTGGCCGACTCCAGCCCCTCCAGCACCTCCTCCTCGGAGATCTTCAGATGCTCGGCGAGCTCGTGCACGGTCGGGGCGCGGCCGTGCGCCTGGGAGAGCTCCCCGGTGGCCGTGGTGAGCGCCAGCCGCAGCTCCTGGAGGCGGCGCGGCACGCGGACCGCCCACCCCTTGTCCCGGAAGTGGCGCTTGATCTCCCCGACCACGGTGGGCGTGGCGTAGGTGGAGAACTCCACGCCGCGCTCCGGGTCGAAACGGTTCACCGACTTGATCAGGCCGATGGTGGCGACCTGGGTGAGGTCGTCCAGCGGCTCGCCCCGGTTGCGGAACCGGCGGGCCAGGTGCTCCACGAGCGGCAGATGCATCTGGACCAGCCGGTTGCGCAGCTCGGCGCGCTCCGGGGAGCCCTCGGGCAACGTGCTCAACTCGATGAACAGGGCGCGCGCCCCGGTGCGGTCCGGCGCGGCGGTGGCCGTGCCGGGATGGTCGCCGGTGTCGTGGGCGTGGCCGGCCGGGCCGCGTGAGCCGTGGCCGGCCACCGTGGCGCGGGGGTGGCGGCCGTGCTCGCGCGGCGGCTGCTCGTCCACCCCGGGGCCGTGCTGGTCACGCTCCATGGGGTCCGCCTGTTCCAGCGCGTCCGTAGCGTCGATGTGCGGCACCGGGCGGTGCCGCGGCGGGTGCCGCCGGGCGGCGGCCTGGGCGGGAACGGCGGCCCCGCGTCCGGCGGGGCCGGCCCGCCGGACGGCGGCGGGCTCGGGGACGCCGCTCGGGGCCGGCTCGGTGGCCAGCTCCCGGGAGGATTCAGCGGTCACGACGTTCCCCCGTTCCGTGCGTGGCGGGCGTGTCCGCGCGGTCACCGCCCCTGGCGGGCGCCGGGCCGCACCGGCCCCTCCCGGGGCCTGACTTGCGGAAGTAGTGGAACCTGAGGGCTTCCTGCATCTGGGGACCTCACGACTGTCCAGGGCCGGCGCCGCGCTTTTTGTGCAGGCTGATGCTGACCGTGTTGTCCTCGGCCACGGCGGAGTCGACCTCCCCGGCCAGGGCGGAGAGCACCGTCCAGGCGAAGGTGTCGCGCTCCGGGGCGCGGCCGTCGGTGGTGGGCGCCGAGACGGTCACCCACAGGGCGTCCTCGACCAGGCGGAAGACGCACGAGAGCACACTGCCGGGAACGGCCTGCTGGAGCAGGATGGCGCAAGCCTCGTCGACGGCGATGCGCAGGTCTTCGATCTCGTCGAGGGTGAAGTCCAATCGGGCTGCGAGTCCGGCGGTGGCCGTCCGCAGTACCGAGAGGTAGGCACCCGCCGCGGGCAGCCGGACCTCCACGAAGTCCTTCGACCCGGGCTCGCCTGCGATCTGGGACACCCTCACCTCCAAGGTGGCACACGGTGGTTGAACTTGAACGCCTGCCCCACCCGCCGCCGTTATGCGACGGTCAGGTGCGGGTACACGGTCCGTACACGCCGAGTAGTCGCACGCGATGCGTACCGTCCAGGGACGGTATCGCGATCTGTGCCCCGGTGTCGCCCGGACCAAGCGCGGTTGTCACCGCGGGCAGGCCCTGTTCCGGGAACCCGCGGCTGTCACTCATGGTAAACCTATGAGCACGAACAGTGACAGGGGTTTGCGGTCTCAATTCGAAAGAGATATCGCGGGGTTGGCCGGAGCGACAGGGGTCGGACCGGACGCGGATGCCGCCAGCGTCCGCAGCGGCTCACCGGTCAGCCGCTGCACCGTCCACTCGTCCATCGGTACCGCGCCCACCGAGCGGTAGAAGTCGATCGACGGCTCGTTCCAGTCGAGCACCGCCCACTCGAAGCGGTCGTAGCCGCGCGCCACGCAGATCCGGGCCAGCTCGGCGAGGAGCGCCTTGCCGTGCCCCCGGCCCCGCGCCGCCGGGCGAACGTACAGGTCTTCGAGGTGGACGCCGTGGGTGCCGGTCCAGGTGGAGAAGTTGCGGAACCACAGCGCGAAGCCGGCCGCGACCCCCTCCGGCTCCTCCTCGGCGATCAGCGCGAAGACCGCCGGCTCGGCCCCGAAGAGCGCCTCGCGCAACTGCTCCGGCGTCGCCCGCGCCTGCTCCAGCGCCCGCTCGTACTCGGCGAGTTCGCGGATCATGGCGTGGATGGCGGGGACGTCGTCCTCGGTCGCGGGTCGAATCATGCGGCCAAGGCTAACCGGCGGCGCCGACAACCGGACAGGGCTCGCGGTCACGGAGTGCGACCCCCGGCGGCGACCGCCGGTCACCCGGTGTCACACCAGGGTCTGGCAGGGGTAGCACCACCGCCAGCTCTCACCCGGCTCGAAAGAGCGCATCACCGGGTGCCCGGTGGCGTCGTGGTGCGCGGTGGCGTGGCGGTACGGCGAGGAGTCGCAGCACCCCACGTGACCGCAGCTGAGGCAGAGCCGCAACTGCACCGGATGGCTGCCGGCCGCCTCGCACTCCGGGCAGGTGGCGGTCAGTGGCGCCGGTTCCGGCTCCGGCAGCGCGGGAAGGTGCGGGCAGTCCCTCATGATTCCTAGGCTAGGACCTGGCGTCGGAGCACGTCCAAGCAGGTCGGAGCAGGTCGCGTAGGCCGGGACGAGGGGGAGCGCCGTGGGGACCGAGTCGTTGGGTGGCGCGGTGCTGCTGCTGGTGGCCGGCAGCGCGGCGGTGGCCGGTCTGGCCCGGCGCACCGGCGTCTCCGCGCCGCTGCTGCTGGTCACCGTGGGGCTGGCGGCCTCCTTCGTGCCCGGCGTGCCCGCCTACACCCTCGATCCGCACTGGGTGCTGCCGTTCGTGCTGCCGCCGCTGCTGCACACCGCCGCGCTGGACAGCTCCTACCTGGGGCTGCGCGCCAACCTGCGCCCGGTGGCGCTGCTGTCGGTGGGGTACGTGCTCTTCGCCACCGCCGCCGTCGGGCTGGTAGCCCACGCGATCGTCCCCGGGCTGCCGCTGGCCGCCGCGATGGTGCTGGGCGCGGTGGTGGCCCCGCCGGACGCGGTGGCGGCCACCGCGATCGCCCGCAAGGTGGGGCTGCCCGCCCGGACGGTGACCATCCTGCAGGGCGAGTCGCTGGTCAACGACGCGACCGCGATCACCGCCTACCGGGTGGCGCTGGCCGCCGCGGTGGGGGAGGGGATCGGCTGGCTCCAGGGGGTCGGCGACTTCCTGCTGGCCGCGGTCGGCGGCACGCTGGTGGGCCTGGTGCTGATGGTGCCGCTGCACTGGCTGCGCACCCGGCTGCGGGAGCCGCTGCTGCAGAACACCACCTCGCTGCTGATCCCGTTCGTGGCCTACGCGGCGGCCGAGCGGGTCGGCGCCTCCGGGGTGCTCGCGGTGGTGGTGGTCGGCCTCTACCTGGGCCACCACTCCTCCCAGGTGGACTTCGCCACCCGGCTCCAGGAGGCCGCGGTGTGGAAGATGGTGGCGTTCGTCCTGGAGTCGGTGGTCTTCGCGCTGATCGGGCTGCAGCTGCCGGTGGTGCTGCGCGGGCTGGGCGGCACCGGGGTGACCGGGGCGCTGGGGTTCGCGGCGGTGCTGGTGGCCACGTTGATCGGGTCGCGGTTCGTGTGGGTCTTCCCGGCCACGTACCTGCCGCGCCGGCTGAGCGCCCGGCGGGCCCGGCGTGATCCGGCGCCGCCGTGGACGCAGGCGTTCGTCACCTCGTGGGCCGGGATGCGCGGGGTGGTCTCCCTCGCGGTGGCCTTCTCGATCCCGCTCACCACCCGTTCCGGCGCCCCCTTCCCCGGCCGCGACCTGCTGCTCTTCCTCGCGTTCTGCTGCGTGATCGGCACCCTGGTGCTCCAGGGCTTCACCCTGCCGTGGGTGGTACGGGCGCTGCGGCTGCCGCCCAGGGACGTCCAGCGCGAGACGCTGATCGAGGCGCAGGCGCAGAACGAGGCGTCCCGGGCCGCCGAGGAGCGCCTGGCGGAGCTGCTGAGCGCCCCCGAGAACGCGCTGCCCGCGCCCCTCGCCGACCGGCTGCGCGCCGTACTGGCCCGGCGGCGCAACGCGGTGTGGGAACGGCTCGGCGCGGTCAACGCGCTCACCGGGGAGTCGGCGGACGCCACCTACCGGCGGCTGAGCGGGGAGATGATCGCCGCCGAGCGGGAGGTCTTCGTGGGGCTGCGGGACCGCCGGGTGATCGACGACGAGATGCTGCGCACCCTGCTGCGCCGGCTCGACCTGGAGGAGGCGGCCGGCGATCACCCCGAGGAGTGAGCCGGGCGGTCAGCCGGTGACGACCGCCGCGATCCGGGTGCCGGGCGCGAACGCCCCCTCGGCGGCGAGGGTGAAGACCCCGTAGAGCATCTTGGCCACGTACACCGGTTCCGGCAGCAGGCCGTGGCGGGCGGCGAACTCCTCGGCGAACGCGGTCAGTCGGGGCGTGGTGCGGGCGTAGCCGCCGCCGTGGAAACGGGTGTCGAGCGTCCAGGCGCCGCGTGGTCCGCCGAACGCCTCGTGCTGGAGCCGGGTCACCTCGTCGGCGAGGAAGCCGCCGCCCTTGAGCACCGGGAAGCCGATCGCGCGGGCGTCCGGGCCGAGCCCGGCGGCGAGTCCGGCCAGGGTGCCGCCGGTACCGCAGGCGACGGCGACCACGTCGGCGTGGCCGCGCAGTTCACGGCCGAGCTCCAGGCAGCCGGTGGCGGCCAGGGCGTTGCTGCCGCCCTCGGGGAGCGCGAGGAAGTCGCCGAAGCGGGCGCGCAGCTCGTCGACGAAGGCCGGTTCGGTCTTGCGCCGGTAGGACGCGCGGTCCACGAAGTGCAGCCGCATCCCGTCGGCCGCCGCCTGCGCCAGGCTCGGGTTGAGCGGCCGGCCGGCCAGTTCCTCGCCGCGCACCACGCCGATGGTGGCCAACCCCAGCAGCCGGCCCGCCGCTGCGGTCGCCCGCAAGTGGTTGGAGTACGCCCCGCCGAACGTCAGCAACGTCCCGTACCCCGCCGCCCGCGCCGCCTCCAGGTTGGGCGTCAGCTTCCGCCACTTGTTGCCCGGGATCCTCGGGTGGATCAGATCGTCCCGCTTGAGCGCCAGCCGCACCCCGGCACGCGCCAGGCGCTCGTCCTCGACCGGCACGAGCGGCGAGGGCAGCCGGGGGTCGAGCGCGTCGAGCGGCGAAGCGGTGGGCACCGGCCCATTGTCCCAGGGCGGAGGGGAGAAACGCCGCACCCGGCCGCCGCGAGGCCCTCGTCGGGGCGAACGCGGCGGCCGGGTGCGCCACCGCGGTCTGTGAAGGTGGTGTCCTCGCAGACCGCGGGGTGAAGGCTCAGGCCTTCTTGGTCTCCCAGAAGATCTTGTCGATCTCGGCGATCAGGTCGAGCGCCTTCTGGCCGGTCGCCGGGTCGTTGGAGCCCTTGGCGGCGCTGAGGGCCTTGAGGGCGTCGTTGACCAGCTGGTGCAGCTGCGGGTACTTCTCGAAGTGCGGAGCCTTGAAGTAGTCGCTCCACAGCACCGAGACGTGGTGCTTGGCCAGCTCGGCCCGCTGCTCCTTGATGACCACCGCGCGGGTGCGGAAGTCGGAGTCCTCGTTGGCCTGGTACTTCTCCTGGATGGCCTTGACGGACTCGGCCTCGATACGGGCCTGGGCCGGGTCGTAGACGCCGCACGGCAGGTCGCAGTGGGCGCTGACCTTGACCTTGGGCGCGAACAGGCGAGAGAACATTGCCGTCCTTCCTCGTGATCGTCTTTGCAGGTGGGAGATTACTCCCTGGGGGGCCTGTTTTCTCGGGTGCCCCCAGGTGCTTAGGACAAAAGTCTGGTGTCACTCTGGACCCGGTGGAGGAACCGACAGGAGGCGCGGGATGCGCGAGCAGGGGGCGAGGCTGCCGTACGGCGTGGCCGAGGTGACGGGGCCTTCGATGGTGCCGACGCTTCGTCACGGGGACCAGTTGCTGGTCCGGTACGGGGCGCCGGTACGGGCGGGGGACGTGGTGGTGCTGCGCCACCCGCTTCAGCAGGACCTGCTGATCGTCAAGCGGGCGGTGGAGCGCCGGGAGGGCGGCTGGTGGGTGCTGGGCGACAACCCGTTCGCCGAGTCCGACAGCCGGCTGTTCGGCACGGTGCCGGACGAGTTGGTGGTCGCCAAGGCGCTGGGACGGTTCCGGCCGCCGCGGGAGCTGGGGCGTTCGGTGCGCTCGGCGCTGGGGTGGGCGGTCTCGGCGCTGCGGCCGGTGCGGGCGGACCGTTCGGTGACGCGGCGGCTCAAGGCGCGCTGAGCGCGGCCGGCCGGCCGCCGGTCGTTCAACCGCGGACCGGCCGGGCGGCAGCGGTCGAACGCCCGGCGGCGGCTCAGCCGGCGGGCCGGGCGCCCGCCGCCGGGCGGGCGTTCTCCTGGCGTTTGCGGGCCCGGTAGGCGGCGACGTTGGCGCGGGTCGCGCAGCGGTCGGAGCAGTAGCGCCGGGACCGGTTGGTCGAGGTGTCGATGTAGGCGTTGCGGCACGGCGACGCCTGGCAGATGCCGAGCCGGTCCACGCCTAGGTCGGTCAGCTGGATGGCCAGGCCCATGCAGGCGGTCGCGGCGTAGGAGGCCGAGGCGTTGGTGGCGTGGTCGGCCAGGTGCAGGTGCCAGTCGGGCCGGCCCTGGGCGTCCAGGTCGCCGTGGCCGGAGATCTGCGGGCTGACCGGGAACTCCAGCAGCAGTGAGTTGAGCAGGTCCACCGCCCGTACCTCGGCGCCCTCGGAGGCGGCCTCGAAGACCGCGCGCAGCCGGGTGCGGACGGCCCGCAGCCGGGTGATGTCGGCCTCCCCGGCGCGGCGGGCCGACTGCTGGCTGTTGCCGAAGAGCGCGCGTACCGCCTCGACGGAGGTGAGGCCGTCCTCCCCGCGTTCGGGCCGCTCGCTGTTGACCAGGCGCACGGCGTAGTCGGCGTAATAAGCCAGTTCCACTTGTGGTCCTTACTCGCGGCGGACTATGGTCGGGACCGGTCGCCGTAATGGGCGATCTCCCTAAGAGGCTATTACCAAGGCTACGGCACAGGGTAGTGCGGCCGGCGCCGCCCTGCCCGGAAACGTCCCTGGAGGACCCATGACCACCGGTACCACCGTGCCCACCGGCGACTGGGCGGCCTGGCAGCGCAGTTGGGACCGCCAGCAGGAGCTGTACCTGCCCGACCGCGAGGAGCGCTTCCGGGTCATGCTCGACCTGGTGGAGGCGCTGGCCGGCCCGGCGCCCGTCGTCCTCGACCTGGCCTGCGGCACCGGCAGCATCTCGCGCCGGGTCCTCGAGCGGTTCCCCGGGGCCCGTACCACCGGCGTCGACCTCGACCCGGCGCTGCTCACCATCGCCCGCGGCACCTTCGCCGACGAGCCGCGCGCCGAGTTCGTCACCGCCGACCTGACCGACCCCGACTGGAC